>CAVRHG010000028.1:0-245286 GCA_963720845.1 uncultured Actinomycetota bacterium | reverse complement strand
CCGCCTGGGCTGCCACCAGAACGACGACACCGTCGTCGCTGACTGTACGTACGCGTCAGGTCGTCGGCTTGCCGTACATCTCGCCGAGCGGGTCGTGCAGGAACTCGATGCGCGCGCCGTCCGGGTCCGTCGTGTAGATCGACGAGCCGGAGTGGATCGCGTACGGGATCTTCCGGTCGTCCAGCCGCCCCCGGATCTCGTGCCACTGCTCCTCGGGCACCGAGATCGCGAGGTGGTGCAGCCCGCCCAGCACCTCTGCGTACGGGCCGGGTTCGACGCCGGGCAGGTCGAAGAAGGCCAGGCAGTTGCCGTTGCCGACGTCGAAGAAGAAGTGCGTCGACCCGGCGAGGTCGCGGTTTTCGAACAGCACCGTCACCGGGAAGCCTGCGACGTTCTGGTACCACTCGACCGTCGTCTCGACGTCCCGGGAGATCAGCGCGACGTGATGGACGCCGCGCCCGGTGGTCGGCGGCCGGTGCTCCCGGGAGAAGAGGTACTCGGCCCGGATCCGGTCGCGCACAGCCGTGTAGGCCTGCCGCTGCTCCTCGGTGATGAGCGACGCCTTGTCCGCGCGGGTGTAGGCGTCCTCTTCGGTTGTCATCGTCGCGCTTCCTCTCTCACGCGGCCGCGATGGACGCGTGCATCTCCCACACCAGGATCTCGGCCGGCGCTGACGCAGTCAGCCGCTGGCTGCCCGTCGCGGTGAACCGCACCGCGTCGCCCTGCGCCAGCGTGCCCGCGCCCTCCAGGGTCACGTCGCCGCGGGCGACGAACAGGTGCAGGTAGGGCGCGTCGGGCAACGTCACCGACTGCCCGGGCTCCAGCCGCGCGGCGTGCAGCGTGGCGTAGCGGTTCGCGATGCGGATCGCGCTGTCGCCGTACTGGGGCATCCCCGAGGCGACCGGCACGAGCGCACCCGACAGGAGCTCGGCGTCGATCTCGTGCTGGGCGTAGCCGGGCTCGATGCCGTCCTCGTCGGGCACCACCCACATCTGCACGAAGTGCACGGGGTCGGTGTGCTGCTCGCCCTGGAGCCGCCACGCATCGTTCTTCTCGGAGTGCAGGATCCCGGTGCCGGCGCTCATCCGCTGCGCCAGGCCCGGGTAGATCACGCCCGCGTGCCCGGTGGAGTCCTGGTGCACCAGCGACCCGCGCAGCACCCAGGTGACGATCTCCATGTCGCGGTGCGGGTGCGTCTCGAACCCGGTGCCCGGCGCGACGATGTCGTCGTTGTTGACCAGCAGCAGCCCGTGGTGGGTGTTGGCGGGGTCGTAGTGGCCGCCGAACGAGAACGAGTGGTGCGAGTCCAGCCACGGGATGCGCGTAGCGAAGCGGTCTGCCGCGCGCCGGACGTCGATCGTCGGTGTCGTCATGCTTCCACCTTCCGGTTGTGGTTGCACGCTCAACAATATGCCCCCGGCCGAGTATTCCGCGCGTGTCCGCCGCCCAGCGGACAGTAGACCCGTCAAGCCCGTCCTCGCCGGTCAGTCGCGCCGCCCGTCCGGGTCAGCGGCTGTCCGCCCCCGCCCCGCCTTCGAGGGCCACCCGGCCGGCCTCCAGCCGGGCGACGGGTATGCGGAACGGCGACACGACACGTAGTCCAGGCCGACCTTGTGGAAGAAGTGCACGGAGTCGGGGTCGCCGCCGTGTTCGCCGCACACCCCGACCTTCAGGTCGGGCCGGGTGGCCCGGCCCGCGTTCGGTGCCGAGCCGGACCAGCTCGCCGACGCCCTCGACGTCGAGGGTCTCGAAGGGCGAGACCCCGAAGATGCCCATCTCCAGGTAGGTGGAGAAGAACGCGGCCTCCACGTCGTCGCGGGAGAACCCCCACGTCGTCTGGGTGAGGTCGTTGGTGCCGAAGGAGAAGAACTCCGCGGCCTCGGCGATCTGCCCGGCCGTCAGCGCCGCACGCGGCAGCTCGATCATCGTCCCGAACAGCGCCGGCGCAGCGGCACGCCGGTCCGCTCGGCCACCTCGACGAGGACCTTGACGGCATCCGTGCGGATGATCTCCAGCTCCTGGACCGACCCGACGAGCGGGATCATGATCTCCGGCCGCGGGATCCTTACCCAGCTTGATCAGCTGGGCGGTGGCCTCCGCGATCGCCCGCACCTGCAGGTCGAACAGACCCGGCACGACCAGCCCCAACCGGACCCCGCGCAGGCCGAGCATCGGGTTCTGCTCGTGCAACGAGTGCACGGCCTGCATCAGCCGCAGGTCGTTCTCGTTCTTCTCCCCGCGCGCCTCGGCCAGCGCCACCCGCACCGACAGCTCGGTGATGTCCGGCAGGAACTCGTGCAGCGGCGGGTCCAGCAGCCGGATCGTGGTCGGCAACCCGTCCATCGCGGTGAAGATCTGCAGGAAGTCCCACCGCTGCAACGGCAGCAGCGCCTCCAGCGCCTGCTCGCGCTGCCTCGTCGTCCTCCGCCAGGATCAACCGCTCCACGTGCCGGCGCCGCTCGCCCAGGAACATGTGCTCCGTGCGGCACAGCCCGATCCCCTCGGCGCCGAACCGCCGCGCCCGCTCGGCGTCCTCCACCGTGTCCGCGTTCGCCCGCACCCGCAGCCGCCGCACCTCGTCGGCCCGGGACATGATCCGGTGCACCGCCCGCACCAGGTCGTCCGACCTCGGCGCTCTCGGGGTCGAGGGTGCCCTCGAAGTACTCGACCACCGGCGACGCCACCACCGGCACCTCACCGGCGTAGACCAGCCCGCTCGACCCGTCGACCGAGATCACGTCGCCCTCGTCGATCGACCGTGCCGTCCGGCGCGGTCAACCGGCGGCGCTTCGTGTCGACGTCGAGCTCCTCCGCGCCGCACACGCAGGTCTTGCCCATCCCGCGGGCGACGACCGCGGCGTGGCTGGTCTTGCCGCCCCGGCTGGTCAGGATGCCCTCCGCGGCGATCATCCCGTCCAGGTCGTCCGGGTTGGTCTCCCGCCGCACCAGGATGACCTTCTCCCCCGACCGCGGACCACTTCACCGCCGTGTAGGAGTCGAACACCGCCTTGCCGACCGCCGCACCCGGCGAAGCCGACATCCCGCGCCCGAGCAGCGGTCAGCTTCTTCCCGCCCGATCCGTCGTCGGTGTCGAACCGCGGGAACATCAGCTGCACCAGCTGCGCCCCGGACACCCGCCGCACCGCCTCGTCGGCATCGATCAGGCTCCTCGTCCACCAGCTGGGTGGCGATCCGGAACGCCGCCGCCGCGGTCCGCTTCCCGACCCGGGTCTGCAGCATCCACAGCGTGCCGCGCTCGATGGTGAACTCGATGTCACACAGGTCCCGGTAGTGCCCCTCCAGCACCGCCATGATCCGCAGCAGCTCCTCGTAGGAGGACCTTGTCGATCTCCTCCAGCTGGGCCAGCGGCACCGTGTTGCGGATCCCCGCCACCACGTCCTCACCCTGGGCGTTCTGCAGGTAGTCCCCGTACACGCCCTGCGCCCCCGTGGCGGGGTCCCGGGTGAAGCACACCCCGGTCCCGGAGTCCGGGCCCGTGTTGCCGAACACCATCGCCACCACGTTCACCGCCGTGCCCAGCTCGTTCGGGATCCGCTCCTGGCGCCGGTAGAGCACCGCCCGCTCGGAGTTCCACGACGAGAACACCGCGGTGATCGCCTGGGTCGAGCTGCTCGCGCGGGTCCTGCGGGAAGTCGCCGTCGGTATGCTCGCGGACGATCTCCTTGTAGGCCCCGACCAGCTCCTCCAGGTCGGCCGCGTCGAGATCGAGGTCACCGGTGACGCCCTTGCGCTCCTTGAGCTCGTCGAGGGCCTGCTCGAACCGCTCCCCCTCGATGTGCTGCACGGTCTTGCCGAACATCTGGATCAACCGCCGGTAGGAGTCCCACGCGAACCGCGGGGTGCCCGCCCGAGCCGCCAACCCGTGCACACTCTCGTCGTTCAACCCGATGTTCAGGACCGTCTCCATCATTCCCGGGCATCGAGAACTTCGCCCCCGACCGCACCGACACCAGCAGCGGATCGCCCGGGTCACCGAGCTTCATCCCGCGGGCCTCCTCCAGCGCCGCCAGATGCTCGGCGATCTCCGCGTCCAGCCCTTCGGGCACCGCACCTGAGGTCAGGTACGCCCGGCACGCCTCGGTGGAGATCGTGAACCCCGGCGGGACCGGAAGCCCCAGCTTCACCATCTCCGCCAGGTTCGCGCCCTTGCCGCCGAGCAGGTCCTTCTGGTCCTTGTCGCCCTCGGAGAAGTCGAAGACGTAGGTGCGGGTCGCCTGCGCGGAATCCACGGGAGAATCCACCGGGGTCATCGTGGTCGCCTCTCGCTCCGGCGCGCCGTCGCGCGCGGGTGTGGGCGGTGGCGCCCATGTCGTTCACCCGTGGGCGGGTGACGGGCACCGGTGCCCGTCACCCGCCGGACGCCGGGCGGCACCCGCCCGGCGCCGGCCGACCGTCCGCTACGCGACGCGCTCCAGCACCGCGGCGATACCCATGCCACCACCGATGCACAGGGTCACCAGCCCGTAACGGGCCTGCCGGCGCTCCAGCTCGTGCAGGGTCTTCACCGTCAGCACGGCACCGGTCGCGCCGATGGGGTGGCCCAGCGCGACGGCCCCGCCGACCGGGTTCATCTTCTCGTCGGGCACCTTCAGCTCGCGCTGCACCGCGAGGGCGACCGACGCGAACGCCTCGTTCGCCTCGACGACGTCGATGTCGTCGACGGTCAAGCCGGCCTTCTCCAACGCCGTGAGCGACGCCGGGACCATGCCGATCCCCATGTACGCCGGGTCCACGCCGCTCACGGCCGCGGAGACGAGCCTGCCACTCACCGGAAGCCCCAGCTCCTCGGCCTTCCCCCTGCTCGCGACGAGCATCAGGGCCGCGCCGTCGTTCACCCCGCTGGCGTTGGCGGCGGTGACCAGCCCGTCCTTCTTGAACACCGGACGCAGCCGGGCCAGCCCGTCGGCCGTCGCGTCGGGCCGGATGTGCTCGTCGGTCGTGAAGTCGACGGTCGCCTTCTTCTGCTTGATCTGCACCGGCACGATCTGGCCGGAGAAGACCTCCTCGCTGTGCGCCTTGGCCGCGAGCTGGTGGCTGCGCGCGGCGTAGGCGTCGCAGTCCTCCCGGGTGATGTGGTAGCGCTCGGCGACGTTCTCCGCGGTGGTGCCCATGTGGTAGTCGTTGAACACGTCCCACAGGCCGTCGTAGACCATGTGGTCGATGATCTTCGCGTCCGGCATGCCCATCCGGTAGCCGTAGCGGCCCTTGGGCATGAGGAACGGTGCCTGGTCCATGTTCTCGATGCCGCCGGCGAGCACCACGTCGGCGTCGCCGAGGGCGATCTCCTGACCCGCGTTGACGACCGCCTGCAGCCCCGATCCGCACATCCGGTTCAGCGTGATGCCCGGCGCCGCGACCGGAACGCCGCTCTTCACCCCGACCTGGCGGCCCGGGTTCATGCCCTGCCCTGCCGACAGGATGTTGCCGACGATGACCTGGTCGACCCGCTCGGGGTCGATCCCCGACCGCTCGAGCACCGCCTTGCCCACCGTGGCGCCCAGATCCGTCGCCGGTACGTCCTTCAATGAGCCGCCGAACGTCCCGATCGCCGTCCGCAGCGGTGTCGAGATCACGACGTCCGTGTCGCTCCTGCCGAAACCCATGTCGCCCCATTCCGTCGTCTCGTCGGATCTGCGGTATACCCCGATCGTGCCCGATCCTGCAGCGCAGGCACCTCCTCCAGGCTCAAGAAACAGGTAGTTTCCCCGGATGTGACCCGGCCCCCGCGGGCGGCACTGTCGTCGTGGCGAGCCGGGCCGGGACCGGGCCCGGCGTCACCGCGGAGAGGGAGTTCCCGTGGGCGGACGTGCCGACATGACCGTGGACGTCGCGATCGTGGGAGGCGGGATCGCCGGCGCGGCGCTCGCCACGGTGCTGGCCCGCGACGGCTACACGGTGCTCCTGCTGGAGCGCCAGACGAGCTACCGCGACAAGGTCCGCGGGGAGGTGCTCGTCTGCTGGCGGGCGGGATGCTCGTCGACGGACTCCACGGCTGGCCTGCCGACCAGATGTCGCTGGGGACCGAGGGTGATCTCTATTACCTCGTCTTCCCCGGGCACACGGCCGCGTTCGGCTCTACCTGCTGCACGACCTCGCCCAGCGCGGCCGCTTCGCCGGGCCCGACCGGCAGTCGACCTTCCTGGACGCCTTCCAGCTCCGCTGCCTGCCCGATGCCCGACATCTTCCGTGCCGCTCGCCCAGCCGGCCCGTGCGCGTTCTACCCCATGAACGACACCTGGACCGACAGCCCGTGCGCACCCGGTGTCGTGCTCCTCGGCGATGCGGCGGGCTGGAACGACCCGATCATCGGGCAGGGCCTGTCGATCGCCCTTCGCGATGTGCGCATGGTGGCCGACGTGGTCCGGGCCGACCCGGACCGCTCGGTCGGGCCGGCCCGCATGTCATGGCCGCGGCGGTGGGCAGCTGGGACCCGGAGGAGCCGGACGTGCCCGCGGAGGCGTTCGGCCCCGAGAACGTCGCCCGCATCCTCGCGATGGGGTGACCCACGCTGCTGGCGTTCCGCTCGCAGCAGGCAGACGATGGCCGTCCCGCCCGGAAGGCATCCCGATGACCGTGTCCGTGAACGGCCTGTCGTTCCACGTCGTCGACGAGGGCTCCGGGCCGCCCGTCCTGCTGCTGCACGGCTTCCCGGACTCGTCGGCGCTGTGGCGCCACCAGATCCCGGCGCTCGTCGACGCCGGGCACCGCGTGATCGCCCCCGACCTGCGCGGGTTCGGCGCGAGCGACCGGCCAGAGGGCGTCGCGGAGTACGCCATGCCCACCGTGCTCGGTGACGTGGTCGGGATCCTCGACGCGCTCGGCGTCGACCGGGCGGACGTCGTCGGGCATGACTGGGGCGCCGGCATCGGCTGGACCTTGGCGAGCCTGATGCCGCAGCGCGTGCAGCGCTACGTCGCGCTCTCGGTCGGCCGGTCGGCGGACTACTTCGCGGACATGCGGCAGCGGGAGATGTCGTGGTACATGCTGCTGTTCCTGTTCGAGGGGGTGGCCGAGGAAGCGCTGCGGCGCGACGACTGGGCGCTGCTGCGTGCCTGGATGCGCGATCCCGGGGCCCTGGCGCTACCACCGGATCACGGGGGCCGGGCACTGGATCCCGCTGGATGCCCCGGACGAGCTGGCGACGCTGCTGGTCGACTTCTTGGGGTGAGCTCCTGGCTCAGCGGGTGGTGGTCGGGGCCGTCGGCGTGGCCGGGGAGGTCGACATCGTCGTGTTCACCGACCGCGACGACGACGCCGACGGCCCGGTGCCGGTCGCCGTCAGCGTCACCTTGTGGTCGTTGCCGTCGCAGGGAACCGCGATGTTGCCCGTGCCGGTGGTCGGGAAGCCGGCGGCGGCCGGGAGCGGCTGGCCGTCGACCGAGAAGTTCACGGCGGACGCGTTCTGCGTCACCCACGCGGCGGCCACCTCGGCGGTGCCGCCGGGGCACGTCACGTCTTCGAGCATGTGGAACCGGGTGACCAGCGGCGCGCCCACGGGTGGCGGGGAGGTCGCCGTGTTGACCTGCCGCGACACCGAAGCCCGGCCGCCCGCTCCGCCGGCGACGAGGGCGACCTCGTGTTCCTTGCCGTCGCAGGGGACGGCGACGTTGCCGGTGCCGCTGACCGGGTAGCCGGCCCCGGCCGGCACCGGCGCCCCGTCGACCTCGAACCCCACCGTCTGCGCGTTGCGCGTCGACCACGCCATCGGCACCGACGACGTCGTGCCGGAGCAGGTGACATCCGGGATCACGGAGAAACTCGTGATCACCGGCTCGTTCCCGGCGGTCGGGCTCGTGGTGGGCGACGCCGTCACCGTGACGGTGGCGGGCACGGCCGACGACGGTGCCGTTCCGCTCGGCATGGCCGGGGCGCAGCCGGCCAGGACGAGGGCACCGGCCACTCCGAGCATCGCAGCAGCTGATCGGACGTCGCGCATGGCGCCCCTCCCGGATCGCGCCGACGATCCGGACGGCGCGTGATCGTCGATCACCCAACCAGCGGCGGGCCCGGGTGGTCAAGGCCTCTTGGTCAGGCCTTTGGCTGGAGCACGAAGTCGTAGACCGCCAGCAGCCACGGCACCTCCGACGTACCGCCGTCCGGGGTCGGTCCCGGCTCCCGGGGCTCGAACTCGACCACCAGCTCGGCCTTGGTGCCGAACACGACGTCGCTGTCGAGGTACTCCGCGCCCTTCTGGAACAGATGGGTGATCAGCGGCTCGTAGCCGGGGACGTTCAGCAGGAAGTGGACGTGCGCCGGGCGGAAGTGGCTGATGTCGGTCCGCGCGATCAGGTCGCCGACCGGGCCGTCCATCGGGATGCTGTAACCGAGCGGGCCGATGGTCCGGACGCAGTAGGTCCCGTCCGACTTCGAGACGTACTCGGCGCGCAGCCGCGCCTCGTCGACGTCCAGCTGCGCCTCGTACGCGCCGTCCGTGTCCGCCTGCCACACATCCAGGACGGCCCCGCCGACGGCCTTGCCGTCGATGTCGCGGACCGTCCCGCTGATGTAGAGCGGGGTGCCGGGCAGGCCCTGCGACATGTCGGCGCCGTACTCCAGCTCGGGCGAGCCGTCGATGTGGAAGGGCCCGAGCACCGTCGCGGGCGTCGCGCCCGGCTCGAGCCGGTGGTTCATCTGGACGACGAGCATCGACAGGCCGAGCACGTCCGAGGCGAGGATGAACTCCTCGCGCTTGTCGTCGCTGATCTGCCCGGTGCGCGCCAGCCACTGGATGGCTGCCATCCACTCGGGCTCGGTGAGCCGGACCTCGCGGGCGAAGTCGTGCAGGTGGCGCACCAGCGACTGCATGATCTCCGCGAGCCGCGGGTCGCGGGCGGTGCCCCAGCGCGCCGCGGCGAGGTCGGTGATGTTCTCCTCGGTGACCAGCTGCATCTCACCCCTCCTGAACTGCGGCACGCAGCAGCGCCGCCGCGCCGACCATGGCCCGCATCTTGCCCTCTGCGGACTCCCGCGGGAGGTACTTCATCCCGCAGTCCGGTGCGATCACGAGCCGCTCCGCGGGCCGGTACGGGTAGGCCTGGCGCACCCGTGCGGCGACGACCTCGGCGGTCTCCACCTCGGGCGTCGACAGGTCAAGCACCCCGAGAATGATCGTCTTGTCCGACAGGTCGGCCAGCACGCCCAGGTCGAGCCCCGATTGCGCGGTCTCGATCGAGATCTGGTCGGCCGGGCAGGCTGCCAGCTCCGGCAGGAACGAGTAGCCGGACGGACGCTCGTGGATGATCGCGGCGTAGCCGAAGCACAGGTGCACGGCGGTCGTGCCCTCGACGCCGTGCAGCGCCGCGTTCACGGCGGCGAGCCCGTAGGCGCGGGCGGCGTCCGGGCGGGCCTGCAGGTAGGGCTCGTCGATCTGGACGACGTCCGCCCCTGCGGCGAAGAGGTCCTTGATCTCGGCGTTCACGGCCTTCGCGTAGTCCATCGCGGCCGACTCGAGGTCCGGGTAGTGGTCGTTCTGCGCCTGCTGCGTCATGGTGAACGGCCCGGGCACGGTCATCTTCACCGGCCGGTCGGTGTGGCTGCGCAGGAACTCCAGGTCGCGGACCTGCACTGGGTGCGGCCGGTGGATCGGGCCGACGATCCGGGGCACCGGGTTGGGGTGCCCCGAGCGGTCCAGCGCCGTCCCCGGATTGTCGACGTCGACGCCCTGAAGCGTGGTGGCGAAGTGATTCGAGTAGCTCTCCCGCCGGATCTCGCCGTCGGTGAGCAGGTCCAGCCCGGCGCGCTCCTGGGCCCGGATCGCGAGCTGCGTCGCGTCGTCCTGGGCCTGTCCGAGCAGCGCGGGCTCCACCCGCCACAGCTCCTTGGCGCGCACCCGCGGGGGGAAGCGGCCGGCGAGCTTCGCGCGGTCGATCAGCCATTCGGGCTGCGCGTAGCTGCCGACCAGCGACGTCGGGAGAACCGGCAACACGGGCTGCCTCCTAGGGCACGAGGACGATCCGGTCGCCGGCGCGATCCCACACACCGGTGACGTCGACAAGCGGGACGGGCTCGTGGGCGACGGTGAGCCGCCCGGCGAGCACCTCGGCGACGACGTGCGCGAGCGCGCCGCCGCGCTGCGCCGGTGTCAGCTCGTTGTTGGTGTAGCCGAGCACGCGCAGCGAGCGGCTGCGCAGGGTCGACGAGTCGATCGGGGCCGTCTCCGCCGCCGAGCTGCCCAGGTTCACCAGGCGCCCGTGCGGGCGCAGCACGCGCAGGGCTGCGGCGGCCGGGGCGCCGAACAGCGGGTCCACGACCAGGTCGACCGGGCCGTCCACGCGCATCCGGGCGGCCAGCTCGGCGACGTCGTCGGTGTCGCCGAGCGGCACCGCGACGTCCGCGCCCAGCGCGAGGGCCCGCTTCCGGGACCGCTCCCCGCGGGCCGCGGCGACGATGCGCCCGGCGCCGGCGGACCGGGCGAGCTGGACGGCGGTCTGCCCGACCACACCTCCGGCGCCCAGCACGAGTACCCGCTCGCCGGCCGCCAGGCCGCCGCGGAAGGTCAGCGCCATCCAGGCCGCCACGGCCGAGAGCCCGAGCGCCGCGACCAGGACCGCGTCCGCACCCGGCGCGAGCGCGACGACGTCGGACTCGGGGACCGCGGCGACGGCGCGCATGCTGCCGTCGCCCGGCTGCATGCCTGCCGTCGTCGCGAACCAGACTGGCGTGCCCTTCGCCAGGTCCGCCGAGCCCTCCAGGACGAGCCCAACACCTTGAACCCCGGGCACGTACGGCGTCGACGGCGCCCCGAAGTAGGAGGTGCCCGAGGCGCACAGGCGGTCGAGCGGGACGATCGGCGCCGCCGACACCGCGACCAGCACCTCCCCCTCACCCCGGGTCGGCTCGGGGCGGTCGCCGGCCACCGCGGGCGAGCCGGGGTTCTCGATCAGGGCCGCCGTGATCGTTCTGGGCAGCATCATGCCTCCGGGGCAGGTGGTTCGGGGTCCGGCGCCGGCCGGCCGGGGCCCGGCGGCCAGGGGTCGGGTGCGACCGAGCGGTTGTGCAGGTCCACCGACAGGAAGATCTCGTTCGCGACGGGGTGGCGCAGCTCCTCGGCGAGCTGCCCGATCAGCCCGGCCGTCCGGGCGAGCAGCGCGAACCCGCGCAGCAACGGCAGCGGCAGGCCGAGGTCGGCCAGCGCCGCCCCGCACACACCCGCCCCGTTCAGCGGCAACGTCTTCCCGAGCACCTGCGGGTGCACCCGCCCGATCGCGGCGAACAGCTCCAGGTGCGGCCCGAACAGCCCCTCCTCGCGGGTGATCTCCATCAGCCGGGGCGTCCGCGGGTCGCCGTCCTTGTGGACGTGGTGGCCCAGGCCGGGGACGAACACCCCCGCCGCCCGCTGCGCCGTGACGGTGCGCAGCGCGAGCGCGTCCCAGCCTGCGTCGTCGGTGGGCAGCTCGGTGGACTCCTTCTCGGCAGACGTGAGCACGTTGTGCAGGAACCGGCCGGTGTCCTCGGTGACCCCCAGGAACCGCGAGCCCGTGCCGAGCAGCCCGGCGGCCAGTGCGCCCTGGATCGAGTCCGGCGCGGACAGGTAGGTCAGCCGCGTGACGATCGCGGTGGGGGTGAAGCCGTGGTCGGCCAGCGCGGCGAGCACCGCCTCGAACACCCGCACCTCGCCGGGCTCCGGACGGCGCTGAGTGGCCAGCCAGAAAGCCAGCTCGCCGAACCCGACCTCGCCCATCACGTCGCGCGCGAGGTCGTGGCCGAGGAGCGTGATGGCGTCGCGGGACGAGGCGCCCAGGGCCGTCGGGTACTCGTTCACGAGGCCGGCCCCACGTCCTTGAGCCACAGCCGGAGTTCGGCACCGTGCTCGTCCAGCTCCGGCGGTGGCAGCACGTACCGGGCCGGCGTCGCGGAGAACGTGATCGGGTGCCGCGCCATCGGCACCGCCCGCTCGCCCTCCCCCACGGTGACCACCGGGTCCAGCGCGAACTGCTCGGCCATGGCGAACCCGCCGTCGATCGTGTTGATCGGCCCGCACGGCACCCCGGCGGCGACCAGCAGGTCGAACCACTCGTCGGCGCTGCGGGTCGCGAGCCGCTCGACCAGGATCGGCTTGAGCTCGGCCCGGTTCACGGTGCGGTCGCGGTTGCGGGCGAACCGCGGGTCGTCGGCGACCTCCGGGATGCCCAAGACCTCGCACAGCTTGCGGAACGAGCGGTCATTCGCCGCGGCGACGACCAGGTCGCGGTCCGCGGTCGGCAGCGGCTCGTAGGGGAATACGCTCGGGTGCGCGTTGCCCATCCGGTAGGGCACCACCCCGCCCGCGACGTACGCCGAGCTGTGGTTGACCAGGCCGGACAGCGCCGACGACAGCAGGTTGACCTCCACGTGCTGGCCCTGCCCCGTCGCCTCCCGGTGCCGCAGCGCGGCCAGGATGCCGATCACCGCGTGGTTGCCCGCCATGACGTCGAACACCGAGATGCCGGCCCGGTAGGGCGGCCCGTCCGGGTCACCGGTCAGGCTCATCAGGCCGGACACCGCCTGCACCATGAGGTCGTAGCCCGGCACCCGCGCACCGGGCCCGGTGCCGAACCCGCTGATCGAGGCGTAGACGATGCCCGGGTTGGTCGCACTGACTCCTCCGTGGTCGAGGCCGTACCTGGTCAGCCCGCCGGGCCGGAAGTTCTGGATCATCACATCGGCCCGGCGGGCGAGTTCGTGGGCCAGCTCGAGGTCGGCCTCGTCGCGCAGGTCCAGCGCGATCGAGCGCTTACCGCGGTTGATCCCCAGGTAGTACGTGGAGACCTCGCCGCGCACGGGTGGGGTCCAGGTGCGCGTCTCGTCACCGTCGGGCGACTCGACCTTGACGACGTCCGCGCCCAGGTCGGCGAGCAGCATCGTCGCGTACGGGCCGGCGAGCACGCGGGAGAAGTCGGCGACGAGCAGCCCCGACAGCGGGCCGCGCGGAGTGTCTGTCACCGTGCTCCTTCCGGCATGCGGACAGCTGTCCGGGATCGTGCCACAGTCACGAGGCGACGGTCACCTGCGGAACCGTCTCCAGCCGCGCGACGTCCGCGCTGATCTCGCCCGCCGCCGCCAGCAGGCGGGGCAGGTGCTCGCCGACGAGCCGCTCCACCGGCGTCTCTGCGGCGTGCGCGTTGACGTTCAGCGCCGCGACGACCCGGCCCGCCCCGTCGCGCAACGGCGCGGCGACGGACCGGATGCCGGGTGCGAGCTGCTCGTCGGTCAGCGCCCAGCCGCGCGCCCGGACCTCGCGCAGCGCCGCGTCCCGCTCGACGCGGTCCGGCTGCCAGCGTGGGACGAGCCCGGAGCGGGAGGGCTCGGCGAGCACGCGCTCCAGCTCGTCCACCGGGAGCGCGGCGAGCAGCACCTTCCCCAGGGACGTCGGCAGCGCCGGGAACCGCGTCCCGATCTGCACCGACAACCCGACGATCTTGGGCACGGCGACGCGGGCGACGTACACGATGTCCGATCCGTCGAGTTGCGCGATCGAGCACGACTCGGACGTGGCCGCCACGAGCCGCTCCAGGTGCGGGCGGGCGATCTCCCACAGGCCCTGCGACCGGACGTAGGCGACGCCGAGCTCGAGTACCCGTGGCGTGAGCGCGAACGTGCCGCCGTCGGCGCGGACGTAGCCCAGCTCCGCGAGCGTCAGCAGGATCCGGCGGGCGGTCGGGCGGGCCAGGCCGGTCGCGGCGGCGACCTCGGCGAGTGTCGGTGCCGGCCGTCCGGGGCGGAACGCGGCGATCACCTCGAGGCCGCGGGCCAGGGCCTCGATGAAGTCGGGTCCGGCGCCCTCCCGCGGCATGGCGTCTCCCCTCCCGGCGGCGGCACCGTGATCCTTGACACGGCCGTCACCGCGGCTTCAGAGTACCGCTGACCGCGCTGCGGACACTCGTCCGTGCGAAGTGTCCGGGAGGTTCCGCGATGACGCAGGGTGCCGGTTCGGTCGTGTTCAGGGGCGGGACCGTGCTGACGGTCGACGCCACGCACCGCGTGCTCCCGGACACCGACGTCCTCGTCACCGGCGACCGCATCGCCGAGGTCGGGCCGCACCTGGCGGTTCCCGAGGGCACCCGGGAGATCGACGCCTCCGGCGGCATCGTCATGCCCGGCATGATCGACACGCACCGGCACATGTGGCAGACCGCGATGCGGGGCTACGGCGCCGACTGGACGCTCACCCAGTACTTCGTCTGGTACTACCTCGAGTCGGGCCGGCACTTCCGCCCCGAGGACGTGCACGCCGGCAACCTGCTCGCCGCGCTGGAGGCCGTCGACGCGGGCGTCACCACCTGCGTCGACTGGTCCCACGGTCTGCGGACCACGGGCCACGCCGAGGCCGCCGTCGACGCGCTGCGCGCGGTCCCCGGCCGGTTCGTGCTCGCCTACGGCAATATCGCGCAGGCGCCGTGGGAGTGGGCCACCTCCACCGACTTCCGGGCGTTCGCCCGCCGCCTCCTCGGCGAGAACGACGACCTGCTCGGCTTCCAGATGGCGTTCGACGTCACCGGGGACCCGGCATTCCCGGAGCGGGCCGCGTTCGAGGTGGCGCGTGAGCTGGGCGTCCCGGTGACCACCCATGCCGGGGTGTGGGGCGCGACGAGCGACGACAGCATCCGCCTCGCCCACGAGGCCGGTTTCCTGGACGAGACCAGCATCTTCGTGCACGCCTCGACGCTGTCCGCCGACTCCTACCACCGGATCGCGGCCACCGGCGGTTCCGTGTCCCTGGCCACCGAGAGCGAGCAGAGCGCAGGCCAGGGCTACCCGACGAGCTGGGCCCTGCGGGGGCACGGCATCCCGGTGTCGCTGTCGATGGACACCAGCGTGTGGTGGAGCGGCGACCTGTTCTCCGCCATGCGGTCCACGCTGTCCGCCGACCGCTCCCGCGAGCACCTCGAGGCGCACGCGAAGGGCAACACGGTCACCAACCACGCGCTGCGCGCCGAGCAGGTCGTCGAGTGGGCCACGCTCGGCGGCGCCCGGGCGCTGGGCCGCGGATCGGACCTCGGCAGCGTCGAGGTCGGCAAGAAGGCGGACCTGGTGCTGCTCAAGAACGACTACTCCCCGGTGTCCTTCCCGATCCTCAACCCCCACGGCCACGTCGCCTTCCAGGCCCAGCGCGGCGACGTGCACACCGTGCTGGTGAACGGCCGCGTGGTGAAGTCCGAGCACCGGCTCGTGGACGCGGACCTCGCCGCGGCCCGGCGTGAGGTCGAGGCGACGGTGGAGTACCTGCGCTCCACCCTCGGCGACGAGGCGTGGGACAAGGGCATGAACCCCGACATCCCCGAGACCGCTCTGGTGGAGAACCCGTACCAGTACAGCGACTACGGCGGGGCGATGCCGGGGCGGTGAGGCCGGCGAGTCACGCGGCGAGGCTGGCGTAGCGGCCGTCGCGCGCGACCAGCGTGTCGTGCGTGCCCGACTCGACGATCCGGCCGTGGTCCAGCACGGCGATCCGGTCGGCGTTGCGGACGGTCGAGAGCCGGTGGGCGATGGTGATGGTGGTCCGGCCGCGGCCGAGCTCGTCGAACGCGCGCTGGACGGCCCGCTCGGTCGCGGTGTCCAGGGCGCTGGTCGCCTCGTCGAGCACCAGAACCCGCGGGTCGCGCAGGAGCGTGCGGGCGATGGCGATGCGCTGGCGCTCGCCGCCGGAGAAGCGGTGGCCGTGGGAGCCGACGAGGGTGTCGTAGCCCTCCGGGAGGCTCTCGATCAGGTCGTGGATCTGCGCGGCGCGCGCGGCGTCCTCGATCTCGGCGTCCGTCGCGTCGGGGCGGACGTGGCGCAGGTTCTCCCGGACGCCGGCGTGCAGCAGGTAGGTCTCCTGGCTGACGACGCCGACGATCCGCGCGAGGTCGGCGAGACGCAGGTCGCGCAGGTCGATCCCGTCGATGGTGATCCGGCCGGCGTCGGGGTCGTGCAGGCGGGTGATGAGCGCGGCGAGCGTGGTCTTGCCCGACCCGGTCTCGCCCACCAGCGCGAGCGTCGAGCCGGCGGGGACGTCCAGCGTGACGCCGGCTACCGCCGCTGTGCCGAACTCGGGGTCGCTGCCCGGATAGGCGAAGGTGACGTCCTCGATCCGCACGTCCCCGCGGATCCGGGCGGGGTCGACGTCGACGGGGTGCACGGGGTCGTCGACCTCCACGGGCAGGTCGAGGTACTCGAAGATCCGCGCGAACAGCGCGAGCGAGCTGACCAGCGAGACGCCGACGTTGAGCAGGCCGGTGATCGGCCGGAACAGCCCGGCCTGCAGCGCGGTGAACGCGACCAGCGTGCCGATCGTCATCCCGGCCGGGAACAGCCCAGCGCCGAGGTAGATCACCGCGGGGATCGCGGCGAAGACGACGGTCGTGGTGGCCATTCGCCAGCGCCCGGCGAGCTGCGCGCGCAGCTCGAGGTCGACCAGACGGGACGACGACGCGGTGAAGCGCTCGACCAGCGCGGGGCCGGTGCCGGTGGTGCGCGACAGCAGCACCCCGCCGATCGAGAGGGCCTCGTCGACGGTGACATTGAGGTCGGCCAGCTCCCGCTGCTGGGCGGCGGTGATCGCCCGGCGCATGCGCGCGACCCGGCGGGTCAGCCAGATCGAGGGCGGCAGCACGAGCAGGGACACGAGCGTGAGCTGCCAGCTCAGCGCGAGCATCGCGACGAGAGTCGCGACGGCGGTGGTGAGGTTCGAGGCCACCGACGTGGCGGTGGAGGTGACGACGGACTGCATGCCGCCGATGTCGTTGGTGATCCGCGACTGCACCTCGCCGGTGCGGGTGCGGGTGAAGAAGGCGACCGACTGGCGCTGCAGGTGCGCGAACACGTCGGTGCGGAGCCGGTGCATGACCCGCTGGCCGACGGTGGTCGAGATCCAGGTCTGGACGACGCCCAGCGCGGCGGTCACGCCGGCGACGGCGACCATGCCGATCACCAGCCAGCCGAGCAGGGACAGGTTCCGCTGCGGCAGTGCGTTGTCGATGACGGCGCGCAGCAGGAACGGTGAGGCCATCGCCACCACGGACGACACGATGATCAGCGCGGTGACGGTGGCGACGGACCGGCGGTGCGGGGCGAACAGGCGCGCGATACGCCGCAGCGAGACCTCGCGGGCCTGCGCCTTCTCCGCTGCGGTGGCGGTCGACCGCCGGGACGGTCGGGTGATGTCGCTCTCCAAGGAGCACTCCTGTCTGTCGGATTACTGAGGTTACCTCATCATGAGGCAACAACACTGGTTGTTGCTAGGGTGTTCCCGTGCCCCCGCAGGAGGTCCCGGCGCCGCAGCGGGACGCCCCGGTGCGCCCGCCGGAGCCGAACCCGCCAGAGCAGGCAGCGCCAGTGCAGGCAGCGCCGGTGCAGGCAGCGCCGGTGCAGGCAGCGCCGGTGCAGGCAGCGCCGGTGCAAGCAGCGCCAGTGCAAGCAGCGCCAGTGCAGGCAGCGCCGGTGCAAGCAGCGCCAGTGCAAGCAGCGCCAGTGCAAGCAGCGCCAGTGCGGACAGCGCGGCCCGCGCCGGACGGGCTCGCTGACACGTTTCGCGCGGTGTCGCGCCGGCTGCGCGTCCAGACCGCGGCCGCCCTCGCACCGTGGGACGTCACGCCGGCGCAGGCCCGCGCGCTGGGAATGCTCGCCCGGTACGGCCCGGTCCGGCTCGGCGCCCTGTCCGAACACCTGCGCATCGCGCCACGGTCGGCGACGGAGGTCGTCGACGCGCTGGAGACGCACGGCCTCGTCGAACGCCACCCCGACCCCGCCGACCGGCGTGCCACCCTGGTCGCCCCGACCCCGCGCGGCGCGGAGGTCGCCGCCGCCATCCGGTCGGCCCGCGCCGCGGAGGCCGAGGAGTTCTTCGCGCGCCTCACCCCCGCAGACCGGGCAGCGCTCGCCCGGATCCTGGACGCCCTGCTCGGATAGCCGACCAACCCGCGTCCGGTCCGACCCCGCGACTCCGCGCCACCCCCGCGCCGGGTCCCGACCCCGCGCCAGCTCCACCCACTGGGCGCCTGCCACAGCCGACGCGACGTGCCCACTCATGGCGCGGAGCCCAGCACCCGGCGCGGCGTGGGGTTCGAGGCCCACACCACGCGCCAGCTCTGCGGCTCTGCGCGGCGTCGACTCCGCGCCACCTCCGCGACACCGCGCCAGCTCCACCCACCACGCGCCTACCGCAGCCGGCGCGACGAGCCCGCTCATGGCGCGGAGCCCAGCACCCGGCGCGACGTGGAGGCTGAGGCGCACACCGCGCGTCGACCCGACGCCGCGCCAGGTTCGCGACTCAGCGCCATGCCCACCCACTGCGCGCATGCCACAGTCAGCGCGACGTGCCAGCTCACGGCGCGGAGCGCGACAACTGGCGCGGCGTGCGCGTGCGGAGGGCCCATCACTCGGCTCCGGCTCCGGCTCCGGCTCCGGCCCCGGCCCCGGCTCCGCCCCGGCTCCGGCCCGGGCCCCGCGCGGCCGTCGACCCCGCGCCACCTCCGTGACCCCGCGCCACCTCCTGACCCCCCAGCTCCACCCACCACGCGCCTACCGCAGCCGGCGCGACGAGCCAGCTCATGGCGCGGAGCGCAACACCTGGCGCGACGTGGAGGCTGAGGCGCACACTGCGCGTCGACCCGGCCCCGCGACCCCGCGACCCGCGACCCCGCGACCCCGCGACTCCGCGACTCCGCGACAGTGATCGAACCGAGATGTACACCGCCGATCGGCGTGTCCTGCGTAACACTTTTCGCGGAGGGGCGATCCTCCGTACGGACCGCGCGGCGTTGAGAGCCGCGCGACGGGGGAGTACGGACGGTACGGACGCCATGAGCTCGGACGCGACAACCACGGACGTGATCGACGGGGAATCCTTGTCCTGGCGGGACCGCGCAATATTGCGCGCCGTCGCCAAGGGGAGCGCGGAGCTGGTCTTCGGTGCCGAACCGGATCTGCTCATCGACGGCCGCTGCTGCTGCGACCAGACCGCCGCCCACCGCCTCGCCCATGCCGGACTCATCGCCCCGCGCGCCACCGCCACCGTCGGCCAGCGCGTGCCGGCCTGCTTGACCCCTGCCGGAACGGCGCAGCTTTCCGCCTGACCGACTCGCGTGCGGCACACGTCCGCCCGGCCGCGCCGTCGCCCTGGTCCGCTTCGCCCAAGCCACGGTCGCCCGTTCCGGTGCCCGCCACCCGCCGGCCAGTGCGGGTGCCATGGTTCAGTCCGATCCCGGCCCGGCCGGGGGCCGCGGCGCGCACGGCACGAGCGGTGCGGCGCACGTTCCCGGCCACCCGGTCGGGGAACCGCGCGCGAGCGCCGCGCATCACCGGGGAAGTACATCACCGACGCGGCGTCCCGGCGGGGTCCCGCGACGTGGGGTGCCGTCAGCCCTCCGCGCCCTGACCGTCCCCGCCGCCCGGGCCGCTGTTGCCGCTGTTCCCGCTACCGCTGTTATCGCTGCCCGAGCCGCTGTTGTCACTGCCCGAGCCGCTGTTGTCACTGCCCGAGCCGCCGGTGTCGCCGCCCGAGCCGCCGGTGTCGCCGCCCGAGCCGCCGGTGTCGCCGCCCGAGCCGCCGGTGTCGCCGCCCGAGCCGCCGGTGTCGCCGCCCGAGCCGCCGGTGTCGTCCTTGGGCTCGTCCTTCGGCGTGTCGGACTTCCCCTTGTCGTCCTTCTTGTCCTTGTCCTTCTTCGGCGCGCGGCTCTTCGTGTGCGTCGGCTCGTCCGCGTCCTTCGGAGCGGCGGCCACCCGCGTCACGGTGCGCGTCACGGCGGGGCGCTCCCGCCTCGCGAGCGCAACCGGAACCGGGCCGCGCCGCTGCGACGTCGGCGCGACGGCGACCGACGCGTCGACCACCGGAGCCGCCGTGGTCGTCGACGCGGGCAGCGCCGCGCCGACGGGCTCCGCCGCCGGTGCGACGACCGGCGGGGGCGACGCTCCCGGAGCACTCGGGGAGTTGTCCGCACCGGTGAGCAGCACCATTCCCGCCACCACCGACGCGGCCAGCGACGCGAACGCACCCGCGGAGACCAGTCGCCGGGCCAGAGGACCCTCGAGCGGCCGACGAGCGACGGGCGGACGTGCCCATAGGACGGCGGCGACGCCCGACGCCGCCGGGCGCTCCCCCGGATCCGTCGCCGTCATCCGCCGGATCGCCGAGCCCAGCGGCTCGGGGATCTCCGGGGGCACGACCGGGCTGCGGTGCAGCCGGGCGATCGCCGACTCCAGCGCGCCGCCCTCGAACTCGCGGCGACCCGTGACCGCCTCGAGCAGCACCAGCCCCAACGCGTAGACGTCGGCGGGCGGGCCGACGACCTCGCCGCGCACCTGCTCGGGTGCCATGTAGGCCGCGGTGCCGACGACCAGCCCGGTGGCCGTCACGCGCGTCGCGTCGACGAGCCGCGCGATGCCGAAGTCGGTCAGCTGCGGGCGGCCCTCGCCGTCGAGCAGCACGTTGCCCGGCTTGACGTCGCGGTGCACGATGCCGCGGGCGTGCACGTGCGCGAGTGCGTCGGCGAGCACCGCACCCAGCAGGATCGCGGCCGGAACGGACAGCACCCCGTCGCGCAGGCGGGCGGCGAGGCTCTGCCCCTCGACGAAGTCCATGACGACGAACGGGCGCCCCTCGTCGTCAACCCCCGAGTCGCGCACCCCGACCAGCGCGGGATGGCGCATCCCGCTCAACACGGCGAGCTCCTGGCTGCCGTCGCCACCCGGCCCGGTCCCCGACCCGGCCGGGAAGATCTTCACAGCGACGGTGGTGTCGCCGACGTCGTCGCGGGCGCGGTAGACGCGCGCCGTACCACCCAGCCCGACGAGCGCCCCGACCTCGTACCGGCCCCCCAACAGTGCGCCGGAACCCCTCGCGCCCGGTATCGCGTCCATGTCGCTCCCGTCGCTGCGCACAGCCCCGCTGTACCCACGATCCCCGAAATCGATCCGACATGTGGGGTATCGCCCGAGAGGCCCCAGGAGTAACAGCCCTACCGCAGCTGGGCGCACAGGAGGAGCATGACCGTCCCGCGACACGCGGTCCGGGGCCTGCGCAGGCACCCCCGCGGCGGCGGGCCGAACACCGGAGGAGCCATGCGAGCCGAGGTCGGCGACCACATCGTCATCGAGACCGTCACCCTGGACTCACCCCGTAGGCACGGCGAGGTCGTCGAGGTGATCGGCCAGGCGGACCGCAGGCACTACCGGGTGCGCTGGCAGGACGGGCACGAGTCGGTGTACTTCCCGGGCCCGGACGCGCGGGTGACGGACACGCCCTCCTGATCACCCGTCCGCCAGCACCGCCATCGCGGCGTTGTGCCCACCGACGCCGCTGACCCCGCCGCCCCGCACGGCACCGGCGCCGCAGAGCAGGACGCGCGGATGGCCGGTCGCCACACCCCATCGCCGGGCGGGGGTGTCGCGCGGCACGTCGTCGTCGAGGAAGGGCCACGCCAGATCGCCGTGGAAGATGTGGCCACCAGGCATGCCGAGGGTGCGCTCCAGGTCGAGGGTCGTGAGGGTCTCGACGCAGGGCCGCCCCTCCTCATCGGTGACCAGAAGGTCCTCGACGGGCTCAGCGAGCACCGACCGCAGCGAGGCGAGGATGGCGCGCTCGAGGCGGGTGCGCCACGCGTCGGCGCTCTCCGTCGGTGCCGGGACCTGCAGACCGAAGACGGTCAGCGCGTGCGCGCCGGATGCGGCCAGCTCGGGCGAGAAGATCGTCGGGTCGGTCAGCGAGTGGCAGTAGGCCTCGCACGGCAGCGGATCGGGCACCGCGCCGCGCCGGGCCGCGGTGTACGCCTGGTCGAGCTGGGCGTACGACTCGTTCACGTGCAGGGTGCCGCCGAAGCCCGACGCTGCCGGCACGGCGTGGTCGTGCAGTGCGGGGAGCCTGCGGAGCAGCAGGTTCACCTTCACCTGGGCGCCGACCGGCTTCGGCCGCGGGCACGCACCCGGGCAGAGCCGCTCCAGCACCCACGGCGCGACGCCGGCCAGTACCCGGTCACCGCGCGCGGTGCGCTCCTCGCCGCGGTGGGTGTACGTGACCCGGCCGGCCGGGTCGATCGCCGTCACCTCGGCGCCGGTGACGATGCAGGCGCCCGCGGCCCGCGCCGCCCGCTCCAGCGCCCCGGCCACCGTGCCCATCCCGCCGACCGGCACGTCCCAGCGGCCGGTCCCGTTGCCGATCACGTGGTAGAGGAAGCACCGGTTCGCGACCAGTGACGGGTCGTCGAGGCGGGTGAGCGTGCCGATCAGCCCGTCCGTCGCGACCACGCCGCGCACCAGGTCGCTGCGGAGCGTCTCCGTGATCCGCTCCCCGAGCGGGCGCTCGACCAGCGCCGTCCACAGGCCGTCGACGCCCATGCGCTCCCGCAGCTCGGCGCGGGTGGGCAGGGGGCCGGTGAGCGTCGGGAACACCGCCCGTGCCAGGCGTTGCGTACCGGTGTACAGCGCGGTCCAGGCCGCGTGATCACCCGCCGCGCCGACGCGGGCGAACGAGCGGCGGGTGGCGTCCACATCGTCGGCGACGAGCAATCCGCGGGCCGGGTCCGCCGGGTCCGGGGTGTAGGACGAGACGCGGCGCCGGGCCAGGCGCACATCGAGACCGAGGTCGTCGACGATCCGCCGGGGCAGCAGGCTGACCAGGTAGGAGTAGCGCGACAGCCGTGCCTGCGTCGCCGTCCCCGAGCCCCCGGGGACGCGCACCGTCGTCGACACCGCCGCGCCGCCGACCTGCTCGGACCGCTCCAGCACGAGCACCCGCCTGCCGGCGCGGGCCAGGTAGGCGGCGGCCGTGAGCGCGTTGTGCCCGCCACCGACGACGACCACATCCCATCGGTGAGAACCCGACCGGGCAGATGCCGACTGGGCAGATGCCGACTGTGCAGAACTACGCATCCGCACCCGCCGGACTCCGCGGACCGGCCGGCGTCGTGCGGGAAGGGTTGGGAGGGCCCACTTCTCCCCCGCCGAAGGACATGACCGCCATGATCACCGCCGCCCTCGCCGCCCTGCTGCTGCTGGTCCTCCTCGCCGCCGCCGTCACCGTGACGGACGCGGTGCGCTCCGCGCACTGGCGGCGTGTCGCCGTCGAGCGCCGGTGGTCGTTGCACGAGCAGGCGCGCGGCGACCTGGTCCGTTAGCTCTGCTCCCCGTCAGCCGGGCATTCGAGTTCAGTCCGCCCGGTCGGCGAGCAGCTCGACGACCGGCGCGAACCGGTCCGCGAACGCCTCGCCGACGGCGAAGTACGTCACGCCGAGGCCGTCCCGGCGGCGCCGCAGCTCGTCGGCCATCTCCCGGGGCGAGCCGCGCAGGAAGGCGAGGGTGTCGCCGGCCAGCGCGGCCGGGTCGTTCACGAACTCCGCCATCCACGGCGGCACCTCGTCGCCGACCACGAAGACGTTCATCGACAGCTCCAGCTGCGCCGCGCGCGGGCCGGCCAGCTGCCGCACCCGGTCCGCCATCACCCCGACCTGCTGCCGCGGGGTCTCCGGCAGCGCGGCGAGGGTGACGACGTCCGCCTCGGCGGCCGCCAGCGCGAGGGCCCGCGGCCCGCCGGCGGCGATCAGCAGCGGGATGCGCCGGTCGGGGTCGAGCGCGCGGACCGCGTCCACCGTCTCGCGCACCCGGTCCAGCCGCTGCGCGCCGCTCCCCCACGGCAGTCCCAGCTGCGCGGCGTCCCCGGCGGCCTGCGGACGGCCGGTGCCGAGACCGAGCTCGAACCGGCCGTCGGTGAGCGCGGACATGCTGTGCGCCTCCCAGGCGACCGCCCGCGAAGTGCGCAGCGGGGCGGCGAGCACGAACGGGCACACCCGCAGGCTCGGGACGGCGGTGGCGGCGACGGCCAGGGCCGGCATCGGGGCGTGCAGGGCGAGGCCGTCCGGGACGAGCAGCGTGCCGAAGCCGTGCTCGACGGCCCGCCGGGCGGTGGCGATCCACTGCTCGCCGGTGCCGCGCGGGGCGGCGACAAGCCCGAACCGGAACGGATGCGTCACGGGAGCATCGTCCGCCATCCCTCCCCGCTGTACTTCCTGGGCCCGATGTCGCTCAACAGCCGGTGGAGCGCAGCTTCCAGATGCCGGCGATGGTCGAGAGGCCACCGCCGAACCCCCACCCGTGCCCGGAGCTGGCGATCTTCACCGTCTTCTGCGCCGCCGGGTAGAAGGTGACCCACGAGTACGTGGCGCCGTAGATGACGTGGCCTCCGACGCTGGTCACTCGCCCCGGGCAGGCGAAGTGCTCCAGCCGCGTGGGTTCCGGAGTGGTGAAGTCGGTCCACGACTGCGGCCCCCGTGCGCCGGCCTCGAAACCGAGCGCGAAGCGTGCGGATCCGGAAGCTCTTGTAGTGCGGCAGCTTGGCCAGATCGGCCTTCTTGCGCTGCTGGCTTGGCGGTCGCGGTCGTAGTCCGGATTGACCGACGAGGCCGGACCGGGCTGCTTCGCGGCGTCACGTGGGATCGCGGCCCGCCTGCACACCGGCCCGCCCGGGTCACCGCGAGCGGCGGCTCACCCGGCTGCGGCGTGGGTCCGGGCCAGCCCGCAGTAGGTCTGCGCGTTGCGCAGGATCGCGGCGCGCTCCTCGTCGGTCAGCTCCCGGCGCACCTTGCCGGGCAGGCCCGCGACCAGCGAACCCGGTGGGATCTCCGCACCCTCCAGGACCACGGCGCCCGCGGCGATCAACGTGCCCGCCCCGACCCGGGCACCGTTGAGCACCACCGCACCCATCCCGACGAGCACGTCGTCGCCGATCGTGCAGCCGTGCAGGACGGCCCGGTGCCCGACGCTGACCCCGGCGCCGAGGGTCACCGGGAAGCCCGGGTCGGCGTGCACGACCACGCCGTCCTGCAGGTTCGTCCGCGGCCCGATCGTGATCGTCTCGGTGTCGGCACGCACTACCGTGCCGTACCAGACACCCACCTGCGCCCCGAGCGTGACCGCGCCGGCCAGGACGGCGGTCGGGGCGACCCACGCCTGCGTGTCCACCTCGGGCGTGCGCCCGTCGATCGTGATGACCAGCGGCGTCGGGGCCATCGGGGACCCTCCCTTCGTCGGGTCCCCGATCATCGGCGGTCTCCGGGCGCCTGTCGAGCGCCGTCCGGCGCCGCCTCACCCCTCGATGAAGACGAGGTCCTCCGGCGGTCGGGTCGACCGGACGGTCTGCCCGTCGATGTCGAGGACGTTGTCGAAGCCGGTGAACTGCCCGGTCGAGGCCACGACCAGGCGGTCGTCGCGGGTGGCGAGGTAGGCGGGCAGGCCGGCGAGCGACACGTCGCCGTTGTTGATCGACAGGTAGTCGACGAGCCGCCGGAACAGCTTCGGCAGCAGCACCGCGACGTCGGTGAGTGTGCCCAGGCTGTCGACGGTGACGCCCTTGGTCGTCAGGTCGTTGGGCCATATGCCCAGGTCGGCGGCGCGGGCGTCGGCGACCGCCTGGTTCAGCGCCGCTCGCAGGTCGACGAAGAGCTTGCTGTAGTACGTCGGGTACACCAGTCCAGAGGCCAACAGCTGGTGGTTGGTGCTTCCCGCGATGGTGGCGGCGTCGACGAACACCGACGCGAGATCCGGCCCGTCGGCAGTACCCGCGAACGCGAACGCAACGGCGCGGCCGTACTTGTCCGCGAAGCGGGTGAGGATGTGCCCGGGTCGGGTGGCCGGCGTGGCGGCGCTGACGATCTCGCCTGCGCCGCGCTGGACGTCGTCGAACCCGAGCAGACGCAGCAGCTCGGCGGCGGCGGCCCGGCCGAAGTCGTGCGGCTGGTGCAGGTTCCGCAGGTCGCCGACCGTGGGCGTGTAGTGGGTCTCCAGGGCGTCGATGCCCTCCAGGCGCAGCTGCGCACCTCCAGCGGCGTTGGTGCGGACCCGCAGACCGGCCCGCTCCCAGGCGTCGGCGGCATCGGGGTAGAAGCGGATCGAGTCGCCGTCGGGCGCGGCGCCGAGCACCCGGTACTCGCCCTTGATCAAGGTCATGGGCATGGCGGAACCTCCAGCGGCTCTGGGGAGCCGACGCGGACGGTCGGCGGCCGCGACGGCGGAGTCGTCGCCTGCTCCCCGACCAGGCTAGGGCGACGATGTCCGGTGCGGCCTACGCAGAACTGCGTACGGCGCGGGGAAGCCTGCCGCTCGCCAAGGCGTCCGCGGTCCAGGCGAAGGCCGGGTCGGCGAAGTAGTTCGAGTGCCCGCGGATCGGCGGCGAGCAGGGGTCGCCCGGGGGACGTGCGAAGACCGGGTCGAGCAGCGGCCGGTCGACGTCGTCCGGGTCGGCGCGCGCCGACGACCACACCGGCGGACGGTCGACGAACACCGCCCCGCCGATCGGGTCGCTGCGCCGGTAGAGGTTGCGCCAGCGCCAGGTGGCGCGCTCGTCGGCGTCTGCCGCGGCGGTGCGGTGGTCGTCGGCACCCGCCGCGCCTCGCCGGTCAGCAGCGTCGCCCGGGCCCACGCCCGGGCGATCTCCTCGGTGCGCACCGTGTGCGCCGTCGCGGCGGCACCGTAGGCCTGCGCGACGTCGGCCGTCATCTGCTTCCACCGGCGCAGTCGCACCCAGACGAACACCACGGAGAGCACGGCCGTGACCGCCCGCGCGAACGCGGCGGCGGCCACCCACCGGTAGGCCAGCGGGACGACGAGGAGGTATGCGTCGTGTCCCTGGTACCCGGGGGCGACGGGCGTCCCGAGGGTCTCCGCCGCGCGCAGGACGATGCCCGCCGAGAACCCGCCCGCGAGCACCCAGGCGAGCAGCGCGATTGCGGGCATGGCGTACCCGCGCCACGCGGGCCTGAGGGCCGACCCGCCGCTTCTCACCGGTGTCGGCGGCGGCCGACACCCGCCGAGCCCGCCGCTTCATGCTCCAGCAGACCGCGAGAAGCAGATCGAGCAGCACGGCCTGGACGACGAACGTCCACTGCAGCGCGCCCGCCAACCACGGCATCGTGCTCCGGACCTCGACGGTGCCCGCCGGCGCCGGGCTGCCGGCCACCGTGCCCGTCGCCGCCACGGCGAGCCCGAGCACGGTCAGGAGAAGAGCGCACCAGGGCAGGAAGCGGAACGGGCTGCGCCGCTCGTCGTCGTCCTCCCTGCTGGTCTCGGCGCGGGAGGGCCGCTCCCGGCGCGCGATCGCGGGGTGCACGACGACGAGCACCATCGCCAGCAGGAAGGCGACGAGGACGAGGAGGGCGGGGGCCCGGACTCGCTCCAGCTCGTCCCACGTGGCGCCGGCGAGCCACCAGAGCAGCCCGACCACCGCGAGCGGGACGAGCGCGGTCACGGCCAGCTGCCGCCCCGGCCGGTCACGGAACCAGGCGGCGTCCAGCCAGCCCAGCCAGGAGGTCCTGCAGACGTCGCCCACCGCAGGCGCCGCGCACTTCCAGGCGACCAGGTCCATCGCCACCGTGATCGCGGTCAGGGTGAACGTGACGGTGAACGACAGCGCCAGCAACCGCTGCACCGATGCGCTGAACCGGTCGCGCCGTCGATCCCGTCGCGGGACGCTCCACCAGCCACGCCGCCAGACGGTCCACCGCTCGCGCCACCCCGTCGGCTCGTCCGGCTCCGGCGGCCGCCGGTACGGCACCATGTAGAAGGCGACGTTGAGCAGCATGAACGGCAGCAGGAGCAGCCACAGCGCGCGGAGGTTGTCGCCGGAGGTCAGGCCGCCCCAGGAGTAGGCCTCCCGGCGGCGGCCCGGGGAGTCCGCCGAGACCGACTGGGCCTCCCACCATCGCCGGAAGAACCCGGCGTCCCTGTTGCCCGCCACCTGTTCGGTGTGCGGATGCTGGAGCACCGACTCCGGTGCCGTGCCCGCGACACCGTGCACGCGCAGCTCGGTCCGTCCGCTCGCGTTCCGCTCGACGTAGCCCACCGTGGGTCCCCCTGTGGTCCGACCGGCCCGACCAGCCCGCGCGGCAGTCTCGTCGCTCCATGTACGGGACCCGTTACCGGTCCCGGACGCTCCCGACCGGGCGAGCAGGATGCGTCGGCGTCACCTTCCTGGTGACGCCGCGCGACGTGAGGTGTTGGGTAGGGATCTCGGGGCCGTGGGCCGCGGCCGCCGTGACGCAAAGGAGCGTGGACGTGTTCGAGGGAGCCTACGAGCTGGTCCGGTCCGACGACGGCATCTACACGGCGCGCATCTCGGCGCGCGGGCTGGCGGTACTGAGCACTCCGATGATCAACCAGGGGACGGCGTTCACGCTCGCCAAGCGCCGCGAACTCGGGCTCACCGGGCTCCTGCCGACCGGCGTGAGCACCCTCGACGGGCAACTGCGGCGGACCTACGCCCAGTACTCCCGGCAGGCCACCAACCTGGGCAAGTGGGTGTACCTGACCAACCTGCGCAGCCGCAACGAGGTGCTGTTCTACAAGCTGCTGTCCGAGCACATCGAGGAGATGCTGCCGATCGTCTACACCCCCACCGTCGGGTTGGCGATCGAGCAGTTCTCGAACGAGTTTCGCCGCCCTCGCGGGGTGTACCTCTCGGTCGACCACCCCGAGGACGTCGAACTGGCCCTGCGCAACACCGGCCTCGGAGCCGAGGACGTCGACCTGCTCGTCGCCACGGACTCCGAAGGCATCCTCGGCATCGGTGACCAGGGCGTGGGCGGCATCGAGATCTCCGTCGGCAAGCTGGCCGTGTACACCGCGGCGGCCGGCATCCACCCGTCGCGGGTGCTGCCGGTGGTGCTGGACGTGGGCACGGACAACCTGAGCTTGTTGAACGACCAGATGTACCTGGGCGAGCAGCACGCCCGGGTCCGCGACGCCCGCTACGACCAGCTCATCGACGCCTACGTCGCCGCCTGCCAGAAGCTGTTCCCACACGCGATGCTGCACTGGGAGGACTTCGGGGCCTCCAACGCGCGGCGGATCCTGGACCGGTACGCGGATCGGGTGTGCACGTTCAACGACGACATGCAGGGCACCGCCGCAGTCGTGCTGGCCGCCGCCTTCTCCGCCGTCCGCGCGGCCGGGGGGCGGATGCGGGATCAGCGGGTGGTGATCCACGGGGCGGGCACCGCCGGGCTGGGGATCGCGGACATGATGCGCGACGTCATGGTCCGCGAGGGGCTCTCCCACGAGGAGGCCACGCGGCGGTTCTGGGCGCTGGGCAGTCGGGGCCTGCTCGTCGACGACAACCCGCGCCTGCGCGACTTCCAGGTGCCCTACGCCCGGCCCGCCACGGAGGTGATCGGCTGGTCGGCCGACGGCCGCGGGGTGGGTCTCGCCGATGTCGTCGCCAAGGTCCACCCGACCATGCTGATCGGCACCTCGACCCAGTCGGGCGCGTTCAGCGAGGCCCTCGTCCGCGACATGGCCGCGCACACCCGCCGGCCGATCATCATGCCGCTGTCCAACCCGACCTCGAAGGCCGAGGCGCTGCCCGCCGACGTGCTCACCTGGACCGACGGCCAGGCCCTGGTCGCCACCGGCAGCCCGTTCGCCCCGGTCGAGCTCGACGGAATCACCTACCGCATCGCCCAGGCCAACAACGCGCTGGTCTTCCCCGGTTTGGGGCTGGGCGTGACCGTGGCGCGGGCATCCCGGATCACCGACCGCATGATCGCCGCGGCCGCCGACACCGTCGCGGGCCTGTCCGACGCCACGCGCCCGGGTGCGCCGCTGCTGCCGCCGGTGTCCGACCTGCGGCCGGTCTCCGCCGCAGTCGCCATCGCCGTCGCCGAGGCCGCCGTGGCCGAGGGCCTCGCCCAGCTCCCGCTCGACAACCCGATCCAGCAGATCCACCAGGCCATGTGGCGGCCCGAGTACCCGCGGGTGGAGACCAAGCCGCTCTAAAGACCGTCTACTCGAGGCTCATCGTGTAGCAGACGGCGGTGCCGTCCAGCACCACGGTGCCGTCGCCGCGGGTCACACTCGTCCGCAGCGTGGTGATGGGCTTGTCCTCCCGGGCCTCGACGACCTCGACCGCCCCGGTGATCTCGTCACCGGGGCGGACGGGCCCGCGGAAGTTCCAGTTGACGTTGAGGAACACCGTGCCCGGCCCGGGGAGCCGCTCGGCGACCACCGCGTTCAGGATCGCGCTGGTGATCCCGCCCTGGACGACGATCTCGCCGAACCGCGACGCACGGGCGGCCGCCTCGTCGTAGTGCAGCGGGTTGTGGTCGCCGCTGATCTGCGTGAAGAGCGCGATGTCGTCCGGGCCGACCGTGCGGGTGAGCTCGGCGCGGTCGCCGGGCTTCGGGGCTCCGCCTCGCCAGACATTCATGGCGTCCACCTTCGTTGACCCGGCCGCTCCTGTCGAGCAGCATCGGACCGGTGACGACGACCAGCACGGCCGCAACGAGCACGGCCCCGGTGACCGCGGAGGTGCGCGACGGCGTCGGCCTGCTCACGCTGGACCGGCCCGCGCAGCGCAACCCCCTGTCCGTCACGACGATGACGGTCTTCACCGCGCTGCTGCGCGAGCTCGCCGCGACCCCCGAGGTGGGTGCGATCGTCGTGCGGGCCGCAGGCCCCGCCTTCTCCGCGGGCCACGACCTGCGCGAGATGGTGGGACGGACCCTCGACGACGAGCGCGAGGTGTTCGCCGTCTGCACCGAGATGATGACGGCGGTCCAGGAGGTCCCCCAGCCCGTGATCGCGGCGGTGCAGGGCACGGCCGTCGCCGCCGGCTGCCAGCTCGTGGCCACGTGCGATCTCGCCGTCGCCGCGTCGACCGCCGTGTTCGGCACCCCGGGCGTGCGGATCGGGCTGTTCTGCTCCACGCCCATGGTCGCGGTGAGCCGGGCGATCGGCCGCAAACGCGCGCTGCAGCTGCTGCTCACCGGCGAGGTCATCGACGCCGCCACCGCCGCGGACTGGGGGCTGGTGAACGAGGTCGTCGAACCGGACGAGGTCGACGCCCGGGCGCTCACCCTCGCCACGACGATCGCGGGCGCGAGCCCGCTGACCCTGCGCATCGGCAAGCAGGCCTTCTACCGCCAGATCGACCTCCCCCAGGACCAGGCGTACGCGGAGATGCGCGAGATCATGGCGACGAACGCCGTCACGTGCGACGCGCAGGAAGGTATGCAGGCGTTCCTCGACAAGCGTCCGCCGGTGTGGCAGGGCCGCTGACCCTGCACTGACTCAGGCGCGCGCTCAGCGTCGCCGCGCCCGCAGGACCGCGTCGGAGATCGGCACCTCCTGGCCGTCGTCGGTCCGCCCGACGCGCGGGCGGGAGTCCGTGACGAGCACCTCCCATGCAGACGGGTCGAGGTCGGCGGCGAGCTGCTGCGCGCTGACGAACATGTCCGGGGGGTGGTCGTGGCCCATGCCCGTGTGCAGCTCGGACGGCTCGTGCGCCACGATCAGCAGGGTGCCGCCGGGGGCGACCGCGGCCGCCAGGCGGGCGTACACCCGCCTCCGCAGCGCGCTCGGGAAGTGCAGGAACTGGGCACCGACCAGGTCGAGACGTCCAGTGCCGTGACCTGCCAGCCACGGGCCGCGAGCCAGTGCGCGTCGCCGCCCTCCCCGCAACCGGCGTCCAGCGCCGTGCCGGGCTCGAGGTCCGCGGCCTCGCCGTAGGCGGCCTCGTCGATCCAGCGCATCACCGTGCCGCCGTGCACCCGCGCGACCGGAGATGGCGACGATCACCTATTCCGGCCGGGGTCAGCGCGCCGACCACCCGCTCCAGCGCCGGGGCGTGACGATCACGACCGGTCCGGCCGGGCGCGCGGCCCGGTAGGGCGGGTACTTGGCGGCGAGCTCGTCGAGCGCCCGTTCGCGCAGCGTCCAGTCGGCGTGAACGGCGGCCGTGCCGTCGATCCGGACCCACCACAGCGCCGTCCAGTCGGCGTCGTAGTGGTCGACGAGGAGCGTCACGCGTGGGTCCCGGGCGATGTCGTCGAGGCGCGCGAGCCGGGCGTTCCGCTTGGGCTTGACCTCGTCGACGGCGAAGCACATCAGCTCCCCGAGCAGCGCGAACGTGATCGGGACGAGCCGGGGGCTCCCGTCGGGCCGCACCGTGGCGAGCCGCGCGACGGGAGCGGCGGCGACCCGGCGGCGGAGCTCCTGCGGGTCGTCGATCGTCGGCACCCGAGCAGTGTCGCGCAGCCCGGCATGTATCACGGGCCCGCCACCTCGATCCAGGAGAGCAGGCACACGCGGGCACCAGGTCCGGACTCCGTGCGCCGCCGCGGTCGGCCCACCACGCCCGGAGGATCCCCCACCGATGTCCACCCTGGAAGTCGGCACCACACCGCCCGTCCGCCGCCGCCCGGACGTGGGCTGGACCGAGCTCGCCGTCGCGCTGCTCGGGTACGTGGCACTGTGTCGACGGCGCGGCCCGCGGCGGGTGGACGTTCGTCGGAATGGTGGTGTTCGGCGGCCTCGCCGTGCCGTTCGCCGAGGAGCTGTTCTTCCGTGGCGTCGTCTACACCGCGCTGCGCCGCTACGGCTCCGTGCTCGCCACCCTGGGCAGCGCGGCGTTGTTCGGCATCGCCCACGGCGTGTCGGTGCTGCTGGTGGTCGCTTTCCTCTTCGGTGTCGTCACATCGCATTCGTCCTGGCGATCCTGCTGGCCTGAGCCCGCATCTGCGCCGGTCAGCGCACGGGCGGGGCCACGCAGCTAGCGAGGAACGCCTCGTGTCGGGTGCCCCAGGCGCGGTGATCGGCCAGCACCTCTCGCAGGAGCGGGTCGGGGTCGGCGAACGGCCGCACCACGCCCTCGGGCGCGGCCACCGCGAGCACGTGCTCCAGCGCGATGTGCAGGGCGGCGCGGGGACCGTCGCCGTGCGCGGCCAGCGCGCGGGTGAGCTGCGCGCTCGCGGCGACGTAGGACGGCAGGTCGGCGGGCAGGACGGCGAGGCGCTCGAGCGCGCCGCCGGGGTCGCCGCAGCGGCGCAGGACCTCCGCCGCCAGCGCGGCGCACAGGGGCGTCGCCGTCAGGTCCCCCGCGTCGCGCACGGCGGCCCCGGCCTGCTCCGGGAGACCGGCGTCGAGGTCGAGCATCGCGCGAGCCACCCGCTGGTACACGTGCCACGCCACCCCGAGGGCCGGACCCTCCGCGACAGCCCGCAGCTCCTCCTCGGCGGCCGCGAGCGCGTCCGGCTCGCCGCGCGCGACGGCGGTGAACACCCCGAAGACCCGGGCCAGCGCGGCGAACGACTGCGGGTCATCCGTGCAGTCGGCGGCGATCCGCAGGCTGCGCTGCGCGCGCTCCAGGTCGTTGGTCCAGTAGGCGACGAACCCGTCGGTGAGCCACTCGACGCCCACGTCGGCGCTCGTCCACTCGGCGAGCCCGCGACCGTCGGCGATCACCGGGTCGAGCACCCGCCGTGCCTCACCCAGCGCCCCCTGCAGCGCGAGCGCGAGCGCCAGGTTCACCGTGGCGCGGCGGCGGACGACCTCCTGACCGCACACCCGGCACTCCCGCTCGGCGGTGCGCAGGTGGTCCACGGCGCGTGCGGGGCCGCGGCGCAGGCGCAGCTCCGTCCATCCGAGCAGGAACGTCACACAGGCGCGCATGACCGGACCCCACCCGGTGCGACCGCGCAGCAGCGCACCCACCCGGTCGCAGGCCGCCGCGAGGTTCGCGGCCCCGTCGGCCAGGAACAGCTCGGCGAGCGCCTGGGCGGCGGCGACCCGGTCATCGCCCGCGATCCCCGCCCGCTGCGCCTGCGCGAACAACGTCGACGCCGTCGCACGGTCCGGCCGGACGTCACGGCAGCACGCGCGGATGAACAGCACGATCGGGTCGTCCGCCCACGGCGGGGGCAGCTCCTCGCACAGCTGCTCCACCGCCGCGGCCCCGTCGCGCAGCACCAGCTCGAGCCAGTGCTCCTCGATCAGGAACAGGGCGAGCGCGGGGTCGTTCCCGCGGCGGGCATGTATCACCGCGCGCAGCGGGTTGGCCGTGGCGAGAGCGCGGGCGGCGACCCGGTGCAGCCGGTCCGCCCGCTCGGGGTCGCGGCGCGCGACGATGGCGCGGCACCGCACCGCGAAGACGGGGTGCCACCGGTACACGGGCTCGCGGCCGGTCTCGGTGAAGGTATCGAGCAACAGGCCCGACCGCGCGCAGTCGTCCAGCAGCGCCGCGCCCGGCCGCTGCCCCGACAGCTGCTCCGCGATGGACGCATCCAGCGTGCCGCAGGTCGTCGCCGCCACGACGAAGTCGGCGAGCGCCGGGCGCAGGCCGTGGAGGATCTTCTCGGCGACGTGCTCGGTGAGCAGGGTGTCGGGCCCCTTCGCGCCGGTGACACCCGCGACGAGCGCCATCCGCACCGCGGCGGGCCAGCCGGCCGCTCCGCTTCGGAGCTGTGCGGCCTGCGCGGCGGTGACCGGCCGGCGCAGCGCCGCGGCTGCCGCGCGCACCTCGCCCGCGGTGAAGGCCAGGTCGTCGCGGCCGATCTCGCCGAGCTCGCCGGCCGCCCGGAGCGGCTGCAGCGGCACCGTGGGCTCCTCCCGACCGGCGAGGACGAGGTGCACGGACGGCGGGGCCAGCGCGACGAGCATGCCGAGGACGCCGTCCCCCGCGTCGGGGCCGGCCCGGTGCACGTCGTCGAGCACGAGCACGGTGGGTTCCGGCACCTCGTGGAGGGCGCGCACGGTCGCGCCCGCGCTCGCGTGCACGTCGCGCGAGTCGAGGCCCACGGTCAGCAGCGGTGCGTAGCGGGCGTCGTCGACGTCCCCGGCCAGCCGGCGCAGGGCGGTGACGATCCCGTGGTGCAGCTGCCGGGCGTGTACGTCGAAGTGATTGAGGGAGAACCAGGCCGTCGGGCCGCGCCGCGCCCGGGCCCACTCGGCGAGCGCGGTGGTCTTGCCGAAACCCGCCGGCGCCGTCACGACCGTGACCCGGTGGCGCGCGACGACGGTGTCGAGGAGCGTCGTGAGCCGCGGCCGCTCGATGGCGGTGTCGGCCGGCTGCGGCGGCGTCACCAGGAACCACGGCGACGGCACCCACCCCGTCGCCCACGCGCTCACCACGCCCCACACGATAGGAACCGGGACCGTCGCCCAATAGGGCACAAGGTCGGGTTCCGCGCATTCGGAGCGCGGCGAACGGCCGTGGCCCGGCCGCCCCGCGAACGGACGGCCGGGCCGCAGGAGGCCGGGTCAGGCCAGCGCCGCCGCCCGGCGGGTGGCCGCCTGCAGCTTGTCCCAACTGTTGATCGTGGACTCGCGCAGCTCGCGGTAGATCCCGAAGAAGTCGTCGTAGATCGCCGTCTTCGCCCGGTCGGGCTCGTACTCGCGCACGATCTCGACCGTCGCGTCCACACCCGCCTCGTAGCTGTCGAAGACGCCGAGGCCGACACCGGCGACGATCGCCGCGCCCTTCGCCCCGAACTCCGGGCCGGCCGGGACGACGATCCGCCTGCCGAGGACGTCCGCGAAGATCTGCGCCCAGACCGGGCTGTTCGCGCCGCCACCGGCCATCCGGACGGTCTCGACCTGAGTGGGGATCGAGTCGAGGCAGTCCCGGATGCCGTAGGCGACGCCCTCGTACACCGCGCGCAGCAGGTGCCAGCGGGTGTGGCCGCCTGTGATGCCGTTGAACATCCCCCGCGCGCTGGGCTTGATGAACGGCGCGCGCTCACCGCCGGGGGCGAGGTAGCCGTGGAAGATCACGCCACCGGAGCCGACGGGCGTCTGCTTGATCCCGGCGTCGAGGAAGGCGAAGAGGTTGACCTCGGGGGCCTGGGCGGCCGCCTCCTGGCGGAACGGCTCGCCGAACTCGCGCAGGTACCAGTCGAGGTTCGGCGTGCAGTTGCTCATGCCCAGCGCCCGGATCCAGGTGTCCGGGCCGTGCGGAATGACCCAGCCCACGTCCGGCGGCTGGAACCCGGTGCTGAGGTCGTTCGTGGCCACCGTGACGATGCCCGCGGTGCCGACGACGGCCATGCAGTCGGTCAGGCGGCGCGCCGGCCTCACCAAAGTCCTGTTCGACGAGACCACCGACCGGGTCATCGGCGCCGGCATCGTCGGCCCCAACGCCGGCGACCTCATCGCCGAAGCCGCCCTGGCCATCGAGACCGGGGCGGACGCCGCCGACATCGGCCTCACGATCCACCCCCACCCCACCCTCTCGGAGACCGTCGCCATGGCCGCCGAGGCCTTCGCACCATCACCGACCTCTGCATGCCCAAGAAGAAGTGAGCGCCGGTCACGTCACCGCAGACGCTCGACGAGCGCGGCGGTCACATCCCGGCAGACGTCCGCGCCGTACGTCAGCGAGCGGCCGACCGGGTAGCGCGTGAGGACCGCGAGCACGTAGTCGTCCCAGGCCGCGACGCAGTTCACGTTCCACTGCCCCGTCGTCGCGTGCGGCATCCACCCGTTCTTCATCGACACCGTCGTCGTGGGCGGCAGCGCCGCCGTGATCCCGAAGGCGTCCTCGGGCTCGACACTGCGGAGGTCGGTCAGGAGATCGTTCCCACCCGGCAGGGCCTTCGCGGTGCGCAGGACGCAGGCGAGGATCCGGGTGGCGTCGACGGCCGTGATCTGGGTGAGCGACCAGTACCCCGGCGTCGAGATCTCGACGGCCACGCCGCAGACCGACCGCAGGTGGCGCAGCATCGCGTCGTCGCCCAGGGTCTGGTAGAGCCGCTGCGCGGCCGCGTTGTCGCTGCGGCGCACCGCGGCCGCGATGTCGTCCCGCTCGCTGTTCGTGATGTCCCGACCCTCGGCCTGGGCCACCCGCAGGTAGTCGGCCGCGATCCACGCCTTGATGCTGGACTCGGAGTTCGTCCGGTCGGTGTCGCTGTTCGCCGAACCCACCCGCCGGCCCGAGGCGGTGTCCACGAGCGACCACGAGAGCCACAGACCGTCGTCGCCGTCCCGCGGCATCGGCATGCCCGAGGTGAAGACATCGGTGGCCAGTTGGACGGGCGACGGATGCCCGGCCACGCGTTCGGTCGTGACGGCCGGGACCGCCCAGCCGACGATCACCACGGACAACACGACGATCACCGCCCAGCGGACACGCAACCATCGTGTGACGTGACCCGCGCCGGTCGGGGTACGTCCGCGACTGTCGGCCATCAGACGGTTATAGCCGCACTGAGGCCCGTCGCCCGCGACATCGCGGGTGTGTCGCCCGGTGGCGTCGGGTCACCCGCCGCCCGCGACCCGCAGGACCCCGACGAGCTCGTCGCCGGTCAGGGCCACCGGGTTGCCCTGCATGCTGCTCGACCGCGCGGCCCTCTCGGCGACCTCCGCGTACTGCGCAGGCTGCAGCCCGATCTCGCCAAGGGGCGGCACGTCGAGGGCCGCGACCGTCTCGCGCAGCCAGGTCACGGCGTCGTCCACCATCGCCTCGTCGCGGCCGGTGAGCAGCCGGGCGACCGCGGCGTAGCGGTCGAGCGCGGGCGAGTCCGGGTCGCGCTCGTGCAGCGCGCGGACGTTCGCCTCGACGACCGGCGCGAGCAGCGCCGCGCACACCGCCCCGTGCGGGGCGTCGACCATCCCGCCGACGACGCCCGCGACGCCGTGCACCGCCCCGAGCTTGGCGTTGGCCAGCGAGATCCCGCCGAAGAGGCTGCAGAGCGCCATGTCCTCGCGCGCGGCCCGGTCGTCGCCGCTCTCGTAGGCGCGGCGCAGCGAGCGGGCCCCGCGCCGCAGCCCCTCGGCGGCGACGGCGTCGGTCGCCGGGTTGGCCTTGGGTGAGACGTAGGGCTCCAGGCACTGCGTCAGCGCGTCCAGCCCGCTGCTCGCGGTCACGGCGGGCGGGCAGCCCAGCGTGAGCAGCGGATCGACCAGCGCGACGCTCGCGAGCATGTACGGGCTGCGGATGCTCGCCTTGCGCCCGTGCTCCGGCGAGCCCAGCACCGCGTTCGCGGTCGCCTCGGCGCCGGTGCCCGCGGTGGTGGGCACCGCAACGTACGGCACGGACGGCCGCTCGATCGGCAGCCCGCGACCGACGACCTCGAGGTGGTCCATCGGGTCCGTCCGGTTCCCGAGCAGCACCGCGACCGCCTTCGCCAGGTCCAGGACGCTGCCGCCACCGATGGCGACGACGGCGTCCGCCCCGGCGTCCCGCGCCTGCGCGAGCACCCTGTGCGCGTCGTCCACCAGCGGCTCGCGGGTGACCCGCGCGACGGCGACCGGCTCGACGTCGCCCAGCAGGTGCCGGTGCCGCGCCGGGTCGCTGCCCGTGCACAGCAGCACCCGCGAGCCGAGGGTGGGCAGCAGTCCCGCGAGCTCATCCGCGCGGCCGGGGCCGAACACCACCTTCCGCGGCAACGCGAGGTCGAACGCACTCACCAGCCGTCCTCCGCCGGGAACACGGTGGTGAAGCGCGTCGACGACCGCGGCTGCGCCATCATTGCGGCGACCGCGTCCCGCCAGCGCGCGTAGTGGGGCGTCTGCTTGTGCGCGTCGGCGGCAGCCTGATCGACATAGACCTCGGACAGAACGAGGTGCGCGGGGTCGCTCTCGTCCTGGAGCATGTCGAAGCGGCGCACGCCCGGCTCCTGCAGCGACGCCTCGGCATTGCGCCGGCTCTCGGCGAGGAACGCCTCGACGTCGTCGGGTGTGACGTGGACGTGCACGTGGACGACGAGCATCAGGACCTCCCGGCGTCGGCCTCCCTGCCGGGGACGATCCTAACCCCTCGCCGATCACTGGGCGCCGATCACCGAGCACCGCGATCGTGCGCCCGGGGTGGGCGAACGCAGGTCGAGCGGCGCGTTCGCCCACCCCCGGGGATCAGGCCTTGGGACCACCCGCCACGTAGATCACCTGGCCGGACACCCAGCTGGCGTCGTCGCGCGCGAAGAACGCCACGACCGCGGCGATGTCGGCGGGCTTGCCGACGCGGCCGACGGGGATGTCCTTCGAGTAGGTGGCCGCGATGTCGTCGAACGGGATGCCCGTGCGATCGGCGATGCCGCGGGTCATCTCGGTGTCGACGAAGCCCGGACCGATCGCGTTGACCGTCACACCGAACTTGCCCAGCTCGATGGCGAGTGTCTTGGTGAAGCCCTGAATGCCGGCCTTCGAGGCAGCGTAGTTGGCCTGCCCGCGGTTGCCGAGGGCCGAGATGCTCGAGATGTTCACGATGCGACCCCACTTGGCGGCCGTCATGTACTTCTGCGCGGCGCGGCTCATGAGGAACGGACCGCGCAGGTTCACGGCCATGACCGTGTTCCAGTCCTCCTCCGTGAGCTTGAACAGCATGTTGTCGCGGGTGACACCGGCGTTGTTGACCAGCACGGTCGGCTCGCCCAGCTCCGCGACGACCCGGTTGACCGCGGCGGACACCGACTCGGCGTCGGCGACGTCCACCGCGATGCCCACGGCCCGCCCGCCGTCGGCCACGATGCTCTTGGCAGTCGCCTCGGCCCCGGCCTCGTCGAGGTCGAGGACCGCCACGGCGAAGCCGTCGGCCGCCAGCCGCCGAGAGATGCCCGCGCCGATGCCGCGTGCCCCTCCCGTTACGATCGCGGTCCGGTCCTGAGATTCGCGCGCCATCTGCGTTCTCCTCTGCTTGAGCGCACCGCGACTCTGCGGCGCACGTCACCGTACGAGCGTGGACGGTATATCAAGCAGTAGCATGATATACCGCACATTCCTGGTGGCTGCTGTGCCACTGGGTCTAGCGTGCTTCTTACGCTCGAACCGCACACCTGCGATCCGGTCCGTATCGGGCGGGACGAAAGGCCCGGTTCGGCCGACATCGGCATCGACGCCCGTCGGAAGGGAATGGCCGTGACCACGGAAACAACCACGTCCGAGAACGGACAGGCCACTGTAGAGCCAGAGGGCGGCGAGGTGCTCGGGATCCCGTCTATCGGGGAGACGCTCGGTGGCCTGGCTGCGCCGCTCACCCAGGGGCAAGCGGTGGCCCGCGAGGCGGTGCGGTTGGGCGGCGAGCTCGCGCGCGTCGCCGTCGGCCGCTCGGAACTCGCCCCTGCCAAGGGGGATCGGCGCTTCAGCGATCCGGCGTGGTCGGGCAACCCGCTCTTCCAGCGGATCCAGCGCGGCTACCTGGCCGCCGCAGGCGCGGTCACCAAGGTGGTCGAGGACTACGCCGAGGAGACGGACGACTCCCGCCGCGCCGAGCAGGCCCGGTTCGCGTCGAACATCCTCATCAGCACTCTTTCCCCCACGAACTACCTCCCGACGAACCCCGCCGCGCTCAAGCGGGCGTTCGACACGGGCGGCCGCAGCCTGGCGCGCGGACTCGGGCACTTCGTCGACGACCTGCGGCACAACGGCGGGATGCCGAGGATGATCGACCCGGAGGCGTTCAAGGTGGGTCGCGACCTCGCGCTCAGCCCCGGTGCGGTCGTCGCGCGCGACCCGATGGGTGAGGTGCTGCAGTACCAGCCGGCCACCGAGCAGGTGTCCACGCGGCCGCTGCTCATCATCCCGCCGCCGATCAACCGTTTCTACGTCGTCGACCTCGCCCCGGGCCGCAGTTTCGTCGAGTTCGCCGTGAAGCAGGGCGTCTCGACCTACCTGCTCAGCTGGCGCAACCCGACCGTCGAGCAGGGCCACTGGAACCTCGACGCCTACGCGCAGCGGGTGAGCGACGCGATCGACACCGTGCGCGAGGTCAGCGGCAGCGACGACGTGAACGTGATCGGCTTCTGCGCCGGCGGCATCATCACTACCACCCTGCTCAACCACCTCACCGCGATCGGTGACGAGCGGGTGCACAGCATGTCGTACGCGGTCACCCTGCTCGACTTCGAGTTCGGCGACCGCGCGCCGGTCACGGCCTTCTCCAGTGCCCACCTGCTGCGGTTCGCCCAGGCCCGGTCACGCCGGAAGGGCATCATCAGCAGCCGGCAGATGGGTGCCGCGTTCACCTGGATGCGCCCGGACGACCTGATCTGGAACTACTGGGTCAACAACTACCTGATGGGCGAGAAGCCACCCGCGTTCGACGTGCTGGCGTGGAACGCCGACGGCACCAACCTTCCCGGGGCGCTGCACGGCGAGTTCCTCGACATCTTCGCGAACAACGGGCTGGCCCAGTCCGGCGCGTTCAGCGTACTGGGCACGCCGATCCAGCTCGACCGGATCAAGATCCCGACGTTCGTCACCGGCGCGGTCACCGACCACCTCACCCCCTGGAAGGGCTGCTACCGCACCACGCAGCTGCTCAGCGGCGAGTCGACGTTCGTGCTGAGCTACTCCGGGCACATCGCCAGCTTGGTCAACCCTCCGGGGAACCCGAGGGCGCACTACTGGACCGGTGGCGCACCGGGGCCCGACCCGGACCAGTGGCTGAAAGGCGCGGAGAAGCACACCGGTAGCTGGTGGGAGACGTGGACCGACTGGCTCGGTCAGCACTCGGGGGGCGACCGACCGGCGCCCGCCGAGCTGGGCAGTGCCGCGCACCCGGTGCTCGACCCCGCCCCCGGACGGTACGTGAGCGACCTGCCGGCGTAAGGAAAGGCTGAGTAGGGAAAGGCGCAGTCCTCGACGCGCGGTGAGGCACAGCCTCCTCACCGCGCGTCGTTCTGTTCCGACGCCGGCTGATCGGGTACCGCCTCACCGGTGACCCGCAACCGGGCGACGACGTCGAACTCGTGCGCGTCGTCGAGCAGTGCCCGGGCGGCGTGCGAGCGGCCGCGCGCCGCCAGATAGGTGCCTGCGGCGCCGAGCAGCGTGCCGACGTCGGCGGCGACGGTCTCGAGCCGCCGCGCCGGGTCCGTCGCCGCGAGCACGTGCGGCAGCAGCCACCGCCAGGTCGGCCAGGTGCTGCGGTCGCGGGCCGGGCGGTCCGGGGCGGCGGCCGCCAGCAGGCGCACGGCGATCGCCGCCCACCCGCCCTCGGCAACGTGCTCGCCGGCGGTCCGGTCGGTGAGCAGCCCGGCGGCCGTCGGGTGCAGCAGGAGGTCGTCGCCGGTGACCCGGGCCAGGCCACGCCGGCCCAGCAGTGCGGCGTGGTCGGCGAGCCCCGGGATGCGCGCCGCAGGGGCGAGCGGCTCCGGCAGGACGTCCGGATGGTCGGTCAGCAGTGCGAGGGGCACGGGCGCCGGACCCAGCCAGGCCGCGAGGGTGAGCAGCGCCAGCGCGGTCGGGTCCTCGGTGGCCAGCCGCTCCCGAGCGAGATCCCAGACCGCCTCCCACGTCGCCGGCGCGCCCGGCAGCGCGTCCAGGAGGGCGTCGGCGTCCCTGTCCGGATCGGCGAGCACGGCCGCGACCGGGCGCAGCGCCAGCGGCAGGTCGCCCAGGCGCGCCGCGATCCGGCCCGCGGCGTCCGCGGGCAGGTCGGGGCACCGCGACTGCAGCAACGACACCGACTCGGCGCGGGTGAACAGCGGCACGGTCACCGGGACCGCCTGTTCCCGCCACTCCGCGTCCGACGAGGAGATCAGGACGTGGCCGCAACCGTCGGGCACGTACCGCGCCAGCTGCCGCGGGCCGGCGGCGTCGTCGAAGACCAGCAACCACCGGTTCCGCCGCGACAGGGCCTCGAGCAGCGCCGCGGCCGCCCGCTCCGCCGAGTCCGTCGCCGTGGCCAGGCCGAGGGCCTCCGCGAGCTCGGCCAGCCGGACCGGCACCAGGTCCGCGTCCAGCGCGGGGACCCACCACGCGACGTCGTAGCGGTCACGGTGCCGGTGCGCGAAGTCGAGCATCGCGGTGGTCGTCCCCAGCCCCCCGACGTCGGGGTGGGGCCGCAGCCACACCGGCCCGCCGCGCTGCACCGCGGCCGTCAGCTCCGCCTGCACCGTCGCGCGGTCGACGAGGTCGGCGGGCAGTGGCGGGATGCTCCAGACCTGCCCGACCGCCGAGCGTGGTCGCTGCTCCCCCGCCCGCCTGCGGACCAGCACGACCGCACCGGCGACGAGGACCACCGCGATGATCCCGCCGATCACGATGACGACGACCGGGCCCGCGCTCCCGCTGCCGGGCGGAGGCGCCTGCGATGTCAGGGTCGCCTCGGTCGACACGGGGCCGCCCGCCGTGTCGACCTGCACCGCGACCGTGGCCGGGAGCTGCTCGGGCACGGGGAAGGCCACCAGGTAGCGCGTGCCCAGCGCGGTCGTCACCTGGTCGAATGCGCCGATGACCCCTGAGGGCCCGGCGGCCACGGCCATCCCCCCGGTGCCCTCGGCGACCGCCGTCCAGAACGGCGACGCCGTGTCCCCCGACCCGACCACCGCCAGCACCACGCCCGCCGCGCGCATCCGCTCGACGACGGTCGCGGCCGGCTCGCCCCCGGCGTCGGGTGCGCCGGTGTAGAGCACGACGAGCCGCGGATCTGTCGGCCCGGCCCGCAGTTGGGTGACGGCCAGGTCCAGCGCCACGGCGGTGCTCCGCGCTCCCCCGGCCCGCACGTCGCTCAGCGCGCGCAGCGTGTCCGAAGGTCCCGACGGCCACGGCAGCGCGACAGCCGGCGGCGTGGAGTCGGTGACGAGGGTGCTGCGCGTCGTCGGCGGCGCCGCGAGCACGAGGTTCGCCGCCCCCGCGAGGCCGACCGGCAGCATCGGGCTCCCGTCGGCGGACGCGTCGACCACCAGTGCCGCCGCCAGCCGCTCGGACAGCACGGGCTCGGCGCGGGTGTCCTGGTGCTCCCCGTTGACGGAGGCGCCGATGGCACCGGGCGGGACCGGACCGCCGGGCACCTGCACGACCAGTCGGATCTGGCCGTCGGCGGAACCGGCGGGGACCACGACGAGCGGTGGCTGCGCCGCCGCGCGAGGCGCGGCGAGCAGGACCGGCAGGACGAGCAGGACGACGAGCAGGAGGGCCCGACTAGACCACCGGGTCGGCGGAGACGATGACATTGTCGCGGTAACTCCCGGCTGCGCGGTCGAACGGGCCACCGCACGTCACGAGCCGCAGCGACGACTGCAGGGTGGGCCCGTACACCTGGTCGGTGGGGAACCCGGTCTTCGGGACGGTCACGGCACCGCTCACCCGGAACGTGACGGTGCTGCCGTCCGCGCGGTCCACGAGCACCTCGGTACCCGACGGCAGCCCGGCGAGCGGGTAGAACACGCCGGGGCCGGTGCGCGAGTCGACGTGGCCGAGGATCACCGCCGGCCCGTCCTGACCGGGCCGCGGGCCGTCGGCGAACCAGCCGGCGACCCCGAAATCGCCGGGTACCTCGACCGTCGCGTCCGCGGCCCGGCCGAGCCGCTGCAGCGGCGTGTCGATCCGCACCGCGGGGATCCGCAGGCGGACCGGCGGCGCGACCTCCTGGTAGGTCCGCACCGAGCGGAAGGTCGCGGGTACCGCGGCTGTCGGGGGTACCGCGGCCGGCGGAAGTGCCGGGGGTGCCGCGGCCGGCGGCACGAGGTCGGCCGCCATCCCCCCGGCGCCGGTCTTCGCACCGCCCTGCGGCATCCGGGCTGCGAGCGTCGCCCCGAAGGCGTCGGCCATGTTCCGCGCGAGCCCGAACACCTGCGGGTAGGTCTGGTTGGCCAGCTGCTGGGCCCGCGGGAAGTCGCGGGCTGCGAAGGCGTCGACCTGCTGCAGCAGCAGGTCGTCCAGGCCCAGCAGGGCAGCGGCGAGGTCGGGTGCGGGCACCCGGCTCTGCGTGGCGGTGTCGATGAACGCCGCGAACCGCTGCTGCCAGTTGTGCAGGTCGTCCTCGACGGCCTGGCGGCGGTTCTGCTTCTCCGCCCCGACGTCCGCGGCGTAGGTGCCGAGCAGGTCGAGGTGGTCGGCCCACAACGTCATGAACTGCGACGCGGCCGGCTCGCCGAAGAGGCTGCCGACGGCGGCGGTGACGTCCGTCGTGTTGCCGTTGAGGGAGTCCACCATCGCCGGGAAGTCGGGACCGTTGGTCGCGCCGGCCCGCAGCGTGCCCAGCGCCAGACCCACGTGCTCGCCGAGCAGCCGCGTCAACTCCGAGCGCAGCTGCCAGGCCGGAGCGCCGAGCCCGGCGGCCTGGTCCGGCGGCAGGAGGCCGGTGGCCAGCGTGCCGCCGAGCCGGAAGGCGTGCTGGTAGCCCTCGCGGTACGCGGTGTTGGCGCGCGTGTAGTCCTGCGCGGCGTAGGCGTCCGCCTGGGCGACCAGGTGGTCGACATGCGTGCTCAGCTCCTTCTGCACCGTTTCGCGGTCCAGCCGCCCCTGCGTGGAGGTGGCGACGACGTCGGCGATCTCGGTGTTCAGCGCGTCGAGCCGGGCGCGGGCCTCGTCGCGCACCGCCGCGTCGTTGGTCGCCAGGCCGCGCGAGTAGTTGACGAGCGCCGTGACGTGGTCGGTCCAGAGGCCCTGGAACCGGGCTGTCGCGTCCGCGCCGCCCAGCGCCCCGACCTGCTGGGCGAGCGCCGCGGTGTTCTGCCCGACCGCCGCATTCGCGGCCTGAGCGAAGTCCTCGTCGTTGCGCAACCGGCCGCGCATCAGGTCGCCGGCCTGGATCGTGTGCTGGCCGAGCAGCGCCTCCAGGCGCAGCGCCCCGTCCGCCCCGGTCTCCGCGGCCGAAGCGCCGAAGCCGCCGAAGCGCCGGACGGCTCCGGGGTTCCGGTCCCCGCCGCCGGGGGTGCCGACGCTGCCTGCGGCGCCGCGCCGGTCGCTGCCGGCGCCTGCCCCTGCCCCGACGGCCCCTGCCCCGACGGCGCTGTCGCCGAGCACCCCGCCAGCACCGCCAGGCACGCCAGCAGGCCGACGGCCGCCCCGCGCGGGCGCATCCTCCACCTCGCGGACCTCATGTCATACCCCCTCATGACCTCTCACCGTGCGTGACGACGGTGCGGGTCTCCCCTCCCGCATGCTGTCGCCGGGCCGCACCCTGACACGTTCGAGTAACCCAGAACACTCGGTGTAGTCAGCTATTCGGCCAACGGTGTGAACCGTGCGACGTCAGGTCCGGTAGCGCTCCAGCTCACGGCGGGCGAGCACCATCCGGTGGACCTCGTCCGGACCGTCGGCGAACCGCAGCCCCCGGGCCTGGGCCCAGAGCATCGCCAGCGGGTGGTCGCCGCTCATCCCGCCCGCCCCGTGGGCATGGATGGCCTTGTCGATCACCCACTGCGCGGTCGCCGGCGCGGCCACCTTGATGGCCGAGATCTCGGTCGCGGCGCCCTGCGCGCCGACGGTGTCGATCAGCCAGGCGCACCGCAGCACCTGCAGCCGCAGCTGCTCCAGCCGGATCCGGCAGTCCGCGATCGTCTCCCGGACCACGCCCTGCTCGGCGAGCGGCCTGCCGAACGCGACGCGGTCCAGCACGCGCCGGCACATCAGGTCGAACGCCCGCTCGGCCATCCCGATCAGGCGCATGCAGTGGTGGATGCGCCCCGGCCCCAGGCGGGCCTGGGCCAGCGCGAAGCCGCGCCCGCGCTCGCCGAGCAGGGCCTCGGGCCCCACGCGCACCTCGTCGAACGTCACCTCGGCGTGCCCTCCGTGGGTCTCGTCCCAGTACCCGAACGCCGACAGGCCGCGGCGGACCTGCACGCCCGGGGTGTCGCGCGGCACCAGCAGGATCGAGTGCCGCCGATGGCGGGGGGCGTCGGGCTCGCTGACCCCCATGACGACCAGCAGCGCGCAGTCGCCGCTCATCGCGCCGGTCGACCACCACTTGCGGCCGTCCAGGAGGAACCCGCCGTCGGCGGTCGGCGTCATCCGCAGCGCGATGTTGGACGCGTCGGACGAGGCGACGTCCGGCTCGGTCATCGAGAAGGCCGAGCGGATCTCGGCCTCGAGCAGGGGCAGGAGCCAACGCCGCTGCTGTTCCGGGGTGCCGTGGAGGTGGAGCAGCTCCATGTTCCCGGTATCCGGGGCGGCGCAGTTGAGCGCCTCCGGGGCGACCTGCGGGCTTCGCCCGGTGATCTCGGCGAGCGGGGCGTACTGGAGGTTCGTCAGGCCCGCCCCGCGCTCGGCGTCCGGCAGGAACAGGTTCCACAGCCCGCGGCGGCGCGCTTCGGCCCGCAGCTCCGCCATGATCTTCGGACGCTCCCAGGAGAACGAGGCCTGCGGATCGGTGCGCCCGAACTCCGGCTCGGCCGGGTACACGTGCGCGTCCATGAATGCCAGCAGCTCGCCGCGCAGCTGCTCGGTGCGCTCGTCGAAGGCGAAGTCCATCGGTCCTCCTCAGGCGGCGAGACCCCGCCGCACGATCGCCGGCACGAGCGCGCCGATCCGGTCGAAGCCCTCGCCGACGGTCAGGCCCTGCACGTGGCGGTAGTGGATGCCCTCGCAGATCACCGCGAGCTTGAAGCAGGCGAAGGCCGCGTACCAGGCGTCGTCGGTCAGGTCGAGGCCCGTGCGCTCCGCGTAGCGCTGCGCCAGCGTGGCGGCCGACGGGAAGCCGTGCTCGGCCGGGGTCGCCGCGATGGGGTTGTCCCGCACGCCCCAGCCCTGCCAGTAGAGGGCGAACAGCGCGAGGTCGGCGAGCGGGTCGCCGAGGGTGGCCATCTCCCAGTCCAGCACCGCGCGGAGGCGATCGGGGTCGTCGGCGGCCACGATCGCGTTGTCGAGCCGGTAGTCGCCGTGCACGATCGACGTCCGCTGCGTGGCGGGCACGGCGCCGGCGACGCGGTCGGCGAGCAGGGCGAAGCCCGGGACCTCCCGGGACCGCGACGAGGCCAGCTGCGCCGTCCACCTGCGCACCTGGCGGGCGAGGTACCCGTCCGGGCGCCCGAAGTCGGCCAGGCCGACCGCCGCCGGGTCGACCACGTGCAGGTCGGCGAGGGCGTCCACGAACGCATGGCCGAGCCGGCGGGCGCCATCGGCGTCGAGGGCGTCCAGGTCGGCGGCGCTCCGGTAGACGACGCCGTCGACCCGCTCCATGACGTAGAACGGGGCGCCGAGCACGTCGGCGTCGGGATGCTCGAGAACCGTGCGCGGGACCGGCACCGGGGTGGCGGCGAGGGCGCGCTGCACCCGGTACTCCCGGCGCATGTCGTGGGCCGTGGCGAGCACGTGGCCCAGCGGCGGGCGGCGCAGCACCCACCGGTGGGTGCCGTCGGTGAGCGCGTAGGTCAGGTTCGACCGGCCCCCCGCGAGCAGCGACGCCCGCAGCGGGCCGACGTCGGGGACATGAGCGCGGAGCAGGTCGCGGACGGCCGCCAGCTCGGCGGCCGACAGCTCGGCGGTCGCCGCCTGCGCGGGCCCGATCGATCCGTCCACGTGCCGTCCTCCTCGGGTCGAGCAGGCCCGTCAGCCGTCCGCGGCCGCGAGTGCGGCGTACGTCGACCGCAGCTCATGCTTGAGGATCTTTCCGCTCGGGTTGGCGCAGCAGCGCGATCCACACCGTCGGCGGGCAGAAGAGCTTCGTGACCCGGTCGTCATGGGCTCTCAGCATGCCGGGTCGGCGGGCAGGGCGCACCCGTCCCGCAGGGGCGGGTGGGGTCCACCCCCGTCTCCTCCGGGGGCACTCCCCACCGTTGCCGTGGGAGCGCACCAGTGACCGGCCCGTGGAACAGGGCGACGATTGCGGCACACGAGCTCCATCGCACATTCCTACCGCCGCCTCGACCGATCCTCGAAGGATCACGACGGGTGCGCCGCCGCTCGGAGGAATCATGAACCCGTTCAGCCCGCCCCCGGGGCCGTACCCGAACCACTACGGCCCGCAGGCCGGATTCCCGTTTCCGACGAACGACCGCCCGCCCGCCGGAATGCCGTTCGGACCGAACGACCGCCCGCCCGCCGGAATGCCGTTCCGGACGAACGACGGGCCGCACGCCGGAATGCAGTACCCGACCTACTACGGCGCGATGCCGGGAATGCGCGGGCCGACGACCATTCCTCCCGCCCCGGCCCCCGCGCGCAAGCAGCGGATGATCCTTCCCGTACTCGGCGGCGGTTTCGTGGGCGCGGTCGTCCTGGCGGCCGTGATCGGGCTCCAGAGCCCCGAGCGGATCCCGGATCCGGGGCAGCTCACCCAGGCCGAGTCGGCTCAGGCGACGAACCCTGCCGACCAGGTCGGGTTCCGCGAGGCGGGCCCGCTCTCGGCCCTCGACCTGCAGCCGGGCGACTGCTACAACACCGGGCAGCTCCCGCCCGCGCCGGGCACCAGCACGCCGATCAGCACGGTCGAGGCCGTCCCGTGCGCGTCGCCGCACACCGACCAGGTGATCGCCAAGGTCGGGTACGCCCCCACCGACACTCTGGCCGACGTCCGGGCCAACCGGGCCGGAACGGACTGCGAGGGCGAACTGCGCCAGAAGGTCGCCCTCGCGACGCTCACGAACCCCGCCTACACGAGCGGGACACTCGTGCCGGCCGACGACACGACGTGGGCCGCCGGCCGCACGATCGCCTGCGTCGTCATGACCGACGGTCCGCGCACCGGCTCGGTGCTGAAGTAGTACCGCCGGTCTCGCGCCGCCGCGCTCACGAGGGGTGAGCGCGGCGGCGCGGGAGCTCGTTCACCGCCGCACGCACAGGCCGCCGACGAAGCCCACGAGCCCACCGACCGCGACCAGGATGGCGCCGTCGGCGAGGGAGAACAGCGTGGAGCGCCAGAACAGCGCGACCACGACCATCGTCACCGCCACGACCACGCCGGTCACCCGCGTCAACCGCCCCGTGGGCCCGACGAGCCCGAACACCATGAGCCCCGCGAGGAGCAGGGTGAGCGTCCGCTCGATCGGCTCGAGCGTCCGGAGCAGCGTGGCCGCCTCCGCAGCGGTGCCGGGCAGGCCACCGGCGGTGGCTCGTCCGACGCTCGCCGAGATCGTCGACAAGCCCGGCAGCAGGGCGTCCGGGTCGTTGACCAGCCAGTCCCGGAAGCAGCCGACGGCCACGAGCAGCGCCCCGAGCACGGTGAGCACCACCCGCCACATCGGGCGCCGGTCCCCGGCCGACTGCACGAAGCTGCCTGCCGCGTCGACGGCGCTCCGGCCGTCGTCGGCGACGACCGTGAACGGCCGGGTCAGGGTCTCGCCGCCGTCCGGTCGCGGAGCCGACATCCGCACGTCCGCAACCCCCACCTGGCCCGGTGCGACCTCGAGCGCGCTCGGCCGGAACGCGAACCGGACCACCTGTTCCGGGTCGGTGCCGTACAGGCGCGCCGCCAGCGGGAACACGCCGTCCCGGTTGTCCAGGTGCACCCGCAGTCGTCCCGTACCGGCATTGCGGGTCACGACCCGCTGCGGTTCGAGGGTGAGCCGGGCCGTCGAGATCGCCGCGGGCGAGCTGTACTGGTGCAACGCGCCGGCCGCCTCGACGGCACCGTGCTCGTCCGCCGCCCGTACCCGCAGCGCCCGCACGCTCTCCTCGCCGTGCGGGGGCGGCGGCGCGACCACCTGCATGTCCGCACGCCCGACCCGTCCAGGCCCGACGTCGACGACCGGGGGCTGGAAGGCGAACCGGACCGCGCCCTCGGGATCGTGACCGGACAGGCGGACGCGCAGGGGACGGGTCCCCCGCTGGTTGTCGACCACGACGGACAGGTGGGCGTCCGGCCGGTCGCGCACGCGAACGCCCTCGGGTTCGAGCCGGATCGCCGCGGTCGTGATCGGTGCGACGGCGGAGCGCTGCACCCAGTGTCCGGCCGACTCGATCTCGTGGCGTCCGTCGGTGGCCGTCACCGTGAACGTCCGGTCCACCTGCTCACCGGATGGCGGTACCGCAGCACGGAGCTGCGCGGGCGTGGCGCGTTCGACGCCGGGCGGCACCCACAGCTCAACGGACCGGAACACGAACCCGATTTGCTTCTCCGGGTCGTGCCCGACGAGCCGCACGCGCCTTTCCCGGTTGCCCGCGCGGTTGTCCACGACGACCTGCAGCTCGGCGACGGGGCTGTCCACGGTCCGCAGCGCGCTCGGCTCCAACCGGAGCCGGACCGGCACCTCGACCGGCGCGGCCGACGTCTCCTGGATCAGCCGTACGACGGCGGGGAGTTCCGTCCCGTCGTCGACCGCCCGCACCGTGAGGGAGCGCTCGGACCGTTCCCCGGCCGCCGGCGGCGGCGCCATGACCCGCACGTGGACGGCGGCACCGCCGTCGGGCGGGACCTCGACCACCGCGGGGTCGAACTCGAAGCGCACGACCCCCTCGTCGTCGGAGCCGGAGAACGTGACGCGGCGGGGGTGGTTGGCACCGCGGTTGTCCAGATGCAGGGTGAACCGCCCGCGCAGCGCGTCCTTCACGCGGACCACGGCCGGCTCCGTCCGGATCCTCGCGGGACCGCCGATCCGCGGCACCACGAGTGCGATCGCGACGTCCGTGTGCACCCGCGCGTCGCTCTCCGGCCGCACCCGCAGCCGCAGGCGCAGGCGCTGGGCGACGACCGGCGTGTCCGGCCGCACGTCGAACCCGATCCGCACCGACGTGCGGTCCCCTGGCAGCAGCCTGATCTCCGGCACGGCCGCCGACAGCCAGGGCGGTGGCCGTTCGAGCTCGACGCGGTACCCCTCGACGATCGACGAGGGGTTCCTGACCTGCAGCTCGACGGCTCCGCTGCGCGCGGCCGCGAGCACGACATCGCCGTCGGCCACCACCACCTCGGGTGAGCGCGCGGTGTCCCTCCGCGGCTCCGCCGCCCTCCCCCGGTCCACCGGCGCCAGGTCCACAACCGTCCGGTCCACAGCCGTCCGGTCCACAGCCGTCCGGTCCACAGCCGTCCGGTCCACAGCCGTCCGGTCCGGGGGCACCCGATCCACGGGCACCCGGCTCTCCGGCGGCCGGGTCGCGGGCGCCCGGTCCTGCAGAATCGCGGTCGGCGGATCGGCCGCCGCGGTCGGGCTCACCTCGTGCAGGTCGACCGCGGGCTCCTCGACCGGCCCGTCCGAACTCCACAGGTAGTGCCCGCACGACGGGCAGAACTGCACCCCGGACGGATTGGTCTCGCCGCACTCGGCGCACACGCTCCGGGTCACATGGCACCTCGCCGCACGCCGCCCACGACGGACGCCGGGCGTGGCGCCGTCATGCGCTCCGCGGACATGCACACATCCTGCGACGACCGCGCTTTCCGCGCACGCACCTGTTCGACGGCATTTTCCGGCTTCTCGACGACCCCGACCGAGATCACCCGCGGAGGAACGTCTGCAGGGCGGCGAGGGTGTCGGTGTGGTTCTCCTCCGCCAGGAAGTGCCCCGCCCCGGGGATCACGCCTCCGCTGACCAGCCCCGGCTCGGCGGCCAGCGGGCGCCAGACGTCCAACGGCCCGGTCCGGTGGCCCCCCACCACCCCGCGCTCCCCCCACAGCACCAGGCACGGTGCGGCGATCCGCTGCCCCGCGGCGGTGCTGGCGGCGTCGTGCTCGAGGTCGATCGACGCACCGGCGCGGTAGTAGGCCGTCGCGAACGTGCGGTCGACGTTGGCGTAGACGTAGGCCGTCGGCAGGATGTCCAACAACGCGAGCCGCTCGACCCGGTCCGGCTGGTCCAGCGCCATCCGGTGCGTCACCCGGGCGCCGCGGTCGTGGCCGATCACGGTGAACCGGTCGAAGCCGAGCGCCGCCATCAGCCCGACCTGGTCGGCCGCCATGGCCCGGAACGCGTACCCGGTGTGGTCCGCACCGGCGGCGGGCCGGTCCGAGTCGCCATAGCCGCGCAGGTCGGCCGCGACGACCGTGTGCTCCCGCGCCAGCTCGGGCGCGATCCGGTGCCACATCAGGTGGCTCTGCGGGAAGCCGTGCAGCAGCAGGACCGGCGGTCCGTCACCGCCACGGACCGCATGGATCCGGACACCGCTCACCACGACGTCGACCGGCTCGAACTCCGCCCCGAACACGGCGCGATGCTAGAGCAGGTGCGCTCCCGGGCGCCTGGGGATCAGGCGGCTCCGTCGCGCAGCAGCCCGTCGAGCTTGGCGTAGCCCTCGTTGATCCCGACCTCCATGCCGCTCTGCAGCCAGCCGTCCCGCGCGGCGAAGCTGTCGCAGAGCGAGGAGGCGTGCAGCCGGGTGCGCCCGCCGCCCAGGTCCTCGAAGAGGAGGGTCTCCAGCGCCACCGAGTCCGGCATCCCCTCCCACGTGAACGTCTGCACGATGCGGTCGGGCCGCACCTCGTGGAAGCACCCGCGGAAGGCGTGCTCGTCGTCGCCGCGTGTCGCGACGTAGCGCCAGCTGCCGCCCGTCCGGGCGTCCCAGTGATCGATACGCGTGCGCAGGGAGTCCGGGCCCACCCAGCGGACGAACAGCTCCGGGTCGGTGTGCGCCCGGAGCAACTGCTCGGGGGTCCCGGCGAAGTCGCGGGTGATGTGGATGACCGGAACGGTCGGGTCGGCCTCGATGCGGGTCTCGGTCACGGTGTTCATGGGGCCTGCTCCTTGTCGGTGTCGGCGTTCATCTCGCCGAGCAGGACGTCCAGGCGGCCGTAGCGCTCCTCGGCGGCGCGCCGGTACCGGTCGATCCAGCTCGTCATCAGCTCCAGCACCTCGGGCTCGAGGTGCACCGGCCGCCGCTGGGCGTCGCGGCTGCGGCTGACCAGCCCAGCGTCCTCCAGCACCTTCAGGTGCTTGGAGACCGCCTGCACGCTCACCTCGTAGGGCTCCGCGAGCTGGCCGACCGTGGCGTCCCCGACCGCCAGCCGCGCCACGATGTCGCGCCGGGTCGGGTCCGCCAAGGCTGCGAAGAGCCGGGACAGCTGGTCTGCCACGATCCCTCCTCAACCAACCGGTTGAATAAGGGTAGGACCGCTCAGGAGTGTTGTCAACCATCTAGTTGAGGAAGGACGGCGCGGACTCGACCGGACGTCAGGTGACCCGATGGGCGCGCAGCAGCACCGCCCACCACGGGCGGCGCCGTTCCCCCTTGGGGGTCGGGAAGCCCCGGAAGCTCACCCAGCCACCTGGCCCCATGGACAGCGGGCCGACCCGGCCGGAGGGCCGGTGCACCGCGGCGACACCCACCGCCGCGGCGGCGACGATCCCGAGCCGCGCCAGGCCCTCGACGTCCACCGTCCGCTGCCAGCGCGTGCCGTCGCCGGCGACGACCAGGACGCCGATCGTGCGCCTGCTGGTGTCGTTCATCGGCGTGCTCTCCTCTCGCGCCCGGCCGCGGTCGCCGCGTCCGGGGGACGCGCGGCGGTCGAGGCGGCGTGTTCCAGCGCGGCCAGTGCCGCGCGCAGGCCGTCGGTGAAGATCTCGATGTCGGGGCAGGCGTCCCGGTCCGCGACGACCGTGATGCCGACGCGGCCGGCGTAGGAGAGCGCACCGACGCCGACGGGCGTCCGTCCGGCGAGGGGCACGACCGGGTACAGCTCCAGGACCCGCGCGCCGGCCAGGTACAGCGGCATCCGGGGACCGGGGACGTTCGCCACGTACACGTCGGCCCAGCGCTGCCGCGCCGCGAAACGCATCATGAGCCGGCGGACGAGCCGGCTGCGGTTCGGCCCGCCCGCCGGGGCGGGGATGACGTGCTGCTTGCAGCCGGCGGCGGCCACCGCCACCCGGCGGAGCCGCTCGACGGCGTCGTCGATCCCCAGCGGCAGGGGCACGAAGATCATTCCGCCTTCGTCGGGGCGGGCCGCTGCGGCGCGGCGGAGCAGGAGCGTGACTGGCTCGTAGGCGAGCGGATGGAGGTCGTGGACGTCCTCGCCCCGGCTCATCAGGAGCGCCCGCAGACCTCCGGCGACGGCCGCCAGCAGGACGTCGTTCACCGTCGCGCCGTGCGCGTGCGCGACGTCGCGGAGCAGGTCGAGGCGGGCGCTGACGACGCGCAGTCGGCGCCCCGGCCCGACGACGCGATCCAGGCTCGTCGGCGGCACCCGCCGGACGGCGTCGAGCTCGCGCAACGCCGACCACGCCCGATTCGTCCGGCGCACCAGAGCGACCGGGTGGGCGAGCGCGGCGACCGCCCTCCCCGAGGGCCGCAGCCGGCGGAGCTGATCACGCAGCAGCGCGGACGTCGACGGCGGCGCCGCGGGCGGTCGATCGGACGGAGGGGGTTCCCCGGTCGCGTCCCGGTCGAGCAGGGCGCCGAGCAGCGCCATCCCGCCGACACCGTCGGCGACGACGTGGTGCATCTTCAGGAGCACCCCGACCCGACCGCCCGTGAGCCCGGGCAGGAACCACATCTCCCACGGGGGACACGCGAGGTCGAGCCGCCGGCTCCACAGCTCCTCCACGACCTGGACGAGATGTACCGTGCCGGCCGGCGGCGCCAGGTGGACGACGTGCACGTGCCGGGCGAGGTCGACGGCGGGCGCGTCCACCCACACCGGTGGGCCCAGCAGGCGGGGCGGCACCCGGAGCACCTGGCGGAACCGAGGCAGGCGGTACAGCCGCCGGCCCACCGCCTGCCGCGCGGCATCGACGCAGAACCGGCCGTTCGCGTCGAGCAGGGCACCGCCGTCGACCAGGGCACCGCCCTCGAGCACCGCCACGACGCCGATGTGCATCGGCCAGCCCGCCTCCTCCGACTGCAGCATCAGGAGGTCCGGCCCGCTCAGGCGATCCAACCCGGCCATGCACCCACGCTCGTCCCCCCGGAAGCAGCCGTGGCAGTGCCGGACGCACCGCGTCGCGCTCCCGAACGGCCCGAATTCGGACGCCCGGCCGGCTCACGCCCGACTCAGTTCAGGGGGTGCGGCGGCCGGCCAGGAAGTAGACGACGGGGCCGAGGAAGTTGACGAACGACACCGCGACCCAGATACGGCGCGACCCTCGTAGCTGACGGTCGGACCGCCGGTGGAGGTCCCGGAGGGCGGCCGCCTGCAGGCCGAGCTGGACGGCACCGAGGACGACGATCGCTGCCCGCTCGGTCCCCCCGAGATCGCTCCATCTCGTGCGCGTCATCCGGACAGCCTCCTCGCTCGCCGGGCATGGCGTCGATCCTGCACCTGATCGCCGCGGACCGCCGGAGCCGTTGTGCCCGTTCCGGGCAGCCGATGGCCCCACCGCCGACCCGCGACTCAGCGCCCGCGTAGGGCGGTCCCTACCGTCTTGTAGGGGTGTCGCCACCCGATTCTGGGGCCGTCACCCTCGCACTCCCCCGGCTATCGGCCGGACACTTCCGCGGCACGCACCGACCGGAAATGTGAAATGACCGAGGGAGCCGTCGATGTCGATTCCCACCGACGTCCGATATGAGTCGACCACGACTGATCTGCTGCTGGCGGCCCGTTCCGGGGATCGGTCGGCCTGGGAGCAGATCGTCAAACGCTACGCACGACTCCTGCGCTCGATCGCCGCGGAGTTCCGGCTCCAGGAATCCGACGCCGCGGACGTCGCGCAGAACACGTGGTTGCGACTCCTCGCGTACGGGGGGACGATCCGCGATCCCGAGAAGCTCGGTTCCTGGCTCGCGACCACCGCGCGCCGGGAGGCGTGCGCATTCCTCCGCCGGTCCCGTCCGGAGGTGGCGACGGAGTCGGCGGGCGACGGGATCGGGGCCGGCGGTCCCTCCCCCGAGGACGTCGTCGTGGCCGCCGACACGGCCGCCGCGGTCCGGCGAGCCGCCGGCGAGCTCAGCGATCGGCAGCGGCTCCTCGTGGACGCGCTGTTCTACCAGTCGCCGATCAGCTACGACGAGGTGTCGCGGCAAACGGGGCTGCCGGTGGGAAGCATCGGTCCGACCCGGATCCGGACGCTGAAGCGACTGCACCGGACACTGTCCGAGATGGAACTCGCCGCATGATCGGCGGCGCCGGGACACCTACCGCAGGGTCGCGCGGTTGTCCCACATGGCGACGTCGCCGGGCTGCCAGCGGTGCCGGACGATGTGCTCAGGCTTGGTGATGTGGGCGTAGAGGAGGTCGAGCAGGTACCGACTCTCGGCGTCGGACACCCCGGCTATGTGGCTGACGAAGCCCGGGTTGACGAACAGCAACGGCTACTACCTCGCCCAGCGCCGCCATGGCGAGGGCTCGCTGCGGGATCCTTCGGTCGCTGATCACCGCCGAGGTGGCGCTCCTGGTGGTCGCCGTACCGGGGACGAGCAGGTTGCGCATACCGGCCGACGGAGCCAGGCGCTGCGCCAGGTCGGCGGCCGTCCGATCGGCGAGCAGGTGCAGATCCCGCGAGGACTCGTCCATGAGCCGGAGCCGTCGCGACACGACGTCCAGCTCGAGGCGGTGGGGCGTCATTCGGCCATCCGTTCGGGGTCGAGCCGGCGCAACCACGCCGTGTCCCGCCACTCCGCGAGCGCCGCCATCTGGGCGACGGCGAATGCTCCCCGCTCGTTCTCGTACATCCCGCGCCCGGCCAGGGCCCGGGCACGCAGGGTCGGACCCGCGCCGTTCAGGACCGCGGCGTCGATCCGGTCGAAGCCGGTGATCACGGTCAGGGCGTCGACGAGCTCGACGACATCGCCGTCGGTGAGCCACTCGACCGCAACGTCCAGGTCGCTGTCCGCGGCGGCCGTGCCGCGGCCGCGCTGCCGAACAGGGCGAGCAACCGAACCCGCCACCGCTCGCACAACTCGTCGACCCTCCCGTCGGCGACCGCCGCTGCGAGACGCTGCGCAGCCTCGGTCGCGGTGGTCACGGCGCTCAGGGTAGGGCCGGTGGACGCCGGTGACACCGGGTGGAAGACGTTCCCCACGCGGTGACGCCCGTTCCCCTGGCGCCGCCGCGCCGACAGACTTCATGGCGTGTCCCGCAAGGAGACGTTCGTCGGCCGCGCCGGCGAGCTCGCCACGATGGCCGCGGAGCTCGACCGCGTCCGAACCGGGCACCCGCGTGTCCTCTGGGTCAGCGGTCCCGCGGGCATCGGGAAGACGTCTCTGGTCCGCCGCCTCCTCGACGACCGCGCCGACGTCCGCGTCCTCCGGGGCGACGGGGAGGAGGGCGAGACCGGGCTCCCGTTCGGGGTACTGGGTCAGCTCGTCGGCGACGTCCCGCGCCGGCTTCTCGGGCCGCTGCTCGCCGCGGGGCCCGCGCCGGACGCGGACCCGCTCGCGGTGAGCGCCGAGCTGCTGACCGTCCTGGGCGCCCTGCAGTCCGCGGGGCCGGTGGTGGTCGTGGTCGACGACGCCCAGTGGGTCGACGACGCCACCGCGCGGGCGCTCGCGTTCGTCGGGCGACGGCTGCGCCGCGACCAGGTCCTCGTCGTGGTCGTGGCCCGGGACGACACACCGCCCGAGTCGGCCTGGTGGGAGCGCGGCCTGACCCAGGACCACCTCGTGCAGCGCATCCGGCTCGGGGGGCTCGACGCCGACGACATCGTCGCGTTGTCGGGTGCGGTCGGCGGCCCGGTGCTGACCCCCGAAGCCGGCCGACGCTTGCGCGACCACACCGACGGCCATCCGCTGCACGCCACGGCGCTGCTGACCGAGCTCCCGGCCGACGCGCTCGTCGACACCTCGCGGATCCTGCCCGCACCCCGCTCCTTCGCGGCCCTCGTGCTGGTCCGGGTGGCCAAGCTGACGCGGCCGGCGCAGGACCTGGTGGTGGCGACGGCCGTGCTCGGGAGGCGCTCGCCGCTGTCCGACGTCGTCGCGCTCGCCGCGCTCCCGGACCCACTGTCCGCGCTGGACGAGGCGGTCCGCGCGGGGCTGCTCGACGAGGTGCTGACCGGCAGCGCACACCACGTCGCCTTCCCGCACGAGCTGGTCCGGGCCGCGGTGTACGCCGACCTGCCGCCGGCCCGCAGGCACGCGCTGCACCGGGCCGCGGCGGGGCTGCTCGGGGGCGCCACTGGGATGGACCACCGGGTCGCCGCGGCCGTCGGGCCTGATCCCGACCTCGCCGCCGCGCTCACCGCCCTCGGCCGGGCCGAGGTCGGGGCGCGTCGGTGGCGCCAGGCCGCGGACCGGCTCACGGCGGCCGCCGAGCTGAGCGGTACGGCGCAGGAGCGGGCCGCCCGGCTCGTCCTCGCCGTCGGCGCGATGCTCGCCGACGGGGAGCTCGCCCGCGCGCTGCGCGCGGAACCCGACCTGCGCGCCGGGCCGCCGACACCGGGGCTCGACGGTGTCCTCGGTCAGCTCGAAACGCTGACCGGGCGGTTCGACACCGCGCGCGAGACGCTGACGGCCGCGCTGCACACCGCCGACGGGGACCCCCAGGGACGCGCGGTCGCCGCGGCCCACCTCGCGCTGGTGTCCCTGCTCGAGGGCGACCCGGGCCCCGCCGCCGGGCTGGCGGCGCAGGCACCGCCCTCGGACGCACCGCCGGAGGTCGTCGCGCTGGCACGGTTCGTGCACGTCCTGGGGCTCGCTGTGCAGGGCAGGCGCACCGACGCGGCACGCGAGCTGGCGCGCCGGCGGGCCGGGCCCGACCCGTCCGAGGCGGAGGAGGCCCGGGCGATGTCGGGCATCCTCGCGCTGTGGGCCGACGACGTCCCGGCCGCGGCGGCGGCCCTGACCGGGATCGGGCGGGACGGCGCACCGCCGATGTCCGTGCAGGGGCGGATCATGGTCCTCGGCCACCTCGCGGAGGCGCAGTACCGGCTGGGCGACTGGGACGCGGCTGCCATGAACGGCGCACTCGCCGTGTCCCTCGTCCGCGACGCGGGGGTGCTGCTGGGTGCGGGCGTCGCCAACGCGCTGGCGGCCTACGTCGCGGCGGGCCGGGGCGACTGGGAGACAGCAGAGGAACGCGTCTCGACCGCGACCCTCGCTGCCGAGCTGCTTCCCTGGTGGGGCGCCCGCGCGCACGCCGCGACAGCCCGGGCGGTGCTCGCCCAGGCCCGCGGCGACCACGCCGCGATGCTCGAGGCCGTGACGGGCTACGCCGACCCGGCGGTCCACGACCCCGTCGACCGGGTCGGGGTGCTCCCGTGGCGGGCGCTGCACGTCGAGGCGTTGCTCGGGCTCGGCCGGACCGACGAGGCGCAGGCCGCGCTCGCCGAGCTGGAGGAGCGGGTGGCGGGGCGCCGACCGGGCTGGTCGGCACTGGAGGCGGCCCGGCTGCGCTGCGAGATCGCGGAGGTGTCCGCGCCGCGCGCCGAGGTGCGCCGGGCCTACGCGCGGGCGACGGCACTGGCAGAGCAGGTGCCCGCCGAGCTCCCCGGGCCCGTCTCGAGATGGCGCATGCCCGGTGCCTGCTCGCCGCGGGTGAGCGGCGCCCGGCCGTCGACCTGCTGCGGGCGGCCCACGCCCGGCTGGTGCGGCTCGGTGCGGCGCCCTACCTCGAGCCGTGCGACACCCTGCTGCGCGCCGCCGGGCTGCACCCCCCGGCCGCGGGCGGGACCTTCGACCTCACCCCGCAGGAGCTCGCCGTCGCCCGGCTGGTCGCGGAGGGCCACACCAACCAGGAGGCCGGCGCCGCGCTGTTCGTCACGGGCCGGACCGTCGCGTTCCACCTGAGCAACATCTACGCCAAGCTCGGCGTCTCCTCCCGCCGCGAGCTCGCCGCGCGGCTCAACGGCGCACCTGGCAGGTCCGCTGGAAGGTCCTGACAGTTCCCCCGCTCCCCCGGCCGCGGCACCCTCGGGCATGCCTCCGAACCGCGTGAGTGGAGGGGCCGGTGAGACTGCTGATCGACCTCGTCCGCACGACCGACGGGCGCCTGGAGGGTGTCGTCCACCCACCCGGCGCGGCCGCGACCGCGTTCACGGGGGTGCTCGACCTGCTGCGGGTGCTGGAGGAGATCGACTTGGCCCGTGACCCCGACACGACGGACCGGGAGGACGGAGATGGCTGAGCTGCGCGACGTCCCGGCCACCGCCGGCGCGCCACCGGACCTTGCGATCGGCTACGCCCGGTTGACCGGGGTGCTCGGTGTCGTCTTCGCGATCCTGCTCGCGGTGGGGCTGGTCCTGGTCCACCGCTCGCCGACGCTGTCCGCCTCCGACGCGGACTACACCGCGTTCTACGGCGACGGCGGCCAGACCGTCCTGGTCACCGTCGGCATCTATGTCGTGCCGTTCGCCGGCATCGCCTTCCTGTGGCACATGACGACCGTCCGCCTGCTCGTCCGGACGCTGACCCCGGCGCCGTCGGCCATCCCGTATGGCCTGCAGGCCGTCTCTGGCGGGCTGTTCGTCGCACTGCTCTTCGCCGGTTCCGCGGCGGCCGGCGCCCTTGCGCTCCTCCAGGACCTCGGCGACGGCCCGGTACCCGGGCCCGACGTCGGGCGTTCACTCACGGGCGTCGGATACGCGCTGGTGTTCGTCTACGCGGTCCGCATGGCCGGCATGTACGCGATCACCACCACGACGCTGCTGCTCCACGCCGGGCTCCTGCCGCGGTGGGTCGCGCTGCTCAGCTACCTCATGGCCGCCGGGATGCTCGTCACTGCGACGTTCCACCCGGCGCTCCTGCTCGTCTTCCCCGGCTGGGTGGCACTGGCCGGCTTGATCGTTCTCGTCCGCACCGGCCGGTCCGGTGCCCGGATCTCTCCGAGGAGCCGACCATGACCACGACGCACACCGACGCCGCCTCCGGTCCCCTCGAGGAGATCCCCGGACCGCGCCCCATGCCGCTGGTCGGCAACGCCTTCGACATCGACCGGGCCGACCCGCTCGGCGGCTTCGTGCGGATGGCGCAGGAGTACGGGCCGCTCTTCAAGATCACCACACCGGGTGGCATACGGCTGTTCGCGTCGGGCCCGGAGCTCGTGAACGAGGTCTGCGACGACGAACGCTTCGACAAGAAGGTCACCGGCGGCCTGTCCAACCTGCGCAAGGGCGCGGCCGGGTCGGGGCTGTTCACCTCCGACACCGACGACCCGCTCTGGGCCCGCGCGCACAACATCCTCATGACGCCGTTCAGCCTGCAGTCGATGCGCGACTACATGCCGAAGATGCTCGACCTCGCCGACCAGCTGATGGACAAGTGGTCCCGGGTCAACCCGGGTGAGGAGGTCGACGTCCCGGCGGACATGACCCGGCTGACCTTGGACACGATTGCGCTGTGCGGGTTCGGTTACCGGTTCAACTCCTTCTACCGCGAGACCCCGCACCCGTTCGTCGAGGCGATGGTCCGGGTCCTGGAGGAGTCCCAGAACCGCATGCGACAGCTGCCCGTCCAGACCCGCCTGCGGATCCGGGCGCAGCGCCAGCTCGACGAGGACCAGGCGTTCATGAACGACCTGGTCGACCAGATCATCGCCGAGCGCAAGGCCGTGCTGGATGGACCTGGGGGCGCCGCCGGCGACACCACGGACCTGCTCGGCCGGATGATCACCGGCGTCGACAAGCAGACCGGGGAGATGCTGCCGGACGAGAACATCCGGGCCCAGTGCATCACCTTCCTGATCGCCGGGCACGAGACGACCTCGGGACTGCTCTCCTTCGCGATCTACTACCTGCTCAACAACCCGGACGTCCTCGCCCGCGCCCGCGCCGAGGTCGACGAGGTGTTCGGTACCACCGCGGCGCCGACCTTCGAGCAGGTCCACCGTCTGCGCTACGTCCGGCAGATCCTCGACGAGACCCTGCGCCTGTGGCCGACCGCACCCGGCTTCACCCGCCAGCCCTTCGAGGACACCGTGATCGGCGGCCGGTACGCGATCCCCGCGCACACCCCGATCCTCGTCCTCAGTCAGGCGCTGCACCTCCACACCGAGGTATGGGGTCCGGACGCGGCTGAGTTCAACCCCGACCACACCGCCGCCGAGCGGATGACCGCACTCCCGCCCAACTGCTACAAGCCCTTCGGCACCGGGGCGCGGGCGTGCATCGGGCGCCAGTTCGCGATCCAGGAGGCGCTGCTGGTGCTGGGCACGCTGGTGCAGCGGTTCGAGTTCGTCGACCACCTGCACTACGAGCTCAAGACGAAGACCACCCTCACGATCAAGCCCGACGACTTCCACATCCTCGTCCGTCCCCGCCCGGGGGTCCTGATCGAACGGACCGGGCCCGAGCCGACGCCCACCGCGAGCGTGCGGCCGGCGGCGACGGCGACGGCGGCCGCGCCCCTGGTCGCCCGGCACGGGACGCCGCTGTCGGTGCTCTTCGGCTCGAACCTCGGCACCGCGGAGTCGATCGCCGCCAAGCTCGCGCAGGAGGGCACCGAGCGCGGCTTCGACGTCGCCCTCGGCGCGCTGGACGACCACGTCGACGACCTCCCCCACGGCGGCGCCGTGCTGATCGTCTGCTCGTCCTACAACGGGACTCCGCCGGACAACGCCGCCGCCTTCTGCCGCTGGATCCGCGGCGCTGGCGAGGGCGCGGCGGACGGGGTCGCCTACACCGTCTTCGGCTGCGGCAACACCGAGTGGGCCGCGACCTACCAGGCCGTGCCGACGCTGCTCGACGACCAGCTCGCCGCCCACGGCGGCCTGCGGATCCGCGACCGTGGCGAGGGCAACGCGGCAGGCGACTTCGACGCCGCCTACCGGGACTGGCACGGCGGGGTCTGGTCCGACCTGGCCACCGCCCTGAACCTGCCGGCCGAGGTGGGCGAGGCCACGGCCCCGGCCGGCCCGCGGCTGTCGATCACGCTGACCAACCGCCAGGTCACCAACCCGGTCATCGTCTCCTACGAGGCACGGCCCGCCACCGTCCGCGCGAACCGCGAGCTGATCCTCGGCACGAACGGCAAGCCGGCGGAGCGGTCGACGCGCCACATCGAGGTCGCCCTGACCGGCGGCGCCGGCTACCACACGGGCGATCACCTCGGAGTGCTGCCGCGCAACGGCGTCGACCTCGTCCGGCGGGTGATCGCCCGGTTCGGGCTCGACGCCGGCCAGTACGTCACGATCATGCCGAACAGCGGCTCGCACACCCACCTGCCGATCGACGAGCCCGCCCCGCTGCTCGGGGTGCTCGGCAGCTGCGTGGAGCTGCAGGACGTCGCGGGCCGCGACGACATCGCCACCCTCGCCCGCCACACCACGGACGAGGCGCAACGGGCCGCGCTCGAGGCACTGGCCGGGGACGACTACAGCGACCAGGTGTACGCGCTCAACCGGTCGCTGCTCGACCTGCTGGAGGCCTTCCCGGCCTGCGCGCTGCCGTTCGCGGAGTTCCTCGACATGCTGCCGCCGCTGCGCCCGCGCTACTACTCCATCTCCTCCTCGCCCCTGGCCGGCCCGGACGCCTGCAGCATCACCGTCGGCGTGCTGCGCGGCCCGGCCCGCTCCGGCACCGGCGCGTTCACCGGGATCGGCTCGGGATACCTCGCGGGGCTGCCGGAGAACGGCACCGTGTTCGCCTTCGTCCGCTCCCCTAGCATCGCGTTCCACCCACCGGAGAACCCGCACACTCCGATGATCATGGTCGGGGCGGGGACCGGGCTCGCGCCGTTCCGCGGCTTCCTGCAGGAGCGCGCCGCGCTGCAGGACCAGGGCGTTCCCGTGGGTCCGTCGCTGCTGTTCTTCGGCTGCCGCAACGCCGAGGTCGACCTGCTCTACGCCGACGAGCTGCGCGGCTACTCCGACCGCGGCCTCGTGCGCGTCGAGAACGCCTTCTCCCGCGCCACCGACGCCCCGTGCCGCTACGTGCAGGACGCCATGCTCGACTGCGCGGACGAGGTGTGGGACCTGCTCCGCCGCGACGCCGCCGTCTTCGTGTGCGGCAACGCCTCGACGATCGCGCCGGGCGTCCGGAGTGCCCTGACGCGGATCTTCGCGGACAAGACCGGGACCGGTGAGGCCGACGCCAAGGCCTGGCTCGCCGGCCTGCGGACGACCGACCGGTTCGTGGAGGACATCTGGGGCGGCTGAGGGCCTAGCGGGCCGACCGGCTCACGTCCGGCTCTCCACCGGTGCTCCCCCAACCGCAGGAGCCGGGGCCGACGACCTCGTGAGCGCCGAGACGGTCGCGCGTCGAGCGCGGGCGGTCCGGCGGGTTCACGGCGATCCGGTCGGTCAGAAGGGCGGCGGGTCCGGGTCAGCACCGTCGTGCTGGCGCCGCCGCTCCTGCTCGGCGTCGGGTTCTGGACGGTTCGGTTCAGGCGCCGGGTCGGGCCGGTAGTCGTATGGCTCGGTGGTGTGCCGGTGCCCGGTCGGCGTGGTCCAGGTCAACCGGCCGTCGGCGTGGGCATGGACGTGCCAGCCCTCGGCATGGGTCTTGAGCCGGTGGTGGGTGGTGCAGCACGCGGCGAGGTTGGGTTCGCTGGTGGCGCCGCCGTCGGACCAGGCGGTGATGTGATCCAGTTCGGCGTCGGCGGCCCGTCTGCGGCAGCCGGGGAATCTGCAGTGGACGTCCCGGGCGCGGACGTGGTCGGCGAGCCCGGCGGGTGGGTGGTAGGTGGTGCGGCCGTGGTCGAGCAGGGTTCCCGACAGCGGGTCGGTGACCAGCCGGCGCCACACACCGTCCGCGGCCACCTCGCGGGCGAGGGAGGCGGGGATCGGGCCGTGGCCGACGAGTTCGGCGGGCTGGTCGTCGGCCCCGATCAACGTGGAGTGCGGGATGACGACCTGGATCAGCGGCTTACCAGGGGTCACCGGCTGGATCGGGCGGCCCGGGCCGGTCGCGACGTCGGTCCGGTCGACCCGGTCGGCGCTGTCGGGTGATCCGCCGGCGGCCTGACCGTCGCCGGCCTCGCCGCCGTCGGCCTCGCCCTCACCGGGAGCCGTGTCGGTGTCGGTGTCGCGGAGGAGGCGTCCGTTGAGCAGGGCGGCGAGGATATCGGCGCGGCGGACGTCCATCGAGCGGGGATCATCAGAACCCAGACCGCGCGCCAACCGCGTCAGCCACGTGAAGGCACCCGCGGCATCGGTCGCGGTGAGCATCGCCCACAACGTGCCCATCCCGTCCGGTTCGGCGGTGACCAGCACCCGGCGGTCCCGGCGGGCCTGCTGGTGTCGCTGCTCGGCGCCTTCGGGGTCCGCGGCGATCACCGCGCGGGCCAGCGCGGCCTTGAGCTGGGCCAGGGTCTGCTCCGGGGCGCGGGACAGCACCCGCGCCTCCACCGCCTGGGCGAGCTCGTCGGACAACACCACGGTGGCGTCGTCGACCGCGCGGGCCTTGGCGGTGTCGATCCGCCCGGACTCCCACAACGCATGGGTGGCGGGCAGCGTCGACAGCAGCCGCCGCGCCAACCCGATCCGGGCACACGCGCTGCCCCGGGACAGGTGCAGCGCGACCCCGACCTCGTCGGGGGCGTACTCGCTGCCCACACCCGCCGACCGCGCCGAATAGGGCGCGGTGTCGGTGGGGCGCCGGCGGGCCAGCTCGTCGAGCAGCCGCGCCTGCCGCGCCGCCGCCCACGAGCCGACCCGGTCGAACCCGATCATCGCCTCGATCAGCGTGTCGTCCGACAATCGGGCCGGATCCGCGGTGACCGAGTCCAGATCCAGCGCCAGCCATCCCGATGGCGCACAACTGCCGTAGGCCAGCACAAGCCCGTCCGACCAGGCATCGCCCTGCTCCTCCGGCGGGCAGTCGGGGACCGCGTGAAGATCAGTGTCAAGATCGGCGTCGGCGTCGGCGCCGGCCAGCAGCCGCTCCAGCACTCCGTCGAGGTCGTCGACGGGCAGGTGGCAGCCCTCGCCCTGGCGGGACCCGGCAACCACATCTTCGAACACATGTTCGATCGTACCGCAAGATCGCTTCCCTCGCGAACGTGTCACATCATTGCCGCTGCCCTCGCTCGATGAGCGCGCTCACGGCGGTTCACCAGTCGAGGACGGTGCCGAGGCCAGAGCGTGGCCCGCTTTAGCGTCCCCCAACCACGCAGCTCGCCCGGCCTCCCCGCGACGGTCCGCCTGGCGTTCTGGGGCTCCGAGGAGGACGACCTGGACGGCTCGACCGGCTACGTCGACGGGCTCGACCGGGCCAGCCGCGCGGCGATCACGCTCTACGTCAACCTCGACATGGTCGCCTCGCCCAACGCCGGCTACTTCGTCCAGGGCGGCACCAGCCCCTGCGAGGAGGCGGGTCCGGGCGGGTCGGCGACCGTGGCGCAGGTGCTCGTCGACGAGCTCGCCCGGGTCGGGGCCGTCGCCGACCGCGACGGCTTCGACGGTGCCTCCGACTTCGACGCCTCGTCACCGCCGGCATCCCGACCGGCGGGGTGCTCGCGGGCGACGAGGACGACAAGACCGACGCGCAGGCAACGGCGTGGGGCGGACGCGCCGGCGAGGAGTTCGACCCCTGCTACCACGCGGCGTGCGACCGCCTCGACGACGTCGACCGCACCGCCCTCGGCCGGTTCACCGACGCGGTCGACGCCACCCTGCGCCACTTCGCCGCGTCGACGACGCCGCTCTCCGAGACCGTACGAGAGCCGGCGGTCGGCGCCGATACGTGAGATTCACCGCCGCCCTCCACGCGTTCGCGTCTTGGCCGCACGCATGCGGCGGTGCAGTGTGAGCAGCATGGGAAGCCCCACCGACTGGGCCGGACTGTTCCTGACCTCGCTGCTGCCCCGCTGGCCCGCCCCGGCGCCGTCGGCGGCACCGGAGCACCTGCAGCAAGTCGATCCTGCCGGGCTGGGTCCTGGGATCGGTCGTCAACGTCACCGAGCAGAACTCCGCCGCCCCGGACACCGAGGCGGCGATCCTGCAGAAGAACAGCTACGGGCGCCAGCTCGGGCGGATCTCCGACGCGCTCCAGGTACTGATCGAGGAGCGCACGACGTCCGGTGGCGCGCCGAACGAGGCGCTCACCGCGTTCTCGACGATGGCGGCCGAAATCGACCGCGTGAAGACGGAGGCCGCCGCCTCGCGGATCACCGAGCTGCGCCACGACCTGGAGACCCTGCGGCACGATGACGAGGCCCGGTACCGGCAGGTGCGGGCCGAACTGCTCCACGCACTCGACGACGACCCCCGGCCGAGGTGACTGCGAGCGAGCTCATGAGGCGGGTTGACGCACCGAACGGGTGAGCCGCCGGCCTCCTGAATGATGTGCCATGTGACCTCCGTCCCGAATCTGACCCACGCCGAGTGCCGCGCCCGCGCGGCGTCGCTCACTGTGGCGAGATACCGCGTCGAGCTCGACCTGAGCCGGGCCGCGGACCCGGACGCCGCTACCTTCCCCTCGCGCAGCACCATCGCCTTCACCGCGCAGGACGAGCAGACCTGGATCGACCTGATCGCCGATCGGGTCGTCGCCGCCCGGCTGAACGGCCGTGAGCTCGACGTCACCGGGTACGACGGCGCGCGGCTCGCCGTGCCGGGCCTGGCGGCCGGACCGAACGAGGTGGTGGTCGAGGCCGAGTGCCGCTACAGCCGCAGCGGCGAAGGCCTGCACCGGTTCGTCGACCCGGTCGACGGCGCCACCTACCTCTACACCCATTTCGAGCCCACCGACGCGCGGCGGGTGTTCGCCGCCTTCGAGCAGCCCGATCTGAAGGCGCGGTTCACGTTCGTGGTGACCGCCCCGCGCGACTGGCAGATCGTGTCCGGACAGCCCGAGCTGGCCCGGACGGACGGCGACCGCTCGACGACCGTCACGTTCGCCCCCACGCCGCCCCAGTCGACCTACCTCACCGCGCTGGCCGCCGGGCCCTACCACCGTGTCACCGACGTCTGGAAGTGCGGGAACGGGGCGCTCGAGGTTCCGCTGGGGGTGCTCTGCCGGGCGTCGATGGCCGAGCACCTCGACCCCGAGGCGATCCTCACCGTCACCCGGCAGGGCCTGGACTTCTACGACGGCGCCTTCGGCTTCCCCTACCCCTGGGGCAAGTACGACTCGATCTTCGTACCCGAGTACAACCTCGGCGCGATGGAGAACCCCGGCCTCGTCACCCTCACCGAGGGCCTCCTCCACCGCGGCGCGGCGACCCGGGCGGACCGGGCCCGCCGGGCCGAGGTGATCCTGCACGAGATGGCGCACATGTGGTTCGGCGACCTGGTGACCCCGCGCTGGTGGGACGGCACGTGGTTGAAGGAGTCGTTCGCCGACCTGATGGGCTACCACGCCACGGAGGCGGCGACCGAGTTCGACGGCGCGTGGGTCACCTTCGCCGGCCGGCGCAAGGGGTGGGCCTACCACCAGGACCAGCTGCCCACGACGCACCCCATCGTGGCGACCGTGGACGACCTGGAGGCGGCACGGCAGAACTTCGACGGGATCACCTACGCCAAGGGCGCGTCGGTGCTCAAGCAGCTGATGGCCTACGTCGGGCAGGAGGAGTTCTTCACCGGCGTCCGCGACTACTTCGCCCGGCACGCCTACCGCAACACCGAGCTGGCCGACCTGCTCGACTGCCTTTCGCGGTCGTCGGGCCGCGACCTGCGCGCCTGGTCGCGGGCGTGGCTGGAGACGGCCGGGATCTCGCGGCTCGACCCGGTGGTCGAGGCCGGCCCGGACGGCCGGATCGCGCGGCTCGCGATCATGCAGGACGCGGTCGACGCGATGACCGGCGCCCCCGTCGACCGCCCGCACCACCTCGTGATCGGCCTGTACGAGGGCAGCGGCGACGGGTTGGCGCGGGTCCGGTCGATCGCGACCGACGTCACCGGCCCGCGGACCGAGGTTCCTTGGGCCGTCGGCGGCCCGGCCGCGCTGGTGCTGGTCAACGACGACGACCTCACCTACGCCAAGGTGCGCCTCGACCCGGGCTCGCTGGCCACCGTCCGCGCGCAGCTGGCCACGATCCCGGCGCCGCTGAGCCGCGCGCTCGTCTGGTCCGCGCTGTGGAACGCCGTGCGCGACGCCGAGCTGCCCGCGTCGGACTACCTGGACGTCGCGTTCGGCCAGGTCGGTCGGGAGCCGGCCGCGGACCTGCTGGACACGGTCCTGACCCAGGTCGGCGCGGCGATCGAGGACTACCTGCCTGCGACGCAGCGGGCCGCGGCACGCTCCCGCTTCGTCGCGGCCTGCCGCGGCGGGCTGCGGGACGCCGCGCCGGGATCGGACACGCAGCTCACCTGGGCCCGGCACCTCACCCGCGCCGCGGCCACGAGCGCAGACGGCGTCGCCGCGGTGCGCGGCCTGCTCGACGGCAGCACGCTGCCCGCGGGGTTGCCGGTGGACCCCGATCTGCGCTGGGCCTGCTGGGTCGCGCTGGCCGCGCAGGACGCGGCGTCGCCCGCCGAGCTGGACGCCGCGCTGGCCGCGGACGACACGATGACCGGGCGGCGGGCCCATCTGCTGGCGGTGGCGCGCCGTCCCGGTGCTCGCGAGGCGACCTGGCAGCGCGCCACCACGGACGAGTCCGTCACCAACGACCAGCTGCGCGCTCTCGTCAACGGCTTCCACCGGCCCGCCGACCCGCCCGCCCCCGACTACGCCGAGCGCTACTTCGCCTCGCTCACCGGCTGGTGGGCCGGCCGCACCCAGACCATGGCCACGATCCTCGCCCGCGGCCTGTTCCCCGCCGCGTCGCTCGACGTGGGCGGGCGGCCCGAGCAGCACCCGGTGGTCCGGCAGGCCCGCGCCTGGCTGGCCGACCACGACGAGGCCCCGCATGCGCTGCGGCGCATCGTGATCGAGCAGCTCGACGACCGGGAACGCGCGCTGCGCGCCCAGGCCGCCGCGCCGGCTCAGCCCTGCTCGTCCACCAGGCGGCCGTTGCGGTAGTCGTCGTACGCCGACAGGTCCAGGAACCCGTGGCCGCAGTAGTTGAACAGGATGACCTTCTCCTCGCCGGTCTCCTTCGCGGCCAGGGCCTCGTCGACGGCCGCGCGGATCGCGTGACCGCACTCCGGCGCCGGGATCCGGCCCTCCACCTTCGCGAACTGCACGGCGGCCTCGAACACCTTGCCCTGCGGGTAGGCGACGGCCTCCATCCGCCCGTCCCGCACGAGCGCGGAGATCAGCGGCGAGTCGCCGTGGTAGCGCAGCCCGCCGGCGTGGATCGCGGGCGGCACGAAGTCGTGCCCCAGGGTGTACATCGGCATGAGCGGGGTGAGCCCGGCCGTGTCGCCGAAGTCGTACTCGAATCGCCCCTGGGTCAACGTCGGGCACGACAGCGGCTCGACCGCGAGGAGCCGGACGCCGGCGTCGGGCACGAACGGGAACGCGATCCCGCCGAGGTTCGACCCGCCGCCGCACGGCGCGATGACCACGTCGGGCAGCCGCTCACCGGCGAGCTCGAGCTGCTCCTTGGCCTCGAGCCCGATCACCGTCTGGTGCAGCAGGACATGGTTGAGCACGGAGCCGAGCGCGTAGTGGGTGTCGTCGCGGCCGACGCAGTCGCGGACCGCGTCGGAGATCGCCGAGCCGAGCGAGCCCGGATGCCCCGGCTGGTCGACCGGTGAGGGCACGACCTCGCCGCCCCACGTCTCGATCGCGATCCGCCGGTAGGGCTTCTGCTCGTACGAGGCCCGCACCATGTAGACCTTGAGGTCGAGATCGAACTGCGCGCAGGCGAACGCCAACGCCGTGCCCCACTGCCCGGCCCCGGTCTCGGTGGTCAGCCTGCGCACGCCGGCGCGATGGTTGTAGAACGCCTGCGGCACAGCGGTGTTGGGCTTGTGACTGCCCGCCGGGGAGACCGACTCGTCCTTGAAGTAGATGCGCGCCGGGGTGCCCAGCGCCTTCTCGAGCCGGACGGCGCGCACGAGCGGGGTCGGCCGCCACAGGCGCAGGATGTCGAGCACCTCACCCGGCACGTCGATCCACGGGGCGGCGCTCACCTCCTGCTCGATGAGCGCCGCCGGGAACAGCGGGGCCAGGTCCTGCGGGCCGACCGGCTCCCGCGTGCCGGGATGCAGCGGCGGATCGAGCGGCGTCGGCAGGTGCGGCACCACGTTGAACCACGCGGAGGGGATGCGGTCGGGTGGGAGCGTCCAGCGGGTCACGCGCCGACGCTAGCGAGCATGCCCCGACCGGGGAAGATCCCGCAGGGCGCAGGTCGACCAGCAGTCCGGGATGGTCGGTCGTCCCGCCCATGTCGACGAACCGGCGCGCGGCGATCGCGAACGCCGACGTCGTCACGACGTTCTGCACGCCGTCGTCGTCGACCCGCGTGCTGTCGGCCGGGATGCACGACTCCCCGTCCGCGACACCGCCGAACCGCAGGTTGAGATCACCACCGAGCACGACGGCCGCGGTCCCCGGGTACGCAGCCGGGACCGCCCACCTGAGCAGGTAGCCGCACTGGGCCCGCGCCACCACCGCGCTGGAGCTGGCCAGATGGGTCGTGCAGGCGGTGAAGGTCGCACCCGGATTCATGCACAGCCAGGCCCGCTGCTCCGGCTGGTCGACGTCCTGCGCCGGGAAGATCCCGCCCAGTGTCGCGCGAGGCGTGCCGGTACGGCCGTCGGCGTCCGGGCGCAGCCGCGCCACGATGCCGATCCCGTACGGCCGCCCGTTGCGGCAGCGGACCGCGCTGCCGGTACGGCGGTCCGTCGCCGCCCGGAACGCCGACAGGGTCGCGCCGCCCCGCCCGCTGTCGGCGAGCGCCCGCTCCAGGACGGGCACGTCGCCCTCGCACACCTCGTTGAGGGTGACCACGTCGGGCGCCTCCGCACGGATCACCGCAGCCGCCCGGTCGACGGCACGGCCCGTGAAGCAGCCGGCGAGACCGCTGTCGCAGAGGTTCAGCTGCAGCACGCGCGTCGTGTCACCCCCGGGCGCCGAGGTGCTCGCGCCCGTCACGAGGACCCCCGCGACCAGACAGCCGACGACCGTCGCACACAGCCGCGCCCCGGGCCCCCACCGCTCCGCCATTGCGCCCCCTGCCCACCCCGCACAGCGCGGCTCGACCCGAGGGGCCGGATGTTCCGCGCGTGCTGGGTTCTTCGGAGGGGAACGGCCGGAGGCTTGGGCCGTCGGGAGACCGGGTGGATGTCAGCCGGGTGAATGTTGACCGACGGGGCGCTAGGTTGCACGCCTATGTACCCCCGTACCGAGCCGCCGTTCCGGGCCGACCACGTCGGGAGCCTGCTGCGCCCGCGCTCGCTGGTGCAGGCCCGCCACGACGTCGCGGCAGGCCGGATCGACGCCGCTCGCCTGCGCGCGGTCGAGGACGAGGCGATCCGGGACGTCGTCGCGCTCCAGGAGGACATCGGCCTGGGCGCGGCCACCGACGGGGAGTTCCGCCGCACGTCGTGGCACATGGACTTCATCTACCGGCTCGGCGGTGTCACCCGCACCGACGACGAGATCGTCGTGACCTTCCGCAACGACGAGGAGAGCGGTGAGTTCATCGCCGCCGGGCTGGCCGTGCGCGAGCCGTTGCACCTCAACGAGCCGATCTTCGCCGACGACTTCCGATTCCTGGCCAAGCAGGTCCGCACGGCGGTGCCGAAGATGACCATCCCGGCGCCCAGCATGGTCCACTTCCGGAGTGGGATCAGAGCGGTCGACCGCACCGTCTACCCGGACCTCGACCGGTTCTGGGCGGACCTCTCGGAGGTCTACGCCGACGAGCTCCGCGCCCTCGCCGCGCTGGGCTGTCGCTACGTGCAGCTCGACGACACCAGCCTCGCCTGCCTCAACGACCCCGCCCAGCGCGCGATGTTGGCCGCGCGGGGCGAGGACGCCGAGCAGGCGCACCTGCGCAACATCCGCGTGATCAACGAGGCGGTCGCCGACCGGCCCGAGGGGATGCGGATCGCCCTGCACACCTGCCGGGGCAACTTCCGCTCGTCCTGGGCCGCCGAGGGCAGCTACGACCACGTCGCCGAGGCGCTGTTCGGCGAGCTCGACGTCGAGGCCTTCTTCTGCGAGTTCGACGACGAACGTTCGGGCGGGTTCGCCCCGCTGCGCTTCGTGCCGCCCGGCAAGGTGGTCGTCCTCGGGCTGGTCACCACGAAGCGCGGACGCCTCGAGAACCCCGATGTGCTCAAGCGCCGGATCGACGAGGCCGCCAAGTACGTCCCGCTGGAGCAGCTCTGCCTCTCCCCGCAGTGCGGGTTCTCCTCGACCGTCGAGGGCAACGTGCTCAACCCCCACCAGGAGGTCGACAAGCTGCGGCTGGTCGTGCAGGTCGCCGAGGACGTCTGGGGCTGAGGCCCCCGATCATGCGTTGCGCCGCCCTCCACGCGCCCGGCGACGTCCGCGTCGAGCAGAGGCCCGACCCGGTCGCCGGAGCCGGGGAGAGCCTCGTCCGCGTGACGTCCGTCGGGCTGTGCGGCTCCGACCTGCACTGGTTCGCCGACGGCGCGATCGGCGACGCCGCGATCTCCCGACCGCTGGTGCTCGGTCACGAGATGGCCGGCGTCGTGGTCTCCGGCCCGCTGGCCGGCCGCTCGGTCGGGCTGGATCCCGCCCTGCCCTGTGGCCACTGCCGCGAGTGCGGGTCCGGGCTGGAGCACCTGTGCACCCGGATGCACTTCGCCGGCCACGGCGACACCGACGGCGGCTTGCGCGAGGTCCTGGCCTGGCCGGACCACAGGCTGCACCTGCTGCCCGACGGGTACGACCCGGCCTCCGGGTCGTTGCTGGAACCACTCGGCGTCGCGGTCCACGCGGCCGACCTGGCACACCTGCGCTACGGCTGGACGGTGGCGGTGATCGGCTGCGGACCGATCGGGCTGCTGCTCGTGCAGCTCGCGGTCCTGTCCGGATGCGACGTCGTGGCGGTCGAACCGCTCCCCCACCGCCGCGCGGCGGCCCTGCGCGCCGGGGCCACGACCGCACTCGCGCCGGACGAGGTGGTCCGCGGTTCCTCGGTCGACGGCACCTGCGATGCGGCGTTCGAGGTGAGCGGCGTCGACGACGGGCTCGCGCGCGCGGCCGACCTCGTCCGGCCCGGTGCCCGGATCGTGCTGGTGGGCATCCCGGACCAGGACTCCACCACGTTCACCGCCTCGACCATGCGCCGGAAGGGCCTGACCCTGGCCTGTGTCCGGCGCATGACCGCCGACGCCTACCGGCGGGCGATCACCCTCGCCGTCCGCGGGGCGGTGGACCTGTCATGGCTGACCTCGCACCGGTTCCCGCTGGACGAGGGACCGGAGGCGTTCGCCACCGCCGCACGCCGCGAGGGGCTCAAGGTCGTCGTCGACGTGTCCCGCTGAACCGAGCGCGTCGGCACGAGCAGCGTGAGGACCACCCCCAGCAGCGCCAGCCCGCCCAGGACGTAGAAGATCGAGTTCAGGGCCAGGCCCGCGGTGACCAGAAGGCCGCCGAGCAGCGGGCCGCCGACGCCGCCGAGCCGGCCGAACCCGGCGCACCACGCGACGGCGGCGCCGCGGACGTTCGTGCGGAAGTAGTTGGCCACGAAGCCGTAGATCAAGGTCTGGGTACCGCTCGTGCCCAGACCGACGATCGCGACGAACAAGAGCAGGAGACCGATCGGGAGGCTCAGGGTGAGCAGGGCGATCGCAACCGCCCCGATCAGGAAGCTCCCGGCGACCACCGGCTTGGGGCCGAACCGGTCGGCGATCCGGGACCCGACAAGAGCGCCGACCACGGCCCCACCGTTGAGCACGAGCAGGAACGCCAGCGAGCTCCGGCCGACCGCCGTCCGGCACCGCGACAGGTGGTGCCTCGGTCAGCGGTATACCGGTCCGCTCCGAGATCGCCCGGGCCTCCCCGACCCGGGCCGCGGGACGCCCAGCCAGGCGGGCGAAAGGTCCGGTTCATCGGCTCGGTGGAGGGCACGCAGGCCCTGCGCGTGGGCAACCGGGAGGGCATGGTCTTCCCGGCGCACCGGACGTCCGGCGGGGTCCTGCTGCTGGCGGACCTGCCGGCCGCGCAGTTCGACGCGATCTTCGCCGACGAGCGCTGGGCCGACCGCCCCGGCGAGCGGCCCGACCTGAAGGCGCTGCGCCGCGAGATGCGCCTGGCGCGCGAACGTGGTTTCTCCATCAACAACGGGCGGACCGAGACCGGGGTCACCGCCGTCGGCCGGACGGTGCGAATGGCCGGGGGCCGCGCCGAGGCGGCCGTGTCGATCTCACTTCCCACGGCCCGGTACTCGCGGACGGTGCTCCCCCAGCTGGTCGCCGCGCTCGCGGTCACGACGGCCGACATCGAGCGGGAGCTGGCCGCCGCGGAGCAGGCGAGTTCTTAGCCTCCCTGCGGATCCCCAACAGGGGATTCGCGCGGGTCGGCGTCGAGATCCGGCACCCCGAACATCGCACGGACCTGCCGTGCGTAGTCGTTCCGCCCACTTCGCTCGGCGATCATGGCCAGATCCCGGGCGAACATCGTGCGTTCGTCGTCGGATCGCGGGAACAGCCGTTCCAGCAGGTCGCGTGTTGCCGCGAGATCCTCTCCGGCGCGGTCGCCGGCGGGGCCGACAGCGTCGGTTGCGGAGCCGCAAGCTCGCTTCCGAGTGGGCCAGGGTCGTCCTGGTCCTGGGACGCCGCGCTGAGCGTCGACAGGTCCCCGATCATGCCGATGGCGCCTTGGACGTCGTCGAGGTGGCGGGCCAGCCACCAGACGAGCGCCGAGCCGGTGGTCGTCAAGACGTCGTCGCCGAGGTACTGACGGATGTTCCGCTCGTGCTCGCGCTCCTGTTCCCACACCTGCGCCTGCTTGCGGAACTTCGAGAGAGTCCGCAGCTGGTCGGGGTCGTCGGGGTCCGCCGGCTGGAGGTCGACGTCCTGGGCGCACCAACGGACGGTCCCGGAGGAGTCCGTTCGGGGCCAGCCCAGCTCTGCGGCCAGCCGCTGCTTCGTTGTGCCGGCATCAACGGCTGCGGAACCGAGCACGATCTCGGCGGCGCTGGCGGCAGCGGCCGCCGTCGCGAGAGCTCCAAGATCCGCGTGCCATCGCCCCCCGGTGTCGTCGTTCGGTTGCTCCTCGTCCTGCCCACTCGGGGCGTGTCCCACGGGAGCCTCTGCGGCCGGCGACGCTGGTTCCGACGCCTCGGTGATCGACGACTGCGGCGCAGGCGCCGCCTCGGCAGGTGTCGGTTCGGCCGGCTCGGGCTCGTCGGCCGTGCGGGGGGCCGCTGTCGGTTCGCCAGGTTCCGACTCAGCAGCAGCGGGCGGGCCGGGTGCCGATGGGGCCGACTCCGACTCCGACTCCGCGGCGCGAGGGGCAGGTGTCGGCTCGGCAGGAGCTCGCTCCAGGTGACTCGGCATGCGACGGATCGCCGCGGCAGGTGACTGCTCGCTACGGCATGGACGCCACAACACCGTCGCCGAGAACGCCAAGCGGAAGTCCGGCGTCGCGGTCTCGAGCAGCACGGGTCCGACCGTCACCCGGCTCGGCGACGGCTCTGTCACACCTGATGGAGGAAGCCGTCGCAGGGCGGGGGACGCCTCGCGGTCGGCGCGAAGCCTCAGGTAGAACCACAGCGCGAAGACAGATCCGGCCAACAGGACGGCGACCAGCAGGGTGTAGAGGGACCAGCCGGTCACGAAGCCGACGAGAAGCGAGATCACGACTGCAGCGGCGCCGAGCGCCGCGAACAAGATGCCCTTTTCGTTCACCGTCGTCCTTCCTGGGTTCGCTCGTCATGTGGTGCGGTCGTCGTGCGGGCATCGTCGATGGCCCGATCCAGGCCGCGAACGGTGTGGCGGCGTACCTCCGTGTCCGGCCCACCACTGGTTTCCTCCAACCATCGGAAGGCGACCGACGACAGCGTCGCCGACGTCGCGAACTCGGTCCGGCACGCCGCAACGAGAATGTCGAGCAGGTTGGCGACGCGCTGGGCCGTGCAGACCTCCAGCCACCGCCGCACGTCGTGTTCGTACTCAGCCTTGCTGCCGCGCCGCAGCGACCGCCCAGCCGTCCACGAGGCTTTCCGTACGCCGCCTCGCCGAGCAGCGGCCGCCCGCCACTGCTCGTGGTGAGGAGCCGGATGGGTCCGGCCGCGGCCAGGAACAGGTGCGGTCGCGCGATTGGTGGAGATCCGAGCGCTCGGGGTCGACCAGCCGGGCCAGGAGGCGAGGAGGACCCGGCGGTCGTCGGCCAACCGGAGGAGCGCGGACTGCGCAGACTGCGCGACGTCGTCCCGACGCCGGGCGATGTGGTGCAGCCGCACGATCGCCTGCTGCGGGTGGTTCGGCGCGATCACGTCGACGCAGGCGGCGATCACGACCTGGGCATGTGGTTCCGGGAGGCGGTGGTTGACTGACCACTCGTAGCACCTGCGGCGGAACCTCCACCCATCGCGGGGATCGGCCAGCCCCCGTTCGAGGGCACTCAGCGCGAGTGCCAGCTGGGGCGGACCTCCGGACGCCCATGCGTCGACGGCGCTGATCACGTCTGCCGAGCGGTCCACCTTCAGGCAGGCGTCGAGATAACGCCTGATGAAGTCCTCGACGTGATCGCCGGCGGATCGCATCCGAAGCCCGCAGTCCACAACCCAGTTCCGGAATTCGTCGCGCAAAGGTGGCGTGGAAATCCCCGCCGATCGTGGTCTTGGACAGCGCGACCATCGCTGCGGGATCGGCCGGCAGCAACTCGCCTGAGCCCTGCATGCCCGAGGAGACGGCGGTAGGAGCGGGCTGGCCTACCGCTCCGTAGGGCCCGCGCTTCCCGGCCGGCGACCCGCGCTGACATCCCCGAGGTCGACGCCACCCTGCACGGTCAGGCCCTCGCCCCGGAATCCCGTACCCGTCGAGGTGATGCTCCGGACGCGGATGAATTCGGCCTGTACATCCCGCAGATCGACCCCGACGACCTCCGCGGCTCGGGGTTCATGAGCGGCAACGGCATCCGTCACCCGCTCGGCAGCTGCGAGCAGCTCTTGATCGACAACGCCCGGTGTGTCGGCGAGCGTCTCGCGCAAGGCGTCCTGCTGCGCCTTGGAGGTGGGGCGCCGCTCGACACCGGACGGATCGACCTGACGGTGGGTCAACAGCCTCTTCAGGCCGGTATAGGCGTCCTTGATCACATTCGATGCAGTCTCGGTCATTCCCGCCGAGGCGCCCAACGCCACGGCGGTCACGACTAGCGTCACCGGATCCACAAGCTAAGCCCCCTCGCGCGCGTCACGGCGAGTAAGCCGATCACACCCGATCGTGTGCGCGCAAGCATCGCCGAGCCGGATGAACCGCCGACGTCCGGGTCGTCAGCGCCGCATGGCAACGGGACAGTGGGCGTGGTGCAGGGCGGCATGGCTGACCGAACCGAGCAGGAGTCCGCCGAACCCGCCGCGGCCGCGGCTCCCCGCCACAAGGAGGTCGGCTGCCGCCGACTCGTCGACCAGCAGCGCGGCGGCGTTCCCCAGGACGGACTTCTCCACGACGTCGACCTCGGGATACCGCTCACACCACGGCAGCGCAGCGGTGTCGGCGGCCGATCCGTCGAGCCCGACGATAACCGCACCAGGTCTCACTCTGTCCACCTCAGGTCTCCGCTCAGCAGCCGAGTGCACGGAGCGTGGCATCGATGACCGCCGCCGGCGCCACCCGGATCCGGGCGTCGACGACCACGCAGCCGTCCGTCCGGACGATCAGCGGGTTGAGGTCGAGCTCGGCGACGTCGGGGAGCTGCTCGGCGAGGCACCCGACCCGCACGATGGCGTCGACGACGGCCGCTCGGGCCGCCTCGGGACCGTCGTGCCGCTCGAACAGCTGAGCGCCGGCGTGGAAGGCGACGAGCATCTCCTCGGCGTCCGCGTCGGAGAGCGGCACGAGGCCGTGCGCCCGGTCGGCCGCCAGGTCGGTCGCGGTCCCGCCCAACCCGACCGTGACCAGCGGTCCGAAAGCCGGATCGCTGGTCACCCCGACCAGCAGCTCGGGACCTGCCGGCGCCATCGGCTGCACCAGATAACCGCGGAGGCGGGGCCCGAACAACGCGGCGAACTCGGCCGCCGACCGGCGTACCGACTCGGCGGAGTCGAGCCCGAGTCGCACACCGCCCGCGGCGGCCTTGTGCAGCACACCGTCCACGACGGCCTTCAGCGCCACAGGGCACCCTGCCGCGGCGAACGCCGCGACGGCCTCCTCCTCCCCGTCGGCGGCGGTGCTCGGGAGGACGGGCAGTCCGAACGCCTCGAGGACGTCCTGCACCTGCGCGGGCGTCAGCCAACCGCCCTCCGCATGCTCGGCGAGGAAGCGGGCCACGACGCCACCGGCTCGGGAAGTCTGGATCCCGGCGACCCGCGTCACGGCGCCCCGCGGTCGGGCCAGCCACTCCCCGCGCGTGGCCGCCTGCGCGAGCGCCCCGGCCGCGGCGCCTGCATCGGCGAACACCGGAACGGTCCCGCCCGCGCCGGGTACGGGTAGCCCGGTCACGTGCTCCGCCTGCCCGAGCCGGACCGCGAAGATCGGGATGCCCTTCTCCGCCGCCGCGGAGGCGATGCCGGGGAACGGGTCGATGACCGCGGTGGCCACCGAGACGACGAGGACCGCGTCCACGCCCGGGTCGGCGCGAACGGCGGACAACGCGGAGGCGAGCACCTCCGGGGGGACCACCGAGGAGGTGTCCACCGGGTTCGCCGTCGTCGCACCGCTCGGGAGCAGCCTCTGCAGCCTCCGCTGCGTGCGGTCGGACAGCGGCGCCACGATGAGACCGCGCGCTTCGCACGCGTCCGCGGCGAGCACGCCGATCCCTCCGGCGTTCGAGACGACCGCTGTCCGCCGGCCTGCCGGCACGCGCTGCCAGGACAGGGCCGCGACCAGCTCGATGAGCTCGTCGAGCCGGTCGACGGCCAGGACACCCGCCTGCCGGAACAGCGCGTCGCGGGTCGCGCGCGGTGTGGCCGTGGACGCGGTGTGCGATGCCGCCGCCCGCTGCCCGGCCGCGGAGCTGCCCGACCGGACCGTCAGGACCGGCATGCGCTCGGCGAGCCGTCGGGCGAAGCGGGAGAACTTGCGCGGGTTGCCGAACGACTCCAGATGCAGCACCGCCATGCGGGTGCGCTCGTCGCCGTGCCACCACAGCAGCATGTCGTTGCCGCTGACGTCGTACTTGTCCCCTGTCGACACCGCGGTCGTCACGCCCAGCCCGAGGCGGCCGAGCTCGGTCTGCAGCGCGATCGCGACCCCGCCGGACTGGGTGACCAGCCCGACGGCGCCGGCGGGTGCCGGTTCGGTGAACGTGGCGTCGAGCCGCACCGCGGGATCGGTGTTGGTGATGCCGAGGCAGTTCGGTCCGACCATCCGCATGTCGTGACGGCGGACAGCGTCGAGCAGGCCCATGGCCAACGCGGGCTCGCCGGACAGCCCCGAGCTGATCACCAGGAGTGCGCGCACCCCTCGGCGCCCGCACTGCTCGGCCACCTTCGGCACCGCGGCCGGGGGAACGCAGAGCACCGCGAGGTCGACCGGCTCGGTCAGCTCGTCCACCGACCGGTGGCAGACGACCCCGCACACCTGCGTCGCATGCGGGTTCACCGCGACGAGGCGACCGGGGAAACCGGCCCGGATCACGTTGCTCAGCACGGCATGGCCCACCGAGTCCGACCCGCGGCCCGCACCCACGACCATCACCGACCGCGGCGCGAGTACCGCAAGCAGGCTGTGGATGTCCGCCCGCTGCTCGCGCGTGGCGAGCGCGTCCGGGTACCCGTCGGCGAGAGCGAGGTCGAGCTCGACGCGCACCTCACCGCCGTCGACGGACCGCCACACCGGAAGCCCGACGTCGGTCAGCACCTGCCGTACGCGCTCGTTCTCGGGCAACACGTCCGCGACGAACCGGCGCACGCCGCTGCGCCGCGCGCGGGATGCCAGGTGCTCCAGCAGAAGCGTTCCCACGCCCTGCTCCTGCTCCCCGTGCGCCACGGCCAGCGCGACCTCCGCCGTCGAGGGCTCGGAACGCGTGCCGAAGCACTGCGCCACACCGATCAGCGTCTCGCCGCGGAACGCCCCCAGCGACACGTCGGTCGGTCCCCGCGACCTGAGGATGTCCTCCGTTGCGGGCAGGACGCCGGCGCTGAAGAAGCGCAGGTACCGGTCGCGTACCGGCAGCTGCCGGTAGAACGCTGCCACGAGCTCCCCGTCTGCCTCGTCCAGCGCCCGCACCCGGATGATCGTGCCGTCGACGAGCAGCGCTCGGACGGGTCGGCGGTCGACGCACACCGCGGCTCACGTCCTCCTTCCGGGACGAAGAAAGGCCGTGGCCGCCGGTTTCTCGTCGACCACGGCCCGTCAGGTCCCGGCCGGGCGCCGTTGCCCGAAGCCGATCCCCGAGTCCAGTTCTCCTGAACATCTCGCTGTTCCGCGTACTGGCAACAGCGTCGTTGCTCCACCACGGCCGCCGGTAGGGCCGGAGGACCCGGTCAACGAGGTCACCGGTCGGATGCCGGCGGGTCGGGCCGTCCGGTCACCCTGCACTGTTCCAGCGACGGAGGCGGTCTCAGCACGCGGCGCTGAGCGGGGAACGCTGCGCGGTGTTGTAGGCCAACGTCTCCGTGGCGTGGGTCAGGGTGCGGCGCAGGCCGGCGAGGTGCTCCTGGGCCTGGACCAGATGCGAGGTGACGGTCGGGCGCGGCGCGAGGTGCAGCCTGGCCCGCTCGCTGAGCTGCTCGACGAATCCGGTCAGCGCGATCAGGTCGGCGAGCTCGGCCAGGGCGACGGCGTCGCCGCCGGGGCCCGGGCGCGCGGTCGTGCTGCGCAGCGCCTCGATGATCTGTCCCAGTGCCGTCCCGTCCATCGCTGGTCCCGCCCTTCTTCTGTCGGCTTGACGGAAGTGTGCGTCGTCACAGTCGGTCCGCCGAAGGTGCCGGAAGGCCCAGGAGTCCCGGCCGAGGACCGATGCGGAGGGGACGTCCGGCCCTCCGCCCGGCGACGGGTGCCGACGGAACCTGGGAGGACGGGCCGAGCGGCCGTGACGCCGTCGGGTGCCGGGCGCGCAGTCTCGTCGGCAGGGAGCACCGCGCTCTTTCGCTGCGGCCCGACGACGGGATTCGGACATGCCTATCACCCAGGTTGACCACCGGACCGTGCGCAGTGCGATCGAGCTCGCGTCCCACGCACCGTCGGTGCACAACAGCCAGCCGTGGCACTGGACGGTCGGCCGGCGCGTCGTGCACCTCACCGCTGATCGGAAACGCTGGCTGCCCGCCACCGACGCCGACGGCAGGGACCTGACCGTGAGCTGTGGTGCGGCGCTCCATCACCTCCGCGTCGCCCTCGCCGCGGTGGGCGTTCGTGCGGTCGTCCACCGCATCCCGAACCCCGGCGAACCCGACCGGCTGGCCACCCTCGAGCTGGAACAGGGCAGGAGCACGGTGGCGGACCTCGAGCTCGCGACCGCCATCACCGGTCGGCGGACCGATCGGCGCCCCTTCAGCGACTGGCAGATCCCCGAGGACTCGCAGCGCCAGCTGGAGAGTGCCGCCGTCGCACAGGGTGCGATCCTGCGGATGGTCGGCGCCGGGGGGCCGCGGGCCGCGCTGCTGGAGGCGATCCGCCAGGCAGAAGCCCAGCAGAAGGACATTCCGGGCTACGGGACGGAGCTGGCGACGTGGAGCGGCCGCCGAGCCGGGGACGACGGCGTCCCCGCCGCGAACCTGCTGCACGCGAGAACTGCCGGCATCCCCGCCTCCCGAGGCTTCCCGGAGGGTGACATCGGCCCGTATCCCCTCGGCCGGCAGGACGGGGCGGTGCTCGCCGTGCTGGGCACCGCCTCCGACGACACGCTCTCCCGGCTGCGGGCAGGGGAGGCACTCAGCGCCGTGCTGCTCACGGCCACGACGCTCGGTGTGGCCTCCTGTTCCCTGAGCCAGCCGCTCGAGATCGGCGCGACGCGCCGGACCCTGCGCGACGACGTGCTGTCCGGGACGCTCTCCCCCCAGATCGTGCTGCGGCTCGGCTGGCCGCCCGTGGGGCCGCCCCCGCCGGCCACCCCCCGCAGGTCCTTCGTCGACACCGCGACCGTCGAGCAGGACTACTGATCCGGGCGCACACACCGGAGGAAGGCGAATGTCCAGCGGGACCCCGGAATCCTTCGTGCTGGTCGGGGTGAACGGATCGGGTAACGCCCTGCGCGCCGTCCGCTGGGCAGCCGCGGAAGCGGATCGGCGCCGAGTGCCGCTGCGGATCGTGCACGCGACCCCGTCCGCGCTCCACAACCCGCCTGACGAATGGCGGGCCGCGTCCATCCTGGCCCTTGCCCACGCGGTGGCCACCCACGGCCAGCCCCGGGTGCCCACGCACACCGAGTGCGTCCACGAGCGTCCGGCGCGCGCGCTCACCGCCGCCGCGGAGACCGCCCGGCTGCTGGTGGTCGGCATGGGCAGTGGGCGCGGGTGCGACGGTGTGCTCGTTCGGTCACTCGCGCTCGACGTGTGCGCCGCGGCGTCGTGCCCGGTGGTGGTCGTGCGGGGCCCGGCGGGCCCGATGTCGACCGACGGGCCGGTGGTGCTCGGCCTGGACGACGTCGGTAGCGACGTGGGCGCGATCACCGCTGCGTTCGCCGACGCCGACGCCCCTGCCAGGAGACTCGTCGTCGTCCACGCCCTGCGAGGCCAGGACGCGATGGTCGACGCCGTGGCCGGGCACCCCGCGAGCGCCCGGGCAGCGGCGAAGCAGGAGATCACGACGGCCCTGGCGCCCTGGCGGTCCCGCCACCCGGGCGTGCCGGTCGAGGTCCGGGTGGTGCACGGTGCGCCCGCGGACCGGCTCCTGGAGGCGGCGGCGGCGGCGCGGCTGCTGGTCGTCGGCACGAACGCCCGTGGGCCGGCGGCCCGGGTGGTACTCGACTCCACCAGCCGCGCGGTCGTACGGTGCAGCCCCTGTCCGGTCATGGTCGTACCTCGGGACGCGCGCGTGCTCGATGCGGAGGTGCAGGTGGTCGACACCGCCGTCACCCGCACCGGAGTCGTGAGGCCTGCGGCAGCACGGCCGCGGCGAACCGTGGTGACCGGAGCACCATGGGCCGACATGCGGGAGACGCACATCGGGGTCGTGTTCCTGATAGGTGAACGCGCGTACAAGATGAAGAAGCCGGTGACGACCGCGTTCCTCGACTTCAGCACCCCCGAGCGCCGGCTGGCGGCGTGCCGACGGGAGGTGGAGCTCAACCGGCGGCTCGCCCCCGACGTCTACCTCGGCGTCAGCGGCGTCTCCGGTGCCGAGGTGCCCCCGTGGACCGGCCGGGGTGCCGACGGCGCACCCGTCGAGCACCTGGTCGTGATGCGGCGCATGCCCGACGACCGCCGCCTCTCGACCCTGGTCCGGGCCGGCGCTCCGGTCCGCGACCACGTGCGGGACCTGGCGCGGTCGGTCGCCGCCCTCCACGCCGCGGCCCGCCGCGGTCCCGACGTCACCGCGGAAGGGAGCCGCGACGCGCTCGCCGGCCGGTGGGCGGCGAACGTCGAGCAGGTACGCGCGCAGGGCAGCGTGCCCGCGCCGGAGACGGTCGACGCCGTAGACCGGCTGGCCGCCCGGTTCCTGGCCGGCCGCGGTCCGCTGTTCGCCGACCGATGCGCCGACGGGCGGATCGTCGACGGCCACGGTGACCTCCTCGCCGACGACGTCTTCTGCCTCGACGACGGCCCGCGCGCCCTGGACTGTCTCGAGTTCGACGACAAGCTCCGCTATGTCGACGGCCTCGACGACGTGGCGTTCCTCGCCATGGACCTCGAGCGGCTCGGCCGACCCGACCTCGCCGACGACTGGCTCGACGACTACGTCGAGTTCTCCGGCGACCCCGCTCCGGTGGCCCTGCGCCACCACTATGTGGCCTACCGCGCCTTCGTCCGGGCCAAGGTCGCGTGCTTGCGCCATCAGCAGGGCGACGCCTCCGCGGCGACGGGCGCGGCGCAGTACGCCGACCTCAGCCTGCGGCATCTCGAGGCCGGGGCCGTGCGGCTCGCGCTGGTCGGGGGACTTCCCGGCACGGGCAAGACCACCGTCGGTGGGGCGCTGGCCGACCGGTTCGGCGCGGTGCTGCTCTCCAGCGACCGGCTGCGCAAGGAGCTCGCCGGCCTCGCCCCCGACCAGCCTGCCCCCGCGGCCTACGGCGAGGGCCTCTACGCCGCCGAGCGCACCGACACGGTGTACGCGCAGCTGCTCCACCGGGCCGGGACACTGCTCGTCCGCGGCGAGTCGGTGGTGCTCGACGCGTCGTGGACGCACGCGCGGCACCGGATGGCCGCGGAGGAGCTGGCCCGGCACACCCGCAGCGACCTGGTCCGCCTGGAGTGTCGCGCCCCTGCGGACCTCGCCGCCGCACGCCTTGCCGGCCGCGGCCCCACCGCTTCGGACGCGACCGCCGCCGTCGGGCGCGCGATGTCCGCCGCGGCAGACCCGTGGCCGGATGCGGTGACCGTGTGCACGTCGGGCGAGGTCGCCGACGCGCTGCACCGGGCGGCGCAGGTATGGCAGGCGTGACCGATCCCGCCGGATGCACGACACCGCGACGGCTTCCCAGCCGGGTCCGTCCGGTGCGGCTGGCGTGGGCTGGCGGGCTCAGGACGGTGTGCGTCCGCTCCACCGCGGCTCGACCTGCGCCCACTCCCGCTCCCAGCGGGCCATGGTGATCCGCTGCACCTCACCGCGGAACGCCGCCCCGGCGCAGATGAGCACGGCAGCTCCGACGGCCAGCACGCCGACAGCGCCCGCGGCAGCGTGCCGCACGGCGTCGATGGCGCTGGTGGGTGCACCGGTGAGCTCGCCGGAACGGTCGACCCACATCGGCATGACGGCGCCGGCGGGACGCGGTCCCACCACCTGCGCCTCCGCCCGACGCTCGGTGCCGTCCGACGCGGTGTAGCGGACCGGAACGGGTGTCGGAAGCAGCCGTACGGCCCGCCCCCCGTCGTCGACCGCGAGCAGCTGCGGGACGGGTTCGAGCAGCACCGCCTGCACCGGGGTGCGCTCACGCGTCTCGATCTCGGCCCGGTGCATCCACTCCCCGTAGCGACGCGCCGCGATCGTGGCGGCCAGCACGGCGGTCAGCAGGGCGAGGGCGATCAGCATCCAGATGACCAGATCCTGGATGCGGTCGATGGACCGTCGCAGCCGTTGCGGGCGCGAGTGCCGGTGCCGTTCACCACGCATCGCACTCACCTCCGTCCCACGGTGATCAAGGAGCGTCGACCGGGGTCTGCCTCCCTCTGGCACCCGAGCATCTTCGGTTCCGCCGCCGGCCGGGAGAGGGCCAACAGCCTGTTCGGAGGGGCCGACCGACCGCCTGCCGGCACCCGCGGCGCGCTGGGCGCCACGGACGGGTGGCGAGCGGCGAGCGCCACGCCGAGGGGCGGTCAAAGGTGGCAGGCGTCGGCCCGAGCGGGCATGCTGATCTCCCCGGGAAGCAGTCGATCGGAAGGACAAACCGTCGTGGCTGTCGAGAACGACCTCGCCGAGCTCAAGGGCATCGGCCCGAAGCACGCAGCGATGCTCAAGGAGATCGGCGTCGACTCGATCAAGGAGTTGCGACACCGCAACGCAGCCAAGCTCAAGGAGATGATCGAGACCCGACACGGGAAGGTCGTCGGGCTGTCCGAGAAGGCCGTCGAGGGCTGGATCGAGGCGGCGAAGGCGCACGAGGACTGAGCACCTCGGCCTCAGGTGTGGCCGCTGTCGGCACGGCGCGGAGGCAGCTCCCACAGCGCTTCCAGCTCGGCTGTCTCCGCCCGTGCCGACGCCGACGTCGACGGCGGAGCCAGGTCGGGCTCGCCCCACGTGCCCGGACCGATGACCGGCACTTCCGCCGCATCCGGTCCGCCGTCGGTGTCGCGCTGCGTCGCCATCGTGCTCAGCCAGGTGAACCAACCCCACAGGAGGGCCAGGGCGGCGAGCACGGTGAGGAACGCCAGGGCGAAGTCGATCAGGAAGGAAGACAACCCGGTCGTCGCTTCCATCCCGGCACCTCCGACGAGTGGTCGTTGCGTCGACTCCGAACAATCCGCGCTGACGAGCGCTTGTGCAAGAGGCGGCCACCTGGCCGGAAGGCGGGATCACCGTCGGTCAGGCCGTGCCAGAACTCGCCCACCTGCGTGCGGTCGTACTCCTGCGGTCCCTGCGGTAGATGAACGCACGGCGAATCGACGACGAAGACTCGGTCGGCACAGCCGACGATCGGGCGTCGCCTCCTTGTCGGCGCCGAGCCGCGGATCAACAATTCCCCGGTGACGCGGCTGCACGAGTACTACCGGGATCCGGGGGCGCCGCGCGCGGACGACCTGCTGCCGGCCGCGTTCGCGGCGGTCCGCAACACCGTTGGTGACGTTCTGCTGGTCCGTCGCATCGACGACGGCAACTGGGAGCTTCCCGGCGGCCGGATCGAGGTCGGCGAGACGGCCCGGCAAGCGGTCGTCCGTGAGGTCGCCGAGGAGTCCGGGATCTCGATCGAGCTCACGGCGCTCTCCGGGGTCTACAGCGACCCGACCCACGTCCTGGTCGACCCCGACGGCAGCGTCCACCAGCAACTCGCCCTGTGCTTCCACGCCGTCCCCACCGACCCCGACGGCGCGCACCCGCGCCCGGACGGGATCGAGACCGACGCGGCCACCTGGTGCGATCCGGCCGCGGCGGTCGCCCTGGCCATGCACCCGGCCATGCGGCTGCGCCTGCAGGACGCGGTCTCCGCGCCCGACCGCACCCACTTCGACTGACCCTCGCCGGGGGTGGAAAGAGCACCTGCGCGGGCAGAACCATGCCGCGCTGGTCGTCGCCCCGGCCCGAAATCGGCCATCACCTCCTGCAACCGGCGGCTGGCCTCGCCGTTCGTGCTGGGCGCCGGCGGGTTGACCGCATCGACACCGCCGCGGCCCTGCACGCGGCCGGGATGCGCGTGCGCCTGGCGATCGCCGGGACGGCCCGATGCGCCGCGCGCTGGAACGCCGCGCCCGGCACCTGCCTGTCACGTTCCTCGGCTTCCTCGGCCACCGCCACGACGTGGCCCGGCTGCTGGCCAGCGCGGACGTGGCGCTCGCCCCCGGTCCGCACGAGACCTTCGGCCTGGCCGCGCTCGAGGCCCTGGCCTGCGGGACACCGGTGGTCGCCTCCCGCTCGTCGGCGCTGGCGGAGATCGTCGAGCCCGGCTGCCCGCGCCCGCGCGGAACAGTTCGACTGGCCCTCGTCGGTCGACCGCATGGCCGAGCTGCTGCCGGGAGCCTGACCAGTACGGCTGGGTCGCTCACCGCCGCGCCAATGCCCCCAGCCACCCGTCCAGCGCGTCGGCGACGGCGGGCGCCGAGTCCTCCGGCAGGAAATGCAGGCCCGGCACGGTGACCTCGTCCTGCACGGGCCAGCGCCGGCACTGCTCCCGCAGGGGCCCGGTCAGCAGCGCACCAGGGTCACCGTTGACGAACAGCTTCGGTACCGGCGACGATGCCATCCACCGCGCGTTCCGGGTGACGATCTCGTGGACGTCGGCGGGCTCACCGTCGATCGGGATCTCGCGTGGCCACGTCAGCGTCGGCCGCCGCGACTCGCCCGGTTCGCGATACGGGGCGCGGTAGGCGTCCATCTCCTCGCCGGTCAGCCTGCGCACCGTCCCCGCCTGCAGCACCTTCTCGACGAAGACGTTCTCCGCCAGCACGAGCCGCTCCCCGTCCGGACCGCCGTGCAGGAACACGATCGGGTCGCCACCCCCGACCTCCCGATAGGCCATGCGCAGCCCGTGGACACGCGCGTAGGAGATCGACGTCACCTTCTCAGCCTGCCGCACCGTCGCGGGCGCAAACCCGCGTCGACCGGACCTGTTGCGGGGCAACGGGTGTGGCTCCGATCGTCGTCCACTAGTCGCCACGAGCTTCGGGGCTCATGCACGGCCTCGCCTTCGCGGCGCTGCTCGGCGCCCTCGACCTCAGCCGCGGGTCCCTGGTCACCGAGCTGCTCGGCTTCAACCTCGGGATAGAGCTGGCCCAGCTCATCGTCGTGGCGTTGATCATGCCGTCGCTGATGGTGCTCGGCCGCACCCCGCTGTACCCGGCGGTCAGGACGACCCTGGCGGGCGCCGGCATCGTCCTCGCCGCGGCCTGGTTGGCCGAACGCAGGACACTGATCGCCGTCGACCCGCTCGAGCCCGTCTCGACGACGCTCGTCGCGCACCCGTTCCTCGCGGCCGCCATCCTCGCCGGCGTGGCGGCCACCGCCTGGGCCGTTCAGCGCCGGCGGGCCCCGGCGGCGGCGCCGTGACAGCGCCGTAGCGTTCGGGCATGACCGCCGACGCCGCTGCGCACCTGTGGGTCGACGCCTCGGCCGGCATCGCAGGCGACATGCTGCTCGGCGCGCTGCTCGACGCCGGTGCCTCCCTCGACGCGGTCCGCTTCGCCGTCGGCGCCGTCGTGCCCGGCGAGGTCGTCGTGCGGACGAGCACGGTGACGCGCGCCGGCCAGCGCGCGCTCAAGGTCGACGTGGAGAGCCTGGGCGAGGGTCACCCGCACCGCTCGTGGGCCCGGATCCGGACGCTGCTGGAGTCGGCGGACCTGCCGACGACGACCCGGGAGCCGGCGCTCGCCGTGTTCGGCCGGCTCGCCGACGCCGAGGGCCGCGTGCACGGCGTTCCCCCCGACGACGTCGCGTTCCACGAGGTGGGGTCGTGGGACGCCATCGCGGACATCGTCGGCGTGTGCGCGGCGCTCGCCGACGTGGGCGTCGGCCGGGTCACGGCGAGCCCGGTGGCGGTGGGGTCCGGACGCGTCCACGCGGCGCACGGCGACCTGCCGGTGCCGCCGCCCGCGGTTCTCGAGCTCGCCCGGGGCTGGCAGGTGTGCGCGGGCGGCGAGGGCGAGCTCGCCACACCGACCGGCATGGCCCTCCTGCGCACCCTGGCCGACGGCTGCGGCCCGCTGCCGGCGTTCGAGGTCGCGGCGATCGGGATCGGGGCGGGCACGCGCGACACCGCGGGCCGGGCCAACGTCGTCCGCGTGGTGATCGGTGCCCCGGTCGCCGAGGCACCGACAGCCATGTGGGTGCTGGAGACCAACGTCGACGACCTGGACCCCCGCCTGTGGCCGACGGTGCTGTCCGCGCTGCTGGCGACCGGGGCCGCCGATGCGTGGCTCGTCCCGATCCTGATGAAGAAGGGCCGCCCGGCCCACACCCTGTGCGTCCTCACCGCCGACGCTGAGCGGGCCGCGCTCCGCGAGGCGATCTTCGCGCTGACCTCGACGCTGGGGGTGCGCGAGACGCCGGTGTCCCGCGTCGGGCTGGCGCGTGGCTGGCGGGCCGTCGCGCTGCCCGGCGGCGAGGTCCGGATCAAGGTCGGGCTGCGGGCGGGCCGGATCGTCCAGGCCACCGCGGAGTTCGAGGACGCAGCGGCGCTCGCCCGGGCCCGCCGCGTCCCGGTGCGGCAGGTGCTCGACGAGGCGACCGCCGCGGCCGACGCCGCCGGGCTCCGGCCCGGCGCGCCGTGGCCGGGCGCGTCACCGGGTCAGGACGGCGCCGCGATCTGAGCGGCCAGGTGCCCCGCGCCGTAGCCGTTGTCGATGTTGACCACCGCCACCCCGGGTGCGCAGCTGTTGAGCATCGTGAGCAGGGGCGCGAGACCCTCGAACGACGCGCCGTACCCGGTCGATGTCGGCACGGCCACCACCGGCGCGGCGACCAGCCCCGCCACCACGCCGGCGAGCGCCCCGTCCATCCCGGCCACCACGACGATCACCCGCGCCGCGCGCAGGACGTCCAGCCGGCCCAGCACCCGGTGCAGCCCGGCCACCCCGACGTCCATGATCAGTTCAGCGGGGCGGCCGAGGTGCCGGGCGGTGAGCAGCGCCTCGCGGGCGACGGGATGGTCCGCGGTGCCGGCGGCGACCACGACGACCCGGCCGCCGACGGGGTCCGGCGGTTCGGGCGGCCAGGCCAGCAGGCCGCACTCGGCGGCGTGCGCGGCGTCGGGCAGCTCCGCGCGGATCGCGGCGACGTGTGCGGCGGTGGCCCGGGTGAACAGGGTGGCTGCCCCGCGCTCGCGGAGGGCGGCCGCAATCAGCCCCACCTGCTCAGGCGTCTTGCCCGGGCAGTAGACGGCCTCCGGGTAGCCGCGGCGGCGGGCCCGGTCCAGGTCGAGGTCAGCGAAGCCGGCCAGCACCTCCTCCGGTGACAGGCGGTCAGCCACGTCCCACCGTCACGAGCGGGAGGGTGAACGCGCCGGACTGGATCCCGGCGAGGTCGACCGCCACGAACTGGAACCCGGCTGCGACGACCGCGCGGTGCACCTCGTCGCGCAGCTCGGCGGCAGCGCGGGCGATCTCCCCGGCGGGCAGTTCGACACGGGCGACGTCGCCGTGGTGGCGCACCCGACAGTCGGTGAACCCGAGCGCCCGCAGGGCCCGCTCCGCCGCCTCGACCTGCGCGAGCTTCGCGGGCGTCACCGGTTCGTGGTGCGGGATCCGCGACGCCAGGCACGGCGCCGCCGGCTTGTCGGCGCACGGCAGGCCGAGCACCCGCGCGACCCGCCGGACGGCGGCCTTGTCGAGGCCGGCGGCGGCGAGCGGCCGCAGCACGTGATGCCGCGTCGCCGCCTGCGCGCCGGGCCGGTCGGGCCGCCGCACGTCGTCGGCGTTCTCGCCGTAGGCGATCCGGTCGAGCCCGTGCCGGTCGAGCACCTCGGCGCCGATCGTCGCGAACAGCTCGTCCTTGCAGTGGAAGCAGCGGTCGGGCCCGTTCGCGCGGTACTCGGGCCGGTCACCCTCGCGGGTCTCGACCTCGACGACGGGCACACCGACGAACCGGGCGACGTCGTGCGCCGCGGCGCGCTCGTCCGCGGCGAGGCTGGGCGACACCCCGAGCAGGGCGACGACCTGCCCCGCACCCAGCGCGCGCGCCGCCAGCGCCAGGAGCGTCGCGGAGTCGACCCCGCCGGAGAACGCCACGCCCAGCCTGCCGACCCCGGCCAGCTCCCGGGTGACCCGGTCGACCGCGGCCCGGTCGGCACCGAACGTGATCTCCGTGCGCATGGTCCTCCCTTCGGACTCACCGCACCGTAACCCCGGAACGTTTGCCGCTCGATTGCCGCCGTGCGCTCGCCGCACCTAGGGTCGCTGCGTGGGGGATCACCCGACGATCTACGACGTTGCCCGCGAGGCCGGCGTCGCTGCGTCCACGGTCTCACGGGCCTACGCCCGCCCCGGGCGGGTCAACGCCGAGACGGCCCGCGCGATCTTCGCCGCCGCCGCGCGGATCGGCTACCGCACCGGCCCGATCACCGGAATGCTCGGCCGGCAGACCGGCGCCGTCGCGCTGATGGTCTCCGACATCACGAACCCGTTCTACGGCGAGATCATCAAGGGCGCCGAGGAGGCGGTCCGGAAGGCCGGCTACGCGCTGCTGCTCTCGGACACCTCCGAGACCGGGCCGGTCGAGCGCGAGGTCGTCGAGCGCACGCTGGACCTCGTCGAAGGCATCGTGCTGGCGAGCTCACGGATGAGCGACTCCGCGATCCGCATGATCGCCAAGCAGAAGCCGCTCGTACTGCTGAACCGGCAGATCAGCGAGACGTCGTGCATCGTCACGGACAACCCGCGGGGCGTGCGGCAGGCCGTCGAGCACCTGTGCCTGCTCGGCCACGACACGATCACCTACCTCGCGGGCCCGGAGGCCAGCTGGGCCGAGGGCATGCGCTGGCGGGCCCTGCGGGAGGCGGCGCAGGAGTTGGAGCTGCGGGTCCGCCGCATCGACCCGCGCGACGACCCCACCATGCGCACCGGCCACGCCGCCGCGCGCCGGATCGCCGAGGACGGGGCCACCGCCGTGCTCGCCTACAACGACGCGCTCGCGATCGGCGTCATCAAGGGCCTCAAGCAGCTCGGGGTGCACGTGCCCGGCGACGTGAGCGTCGTCGGGTTCGACAACGTGCTGCTCGCCGACGTCGTGGACCCGGCGCTGACCACCGTCGCCGCGCCCACGCGCAAGGCGGGTGCGCTCGGCGTCGGCAACGTCCTGGCGCTGGCCGCCGGGGCGAGGTCGAGCGGCGAGACCCTCGTGCTGCCGGTGAAGCTGGTGGTCCGCGAGTCGACAGGACCACGTCCTGCCCCTCAGCGCAGCCGGAACAGCATCTCCCCCGCCCGCGGCACCACCAGCGTGTCCGGATCCGCTGCGAACGCCGCCACGTCTACCGAATCCGGGTCCAGGTAGCCCAGGTTCGCGGCGCGACAGACGTCCTCGGGGATCGCCGTCGCCAGCGTCACCGCCACCCGCAGCCGCTCCTCCCCCGTCTCCCTGTCGTAGGTGCCGGCGCCGCGCAGGTGCGTCGAGTGCGCGAGCACCCCCCAGTGCACATCTGCGAACCGGTCCCACTGCTTCACGAAGTAGTCGCGGCAGTGATAGCCGATGTCGTAGATCTCCTTGTGCGTGGAGGAGATCTCGCTGATGTGCGGGGCGTAGAGGACCACCTCGCCGCCGTCGGCGACCACCGGCTCCAGCTTGTAGAAGCCCTTGGCGCCGGTCCAGATCTCGTCGTACATCTCGGGGACGATCGAGAGCACCCGGCGGACCGGGGCGTCCAGGTAGGTCACGTGGGTCGCCGCGCACACCTCGGCCGCGCTCGCCCACGACGCCCGGGTGTCGCCGAACGACACCGAGTGCAGCCCACTGGTCCGCGCCGGCGAGCGGACCGTGGCGTCCACGGCGCCGTCCACCGCACCATCCGCGACCTCGGCCGTCACGGCACAGACCGCGAGCTTCTCCGACGGGATGAGCGCCGCGCCGTCGTCGATCAGCGCCCGCACCGGGGTGATCCCGGTGGTGCCGATGATCTCCGCCGACGTGATCAGCGCACCCAGCCAGTGCGAGACGTCGATGATCTTCTGGCCGCCGACGCCGGGGAAGAAGTACTTGTTGCCGCCGGAGATCCCGACGACCTCGTGCGGCAGCACCGGGCCCAGCACCAGCGCGACGTCGTGCTCGACGACCGCCCGGTTGAGCAGCACCGGCACCTCCAGGTCCATCCGGCCCTCGGACAGCTCGACGATGCGGGAGGCCGGCACCGTGCCGAGGTCCGCGAACGTCTCGGGCTTCCACCACTCGTGGTTGACGACCGTGGTGTCGGGATAGGTCTCCGCGAGCCGCCCGGGCGCGTAGCCGAGGTGGGCGGCCAGCGCCTCCTCCCCCATCGGCGCGTGCGTGCCGAGTGCGATCAGCACCGTCAGCCGGCTGACCCGTCCGTGCAGCGCACCGTGCACGGCGCGCAGCAGCAGCGGCAGCGGGCAGGTCCGGGTCGCGTCGGGCACCAGCACGCAGACGCTGCGCCCGTCGAACGGGTGGGCGGCGAGCTGCTCCCGCACGAACCCGGTGACCTGGTCCTCGTCGAGGACGGTTGCCGCGTCCCCGACCCGGGCGGCCGTGGCCGCCAGGCCGGGCGGGACCTCGCCGATCAGCGTCACGTGCACACCATCCGACCCGGACGAACGAGTTGGCAAGGACCCAGGGGACACGGCAACTTCCGGAAACCACTCGGGTGAGGCACGTCTCGGGGCGGATCATCGGGCGATGACCGATGCAGCGTTGCAGCTCCATCCGGATCGGCTCCTCCCGGCCGACCCGACGACCCGCGGCATCGCCCGCCGGCTCTATGCCGAGGTGCGCGACCTGCCGATCATCTCCCCGCACGGCCACGTGCCGCCCGACTGGATCGCGGAGGACGTCCCGTTCGGGGATCCGACCTCCCTGCTGATCTCCCCCGACCACTACGTCACCCGGCTGCTGCACGCCAACGGCGTCCCGCTGGAGAGCCTCGGCGCCGGCGGCACGGCACCGTCCGACGGGCCGCGGGCAGCGTGGCGGGCGCTGTGCACCCACTGGGACGCCTTCCGTGGCACCCCGAGCCGGTTCTGGCTGGAGAGCGAGCTCGCCGAGATCTTCGGGGTGACCGTGCGGCCGTCCGCGGCCACCGCCGACACGATCTACGACCAGGTCGCCGCGACGATGGGACGGCCCGACTTCCGGCCGCGGGCGCTGCTGCAGCGATTCGGCATCGAGGTGCTGACCACCACGGACGACCCCTGCGACGACCTGGCCCACCACGCAGCCATCCGCGACGACGCCGCGGTGTCGACCCGGGTGCTGCCGACCTTCCGGCCCGACCGCTACCTGGAGCCGGGCCGGACCGACTGGCGTGAGCTGGTCGACGCGCTCGGCGCCGCGGCCGACACCGACACCGCCGACTACAAGGGCTTCATCGCCGCGCTGGAGGACCGGCGCCGCCACTTCGTCGCGCAGGGCGCCGTCTCCGCCGACCACAGCCACGCCGACGTCGGCACCGCCCCTCTGGACCAGGCCGACGCCGAGCGGATCTTCGCGGCGGCCCGCACGGGCACGGCGACTCCGGACGAGGCCACGGCGCTGCGCCGCCACCTGCTGCTGGAGATGGCGCGGATGTCGGTTGACGACGGCCTGGTGATGACGCTGCACCCCGGTGTGTACCGCGACCACCACACGCCGACGTCCGACCGGTTCGGCGCGGACGTCGGGTGCGACATCCCGATCGCGATGGAGTTCACCCGCGGCCTCCAGCCGCTGCTGGAGCGCTACGGCACCGCCACCGGCTTCCACCTCGTGCTGTTCACCCTCGACGAGACCGTGTTCTCCCGGGAGATCGCGCCCCTCGCGGGCTTCTACCCGAGCGTCTACGCGGGCGCGCCCTGGTGGTTCCTCGACGCCCCGGAGGCCATCCGCCGCTACCGCGGCGCCGTGACCGAGACCGCCGGGTTCGGCCGCACCTCGGGGTTCATCGACGACACCCGCGCGTTCTGCTCCATCCCGGCCCGCCACGACATGTCGCGCCGGCTCGACTGCGGCTACCTCGCCGAGCTGGTCGCCACGCACCGCCTCGACGAGGACGAGGCGCTGGCGACGGCGCACGACCTGGTCGCCGTCAACCCGAAGGTGGCGTTCAAGCTGTGACCGAGACTCCGACACCCACCATGCGCCGGCTGGACCGCGCCCGCGACGGCCGCCCCGCCGCCCCGCTCCGGATCGCCCATCTCGGGCCCGGCAACTTCTTCCGCGCCCACCAGGCCTGGTACACCGAGCACGCCCCGGACGCCGCCGACTGGGGCATCGCCGCCTTCGCCGGTCGCCGCGGCGCGGTCGCCCGGGAGCTGGCCGCCCAGGACGGGCTGTACACGCTGCTCGTGCGCGCCGCCGACGGCGACCGCCCCGAAGTCGTCTCCGCGGTCGCCGCGGTGTCGGCCGAGCTCGACGACTGGCGTCGCTGCTTCGCCCGCCCGGAGCTGGCGCTGGTGACCACCACCGTCACCGAGGCCGGCTACCGGCGCGCCGCCGACGGCGGGCTGGACCGGGACGATCCCGAGGTCGTCGCCGACATCGCCGCGGTCCGTTCCGACGGCGCCGACGCCGACGTCGTCACCGCCCCCGGCAAGCTCGCCCTCGGCCTCGCGGTGCGCCGCGCGCACGACCTGCCGGGCATGACCGTGGTGCCCTGCGACAACGTCCCCGAGAACGGCGCGATGGTCGCGCGGGTGGTCGGGGAGCTGGCCGCGGCCGCCGACCCCGGCCTCGCCGCCTGGATCGCGGAGCACGTGTCGTTCGTGACGACGATGGTCGACCGGATCACCCCCCACACCACCGACGACGACCGCGAGGCGGTGCGGGAGCGGGCCGGAGTGGACGACCCCGTTCCGGTCGTCACCGAGCCGTACGTCGAGTGGGTGCTCTCCGGGAAGTTCCCGCAGGGCCGCCCCCGCTGGGAGGACGCCGGAGCCCGGTTCGTCGACGACATCGTGCCGTGGGAGCACCGCAAGCTGTGGCTGCTCAACGGGTCGCACTCACTGATGGCCTACGCGGGGACGCTGCGCGGCCACGAGACCGTCGAGCAGGCGATCTCCGACCCGGTCGTGCGCGGCTGGGTGGAGCAGTGGTGGGAGGACGCCGCGCGGCACCTGCCGCTTCCCGCCGAGGAGATCACTGCCTACCGCGACGCGCTGCTGGAGCGCTACGCGAACCCGCGGATCCGCCACCTGCTGGCCCAGATCGCCGCGGACGGCTCCCAGAAGGTGCCGATCCGGATCCTGCCGACCGTGCGGGCCGAGCTGGCCGAGGGCCGGGTGCCGACGGGTGCGGCGCGGGTGCTCGCCGCCTGGGTGTGCCACCTGCGCGGGCAGGGCGCACCGGTCGCGGACGTGGCGGCGGCGGAGTTCACCGCGCTCGCCGCGGGAGAGCTGGACGACGCCGTGGGCCGCGTGCTGACCAGGCTCGGCGCCGACGACGGCCGGCTGCACGCCGCCGTCGCGGCGCTGGCCCGCGAGCTGGAGGCGAACACCGGGGCAACTGCTGGCAACAGATTGCCGCAGTGACAGCCACCACCGTCTCATCAACAGGCCGGCCCAGAAGAGGCAACGCTGATGTTCGCGCTCGAGCCCGACACCGTCGAGTACGGCGAGTGGAAGACCGGCACGCGGTCCGAGGGCGCCACCTACGCGATCTTCTCCTTCACCCGCAAGCTCACCCAGTCGCTCGGCGGCGCGGCGACGGCGTGGGCGCTGGCGCTGGGCGGCTAGTCTCGGCCGCGGCCGCGGTCGCGGCTCCTGAGCAGGCGGAGTCCGCACTGACGGCGATCAAGGTCGTCTTCGGACTGGTGCCGGCGGCCGCCGCGGTCGTCGCCATGATCGTGTTCATCACCTACCCGCTGACGGACCAGCGGTTCCGCGAGGTCCGCGACGAGACCGAGGCCCGCAAGCGCGGGCTCGAGCACGCCGTGCTCGGCGATCACGGCACGGTCTGAGTCCCCAACCGAGAAAGGAGAACCACCATGTGGACCCTGTCCGGCTTCGCCGACGAGATCGACCCGGATCCGAGGATCCAGTTCGCGACCCTCAACGACCTCGGCATCACCCACGTCGAGTTCCGCAGCGCCTGGGACACCAACGCCCTGAACCTCACCGACGAGCAGATCGACGAGGTGGCGGCGCTCCTGGCGGCGCACGGCCTGGCGGTGTCGTCCATCGGCTCACCGCTCGGTAAGATCAACATCGAGGACGACTTCGACGCCCACCTCGTTCGGGCCGACCGGGCCCTGGCCGTCGCGCAGCGCCTCGGCGCCCCGTTCATCCGGATCTTCTCCTTCTTCCTGCGCCCCGACCAGGCGCCGGAGCAGTACCGCGACGAGGTGATCCGACGGATGGCCGCCCTCGCCGCGAAGGCCGAGCCCACCGGCATCGTGCTGCTGCACGAGAACGAGAAGGACATCTTCGGCGACGTCCCGGTCCGCGTGCTCGACATCGTCGAGTCGGTCGGCTCCCCCGCCCTGCGGTTGGCCTGGGACCCCGCCAACTACGTGCAGGTGGGCGTCACCCCGTTCACCGACGGGTACGCGGCGCTCCGCCCGTACACCGTCTATGTCCAGATCAAGGACGCGCTGCTCGCGACCGGGGACGTGGTTCCGGCAGGCGAGGGCGACGGGCAGGTCCGCGAGACCGTCCGTGCCCTGGCCGCCGACGGTTTCGACGGCTTCTTCTCGATGGAGCCGCACCTCGGGACCTACAACGAGTTCGGCGCGCTCTCCGGAGCCACGAACTTCACCCGCGCCACCCGCGCGTTCACCGCCATTCTCGACAGCGAAGGAATCGCGTACTCATGAGTGCCCCGGGCAATCAGACACAGGACGATCAGACACCGAAGCTCCGGTTCGCCCTCATCGGCGCCGGCGTGATCGGCAGGACCCACGCACGCGCGCTGGCCGACCTGCCCGACCTCGCCGAGCTCGTCACGGTCGTCGACACCGACCCGGCCAGGGCGCAGGAGCTGGCCGAGCGGTACGGCATCGAGGCCACCACCGACCTGGACGCGGTCCTGCGCCGCGACGACATCGACGCCGTCACCATCTGCACCCCCAGCGGTGTGCACGCCGACGGCGCGGTGGCGGCCCTGGACGCCGGCAAGCACGTCGTCGTGGAGAAGCCGATCGACATCACCCTGCCCGCGGCAGACCGCATCATCGACGCCGAGAAGCGTTCCGGGAAGACCGTCGCCGTCATCTCCCAGCACCGCTTCGACCGCTCCACCGAGAAGGTCCAGCAGGCCGTGCGGGACGGGCACCTCGGCACCATCACCTCGGCCATCGCCTCCCACGCCTGGTGGCGCGGACAGAGCTACTACGACTCCGGCGACTGGCGTGGCACGTGGGCGCTCGACGGCGGCGGCGCGGTCATGAACCAGACCGTGCACACCATCAACCTGATGATCACCACGCTCGGCACCCCGGTCGAGGTCTTCGCCTACACCGCGTGCCTCGCCCACGAGCGCATCGAGGTCGAGGACACCGCCGTCGCGGTCGTGAAGTTCGCCTCCGGCGCGCTGGGCATGATCCACGGCACCACCGCGGCCTACCCCGGCCTGGACGCCAGCCTGCGCGTCTTCGGCTCGAAGGGCTCGGCCGTCATCACCGACGACGAGCTGGTGTTCTTCCACGCCAACGCCGGTGACGCCCCCGAGATCGGCATGCAGGGGGCGACCGCGGAGAACCAGGTGACCGACGACGACACGCTGGGTCCGGACGACCGCGGGCTGGGTCGCGGGCACCGCCGCCAGCTCGCCGACTTCATCGACGCCGTCACCACCGGCCGCCCACCGCGCGTCGGGACGGCCGAGGCCCGTACCGCGGTGTCGGTGATCCTGGCGATGTACGAGTCGGCCACCACCGGCCGGCCGGTCACGCTTTAGGGAGCCCGCGATGACCGACATCAGCAGCCCGCGCCTGGCCGTCAACCCGATCGCCTACTGGCTCGCCGGGGGCGTCCCGGACCGGACCACCCGCACGCTGGGCCCGGCGTTCACCGAGTTGGCCGAGATCGGCTACACGGCGGTGAAGGCGGACGTGCCCGACGACATGGCGGCCGACGACTACCTGCCGTGGCTCGCGTCGTTCGGGCTGGAGCCGGCGCTGAGCCTCTACAGCGGCGACTTCGCCAACCGCGACACGCATAAGGACCAGGCGGAGGCCGCGCGGGTCTTCGCGGCCCGGCAGGCGACGTTCGGCCAGAGGTTCTGCATGATCTCGACGATCGAGCCGCCCGGCTCTCCGCGGCGGGCCCACCCGGCGGTGGGCCACGGCTTCGACCCGGAGCGGCTCGAAGTCGTCGTCAACGGCATCGCACTGTGCTGCGCGGCGATGCGCGACGAGGGGGTCACCGCCGCCCTGCACCCGCACGTCGGCGGCTGGGTGGAGACCGAGCACGAGCTGCGCACGGTACTGGACGGCGTCGGCCCGGACCTTCTCGCCTTCGGGCCGGACACCGGGCACCTGTCGTGGGCGGGCATGGACGTGCCCGCGGTGCTGCGGGACTACGCCGACCGCATCGTCGGGGTGCACCTCGAGGACACCTTCGCCGCCGGCGTCACCGCGGCGTCGGCCGACGACCTCGACTACCAGACGGCGACGGAGCCGGGCCGGATCTGGGCCGAGCCGGGCCTCGGCGACGTCGATCTGGCCGCGTGCCTCGCGGCGTTCCCCGCCGACTTCGCCGGCGGCTACATGATCGAGGTCGACGTCCCGTCACTCCCGGTGCGCGACTGTCACCAGGTCGCCTACGACCGGGCGCTGGCGAACCTCCCGCTGGGCGTCCGGTCGTGACCGCCGAACGCCTGCGGGTCGCAGTCGTCGGCTGCGGCGACATCGCCGCGATCCACCTCGACGCGATCCTCGACGCGGCGGCGGCCGGCGGGGTCGAGCCCGTCGGCGTCTGCGACGTCGACGAGGGACGCCGCGCCGAGGCCGCCACCCGCGCGGGCTGCCCGGGCTTCGCCGACCTCACAGACATGCTCGACGCCGTCGCGCCGGATGTCGTGCACGTCTGCACCCCGCACGACCGGCATGCCGACCTCGCGGCGGAGTGCCTCGCCCGCGACGTCTCGGTGCTGCTGGAGAAGCCCGTCGCCCGCACCCTCGACGACGGCGAGCGGCTCGCGGTCGTCGCCGAGGACAGCGCCGCGCTACTCGGCGTCTGCTTCCAGAACCGCTACAACGACACGTCCCGGATGCTGCGGGAGATCCTCGACCGGGGTGGGCTGGGTCGGATCGTGGGCGCCCGGGCGTCGGTCACCGTCGAGATCGTCACGGAGCACGCCCGCCTGCGGCTGGACACCGACCTGACCGTGGCCCACGACGACGGGCGCGTCGAGACCTTCCACCCGGCCACCGCGGTCGTCGGCGAGAACGGGGCTACTGGGGTGCGTCGCACGGGCGCTGATCGACGACTTCTACCGGCACCGTCCGCCGCGGGAAAACGCACTTCTGGATCGACGCGCCCGCCGCCCTCGAGACCCTCCGGGCGATCCAGGCCGCGTACGACCGGACGTCCCCGGGCCTGGGCCTTCTGATGACCGAGACGCCGCCGTCGGTGTAGGGCAGCCCACTGTCAGGACCGGCGGCGGCGGGGGCACTCGTCCATGTCACCGCCGGCCCGCGGTTCCCACCGGCGATCCCACCTTGGCGTGATGGCCGGCAGGCTCCTCGGTCCTAGCGTCTGCGCCCATGGCATTCATGCCGACCGAGGCGCGACCCCCGCAGCGGCGGTCACCGCTGGCCTTCTTCGTCCTGGCCGCGGTCCTCTTCGCCCCCTTCCCCGTCCTGGCCGGCGTCGTGCACGTGCCCGGCCTGCCGAAGAACGCGCCGGTGACCGACTTCGTCGCCGCGTTCGTCCCGGCGACCGCGGCGCTCGTCCTCGTGCACCGCGCCGAGGGGGCGGACGGAGTGCGGCGGCTGCTGCGCAGGGTGGTCGACCACCAGAGGATCAGGAACAAGCACTGGTACCTGCCCGTGGTGCTGCTCCCGGTGGTGACCCTCGGGGCGACCTACGGCCTCCTGATGGTCACGGGCTGGCAGTTCCAGCACCAGCCGGCTCTCTCGCCGACGACGATGCTGCTGTTCGTTCCCGTGTACGTGCTCGCGGCGGCCGGGGAGGAGCTCGGCTGGTCCGGGTACGTCATCGAGCCGCTCCAAGCCCGGTTCGGCGCGCTCGGCGGCACCCTCGTCCTCGGCGTCGTGTGGTGGGGGTTCCACGTCCCGTCGATCGTGCAGAGCGGCCAGGGCCGCACCCTGATCGTCCTCGGGTTCTTCGGCGCCCTCGCGTTCCGCGTGCTCTGGGGCTGGTTGTTCGCCAACACCGGCCGCAGCGTGTTGGCGATCATCATCGTGCACGCCATCACGAACTTCTGCACCGCGTACGTGCCGAGCATCCCGACGTCGGCCCAGGCACCGGTCCTGGTCGTGTTCGCGGTGATCGTCACGCTGCTGTGGGGCCCGAGGACGCTCCGCCGGTTCCGGCTTTCACGCCAGGCGATCCAGGCGTAGCGCGAGGCTGGGGCACGAGCGGACGGCCGCCCGGGCCGACGCCACGAGGGCAGCCGGCACCGGGCGGTCGTCGACGATCGGGTAGCCCCACTCGTCGAGCCGGATCAGCTCGGGCAGCAGCTCCTGGCAGATCCCGTGGGCGTGGCAGGTGATCGGCTCGACCCTTAGCCGCGGGGGCGGGCGACTCACTGCTGCCGCCCGGCGGGAGCGGGGACGGGCATCCAGGACGGTTGACCGACCCAGCGGCACGGCCTGCCCTCGGCGTGGACGGCGACATCGTCGGCGAACACGCGCAGCGCCGACGCCGCCAGCCGGACGGCGCCGTCGGGATGGGCGCAGGCGCCCCGCCCGGAGATCACCGCCAGCCGGGACCGGAGGCGGGCCGCCACGTGGCCGCCACGGTCGGGCCGCAGCGCGAGCTCATCCATGTCGTCGGCGACGGCGGGCAGCCCGAACATGCACGGCCCGCACTGGCCCGCGGACTCGTCGGCGAGGAAGCGCAGCACCCGGGCGGTCTCGGCGATCCCGCAGGCGGCCGCGGGCAGCGCGATCACCGCTGCGATGCCGAGAGCCGCGCCGGCGGTGCGGCATCCTTCGTGCGAGAGGGGCATCGTCACGGCCTCCGGGCCGAGCCAGGTGCCGCCGAGGCCGCCGAGCAGGACGGCCTGCACGGGCACGAACGGACCGCCCGCCGCCTGCAGGATCGCGCCGATGGGGGTGCCGAACTCGATCTCGTACACCCCCGTGTCGTTGACCGCGCCACCCGCGGTGACGAGCGTGGTGCCCGGCGAGTCGTCGGTTCCGACCGCGCGGAACCAGGTGTCGCCGTACCGGGCGATGAGCGCCACGTGGGCGAGCGTCTCGACGTTGTCGACGAGTGTCGGACGGCCGCGCACCCCCCGTTCCGTCGGGCGTGGGATGCGGCCCCGCGGGCGGGCGTCTCCTCCGTCGAGGACGCTGACCAGCGCGGTCTCCTCGCTGGCGACGTAGCGGCGCGGCACGTCGACGATCCGGATCGCGGTGCGTGTCGCCCCGCGCTCGCGCAGCGCGGCGGCCAGTGCGGGGATCGCGCTGCTGTGTCCGTGCACGCACAGCACCGCGTCGGTGGCGCCGACGGCGTGCGCCGCGAGCAGGATGCCGTCGATCACCAGATGCGGCGCCAGCTCCATCAGTACCCGGTCCTTCGCGCTGGCCGGGTCGCCCTCGCACCCGTTCGCCACGACTGTCCGCGGCCCGCGTCCGGCTGCGACGGCCGCGAGCTTGCGCGCAGTCGGAAAGCCCCCACCTCCGCGGCCCCGCAGGCCGGAGCGCTCGACGAGACCGATCAGCCGTGGGGGGCCGGCACGGCCGGCAAACGCGGCGAGCGGAGCGGGTCCGTACCGGCGGTGGTGCTCGGCGAGGTCCGCTGCCGTCCCGGTGTCTGCCCACCCGGCCAGCAGACGCATCCGGTAGGGCGTCGTGATGTCGTTCCGGGTCTCCCCCGCGGTGGCACTCACGACGTCCACGCCCGTCGGCGAGCGTCCCGGTCCGGATCGCGGACGAGCAGCCGGCGCACGACCGCGACCACCACGGCGGCCGCGCAGGCCAGGTAGAGCGCCAGCACCCAGCCGAGCCCGGTGTCGGCGCCACCGATGCCGATCCCGTGCAGCATCGCGACCGGCCACAACGCGTAGGCCGAGAAGTGAACCACCCGCCACTGCCGCAGTCCGATCCTCAGCCGAAGCAGGCTGGTGACCACCACGGCGATGATCAGGTCGAGCGCGACCGCGCCCAGCCCGAGCCAGAACGGGTGGTACGAGGAGACGAACGGCACGACGACGTCGAGCCAGGCGATCCCCGCGTAGGGGTCGACGATCGCCGAGGCGACGTGCACGGCCAGGAACGCGAGCGTGAGCAGCGAGAGGTTGCGGTGCACGGCGTGCACCGTGAACCGGGGCCAGCGCGCGCCGGCGACCCGTCCGGTGTGGATCGCGCCGAGCACTGTCGTCGCCGTCAGCAGCAGCACGGCGACGAGGCCGGTCCCGCGGCTGGCGAACCAGAGGCTCTGTCCCATCTCAGCTCCGCCCCATCTCAGCTCCGCACGCCTCGGTCGCCCAGCCCCCGGTCGTCGTGACCGTGCCGTCGAGGGCGACGAGCCGCGCCGGCAGGTGGCACTGTTCGAGCCAGACCGGGGCGTGCGCACCGATGACGATCGCCGCGGTGCTCGCGGTGTTCGCGTCAACGCAGGTCGCGGCCGCGACGCTCGCGGTCCGCCAGCACGGGTCCGCCACGCCGCCCGTGCGGGGGTCGACGATGTGGTGCACGGTCCGTCCGCCCCGTCGCCACGTGCGGACTGCGGTTCCCGACGTGGCAATGGCGCCCGAGACGACGGTGACGGTCGATTCGGGTTCGACGAGTGCCTCGACGTGGTCGTCGCCGACCGCGATCCGCCAGCCTCCCGGTGGAGCCGCACCGGCGACGCGGACGTCCCCACCCAGGCTGACCAGCACCCCACAGCCTGCTGCAGCGGCAGCGCGGACCGCGATCCGGTCGGCGGCCAGGGCCTTCGCCGTGGCGCCGAGGTCGAGCTCGACGCCGATCGGCACGAGCACCTCCCGGTCGGCCGGGTTCCACCGCACTCGCCACCACCCAGGGGCCGGCACGGCCGGCGCTGCCGGCTCGGCGATGTCCCTGTCGATCGCGGCGAAGTCGCGGTCGTAGCCCAGGGCGCGGACGGCCCGGCCCACCGTCGGGTCCACGAGGCCGTTCGTCAGCTCGGCGGCACACAGCGCGACGGTGATCGCCTCGGCCAGCAGCGGGCCGACGACAACCCCGCGCCCGGCCCGCTCATGCACGGCGGAGATCTCCGATTGCGAGGTGAACCGGCTGCACGCCGCGTCGATCGCCGCCAGCTCGTCGCGCAGGACGTCCTGGGCGGCGGCGAGCCCGTCCGGGTCGGCGACGACGAGCCGGGCGTTGGTGCCCAGCGCCCCGTCTATCACCCACTCCGGGGTTTGCTCGCCGATCACGACGCCCCCGACGACGCGTGGCGCCGCTTCGGCGACGGTGCCGCGACCTGCGGTGCCTGGACGGGTGGGGACAGCTTCCGGTGGCGCTTGGTCGACGGTGCGGCCGTCGGGGCGGGTACGTCGATCACCGGCGCGGGTGCGTCGAGCACAGGTGCCGGGGCCGCCACCACCGCATCCGCCCCGCCACCTTCGGAGCCCGACGATGCGGCGTCGGGATCCGGCGCTCCGGCGGCGGCCGGCGGCGACGAGCCGGCGAACATGACGCCGAAGACGAGGGCGAGCGCCGTCCCGCCCGCGGCGCTCCATCCGGTGACCTGTCGCGCGCGGCGGTGGCCCGCATCCCGGCGTTGCTGGGGATGCACCGGCTCTCGCTGTGCTCCGGGGGAGGTCGAACTCATCGACGGCATCTCTCTTCGTCTGTCTGGTGACGCTCGGATCGGGGTCCCTGTTCGCACTCGAGAGTGGCCGCAGGTTCTGTGAGATTTCTGGGAGCCGGCGACCGAACGCGGGTTGCCCCCGTGGACTCCGCCACACTGGGAGCGTGGCCGCCCAGTCCGTATCCGAGCCGTCCGACCGCGACATCGCGCGAGTCCTGGCGCCGCGGATCCTCGTGGTCGAGGACGATCGCCGGCTGGCGGAGCTGCTCGACGAGCTGTTGACCGGCCAGGGGTTCGCCGTCGAGATCGCCGCCGACGGGCAGGCCGGTCTGCACGCGGGGCTGACGCGCGGGTACGGGTTGCTGCTGATCGATCGCGGCCTGCCCGGGATCGAGGGCGTCGACCTGATCACCAGGCTGCGGTCCCGCGGGATCCTGACGCCCATCCTCGTGCTCACGGCGCGCGGCGCGCTGAACGACCGGGTCGAGGGCCTCGACGCGGGCGCGGAGGACTACCTGACCAAGCCCTTCGAGGTCCCCGAGCTGCTGGCCCGGCTGCGGGCGTTGCTGCGCCGCCACGCCGATCGTGCCGAGTCGCTCCCCCTGGGCAGGCGCAGGCTCGACGTCGCCGCGCGCCGGGTGGTCGTCGACGAGGGCAGCCTCCTGACGGGCCGGTCCGCCGACACGGCGGACGTCGAACTCACGGAGCGGGAGTGCGGGCTGCTGGCCGTGCTGGCGTCCCGACCGAGCCGGGTGTTCACGCGGGCCGAGCTGTTGGAGCGGGTCTTCGACGGCGAGTCACCCGGCGCCGTCGACACCTACGTCAGCTACCTGCGCCGCAAGCTCGGCAAGGACGCCGTCGTCACGGTCCACGGACTGGGCTATCGCCGGGGTACGGCGTGACCGGGGTGCCCGCCCGGCCACTCACGACGCCGGCCCGACAGCCACAGGAGGACCGGGTCCTGCTGCGGCGGGCATGGTGGCGCAGCGTGGCGCTGACCGCCGCCGGGATGACCCTGGTGCTGTTGATGATGGGCGGGGTGGCTCTGGTGCTGGTCGACCGGCACCAGTCCGCCGCGCTCGACGCGGAGCTCGCGCAGATCCTGGCCGCCGCCGACGACGTCGGCGACCCACCTCCCGGCTTCTTCCTGGCCCAACCCCGCGACGACGGGACCGTCGCCGTCACGCCCTCGGCGCCGGCGGCGGTCAGGACACTGCTGATCACCACCGCCTCCGGCTCCCCCGACGACCCCGCGCTGAACGCGCCACACGACGTCCCGCTCCCCGGCACCGGCACCTACCGGGTCCAGCTGCTTCAACGGTCCGACCAGCGGCCCTGGGCGATCGCGAGTGATCTCGCGCGCCTGAGCGCGGACCAGCACGAGGTGATGCAGGCCATCATGCTGGCCGAGGCCACCGGGTTGGCTGGAACGCTCGCCGCGGCGGCGCTGCTCTCGCGGCGCTCCGTGGCACCGCTCGCGCGTGCGCTGCGCCTGCAACGCCGGTTCGTCGCGGACGCCTCCCACGAGCTGCGCGCCCCGCTGACGGTGCTGCACACCCGGGCACAGATCCTGGCCGCCAACCCGTCCCTCGATCCCGACAGCTCACTCGCCCACGGCCTGCACGGCCTGGTCGACGACACCCGCGCCCTGGGCGAGGTGATCGAGGACCTGCTGGTCTCCGCCGAGCTCGACCGCCATCCCCGTCGCATGCAGCACGTCGACCTGAACGTCGTCGCCGCCACGGTCTGCCAGAGCATGGCCGCGCACGCCGCCGCCCACGACGTCCGCCTCGCCCACACCACGAGCACCGACGGTGCCGATCCGCTGCTGGTCACCGGACACCCGGCCGCGCTGCGCCGCGCGATGACGGCCCTCGTCGACAACGCCATCGCCCACACCCCCGCAGGCGGGACCGTCGACCTGCACACCGGCGTCCACGACGGTCAGGCGGAGGTGGTCGTGACCGACACCGGAATCGGGTTCGAGCCGTCCACTGCGGAGGCGCTGTTCACCCGTTCCCAGCACGCCGATCACGGTGCCCGGCCTCGTTTCGGTCTCGGCCTGGCGCTGGTGAGCGAGATCGCGCACGCCCACGGCGGCTCGGTCCGAGCCGACGGGAAACCGGGCCGGGGTGCACGGTTCACCTTGCGACTCCCCGCTCGGGCCACCGACCGGCAGCGGTAGACCGCCAGACGCAGATCGCCTCGTCACGGCCGGCGCTCAGGCGACGGCCGCGCCGAAGAGCCGGCCGACGAGGTAGGTGATCGCGAGCCCGGCGGCCCCGCCGACGACGACCCGGAGCACAGCGCGGCGGGGGCTCGTGTCCGGCGAGACCGGCGAGAGGCGGCTGCCGGCCCCCTACCCACCGACGTTGGTCACCAGGTGATCGCGCGTTGGGTGACATGAGCTGCAGCGGTGCAGCTCATGTCACCTCAACGTCGATCATCCCGGGGGCTGATGGCGACATCGACCGCGGGGACGACCGCGGGTTGAGCGAAACGGCCACGGGCGAGGTGGGTGGCCGTCGATGCTGGCGCCGTGTCGTTGGATGACCTGGTCTGCAGGCAGGGTGGTGTGCTGGCCCTGCGGCAGGCCGTCGCATGTGGCATGTCGGCGGCGACCGTGCAGAGGAGAGCGCGGGAAGGGGCGTGGAAGCGACTGCATCCGGCGGTCTACCTGCTCGCCGGTCACCGGCTCACCGACGAGGTACGGATCCGTGCGGCGTGGCTGTGGGCCGGCGAGGGCGCGGTGGTGTTCGGCCCTGCGGCAGCCTACTGGCACGGCATGCTGGATCAGTCACCGCGCATCGTCGACGTCACGGTCCCGCGCGTGAGGTCCCCGCGGTGCCCGGGTGGCGTGCGGGTGCGGCGACGCGATCTCGCAGCGATCGACGTCGTCGGCAATCGTGACCTGTGGCTCACCGCCGCGCCGCTGACCGCGCTGGAGACGGCGGTGGCGCTCGCCGACGGATCGGGCTTCCTCGACCGCGCGCTGCAGCGCCACGTCCGATTCCCGACGGTCTACCGCGCCTATTGCCGCAACCTCGGCCGGCACGGGTCGTCCGCGGCCGGGCGGCTGCTCGTGGCCGCGGCGGACCGGGCCGACTCCGCCGCCGAGCGGCTGCTGGTGCGTCTCCTGCGGAACGCCGGCATCGGTGGGTGGGTACTGGGCCACCCGTTCGGGCCCTGGCGAATCGACCTGGCGTTCCCGCAGCAGAAGGTCGCGGTCGAGGTGGACGGGTGGGCGTGGCATGTCGACGCCGAGCGCTTTCGCTCGGACCGCCGCAAGCAGAACGCTCTCGTGCGGGCGGGCTGGGACCCGCTGAGGTTCACCTGGCACGACCTCGACGCGCGGCCGGAGTCGGTCCTCGACGAGATCCGGGAGACCCTGCGCCTTGCCTGAGATGCGGTCACGTCCTCACACAGCATGATCGACGTTCCGGTGACATGAGCTTCACCTGTGCAGCTCATGTCACCCAACCGCCGATCAGAGCCAGCGTCGCGACCGAGCGAACGGTCGGGGCGGAGGTGTTTGCAGGCGGGCATGCGGAGCAGCTCACCGTCGCGGCAGCGAACGTGGTCGCCAAGCCGCCGTCGGTCGACCACCCCGCCGCGGCGAACCTGCTGCTCGCCGGGGCAACCGCCGCCGAGATGCTGCACGTGACCGGGGCGCGGGCGAGCGAGCGCCACTTCGACGCGGTGCGCCGGTTCGGCGGTGAGCCGGTCGTGTACGGCGACGGGCTCGCCGACCGGCTGCGCGCCGCGGCGCCCGACGGGTTCGCCGCCGCGCTGGACACGGTGGGCACGGACGAGGCGGTCGACGTCTCGCTGGAGCTCGTGGCGGACCGGCAGCGGATCGTGACGATCGCCGCCTCCGCGCGGGCCCAGCGCGACGGGTTCCAGGCCATCGGCGGCATGACACCTGCGAGCGCGGCCTTCCGTGGCCAGGCGCGGCCCCGGCTCATCGCCATGGCTGCCGACGGTCGCCTCGTCGTCCCGGTGGCCGCGACGTTCGCCCTCGACGCGGCCCCGGAGGCACTCGCGGTGCTGCAGAGCGGACACCCGGGCGGCAAGCTCGCGCTCCTGCCCTGAGTCGCCTCAGGCCTGCCGGTCGAGGCCGTGCTCCGCCAACGCGGCCCGGAGCTTCGTCAGGGCGACCGGACCGACGCCGTGCATGGCCGCGAGGTCCTGCAGCGGGACCGCGGCCACCGCTTCGAGGGTCGTGAGTCCGGCGGCGGTGAGCGCCCGCGTGGCCGGTGCACCGATCTTCGGCAGCCGGGTACCGGTCGGTGGCGCGGATCGGTCCCGCGGCGGCCCGCCGTCGTCGACGACCGCCTCGCCACGGGGCGACAGCCGGTAGCCGATGTCGAGCGACTCGGTCAGCCCCAGCTCCTTGAGCTTGCGGACGTCGCGCTTGAACGACGTCGTGTCGCGGCCGAGCTCGGCCGCGAGGTCCGGTGCGCGGACCTCGGGTGAGCGGTCGATGATCGCCAGGGTCTGTCGGGTCCACGGTCCGGTGGGCGACGCCGTGTCGAGGCGATCCAGGCGAGCGCGGAGCTCGGCGAGTTCGGCCTCCGTCGGCGGCCGCTGCCGCAACGCGATCCGCGGGTCGTCGCCCGCCCAGCGCAGGCCCACGCGGAACACCGGCCGATCCGCCCTGGCCGCCAGCCCGCGTCGCAACGCGTCGAGGGACGCGGCGCCGGCGCGGCGCGCGTCGTCCTCGGTGAGCGTGGTCTCGTCGACGAGCTCGACGGAGGTGACCTTGATCAGTCCGACGGCGGTGCGCATCCGGGTGCCGACGACCACGCGCGGACGGTCCCAGCGGCGGAAGCCGAGATCGATGACGCCCGCCTTGATCCCGGCGAGCTCGGCGGGACGGATCATCACGCCGCTCAGGCTAGTGTCCGTCCTGCTCGGGACCTACGGTTGCCGTCCGGCGTCGCGGCCGGTGGCGGGTGCGACGCGAGCCACTTCAGCGGGCCGCTCGACCCCGACGACTATCGGGTGGGTGGACACGCTCCTGCCCGGCGTCGCGGCTACGACGGGTTCGGCGGGGGTCGTGGGGCGGACGTCCGCGGGCTCGGCGTCCTGGCACCCACCGGCCCGGGCCGCACCGGGTGGGCGAGCGGGCCCGTCGAGCGATCGTGGACCAGCACCGCGACCCACCGCAGTGATCGCGATATCGGTGACATGAGCTGCACCGGTGCAGCTCGTGTCACGCGACCGGCGATCAGACCTCGGCGCCGTGCGGACCACGAGCGCCAGGGCGGTCAGCTCGACGACAAGGGCCCGCTCGTCCGCGGTGCGGAGGGCCGGCGGTTCGCTGCGTGCCACTCGACCATCCACCGGCCGGACGCTCGGCGGAGCACTACGCAGATCTGCGTACGAGTCCGCGGACCGGCCGCCGCATACCGGCGCCGTGGCCGCCCCCGGTTCCGCGCCGGCACACGGCCGACGGTGCGCTCACACGGCTGCCGGTGCCGTCACACCCGGCGCGGACGGTGTGCGGGCGCCGTGCGGTGTGTGCCGGCCCGGTCAAACCGCGGGACGCCACACCCGCCCCAGCGCCCGGCACGCCACGACCCGCCCGTGCTCGTCGCAGACCAGGTCGTCAGGGAACGTCAGGTCCCCGCGGTCGGGCAGCGCCTCGACAACCCCCTGGCCGGACCACGCGTGCTGGAGCCGGATCGGGCCCACGATCGTCGCCCGCCGCCCGCAGCCGCGTCACTGGCCGCTCCCCCGCCGGGTGGGTTACGCCGGGTCTGCGGACTCGTTCTGCCGTCGCTCGACGAGGCGGGCCAGCCGTCGCGGGGTCGGCCAGCGGATGTCGTAGGCCCACCCGAGCTTCTCGAAGATCGCAATCAGCCGGGCGGACATGTCCAGCTGACCCCGCCGCACGCCGTGCCGCGCAGAGGTCGGGTCGGCGTGGTGGAAGTTGTGCCAGGACTCGCCCATCGACACGATCGCCAGTGGCCAGAAGTTCGTGGAACGGTCCCGCACGGTGAACGGCCGGGAACCGATCATGTGACAGATCGAGTTGATCGACCAGGTGACGTGGTTCAGCACCGCGAGACGCACCAACCCGGCCCAGAACAAGCCCGTCACCGCACCCCACCACGACCAGGTGATCACCCCACCGAGCAGGGCCGGCGCGGCCAGGCTGACCAGCGACCAGCCGAGGAACTGCCGATGCACCCGCCGCAGGTCGCGGTCCGCCAGCAGGTCCGGGGCAAAGCGTGCGGCATTCGTCTTGTCCCGTACCAACAGCCAGCTCAGATGGGCGTGCACGAAGCCCTTGGCCACCGCGAGAGGGCTGGTGCCGAACAGCCACGGCGAGTGCGGATCGCCCTCCTTGTCGGTGAAGGCGTGGTGGCGGCGGTGGTCGGCCACCCAGTTGATGATCGGCCCCTGGAAGGCCAGGCTCCCGGCGACGGCCAGCCCGATCTTCAGCGCCCGGGTGGCCTTGAACGCGCGGTGGGTGAAGTGGCGGTGGTACCCCACCGTGATGCCCAGGCCGGAGAGGAAGTAGAAGAACACCGCCAGCCCGATGTCGGTCCAGGTCAGCCCCCAGCCCCAGGCCAGGGGGACCGCGGCCAGCAGTGCGAGCAGCGGCAGCACCACGAAGACCTTGACGACCAGCTGCTCGCCGGTCGTGCGCCGTCCGTCGAGCAGCGGGCGGGCACCGGGGCCCTCGATGGCCGACGAGGCCGGTCTGGGCGCTGTCGAGGTCATGGGATCACTACCTTCTCGCCGCCGCGGATGCGCTGCGCCAGCGAGGCGGTCAGCACGGGGCGTCGTCGCCTGACGATCCGTCGACCAGCGTCGATGAACACAAGAAAAGCCCCGTCCAACGGGTCGTATCGAGGGGATACGCCGGGGTCCGGGGCATAAGGCGGAGCCGACCGGCTCCGACACCCACGATAGGGCGGCGCCGTCGCCGCGGCAACGCGGGGAGCAGATGAGGGTTCCGGGGGCCACTGCTCACTCCCGGTAGGCGACACCCTCGCCAGGGGCGGGAGCCCGCGAAACAACGGTGCCGGTAGAGTGATGGCGCCAACACGGAGCGCGATAGCCTGCGGGAGCGCACTCGACCCCCGCCGGCCACCGAGGACGGCCCAACGAGGGGATGTCTGAGCAGATGAAGACCTTCGCCTGCGGTGCGGTGGTGCCGGGGTGCACCGCGTCGTTCACCGCGGATACCGAGGAGGGCATCCTCGAGCAGGTCGCCCGCCACGCCCGCGAGGACCACGACCTGCCCGAGGTTCCCGACGAACTCGTCCGCCAGGTCCTCGCGAACCTCCGCTGAGATGACGCAGGACGCCGCCGTCCGGGCCTCCCGCCGGCCCGGCGTCCTGCGCATGGACTTCCAGCCGATCATCGACACCGCACGGGGCACCGTCGTCGGGTACGAGTCGTTGGCCCGCTTCAGCGGGCCGCCGCACACCACGCCGGACCGCTGGTTCGCCGTCGCCCGCGCCGCAGGCGTCGGCGCCGAGTTGGAGGCCCGGGCTGTGGGCACCGCGCTCCGCGCACGATCCGCGCTTCCTCCGAACTGCTTCCTCTCCGTCAACGTCGGCCCGGACGCGCTGCTCGCCGCACCAGTTGCCGCGGTCTTCGCGGACGCCGGCGACCTGCGCGGCGTCGTGGTCGAGATCACCGAGCAGACCGCGGTGGAGAACTACGACGCCCTGCGCGACGCGATCGCGCCGATGCGCGCTGCCGGCGCTCTGCTGGCGGTCGACGACGCCGGTGCCGGCTTCTCGTCGCTCAAGCACATCACGCTGTTGCGACCCGATTTCGTCAAGGTCGACCGCGACCTGGTCGCCGGCATCGACGTCGATGAGACGAAGGCCGCCGTCGTCGAGGCGCTCGGGATGTTCACGTCGCGGCTCGACGCATGGCTGGTCGCCGAGGGCGTCGAGACCGCCGCCGAGCTCGACCGGCTGCTGTCGCTCCGTGTGCCGCTCGCTCAGGGCTACGGGCTCGGTCCGCCGCGGCCGGTCATGGGCGCGGCCTGCCCCCACGCGGTCGCACTGTGCCGGCGCCGGACGAGCCTCGCCACGTACGGCGGCCTCTTCGACCTCGCCGAGCAGGTCCCGCGCATGACCGCCCCGGAAAGCGTCCCCGTTGTGTTCGCCGGGAATCCCGCAATCGCTTGGGCCACGGTCGTTGACGAGTACGACCGACCGGTCAGCCTGATCGACCGGCGCGGCACCCCCCACCCGCCGCTCACCGTGCTGCCGACCGAGCGGCTGGCCGACGTGGCACGACGCATCGCGTCCCGCCCGGCCGACGACCGGCACGCCCCGGTGGTGTTGTGCGACGAGCGCGGGCGGCTCGTCGGACTGGTGACCGTCGAGCGGCTGCTCTGTCGCCTCGCCGACGCACTCGACTTCTACTCCGTCCCGCCCTGACACTCGTCGGTTTCGTAGGGTGACTACCGGCTCAGGCTGTTCGCGTCCTCCGGCCGGCTGATCCGCCCCCGGGCCACCAGCTCGGTGGTCGTCACCGCGGCCACCGCCTCCGCCGCCAGGAGCCCGATCAGCACCAGGACCTGGGCCGCTCCGGCCTGCACCGGGCTCCCGCTGCCGATCAGAACACCCACGAAGGCCCCCGGCAGCGTCACCAGTCCGACGGTGCGCGTCTGATCCATCGCCGGCACCAGCGCCTGACGCGCGGCCGGTCGAACCAGCTCCATCGCCGCGTCCCGCTCGGTCAGGCCCAGCGACAGCGCCGCCTCGTACTCGCCGTGGCGTGTGGCCAGCTCGTCGAGAGCCCGGCGCCCCGCCAGCGACGTCGCCGTCATCGCGCCACCGATCACGATCCCGCACACCGGCACCAGCGCGATGCCGGTCGTCGGGACCGCCCTGGTCAGGACGACGATCCCGATCACCGGTGCGGCGCCGGCGGCGATGGGCACCCCTGCGAGGAGACCGCTGCGATGCGGAGTCATCCGCCGCGCCGACGTCACCGCCGCAACTCCGAGCATGACCAGCACGAACCCGAGCGAGAGCCACAGCGAGCGGACGACCGCGACGATGACCACGCTCACGACGGCCAGCTGGAGCACCGCCCGCACCGCGGCTGTCGCGACCCCGCGCGCGATGCCCAACCCGGCAAGCCCGGTCACCGCCGTCGCGATCACCGTGAGCACGAGAAGTGCGACGCCCAGACCCCACCCGATGACGACGGTCGACCCGCCCACGGGCACCCTCACCCACCCGCGGGCTGTGCACTGCGGCGGGGGCCGGGCGGCGGTGGCACGATCACGGGTCTCCCTTGCGGTGCGGCGCGTGTGTGGTGTGTGCGGGGCCGTGTCGACGGTAGCGAGGCGCCACGGGCACGCGGTGCACGCCGGCTCCCCTCACCCGACGGCGGCCTTACCACGAGCACCCGCGACGATGCCCGGATGACCGAGGCAACCGCGGCGCGACCGCCGGCCCGGGCGGCCGTGCGACGTCTGCGCCCTTTCACTCCGCCCCACGGCGTCACCGCAGCGTGGCTGCTGCTGTCGGCAGCCACGGTGGCGGTCCTGTGCAGTACCGGCTTCCTGCCGTTCTACGACTACTACCAGTGGCTGTTCCAGGGGCACGTCGTCGCCGTGCTGCTGTTCGGCGCCGACCCGGGCTCGGGTGCCATCGCGGACGCCTACTCGCTGAGCCCGGTGCCCGTGCCGAACCTCGCCGCCCCGGTCGTCATCGGGCTCCTCGACACGGTGCTGCCCACCGAGGTCGCCGGCCAGGTGTTCGTCGTCGTGACCGTGCTCGGCTTCGCCTGCGCGTTCGGTTACCTGGTGCGCACGATCCAGCAGCGGCCCACCGCCGTCGAGTTCCTCGGGTTCCCCTGGGCGACGGGCTTCTTCCTGTACAAGGGCTACCTGAGCTACGCCTTCGGACTGGCCGTGATGTTCCTGCTCGTGGCGATGCTGCACCGCCTCACCCAGCGGCCGGCGGCCGATCACCGGAGAACCCTGCTCGCCGTGGCCGGTGTGGGCGTCCTGCTGTACCTGTCGCACCTGCTCGCGTGGATCATGGGCGGGCTGGCCGTGCTCGTGCACGCGATCGTCCTCACCCGGCAGGGCCGTCGACGGACGGCGGCCCAGCTCGTCGCCGCCCAGTCGCCCGCCGCCGTCCTCGCCGTGTGGTACCTGCTCGCCGAGCACGGCGGCAGCGGGATCACGCTGTACCCGTCGTGGCAGGACAAGGCCATCGCACTGACGGAGACGCTGCAGTTCTTCCTCCGGTCGGACCCGTTCCCGCCGGCGCTCCCGCTCTTCTGGATCAATGTGGCGCTGGCGCTCGCGTTCGCGGGGATCGTCCTGGCCCGGCTGGACGTGCGGGCGATCGGGACGGCCGTGTCGACCAGGCCGGTGCTGTGGCTGAGTGCCGCGCTGGCCGCCGTGGCGCTCCTGCTGCCGATCAGCACGGTCAACGACCTCATCAAACCCGACGAGCGGTTCGTGGCCCCGGCGCTGCTGCTGGCGGCCGCGGCGCTGCCCTACCGCGCCGGGCGCCTGCGCGTGACGGCGCTGGGTCCCGTCCTCGCCGCGGCCGTCATCGCGCTGCACCTCGTGGAGTACGTCGACGTCGGGCAGCGGATCGCGCGGGTGGACGCCGCCACCGACGCGGCCGTTCCCGCCGCCACGGACGTCCTGGACCTGACGGTGCCGTCCCGGTACGGCTGCGACCCCACGGCCGGCCCGGTCACCGGCGTGCCGGTGCTCAAGTGGTTCGCCGTCGACCACGCCCTCGAGGGCGGACCTGCACGGGTCAACGTCGAGGAGACCTCGCTGGTGCACGCCCGCCGCTCCACACCCCCGGATGTCACCGTGCTCACGCTCGACGTCCCCGAGGTGGCCGCCGCGGTACTCCCGGCCGCCGCCCCGTACGTCGAGGTCGTCGCCTGCCCCGCCGATCTGGCGGCGGTCCGCCAGGTGCTGGCACCGCGATACCGGTCGATCGCCGACGGCGACACCTACGCGATCCTCGCCCGCCTGTAGCGGCGGGCTCTTACCCGGCTCCGAACCCGCTCACGTCGCCCCCTCATGGCGGGCGAGGAGCCTCGACCCATCGTCCGGGAGGCGGAGGGTGACCATGACAACCGCGAACGCGGCACGACCGGAGGACCAGGGGGATGCGTCCGCGCGGACGACGGACTGCCCGCATGATGGTCCGGTGCCGCACCGCGTTCTCATCGTCGACGACGACCGGGCGATCCGGGAGTCCCTGGCCCGCGCGCTCGAACTCGAGGGATACGAGGTCGAGGTGGTCGTCGACGGGGTGGCCGCGCTGGCCAGGACCCGCCGCGAGACGTTCGACGCACTCGTCGTGGACGTGATGATGCCCGGCGTCGACGGGCTCGGGGTCTGCCGCGTCCTGCGCGCCGACGGCGACCGGACACCGGTGCTCATGCTGACCGCCCGGGTGGAGACCCCCGACCGGGTGGCCGGCCTCGACGCCGGCGCCGACGACTACCTGCCCAAGCCCTTCGAGCTGGACGAGCTGCTGGCGCGGTTGCGCGCGCTGCTGCGGCGGGCGGCGCCCGTGTCGGAGGCGGACGCGCGGGGCGACACCACCCTGCTGGTCGCCGAGCTCCGGGTCGACCCGGCCGCCCGCCGGGCCTGGTGGGAGCAGGAGGAGCTGCAGCTCTCCAAGACCGAGTTCGACCTCCTGGAGCTGCTGGCGCGCAACGAGGGCATCGCGCTGGACCACTCGACGGTCTACGAGCGCATCTGGGGCTACGACTTCGGCCCGGACTCGAAGAACCTGCCGGTCTACATCGGCTACCTGCGCCGCAAGCTCGCCGCCGCCGGGGCCCCGCCGCTGATCCACACCCTCCGCGGGGTCGGCTACACCCTGCGCAAGCCGTGAGGTCGGTGCGACAGTTGGGCGCGACCGTGCGGGAGCACCTGCGCGCGAACCTGCGCACCCGGTTCGCGCTCGCCTTCGCCACCGTCGCCGCCGTGGTGGCCGCGACGGTCGGGCTGCTCAGCTACAACGCTGCCGCCGAGCGCATCTACCAGGAGATCGACGCCTCGCTGCAGACGGCGGCCACCGCCCTGCAGAACGGGCAGACCGACCTGCTGACGGCGCCGGCACCGCAGGGCCGTGGTCCACGGCGCGGGCCGTCCCGTTCGGTGGCGGCGCAGGTCGTGGCGCCGGACGGGACGGTCACGCCGCTCGGTGTTTCGGCGGCCCGCCTGCCGGTGACCGGGACGACGCTGGCGATCGCCGCCGGGTCCACGAGCGGCCGCACCGATGTCAGCGAGACGGACGTCGACGGCGAGTCGTACCGGATCCTCACCGTGGTGCGGCCGGACGGCGGTGCCCTGCAGGTCGGCGTCGAGGTCGAGGACACCGAGCGCGTCCTCGCGGACATGGCCAGAGAGATCGCCCTCGCCAGCACGGCCGTCCTCGTCATCGCGGCCGGCGTCGGCTGGCTGCTGGCCCGGCGCATCACCCGGCGCCTCGAGGCGCTGGCCGGCGTCGCCGAGGACGTCAGCGTGCACGGGGGCGTCGACCGGCAGGTGCTCGTGGACGGCTCCGACGAGGTGGCACGCCTCGCGTCGGCGTTCAACACCATGCTCACCCGGCTCGCCGCCGCCCGCGACGCGCAGGAACGGCTCATCCAGGACGCGGCCCACGAGCTGCGCACCCCGCTGACCAGCCTGCGCACCAACGCCAGCGTGCTGCGGCGCATCGGTGAGCTGCCGCCGGACGCCCGCGACCGCTTGGTCGCCGACGTCCAGGGCGAGACCCGCGAGCTGAGCCACCTGGTCGACGAGCTCGTCGAGCTGGCGCTGGCCCGCCGGACCGACGAGTCCGACCAGATCGTGGACCTGCGCGCGGTCGTGGACGGCGCCGCGACTCGGGTGGAGCGGCGCACCGGGAGGCAGGTCCGGGTCGACGCGGACGGCACGGCCGTCCGGGGCCGGCGCCAGGGCCTGGAACGCGCGCTCGGGAACCTGCTGGAGAACGCCGCCAAGTTCGACGACAGCGACGCGCCCGTCGAGGTGCACATCCGCGGCGGTCGCGTCACCGTCCTCGACCGCGGCCCCGGGATCGACGCGGCCGACGCCGGCCGCGTCTTCGACCGCTTCTACCGTGCCGACGGGGCCCGGGGCCTGCCCGGGTCCGGCCTCGGCCTGTCGATCGTCGACGACGTCGCGCGGGCGCACGGCGGGACGGTGTTCGCCGGCATCCGCCCCGGAGGCGGGGCCGCGGTCGGGTTCACCATCGGACTCGATCGACTCTTACCCGGCTCCGAACCAGGACACGCCGACGCTTCACCCGAGCCCTCCACCCTGGGAGAGACCTGACGGACCGTCCTCCAGGAGTGCGATGTCCACCGACAGCGCTGCCGTCCATGCGGGCCACAGCGAAGCGCCCGGCCACGACCAGGGCCACGCCACCCCGGCGACGCCCGGCACCTCCCCCTGCGCGTCCGACGCCGAACGCGCCGACACCGTCGCGCGGCTCCACGAGGCGCTCGGCGCCGGCCGCCTCGACCTCGCCGAGACCGATGAGCGGGTGGCGGGCGGCGTACGCCGCCCGCCACCGCCACGAGCTGGCCGACGTCCTGGCCGACCTGCCCGCCGGTGACACGGCCTTCACCGACGCGCCGCGGTGGAACGCGCTCTGGACGCTCGTCGTGTGGCGCCTGCGCACCACCGTCACCGGCGTCGCCGGCCCGCGTCCCAGCGCCGCCCAGCACCGCACCGCCGCCCTGCTGACCGTGCTCGCGGTGGTCTGGTTCGTGGTGTGCGCGGTCCTCGGAGCGCTGGCGGTGGGCGCATGAGGAACATCCGCGCGCTCCTGCGGCGCCCGCGGTGGCTCAGCAGGCCGGTCGCCGTGCTCGTGGCCGTGGTCGTCGGCCTCGGCGGGCTCGGCGGAGCGACCCGCGCGCTCCTCGGTGAGCTCGGCGGCGGTCCGGGGATGCACCAGGACAGGGGGCAACCGGGCGAGGGGCGCCACCACGACACCCGCGTCGGCGACCGCGGGAACGGGGTCGACGGGGACGGGGACGACGGCGTCCCAGGTCCGGGCCCGGCCCGATGAACCGCACCGGCCACCGCTCCCGGCCGGGGCAGCACGTCCGGGACGCTCGGCGAGACGCCGTCACCCGGATCCCGCGCGACATCGCCGGGGCCGCGGCCCGCGGGCGGGTCGCGGTCGTCGGTGCCAGTGTCGGGCAGGGGCACGACGGCGCGGCCCGCGAGCTGGCACGCCGACTGGCCGCCTCGGGGGTCGACGTCACCGTCCACGACTACCTCGACGCGCTCCCAGCCGCGGCGCGCGTGGCGCTGCGCGACCTCTACGCCCCGACCGTGCAGTACCTGCCCGCCGTCTTCGACGGGCTGTTCCGCCGACTCGAGCGGCCCGGGCCGCTGCGGCGCCTCGCCCGCTTCACGAGCGCGCTGGCACGGCCGCAGATGGCGCGCTGGGCGGCGGGTGTCGACGCCGTCGTCTCGACCTACCCGCTGGCCGGGCAGACCCTGGGCGACCTGCGCCGCGACGGGCTGGTGACCGCGACGTCGATCACCTACCTCACCGATCCGGCCGCACACGTGCTGTGGTGCCACCCCGACGTCGACCTGCACCTGACCGTCACGCGGGCGACCGCCCGCGACGCGGCCCGCTACGGCGTGACCGCCGAGGTCGCCGGCCCGCTCTGCGCGCCACGGTTCGGCCACCCGGAGCGCCGCCGGGCCCTGCGGGCCGAGCTGGGCATCCCCGGCGACGCGCCGGTCGCCCTGATCGGCGCCGGCTCGCTCGGCCTGGGCGATGTCCCCCGCACCGTCGCGGCGATCCTGCACCACCCGCGGGCGCATGCCGTCGTGCTGTGCGGGCGCAACGGCGCGCTGCGGCGGCGGTGGGCGGGCGATCCGCGCGTCACGCCGCTGGGCTGGCGCGACGACGTGGCCGACCTGATGGCGGCCGCGGATCTCCTGGTCCACAACGCGGGCGGGCTGTCGCTGACCGAGGCGCTCGTCGCCGGGCTCCCGGCGGTGACCTACCTGCCGATCCCCGGGCACGGTCGGGCGAACGCCGCCGTGCTCGACCGGGCCGGGGTGGCGAGGTGGCCCCGCAACCCGCAGCAGCTCGCCGACACCATCGAGCGGCTCGCGTCGACGGCGCCCCGGCCGCTGCCGATGCCGGCCTGGCCGACCGGCGCCGATCCGGCCGCCGTCGTCGTGCGGGAGATCGAGCGGGCGCGGCCCCGGGGTCGGGACACCCCCGCGCGGGCGAGCGGGTTCTGATGAGCCTCTCGTGAGCTCCGTCGTCGGCGCCGCCGCGACCGCGCTGGCCGCGGCGGCGCTGCTCGGCAGCGCCGCCGCCGCCCAACGGCACGCCGCGCTCACGGTGCCGGCCTACGACGCAGGCGATCCCCGCCTCGTCACCGCACTCACCCGCAGGCCGTGGTGGTGGATCGGTACCGCGGCGTCGGTCGCCGGGCTGGGTCTGCAGGTGCTCGCCCTCGCGCTGGGCCCGATCATCGTGGTGCAGAGCGTGATGATCAGCAGCATCGTCTTCACCACCGTCGCCGAAGGGCTGCTGACGGGGCGCCGGCCGCGGCGAAGCACGTGGTCTGGCGTGGGCCTGACCGGCCTCGGCCTGGTCGGTCTGCTCGCGGCGCTCCGCCCGACGGCGGGCACCGGCACCGTGCCGCCGGCCGGTTCGACGCTCGCGGCGGCGGCGGGCTGCCTCGTGCTCATGCTCGCCGCGGTCACCTGGTCACGCACCGCGGCACCACCCGGCTCCGGGGCCGGGCGGGTCCTGGCACTCGCGGTGGCCACCGGCCTGGGTTACGGGATCACGGCGGTCGCGCTGAAGGCCGTCGGCACCCAGCTCGCCTCCGGCCTCGCCGGGCCGCTGCAGCACCCCGCGCTCTACGTCGCGCTCGCCCTCGGCCCGTCGGCGATCCTGCTCAGCCAGGCGGCCCTGCAGCAGGGTCGCCTGGCGACCGCGGTGGTGTCGGCGCGGCGCTCCTCGCGATGGGCCGCTACAGCGACGCGCTGATCAGCGTCGGGCTCGGCCTGATCAACGCGCTGATCAGCGCGACCCAGGAGATCCGGGCCAAGCACAAGCTCGACCAGCTCCAGCTGCTGGACCGGACGCCGGTGGTCGCGGTCCGCGACGGGGTCGAGGTCGTGGTCGCCCCCGAGGCGGTGGTGCGGGGTGACGTGCTGCGGGTGCGTGCGGGCGACCAGATCGTGGTGGACGGCCCGCTGCTGCCTGGCGCCCCGGTCGAGGCCGACGAGTCACCCGCCCGGTTCTTCGCCGCCTGGACCCCGCCCGTCGCCGACCGCAGACCGACCGTGCTCGTCGCGGTGCTCGTCGACGCCTTCGGAGCGGTCCTCTTCGTGCCGGCGCTCTACCGGTACTTCGGGCTCGTCCGGCCTCTTACCCACTTCCCACCTGACGTGCGCCGGGGCCTCACCGTGACCCAGAACGATCAGGTCGACGACGACATCGCGACCTGCAGGAGCACATCGGGGAATGGTTCCGCCCGCCTGGCCACGGCCCACCTCCCGTCCGGTGACGTGGGCGATCATCGCTGTCCTCGCCGTCGCCCTGGCGATTCTGACGGGCGCCGTCGCGGCCGGATGGGCCCCGCTGGAGGCCGTCGACGCCCGTGTCGTCCTCGCGGCCGATACGGCGATGGCGGTCCGGGCGGGTGCGGTGGCGGCAGCGATCGCGGTCACCGACGTGGGCAGCCCGGTCGCGGTCGACGTGTTCACGGCGGTGGCGGTCGTCGTGCTCTTTCTGCGTCACCGACGCCGCGAGGCCATCTACGTCCTGCTCGTCCGCCTGGTCGCCCTGGGCGTGGAGACCGCGCTGAAGAACGCGCTGGCGCGCCCCCGCCCCGACGTCCACCCGCTGACGACCGCCGCCGGGTTCAGCTTTCCGTCCGGGCACACCACGGGGACGACCGCGCTGTGCGTCTCCCTGCTCGTCGTCTTCTACCCCGCCCTGCGCCGCCGGGGCAGGGCCGTCGCGGTGGTCGCCGCGGTCGCGCTGTCCGTGGCGGTGGCCGCGTCGCGCGTCCTGCTCGGCGTCCACTTCCCGTCCGACGTCGTCGGCGGCCTGCTGGCTGGCTCGCTCGTCGCGCTCACGGTCGCCGCGCTTCTCCTGCCGTCACGCCCCGAGGCCGTCCCCCGCTGAGGGCACTGCGCGGCCGGTACGGACGGGTGTCGTCGGCGACTCGACCGCCGGCAGCTCGATCCTCACCGCGGCGCCGCCGCCGGCGCGGTTGGTCGCCGTGACCTCCCCGCCGTGGGCGCGGACGATCGCGCGGACGATGGACAGGCCCAGGCCCGAGCCCCCGTCGTCGCGGCTGCGGGCGTCACCGGCGCGGTGGAACCGGTCGAAGGCGTGCGGCAGGAAGTCCACGGGGAAGCCCGGCCCGCGGTCGTCGACCTCGACGGTGAGCACGCCGGGGCGCGGGACGTCGGCGCTGAGCTCGACGACCCCGCCGCGCGGGGAGTGCCGGGTGGCGTTGTCGAGCAGGTTGTCCACGGCCTGTCGCAGGCGGTCGGGGTCGGCTGCGACGTCCAGGATCGGCGGCACGTGGACCGCGACGGTGACCTCGCGCTCGGCGGCCCGGGTCGCCGCGCCGCGCGCCGCGGCGTGCAGCAGGTCGGGCACGGACAGCCGCCGCGGACGCAGGAACGGCTGGTGGTTGTCGGCCCGCGCGAGCAGCAGCAGGTCCTCGGCCAGCCGGATCAGCCGGTCTGTCTCCGCGCCGGCCTCGTTGATCGCGTCGACGAGCGCCTCGCGACTGCGGCCCGGCCGCGCCGCGAGCTCGAGCTCCGCGCGCAGGATCGCCAGGGGCGTACGCAGCTCGTGTCCGGCGTCGGCGACGAACCCGCGCTCGCGGTGCAGGGCCTCCTGCAGGCGGGCGAGCAGCGCGTTGATGGTGGTGCCCAGTGCCGCGATCTCGTCTCGGGTGGCGGGGACACCGAGGCGCCGGTCGAGGTCGCGGTCGCTGATCTCCGCGGCCTCGCGCCGCATCCGCTCGACGGGCCGCAGCGCCGCCCCGGCCAGCAGCCACGCGCCGACCCCGGCCAGCAGCACCGCCAGGGGCGCCCCGAGCAGCAGGGCCAGCTCGACCCGCTCGATGGCCACGTCGGAGACCACGGTCCGGGCAGCCACGGCCACGACGACCGGGGTGCCGGCGCGCGTCGCGGGCGCGGCCAGGACGCGGGTGCGGTCCGCACCGATCTGCGCCGTGAACGACGTCTCGCCATCGAGGGCCTGGCGGCGCTGCGTGTCGGTCAGCAGCGCGGCGGTGCCGGCGGACGACGACAGCACCCGGCCGTCGGGGGTGACGACCTGGACCGGCGTGCTCGGGCCGACCGGCTCCGGGTCGCCGGCGCCCAAGTCGTCCGCGACGTCGGACAGCTGGGCGCGCAGCCCGGGGTCCAACGACGCGTCGACGCTCACCTGCAGCTGCGCGACGAAGGCCAGCCCGGCGATCGTCAGGGCCACCGCCGTCGCCAGCGCGAACAGCAGCGCCAGCCGCATCCGCAACGGCATCCGCGCTCCTCCGCTCTCTCTCTTTCGTCAGGACACGGCGGCCAGGACCCGGTCGTCAGGACGCGCACACCGGGACCGGTTCACCGCGCAGGCGGTACCCCGCACCGCGGACGGTCTCCAGCTGGTCCACCCCGAACGGTCGATCGATCTTGCGTCGCAGGTAGAGCACGTACTGGTCGACGACGTTGGAACCGCCGTCGTAGGCGAAGTCCCACACGTGCTCCAGGATGCGGGTCCGGGTGAGCACCTCGTCGGGGTGCCGGAGGAAGAGCTCGAGCAGCGCGAACTCCTTGGCCGAGAGGCGTAGCTCGATCTCGCCTCGCCAGGCCCTCCGGGTGGCCGGCTCCAACCGGACGTCGGCGACCCGCAGCTCGGTCGGCCGCTCGATCGCCCCGCGGCGGATCATCGCCCGCACCCGGGCCGACAGCTCGGCGAAGCTGAAGGGCTTGGTCAGGTAGTCGTCGGCGCCCGCGTCCAGGCCGCGGACCCGGTCCTCGACGGCGTCCCGAGCGGTCAGCATCAGCACCGGAACCCACCGGCCGGCCCCACGGAGCTGCCGGCAGACCTCGACGCCGTCCAGACCCGGCAGCATGAGGTCGAGCAGGACGGCATCGTAGGCGAACTCGGTCGCCTGCCAGATCGCGTCCGGGCCGGTGGACGCCACGTCCACGGCGTACCCGTCCTCCTGCAGGCCGCGCTTGAGCAGGGCCGCCATCCGCAGCTCGTCCTCCACGACCAGTACGCGCACGTCGGAACCCTAGGAACGTGATGATGTGAGAACGATGAGGACGACCCGCTCAGCCGGCGCGGCCGACGCGGCGGCGCCGCTCCCGCACGACCTCCAGCCCGAGCGGGATCAGCGAGACGACGACGATCAGGGCGATCACGGGTAGCAGGTAGGCGTCGACGCCGGGGACGGACGCCCCGAGGGCATACCCGGCCAGCACGAGCCCGACCGTCCACACGAGGCCCCCGACGGCCTGCCAGAGGGTGAAGGTCCGCAGCGGGGTGTGCAGCGCACCGGCGACGGGGTTGAGCATGGTGCGCACGACCGGGATGAACCGGGCGAGGACGATCGCCTTGGCCGGCCCGTACCGGGCGAAAAGCTCCTCGGCGCGCCGCACGCCGTCGGCGACCTTCGGCCGGTAGGCCCGCTCCTGCAGGGCACGCCCGGCCCGGCGGCCGATGAGGAACCCGACCTGCGCGCCGACCAGCGCGCCGGTCGCCGCGGCCACCAGCACCCACGGCAGGCTCAGGTGCAAACGTCCGGCGCCGGTCGCCGCGAGCAGGCCGGCGGTGAACAGCAGCGAGTCGCCGGGCAGGAAGAACCCGATCAGCAGCCCGGTCTCGGCGAAGAGCACGACCAGGACACCGACCGTGCCGAACGACGACAGCAGGTCGTTCGCGCTGAGCGGGTTCAGGGCGAGCACGGTGTTCACGGTCCTCCTCGGAGTTCGGCCCACGTGGACCGTCGCCCCGACGGTAGGTCGCCGCCACTCCGGACCGGCGAGAACCGGGTAAGGGCTCGACAAGAATCGCCCGGTCCGCGCGGAGATGAGAACGGTCTCATCGCGCGCACATGATCAGCGAATCCCGCCCGTCGCAGTGTTGGCCTCTCGCCGGAGGAGAGGACATCGCATGCTGCTGGACGGGCACCGACCTCGCTCCCCTTCCAACCCGCGGCGGCCCCGGCGGCGGCTGACCGTCGCGCTGGCCGTCGCGCTGGCCGTCGCCATCCCGGTGGCGGTGCTCAGTGCGCCGGCGGCGTCGTACGTCACCGCGCTCACCGCGCCGGGATCCGCCGACTGGCAGACGACCTCCGTCGAGTGGGTGCGCGACCACGGCGGTGGCCCACTCGTCGACACCGCGGAGAACTGGTGGTACGCCCACAACCGGCCCACGGGCGCTGTTCCGGCGGCCGCAACGCTGCCCACCGACGCCGGTCCGGCCGGACCGGCGACAGCAGGCGAGGTGGCCCGACCGGCAACGGCCCACCCTCCGGCGCTGCCGCTGCTGGCCGGGCGGCCGGCCCTGGCCCACGAGGCCGAATGGGTCCCGAACCCGGACGGCGGTGCCGCTCCGGCGCTCTACAGCGCCTACTTCCGGCCGAACGCCGACTATCCGAGCCAGATCGTCGGCGTCGCCTGGATGAACCAGGCCCTCACCAGCACGCACCTGTTCGCCGGCACCGCCGAACCGGTCCCCGGGACGACGCCGGCCGCCGCCCAGGTCCCGCACGACCTCCGCAGCCGGCTGGTGGCCGTGTTCAACTCCGGATGGAAGATGGCCGACAGCCGCGGCGGCTTCTACGCGGGCGGGAAGTCCCTGGTGCCGTTGCAGGACGGGGCGGCCTCGCTGGTCATCGACACGTCGGGGCGGGTCACGGTCGCCCGGTGGGGCCGCGACGTCCATCTCGACCCGGACGTCGCCGCCGTCCGCCAGAACCTGCAACTGATCGTCGACGGGGCCCGACCGGTCGACGGGCTCGCCGACAACGCCACCGGAGCCTGGGGCAGCGCGCACAACCAGTTCCAGTTCACGTGGCGCTCCGGCCTCGGCACCGACCGGTCCGGAAACCTGATCTACGTCGCCGGCGACCAGCTCACCCTGGCCGGCCTCGCCGACGCCATGACCGCGGCCGGGGTGCAGCGCGGCATGGAGCTCGACATCCACCCCAAGACCGTCACGTTCACCGTCATCCGCCCGTCGCGCACGGGGCTCGACGCCACGAAGCTCCTGCCGGCGATGGTGAAGCCCGCGAACCGCTACCTCGTGCCCGACCACCGCGACTTCCTCGCGGTCACCCTGCGCACCGCTCCCTGACCGACCACCACGACCTCCTCGCGGTCACCCTGCGCACCGCTCCCTGAGAGGAACCCTGTGACGACCCATCGCGCCCCCGCGTCCGGAACCCGGCTCCTGCTGAGCAAGGTCCCGGAGGTCACCGCCTACTTCTGGATCATCAAGGTGCTCTGCACCACCGTCGGGGAGTCAGCCGCCGACTTCCTCAACGTCAACGTCAACCTCGGCCTGACCGGCACGTCGATCGCCACAGGTCTGCTCCTGGTCATCGTGCTGGCAACGGAGTTCGCGGCGGACCGGTACACCCCCGTCCGGTACTGGTCGGCGGTCACATTGGTGAGCGTGTTCGGCACGCTGGTCACCGACGAGCTCACCGACGCTGTCGGGGTCCCGCTCGAGCTGAGCACGGTCGTGTTCGCGCTGCTGCTCGCGGCGACCTTCGTCGCGTGGTACCGCACCGAGGGCACCCTGTCGATCCACTCGATCCGCACCCGCCGCCGTGAGGCGTTCTACTGGCTCGCGATCCTGGTCACCTTTGCTCTCGGCACCGCGACCGGCGACCTCATGGCGCAGGTCCTCGGGCTGGGCTACCTCGTGGCCGGGATCGTCGTCGCCGTGGTCATCGCGGCCACGGCGCTCGCCTGGCGGCTCGGTCTGCACCCCGTGCTGGCGTTCTGGATCATCTACGTGCTGACACGCCCCCTGGGCGCCTCGATCGGGGACTACCTGTCGCAGCCGAGCGCCGACGGCGGGCTCGGTCTCGGCGCCACCCTGACGAGCCTGATCTTCTTCGCCGGCATCATCGCCGTCGTCGTGTACCTCTCGGTGACCAAGGCCGACGTCATCCGCGGCGGCGCGGTGGCCGACGAGGAGACTGACCGGCGCGAGACCGGGCGCGGCGGGCTGCTGCAGACCGTCGTCGTGGTCGGGCTGCTGCTCGTGGCCGGTGTGACCGGGTACCTCTGGCGCGCGCAGGCGCTGCAGAGCGACGTCGCCGTGGAGCAGGCCGCCCCGGCCGCGGCGAGGGCGCCCGGTGGAGCCGACGCGAGCGTGCTGACCGGTGCCGCCGTGCCGGGCGCCCCGGCGTCGAAACTCGGTGACCTCCCGCAGTTCCGCGTCATCACCCAGGACACCCGCGATCTCCTGGACCGGGGCGACCAGTCGGGCGCGACGACCCGCGTCACCGATCTCGAGACCGCATGGGACGACGCGCAGGCGCGGCTCAAGCCACGCGACCCGGTCGCGTGGACGACGCTCGACGGCAAGATCGACACCGTGCTGCGCGAGCTGCGCTCCACCAGCCCCGACCCTGCGTCGGAGAAGGACGCGCTGAACGCCCTCCTGACGGCACTGCGGTGAGCCGTTCGGCGGCGCCCCGCCCGATCTCTTACCCAGCTCCCACCCGCGACTTCCGGCCGTCTCACCGCGGCTGCCCATACTGAGCCCCACTGGCCGTCTCCAGTGCCTGTCGCCTCCCCGAAGGAGCACCTGCCGCTCCCCGCGACCGGACGGCTCGCCCACGAGCAGATGAAGGACATCGACCCGGACATGCAGCCCACCGACTACATCCCCGCCCCGACCCGAGCTGGCGGCACGCCGGCCCGCGGTCTCGTGAGCAAGGTTCCGGCCGTCACGGCGACATTCTGGGTTCTCAAGATCCTCACCACGGGAATGGGCGAGGCCGCCTCCGACGCGCTGGTCCGGTGGGGTGGCATCGTCGCGGTGGCGGTGACGGGCCTGGCCCTGGTGGCGAGTTTCGTCGTCCAGTTCCGCGCCGAGCGCTACGTTCCTGTCGTGTACTGGCTGGCGGTCGCCCTGGTCGGGGTCTTCGGCACGATGGCCGCCGACATCCCTCACTTCCTCGGCATCCCGCTCTGGATCACCTCCGCCGGCTACCTGCTCGCGGTCCTGGCGATCTTCGCCGTCTGGTACCGGCTGGAGGGGACGTTGTCCTTCGCCGACATCACGCGCGGCCGGCGCGAGGCCTTCTACTGGGCCGCCGTGGTCGCCACGTTCGCCCTGGGCACGGCCGTCGGCGACCTGACCGCCGACTCCTGGCACCTGGGCAACCTCGTCTCCGGCTTCCTGTTCTGCGGGCTCATCGCACTGCCCGTGCTGGCGCGCCGCTGGTTCGGTCTGAACTACGTCGCCGCATTCTGGACCGCCTACGTCCTGACGCGCCCCCTGGGTGCGTCGTTCGCGGACTGGATGGGCGGCCCGACGTTCCGCGGCGGCCTCGGCGTCCCGACCGCGCTCGTCGCCGTCCTCTGGGGGCTGGCGATCCTCGGGGTCGCCGCCTCCGTCGTGATCACCGACCGGCGCCGGGCCGACGGGGTGGACCATCCCGTCGCAGCAGGATGACCGGGAGACGGCGGCTCCGGCCCCGACCGACGGTCACCGGGGCCGGCGGGCGCGTCGTGGTGGTGTCCGCCTCGGTCGGGGGCGGACACGACGGGGCCGCCCGCGAGCTGGCCCAGCGGCTTCGGGCCGCCGGCCGCACGGTCGACCTCGTCGACGCCCTGGACCTGCTCCCGGGCCGCCTCGGTCACCTGCTGTGCCGGTTCTACCGGCTCCAGCTCACGGTCGCCCCGCGGAGCTGGGGGTGGCTGCTCGCCGCGCTGGACACCCGGGCCCTGACCGCGGTGGGGAGCGGTGTCGCCCGGCTCGCCGTCCGCCGGCTCGAGGAGATCCTCGACGCGGATGTGCTGCTGACGGTGTCGACGTACCCGATGGCGACCCAGGCACTCGCGCGTGCGCGGGCCAGAGGTCGGCTGCGCGCCCCGCTGGTGGTGCACCTCACCGACCCCTCCGTCCACCGCCTGTCGATCAGCCGGCACGCCGCGCTGACCGTGGCACCGACCGACGTCGCAGCTCGCCAGGCGCGCCGGCTCGGGGCCGGCCCGACGGTCGTCGTACCGCCGCTGGTCGCGACGGGGTTCCGGCCCGTGACCGGGCCGGCCGAACGAGACCGGCTTAGGGCGGCCTTCCACCTGCCGGCCCGCCTGCGACTCGCCCTCGTCGTGTCCGGCTCGTGGGGTGTCGGTGACATCGAGCGGACCGTGACCGACATCGCCGCGACCGGGCTGGCGACACCGGTGGTCGCCTGCGGTCGCAACGAGGCGCTGCGTGCCCGACTCGTCGCGTCCGGCCACCGCCATGTCATGGGCTGGGTCGACGACATGGCCGGGCTGATCCGGTCGTGTGACGTCGTCGTCCAGAACGCAGGCGGCCTGACCGTCGCGGAGGCCCTGGCCAGCGAGGTGCCGGTGCTGACCTACCGCTGCCTGCCCGGCCACGGGCGCACCAACGCGGCCGCGCTCGACGCGGAGGGTCTCGTGCCGTGGATCCGGTCCCGCGACGGCCTCGCCCAGGGCCTGACCTGCGCCGGTGCCGCCGGGACCGCGGTCGTCGTCGACCCCCGCCGGGCGGAGCTCGACGCCGCGTTGGCGGCGCTGCTGCCCGCGGCGTCGGCCGCGGAGGCGCGACCCGCATGCTGAGGACGGCCGCCGTCGCAAGCCTGGCACTGGCCGCCGCCGCGCACGCGGCACCGGCGGCACTGTTCCTCCCCCCGGTGCGCGATGCCCTCGCCCCCCGGATCGCGGGCCGCGGTGACCCGGGACATGTGGCGCTGACCTTCGACGACGGACCCCATCACGCCGCGACCCCGCTCGTCCTCGCCGTCCTGCGCCGCCACCAGGTCCGCGCGACATTCTTCGTGCTCGGTGAACAGCTGGCCCACGCCCCCCGACTCGGTCATGCGCTGGCCGAGGACGGACACGAGGTCGCCGTGCACGGGTGGGACCACCGCTGCCTGCTCCGGCGGGGTCCGAGCGCGGTGTACGACGACCTGGCCCGCGCGGTCGAGACCGTCGAGCGGCACACCGGGACCCGGTCGCGCTGGGTGCGTGCGCCGTACGGCATCTTCAGCGGGCCGGCGCTGCTGGCAGCGTCGCGTCTCGGGCTGGAACCGGTGTTGTGGACCTGCTGGGGCCGGGACTGGACCCGGCGCGCCACCCCCGCGTCCGTGGCTGCCACGGTGATCCGCGGCCTGTCCGGCGGCGGCACCATCCTGCTGCACGACTCCGACGTCGCAGCCGCCCCCGGCTCGTGGCGCGCAACAGTCGGCGCGCTGCCGTGGGTGCTGGACCACTGCCGAGCACACGGGCTGGCGGTCGGGCCGCTGGTCGACCACGGCGTCGCCGATCTCCTCGGCCGCTGAATTCGGGGTGGGAGACCAGGTCGCGCGCTCACCGGGAGAAGCCGAACTCCCTGCAGGGGGTGTCCCGGAGGATGCGGTTGCGGGCGCCGTCGTCGGGCACCTGCTGAGCCAGCAAGGCGAGCAGAGGGCCGAAACCTGAACGTCCGCGATCATGTCGAGGGCTTCGAGATGGGCCAGCAGCGGGAGCCTTGATGCTCGACGTCCTGCGCCACGCCACCGACCGGCAGGCTCCCGGAGTACGCCTGCTCCAGGCGGCGGACCACAGCCGATCGCTGTCGCTCTACGCCACGCTCGGCTTCACCGTCCGCGACGTCCTCGCCTGCATGCAGGGCACGCCGCCCACCGGCCGGATCCCGCGGCACCAGGTCCGGCAGGCCACCACCGCCGACCTCGACGCCTGCGCCGTCGTGTGCCACCGCGTCCACGGACACGACCGCACCGCAGAGCCTTCCACGGCTCCGGAATCCTGATGCCGACCACCAACGGCGAGTTGTTCCGCTGGTGCCTGGAACAGGGCCTGCCCGTCGTGCACGTGATGACCCTGATGAGTGTCGGCCTCTTCCTCACACCCCGGGGCGCCTACCTGCCCAGCGTGCAGTTCTGAGGCTCGAACCCGGACCGGCCGGGTCTTGATCGCGGCCTGACCGCGGCGACCGGAGTCGGCACGGGACTACTGTTCGGGTGGTGGCCGACTGGGACGGGCAGGGGCTGCCCCCGATCGCCGCCGAGCGTGCGCGTCGTGCCGCCGCCGGCGGAGCGTGGACGTCGCTGTTGAGCGCACCGGCCGCCGCCGGCCTGCGGGTTTCGGGATTCGAGCCCGTCGGCGAGGTGATGGGCTCGATCGTGCAGCAGATCGGGTGGGCCGGGTACCGGGGCTGCGGGATGTACGGGGGCGGCTTCGCGAGCTGGAACTCCACGACTGTCGGCGTTGCGGGCCGATTCACCGGGTACGGCCCGTACCTCGACGCGCTGAACCGCGGGTACAAGACCGCGATGTCGCGGATGCTCGAGGAGGCCGCGACGATCGGGGCGGACGGCGTCGTCGGGGTCGGGCTCAAGACGGACCACCTCGACGCCCGCGCCCGCGAGTTCGTCGCCCTCGGCACCGCCGTGCGCGCCCGCGGCTCGGTCCGGCCGCGCCGGCCGTTCAGCACCCACCTGCCCGGCCAGGACGTCGCGAAGCTGGTGACGGCCGGGTGGATGCCGACCGATCTGGTGTTCGGCATCTCCGTGGCGATCCGCCACGACGACTGGCGCACCCAGCGGCAGGCGTCATGGGGTGCGGGCAACGTCGAGGTGGCGGGCTACACGGAGCTGGTGAGCTACGTCCGCGCCGACGCCCGCTCGCTGTTCGCCAGGCACGTGCAGGCCGCCGGGGCCGAGGGTGCCGTCGTGTCGTCGATGGACCTGCGCACCTGGGAGATCGAGCCCGGGGAGAACCATCGCGACCATGTCGCCGAGGCGTCGCTCTTCGGCACCTCACTGGTGCGGTTCCACAGCGGAGTCCCGGCGCCGACCCGCTCGCTGACCTACCTGCCGCTGCGCTGACCATTTTTGGAGATCGCGTGACCGCCGACCCCACCCAGCTGGGCATCCCCGAAGACGCGATGCGTCGCCTGGCCGAGATGCGACCGGGCCAGGCCACCAGCCTGTTCACCTCGGACCTGTCGGTCAACGAGTTCCTGCTGGTCCGCGAGGCCGGGTTCCGCCCGCTCGGGCTGGTGCTCGGGTCGAGCATCTACCACGTCGGGTTCCAGATGGGCCGGTGGAGCAAGAACCAGGAGCTGGACACCCTGTCGCAGGCCATGTACCACGCCCGGGAGCTCGCCATGACCCGGATGGAGGCCGAGGCGGACCAACTGGGCGCGGACGGGATCGTGGGCGTGCGGCTGGAGATCGAGTTCAAGGAGTTCGGCACCGACCTGGCCGAGTTCATCGCCGTGGGCACCGCCGTCAAGTCGGACCACCCCACGCCCGAGGGTGGGTCGTGGCGCAACAACCGCAACCAGCCGTTCACCTCCGACCTGTCGGGGCAGGACTTCTGGACGCTGATCCAGGCCGGGTACGCGCCGCTGGCCATGGTGATGGGCACCTGCGTGTACCACGTCGCCCACCAGCGGTTCTGGCAGGCGATGGGCAACATCGGCCAGAACGTCGAGCTGCCGCAGTTCACCGAGGCGCTCTACGACGCCCGGGAGCTGGCGATGAGCCGCATGCAGGCCGAAGCCGAGCAGTTCCACGCGGAGGGCATCGTCGGGGTGCAGCTGCTCTCCCACGGCCATCGCTGGGGCGGCCACACCACCGAGTTCTTCGCGATCGGCACGGCGGTGCGCCCGCTGCGTTCCGATCACCACATCCCGACCCCGCAGCTCGTGCTGCCCCTGACGGATCGGTGAGCACCGACCGATGACCCTCGAGCCGGGTGAACCGCACGGGCTGGGCCCGATGTTCGACGTGCAGCTGCTCGCCGCGACCCTGCGCGCCGACCGGGCCGACGTCGCCTCCTACGCACGGGTGCTGAGCGGAGCGCTGGCCGACGCGCTCCCCCCGGGAATGGTCGAGATCGAGCACCACCGCTCGCTGGCCGACCGCGTGTCCGGGCGCGCGGGCCGACCCGTGGCGGTGGTCGTGCACGGCGCGGACCGCGAGCTGCACCTGCGCGAGGCCGCGCACGGGGCCGTGGAGGCGCAGGTCCACCAGGTCGTCCGCGGGGTGGTGATCAGCCGTCGGACCGTCGGCATCGACCAGTGGCTCCGCGCCCTCGCCCAAGACCTCAACCGGATCGCAGCCCGCGACGCCGCCGCACGGAGCGCCCTGGACCGGCTGCTCAACGGCGGCGGCCCGTGATGGGCGTCGAACTCGCTCGCTAGGCTCCCGCCATGCGAGGCCGGGATGGCTGACGCCCACCAGCTGGGGGTGGCCCGTCGGACCCTGACGTGTCACCCTGCCGAGCGTGAACCCACCGAGCGGCCCTCCGTCGGGAGCCGGAGACACGCTGCCGGTACTGACCTTCGGCGACGGCCCGAGACTTGTCGTCGCCGTCCACGGCATCACGGCCTCGGCGATGGAGTGGCCTCCGGTGGCCCGACGGCTGTCGGCGGAGTGGACCCTCGTGGCGCCCGACCTGAGAGGCCGAGGGGCGGCCGCCGACCTGCCCGGTCCGTACGGTCTGCGCCGTCACGTCGAGGATGTCTGTGCGGTCGTGCGCTCCCGATCGGCGGAATCCGGGGCGGTGCTGGTCGGGCACAGCATGGGGGCGTACATCGCGCTGCTGGCCGCGTCCGCCGAACCCCTGCTGTTCCGACGACTCGTGCTCGTCGACGGTGGCTTGCCCCTCCCGCCGCCACCCGAGGGCGTGAGCGTCGACGACGTGCTCCAGGCCGTCCTCGGGCCGGCGCTCGACAGGCTGAGCACGACCTTCGAGTCCGAGCAGGCCTACCTCGACTTCTTCCGCTCCCATCCCGCGCTGACCGCGGACTGGAACGACGACATCGCGAACTACGCGCGCTATGACCTCACCGGGGCGCCGGGGCAGTTGCGCTCACGGGTCGTCGGCGACGCCGTGCGCGAGGACGGGCGGGACCTACTGGCGCTGGCCGCGGACTACCTCGCAGCCTGGGACGCTCTGCGAGTCCCGACCGTGCTGCTGCGCGCACCTCGCGGCATGATCGGGCAGGCCCCCGGCCTCCTGGGCGATGACGCCGTCGCGGAGGCCGCCCGCCGACGCCCCGACATCGCGATCGAGACCGTGGCCGAAGCGAACCACTACACGATCGTGCTCGCCGACCGGTTCGCCGCCGAGATCGCCCGCCACATCGAGGCCGGAGGAACTCCGTAGCCGCCGTCAGCTCGTTCGGGATCGGCCGCCGGTGCCGGTCCCCGCGCGCACCCGGCGCACGAACGCACCGGCCTGCTCCAGCGCATCCGCGGCCTCGGGCAGGAACGACCAGAACAGGTGGAAGTCGTGCGTCGTGACCGGGTAGAGCTCGAACTGCACGTCGACACCGCAGCCGGTGGCGTGCTCGGTGAGGCGGTGCGCGTCCTTGCCCAGCACGTCACCGGTGCCGGCCTGGATCAGCATCGGCGGGTATCCGGTGAGGTCGGCGCACAGCGCGTTGACGACCTCGTCGCGTGGTGAGAAGTCGCCGAGGTAGGCAACGGCGAACGAGCGCAGCTGCGCGACGCTGATCGCCGGCTGCGGTTCGGTGGGGAGCTCGATCTCCTCGTCGTAGCCGAGGTCGACGGCGGGCACAACAGCACGGTGCCGCCGGGGAGGGGAACCTCCTGCCGCTTGAGCGTGGTCTGCACCGACAGCGCGAGCCCGCCGCCCGCCGAGTCACCGACCATGACGATCTGTTCCGCGGGCACCCCCGAGTCGAGCATCCAGAGGTAGGCACGGACCGCGTCCTCGATGGCGGCGGGGAACGGATGCTCGGGGGCGAGCCGGTAGTCGGGCACGATCACGCACGCGTCGGCGGCTGCGGCCAGCGCGCTGGCGAGGTGCCGGTAGCCGAAGGCGGAACCCATCACGAAGCCCCCGGCGGCCATCTCGAACCACGAACGGGTGCTGCTCGAGCGCTACGTCGACGCCCTCCGCCGACGAGACGTCAACGCGGTCATAGCCCTCGCCACGGCCGACGCCGCCGCGCCTGTGCGGTCCGGTGAGGCCTCGGCCGCACGAGGAGCCGCGTTGTAGGCGAAGAGGCCGTCCCAGGTCTCGTCCAGGCGGCGTTTGGCCTCGTCCAACTGCACCGCGGCCAGTTGTCCCCGCCCGTCGTCGTCGACCAGGCGCAGCCGGCGCAGCTTGGCGACACCGTCGTCGACCTCGAAGTCGAAGGACGCCTCCCAGCGTCGGACGAACCACTCCTCGATCCGGCCGTCGAGCTCCGCGGCGGTCAGTGGCCCGCCCGCAGTCCGCAGGAAGTGATAGGCGAGCAGGGCCTCCTTGACCTCTTCCTCCTCGGCTGCATCCAGCAGGTGATGGAACACGCCCGCGTCGTTGTCGAGGTTGCGGAAGTAGAGGTTCTCCGACAGCGCCTTCATGAACTGGATCTTGCGGGTCTTGAACTTGGCGAACTGGCGCACCACGAAGCCGCCGAAGGCCATCAGGCCCACGCCGAGGGCGATAACCTGGCCCTGGTTGAGCTGAACCGGTTCCCGACGCAGCCCGACCCAGAACCCCAGCAACAGCAGTACCGGGAGCACCGCCGCGATGAGCTTGGTGGCGACCACGATCACCCCGGAGACGGCCGCCGGAACCCCGATCAGCAGCTTGTCGATCGGACGCATCCGCACCTGGGCGTTGGGAAAGAGCATCTCCAGATCCGCGCGGGGCACGTTCTGGAACAGCTTGATGATCGTCGAGCCCGGCGTGAACGGCAGGGCGTCGACCTTCTTGCCCTTCGCCTCGAAGTAGGCCGCATCCTGGAACTTGACGTAGACGAGAACCTTCGCGTACGTGGTGAACTCGAGGGTCCGGCGGCGCAGCCCGAGGAAGTGCTTCACCTCCTCACGGCGGGTGTGCTCGCCGCGCCGGTAGAACACGATCTTCTCGAAGTCGTCGAAGTCCGCCTCCAAGCGGACCTTCATCAACGACTCCTCGACGAAGGCGCGGCCCAGGTCGTCCACGCTGATGCGCTCGAAGTTCGCGTCCTCGGCCAGGCCCGCGAGCTCGTCGACGAGACGCTGCTGCGCGGCCTGCCGCTCCGCCGGGCCGGGCTCGACGATCGAGCGGGTGTCGCTGTCCGGGTTGAACGGGTAGTAGGCGTCCTTGATCGCCTCGAGCCGGGCGCGGAACTCGTGGTGCAGCAGGCTGGCCAGCAGGTCGGCGAAGGCCCGGAACGACTCCCGCTCCTCGTATGGCACCTCGTCGACACACATCGTGACGATGCTGGCCTTGCGGAACGGGATGAATCGCTCAGCGGTCACTGCGGGCCTTTCTGCAGGGCGAGGCCGGGTTGCCGCCCGACGCAGGCGCGGGGTTGGATGTTCGCATGATCCCCGCGGTGCTGGAGCCGTTCTGGCCCAGCCGTCGGACCGTGCAGTTCAACGAGTGGTGTAGTCCGGCCGCGTGACGCCGCGGAGCGGCCCTGACCGATCCCCGCACCGTCGCGCGGCCTCGTCGTGTCCATCCGACCGCCGAATCCCCACCGCCGAATCCCCACCGCTGAAATCCGGAGCCCCCATGTCCGTCACCGACGAACTGCTCGCCAACAACGCCCGCTACGCCGAGTCGTTCCAGGGCCCGCTGCCCCTGCCCCCCTCGAAGCACGTCGCCGTCGTCGCCTGCATGGACGCCCGGCTCAACGTCTTCGGCCTCCTCGGCCTGCACGACGGCGAGGCGCACGTCATCCGCAACGCGGGGGGCGTCGTCACCGACGACGAGATCCGCTCACTCGCGATCAGCCAGCGTCTCCTCGGCACGCGCGAGATCATCCTCATCCACCACACGGACTGCGGAATGCTGACGTTCACCGACGGCGGCTTCAAGCAGTCGGTGCAGGACGACACGGGCATCACGCCCGCCTGGGCGTCCGAGGCGTTCACCGACCTCGACGAGGACGTCCGCAAGTCGATCGCCCGCATCACGTCGAGCCCGTTCGTCCCGCACACCGATCAGGTGCGCGGGTTCGTGTTCGACGTGGCCACCGGCAAGCTCAACGAGGTCGTCTGAGGCGCAGGCCCGGCGTCGGTCGGTGCGGGGCGCCCGCACCGACCGCCTCGACGTACCAGCTCCGGGGCGCGGTCAGGCCTTGTCGTCGACGAGGCGGTGGCCGAGCGCGTCCGTGATGGCCCGCAGCTGTTCCTGAGCGTCGGCGATCCGCTCCTCGGTGGCGACGACGACCTGCTCGAGGGTCACCGTGTCGCCGTGGAAGTTGCGCACGCGCCGCGCGAGTACGGCGGCGGCGATCTCGTCGGCAGTGGGCATGTCATCCTCCGAAGACGCGACGGCCGCGCGGAATGCGGCCATGTCGAAGTTGGGGTCGACCTTGCGGCCGACCGGCTTGGCGATCTCGCGGTGCCCGAGCACCCGGGCATACGGCACGCCGTAGTGGTCGGCGAGGGCGCGGCAAAGCCGCACGTAGGCCGCGTACTGGGCGGCCGGCCACTCGTCGTGGCCCGTGGCCTCGGCCTCGATGCCGATGGCATTGCGGTTGGACTGCCAGCCCTCCCAGGTTGGGCCGGTGTGGAAGCAGAGCCCGGCGGCGACCACGTGCACGGTGCCCGAGCGCGCGAGCAGCAGATGCGCGAGCGGGCCGCTGAGATCCTCGCGCCCGTCCCGGACGACGGCGAGAGAGGGAGCATCGCCGGTGGCCGGGCCCGCGGTGTGATGGCAGATGATCGACCGCACGGCGGACATGGGGCCATGTCCGCGGGTCCGCCAGCCCGGTTCCTCGATGATGGGCAGCCCGCTACGGCGGGCGGCATCGGCGAGATCGAGAAGCATCATCGCTCGACTACTCCGTTCGCCTGTCGAATCATTCCTTGTCCTCGTCCAAGCCGACCGGATTTCCGACACAATCAACTGCCGGCCCGGACCACCATCGCGGACTCTGTCGGGTTCCTATGCACCCCGCCATTCGAGACCACTTTCTCAGAAGTCGAGCGGGTTCGGCAACGCCGGGTCCGTCATCCGTGGATACGCAGTACTACGTAGAGACGCGTGGTCGAGCGGACGGCAGAGTCCGTAGCGGTATACACGGAGGAGTTCTCATGTCCGATGTCACCGTGCTGAGCCAGGGCGGCATCCAGCAGGCGGCCGACATCGTCTCGATCGCCACGGCCGCCGGCCTCGAGCTCGCCGCAGCCGCCACACTGCTGATCAAGGAAAGCGGTGGCGGGCGCAACGTCTGGGGCCACGACGACGTCATCGTCGCCCCGGACACCTACGTCAAAGGCGCCCCGGTCACCGAGGTCGACTACACCGCCTACGCCGCAGCGGTGAAGGCCGGCCGCGCGGGCCGGCAGGGTTGCGGGCCCACCCAGCTCACCTTCGGGCCGTTCCAGCAGCGGGCCGACGACCTCGGGGGCTGCTGGCGCTTCGAGATCAACTGCCGGGTCGGGTTCGACATCCTGCTCGACCACATTCGCACACGTGGCGTGCAGGACGGATTCCGTGCCTACAACGGCACAGGCCCCCACGCCGAGGCCTACGGCCGGGACGCGAAAGCCAAGTACGACGTCTGGAGGGCCAGGCTCGAGGGAGACGACATGCCCACCGCCGACGAGATCGCCGCCGCGGTCTGGCGCCACACCATCCGCAACGGATTCGGCGACACCGTTCAAGCCCAACAGATCCTCATGGCCGAAGAAATGCGCACCGCAGACACCCAGCAGATGCTCGCCGCGCTCGCCGAGCAGATCGCACAACTTCAACGGAGATCGATCATGGCCGGACAGAGTGTTTCTCTTCGCGAGTTGGACGACGTGGGCTTGCCGTCCACGATGCCCGCGGTCCTGCGACTCGGGAAATCCGACGGCCTGACGAAGGTCAACCTGGGTGTCGACTTCAAGAAGAACGACGGCCCGCCCGACAAGAAGGGCAAGCACGTCGACTTCACGCTCGCCGAGATCGAGAACGACCTCGTCGTCCCCGGCTACGCAGACCTCCGAACCGATGTCGGCGCCGTCCGGCTCACCGCCTACGTCGGGGCTGCGACCACTCCGAACTCGACGCACTCCCGCACCGAGTACCGGGAGCTCAAGGAGAACGGTGTGGACAAGGCGTCGTGGTCGTCGACGTCGGGTCGGCACTACGTGTGGTGCCGCGGCGCGATCATCCGGCTGGCGCCGGGCCGACCGCACATGGTGATCGCGCAGATCCACGACGCGGACGACGTCGCCACGATCCGGGTCGAGGGGGCGAACGTCGTCTCGACCTTCGGCAACAAGGGCCGGCCGGGAACGTTGACGACGTCGCTGGTGCCCGGCCAGATCCACGAGTGGATGATCGAGACGATCCGGTCCGGGTCGTCCACGATCATCCGCTACTACTGGGACGACATGACCGCTCCGAAGGCAACCCAGAAGTACGGGGGCGGCTCGGGCAACTACTTCAAGTTCGGCAACTACCACCAGTCGTCGACCGAGCGCGACACCAAGGGCGAACCGTTCGTGCTCGACCTCTACGACTCGGAGGTGTGGCACACCGGCTATCCCGAGCCAGCAGCACGGCACGAGGCGTCCCCCGGCGAGCCGGTCGTCCCGGTCGTCCCGGTCGTCCCGGTCGTCCCGGTCGTCCCTGGGTCGCACGGCGTGCCGGTCGGCGCCACACAGACGTTCTTCGAAGGTTTCGAGTCGGGCGACTTCTCCCGATGGACCTCGGCGCAGACGCACGCCACCGGCAGCCACCCGGCGTCGTCCTACGACCCGAACAAGGGTTACTCACTTCGGATCGTCGACGCGGGCCCGGACCACCCCCACGTCCTGCGGACCGAGGTCCGCGACGGAGACATCGTCGTCGGCAACGACGAGCGGGCCGAGTTGAGCGCTTTCGGGAAAGAATGGGACGCCAGGAAACCGGGAGCTGACGAACTCTGGTACGAGTGCGACTTCCGGCTGGGCGACCCGCACTGGACCACGCCGCAAGCCTGGACGATCATCATGCAGTGGCACCAGGACCACGCCGACGGCTCGCCGCCGCTGGCGCTCAGCGTCCACTCGGACGACACGGTCTATTTCGAGATGGAGGCCGACGGAAGAATCCAGGAGCCGATTCCGGTCTGGACCGTGCGTCCCGGTGAGTGGGAGCACGTCGTCGTCCATGTGAAGTGGTCGCCGGAGGACGATGAGGGATTCGTCGAGGCGTTCGTCAACGGCGTCCAGACGGTGCCGAGGACGTTCCGTCAGACGATGTACAGCAGCGACCGCCGGAACTTCCTGAAGATCGGTTGTTATCGCCGCCGCAGCAACACCGCGACCGCGGTGGTCATGCATGACAACCTGCGGGTTTCCGGACCACCCGCGACGTCGCACCCCTGAGGTCTCACGATTGCGCGACGTGGTCGGCTTCGCACCGCGGGTCTCGTGGGCAGGTTCACGGACTCGCGCGTCGGCGCAAACCCGCCACGTCGCGCAGCACGATCACCTGACCGCTCACAGTGATGAAGCCGCGCGCTGCGAATGAGTGAAGCGCCCGATTCACCGCCGGACGACTCGCGCCGACCATCGCTGCGAGGTCGGACTGCGAAAGGCCGCTGTCCAGCACGATGCCGTCGGGCGCTTCAGACCGGTCTCCGGCGAGGCGAAGGAGCACCTTCGCGAGTCGGCCGCCGAGGTCGAGGAAGGCAAAGTCACCTGCTTGCTCAGTGAGCCTCCTGACCAGCTGGCCGAGGCTGCGTAGCATCGCGTCGAGGACGGCCGGGTGCCGCACCATGGCGTCGAGAACGGTCGCACGGGTCAGGAGCAGGCCCGTCGTCGCCTCCAGTGCGACGACCGACGCCGAGCGCTCCGCCCCGTCCAGGAGCGCGATCTGACCGACAACCTCGCGGTCGCCGAGAGTGACGAGCACGGTCTCCTCGCCCGCCGCCGACATGAAGACGACCTTGACCAATCCCCCGCAGACCACGAACAGCGTGTCGCCGGAGTCACCCTGGAAGAAGATGTACTGGCCCTTGCCGTAGGTGCGCCGACGGCCGGCGGCGGCGAGTCGGGTCAGCGCGTCGTCGTCCAACACCCGGAAGATTTCGGTTCCCCTCAGGACCTCCACGGTGGACTCGAGCTCCACGTCCCGGCTCGCGTTCTCCAGCCCCACTTCACTGACCTTAGGTCGCCGGTGCCTGATCCTCATAGCAATGGGGCGACAGCACCCGATGATGCCGAGGCCCGTTCTGCTGTCACCGGGATTACACGTCCGCTGTGCCGCAGCGATCAACCTGCTGGACCGGTCCTCCCTAGCGTCGGGTCCGCGCCGAGGGAGGCGCCCGACCAGGCAGATCCGATCGCGGTGAGGACAGATGACGATGTCCACGACAATCATGCCGACGCCCACGCCCACCCCCCGGACGGACTCCCGGCTCTGCGCGCTTCCAACAGGGACGCCATCGCTCGCCAACCAGGTGGCGACGTGCATCCGACGCCATCTGGACGGCGACCCCGAGGCGATGACCGACCTGACGCGGCAGGTCAGGCCGTGGCTCTACCGCATCGCCCGGAGCTATCGGATATCCCACGAGATGGCCGACGACGTGGTGCAGTCGACGTTGCTGGCCGCGTTGCTGCACGTCCACCGACTCCGCGATCCGGAATCCAGCCTGTCCTGGCTCTCGGTCATCGCCCGTCGGGAGGCACTCCGTGTGATCAACCTTGAGCGACGGTACGTCTGCGTCGAAGAGGTGGACTCCCTTCACTCCGTTCCGGCTTCATCCGCCGGGCCTGAAGAGATCGTGCTCGACGACGTGTCCCGAGCCGTGGTCCGGCGGACCATTGCGAAACTGCCATACCGGCACCGGGTCCTGCTCGAACAACTGATCCACGCGGATCGACCGAGCTACGCGGCGATCTCTGCCGCGCTGCAGGTGCCGGTCGGCAGTATCGGACCGACCCGGCGACGGGGCCTCGAGCACATGCGCCGTCTCCTGGCCGCCGACCCCGAATGGGACGCCAGCGAATCGGCCTGATGGCAGTCAAGGCGTGCAGCGGACCGAGCCCCGGCGACAGTGGCGGCATCACCGCGCCGGCACCTGCCGCCGGCGGCACCTCCAACCCAACCGCACCGGCAGAGGTGTCCGGTCCAGGACCGCCGGACCCACCAGGGTTGTCGACCACGTCGCCCCAGGCCCGCGTGAGAGGGTGCTCCAGCTCGTCCCCCGCCCCATCGACGAGGGCATGGAGGACAGCCAGCGGGTTGCCGCCGGTCTGCTCGACGATCTCGGCGACGACGGTGGCGGACATCTCGTGCCCGAGGCCTGCGACCAGTGCGCGGCAGTCCGGCACCGGCAGCCCGGACAGCCGCATCGTCGGCAGGCCGAGGGGCTCGGCGGGTGACCCGGGCCCATCCCGTAGGGCGACAAGCATCGCCACGGGCCCGTCCACCAACCGGCGTGCGACGAAGGCCAGCATCTGGCGCGACTCGGGGTCCAGCCACTGGAAGTCATCCACCACGACGAGCAGCGGGCCCGGTTCGGCGACGGCCGCGAGCATGCCCAGCGCCCCGGCGCAGACCGCGAGCGGGGCGGGTACCGGGCCCGGACGTAGCGCCAGAGCCACGGCCAGCGCGTCCCGTTGCACAGGCGGCAGGGCGTCGGGCGGCAACGTGTCGAGGTGCCCCCACAGGGGCAGCAGGAGATCGGCCACACCGGCGTACGCAGGTGCCGCCTCGCTCGCGGCCCCCGGACCCACAGCACCCGCCCGGCGGCGCTCGCGACCCGCTCCAACAATGCGGTCCGGCCGATCCCGGGCTCGCCGGTCAGCACCGCGCTGCGCGACCCCGGGTTCGCGAGCATCCCGTCGAGCAGCCGCCGTTCCTCCTCTCGCCCGGCGAACGGGGCCGGGCGCGGGCCCGCGTCCGTCGTCGCGCTGCAGCCTGCACACCCCACATCCAGAGGAGGGCCGAGAGGGTCGGGCTTGATACGTCGTGGCGACTGCTACCCGTTACAGGTTGCGCAGGAACGCGAGCGAGGGCATGAAGAAGTACTCCCCACCGCGCATGCGGACCGCCTGGGGAACCGCGTCGACCGGCTTGGTCTTGTCGGGGAACTCGCCCCACTTGCGGGGGTAGACCTGCTGCGGCCGTGGGCCTTGCCCGATGACCGGGTCGAGGCCGGGGTCCGGTTGCGCAACGGGGAACTGGGGGTTGTCGGCCCAGATCGCCTGAGTGAAGTCGAACTGGGCGCCGAGGAAATTGCCCGCCGCGAAGTCGAAGTGGATCTGGGAGTTGAAAGCCATGAACAGCAGGCCGACGCCGCTGGTCGGACGCTGCGACTGCGGCACGTCACCGTCGAAGGGGACGTCGGCCCGGTCGCCGTACGTCTTGACCGCGGCGGGCCATCAGGTGGAGTCGCTCCTGCGGGGCCGGCTGCGCCCCACCCGAGCCCCGGGGGTAGGTGAAGTTGTTCATGATCGGTGCGCGCCGTCGGTTTCGGGCCGGCGCCGGGATCGGGCACCAGCACCTGATCGAGGTTCGCCACCGGATCCCACACGTTCGTCCCGTTCATGCCGTCCCGCTCGGCGTCCAGGTCCTCGTTCAGGAACAGCGGCTGACTACGGCCGTCGATGTAGCCGAAGTGCTCGATCCCGTCGCCGTTCGCGTTGCGCTGGGCGAGCCCGGTCTCCTCGCCCACCACACTCGCCGTCGCGGGCAGCAGCGCGAGCACCTCCTCGCGGCGGGTGGCCACCGCCGCGTCCCCGACGTCCCCGACGAGGACAACTGCATGGATCGCGGTGCGTCCCCACCCGGCCCGGCCCAACCTCCACGGGGCGCCGTCACCCCACCCGCCGCGCACATACCGCGGGGCGGCGCCGACGGAAGCGAGTCCTTGCTCATTACTGACACGGCGCGCACTCCTCCCGGGCACGCTCACCCCGTGACGATCCCCGTGACGAGGTTGATCGTCGTCGCCAGGATGACGGTGCCGAAGACATAGGACAGCAGGCAGTGCCGTAGCGCGATTGCCCGGATGGTGGCGTTCGAGACACTGGTGTCGGAGACCCGGTAGGTCATGCCGAGGTTGTAGCTGAAGTACAGGAAGTCACGGTACGCGGGCCGGTGGTCCTTGGAGTTGACGTCGATCCCACCCTTGGCGGCTCCGTAGTAGAGGTGCGCGTAGCGGGTGGCGTACATCAGGTGCACGGCGGCCCACACTATGAACACTCCGCCGGGGGCGATCGCGGCCGCCGCGGGGGCGCCGCTGGAGCGGCTCAGCAGGAGCAACGCGACGATTCCGACCAGCCCGGCGAGGGCGGTTGCCACGACGACGATCTCCTCGGCGGCGAGTCGGAAGTCCTCCCGCTGCACGGTTCCCCGGGTGGCGTCGGCATCGATCGGCCAGAGCACGATCCACCCGGCCACCACGAAGATCGTCGCCGCCCCGCCGATCGCAGCGAGCAGGCCGAGCAGTGCGTCGGTCAGGACGCCGACGACCACACCGATGAGGGCGCCGAGGACGCCCGCGGCGGCCAACCGCGTGACGGCGGCCACCGGCATCATCCGCCGACTCGGCGCGAACAGTACGACTGGAGCCACATGGCCTGCTGGTCGGTGTCCGACCGCAGCGCGCCGCCGCGGCCCGGGCCGACCGGGATGCAGGACGGGCCGCAACCACCGGTCGGCCGGCGTGCGGATCCCGACAGTGCGCGCCGCACGGGCCTCCGCGTGCGGCTCGGTGCGCAGTGGGTCGCCCATCGCACGATCTGATGATTGAACCCTTGTACCCCGGGAAATCCGCGGTATCTTCTCCGGTTCGGCTTTGATTGGTCAACCCGTCGGGTCTGTCGTACCGTGACCCGCGTGATGGCACGGCGAATGCACGTGCTCGACATGCTGGGAGCGGTGGGCCGGTTCGGGCTCTCCGTGTTGGTCGTCGTGGTCGCGGTCAGCGCCACGGCCGTCGCCACCGGACGCACGACCGTCCCCCTGAGAGCGCTGGGGGCGGCGCGAGCAGCGGTCGGCCTGTCCGCCCCGCCCGCCCTGCCACCCCTGTCGGTGGCGCGTGCGGCTGTCCTGAGGGTGGATCCGGCGCTGGATCTGCCCATGGTGGGGGTGGCTTCGGACGCCCGCGAGCACACCGCCACCGTGATGGACGAGATCGCGGCGCAGCGGGCGGCGGACGAGGCGATGGCGGCGGCGCAGGCGGCCGAACGGCGTGCGGCGGTGGCCCGCGCCGTGGCATGGGCGGCCGGACAGCGTGCGGCGAGTGAGAAGACGGTGGCCCGCCGGCTGGCGGTGGAGCAGGTTGCGGCCAAGGCCGCCGCCCGGGAAGCCGACCAACGCCAGGAGGCTGATCGGCAGGCGGCGACGGCCCGGCAATCGGACGCGCGGCGTGTGGCCGCTCGGGAGGCCGCAGAGAAAGAAGAGGCCGCAGTGAAGGAAAAGGCGGAGAACGCGGCCGCGGAGAAGTCTGCTGACGAGCGCGCCGCCGACAAGCCCGCGGAGGAGCGGGCGGCCGAGCCGCGGGCGGCGGGCCTGCAGGCGGTCGACGACCAGCCGTCCGAGCAGCAAGCCGCCGAGCAGCAAGCCGCCGAGCAGGTAGTAGCGAAGCAGAATGCGGTCGAGGAGAAGGTCGCCGCCGAGCGGGCGGCCGACCGGCGGGTAGCGGCGGAGCAGGCCGTGGCCGAGAAGGTCGCTACAGAAAAGGCCCCGACCGAGAAGGCGGCCGAAGAGCAGCAGCAGGCTGCACAGCAGAAGGCCGCCGCCGAGAAAGCCGCATCCGAGAAGGCGGCCGCGAAGCAGCGGGCCGAACAGGAGAAAGCGGCCGCCGAGGAAGCCGCAGCCGAGAACGCTGCGGACCGGCGGGAGGCAGCGAACCGGGCCGCTGCCGAGAAAGCGGCCGCAGAGAAGGCCGCAGCGGAGAGCGCAGCCGAACAGGAGAAGGCAGCCGCTCGTCAGGCGGCCGAGGAGCGGCAGGCCGCCGAGAGGAAGGCCGCGGAGAAGGCTGCAGCCGAGGAAGCCGCATCCGAGAAGGCGGCCGCGAAGCGAGCTGCTGGGAAGGCCGCACAGCAGGAGAAGGCCGCACAGCAGAAGGCGGCGCAGAAGGAAGCGGCCGCCGAGCGCGCTCAGCAGAAGGCATGGGAGCAGCAGGCGGCGGCCGCCCGGCGTGCGGCTCAGCAGCAGGAAGCTCAGCAGCAGGAAGCCGGAGCGGCGCGCCCGGGTCGGCACAGCGCGCAGGCCGCAGGCATGGGCCCGGACGCGAACGGCCAGCTCCCACCCGGCGCCGTTCCCGCTGATGCCGTTCCCGGCGACGGGCACGGGCGAGGCGGCCCGCGGCGGCACTGACCGCGGGACCCGGGGTTCATGACTGCTCGCGAAGATTCCGCGTACGCGACCTACGTGGCACCCGGTGACGAGCGCTCAAGTCCGTCGGCGCGGGTGCGGCCCGTGTCGGCCGCCCGCCGGGCGGCTCCACCGCCCGAGGGTCACTCCAGGACGGTGGAGACGTTCGCCGGGTTTCGGTCAGCTCTGCCCAGGCCTTGTCGGCGGCGGCGGCTTGCCCGTCGCAGAACGCTCTGCGGCCCGCGGCGATGCCCCCAGAGGATGTGCCCCGGCCGGGGCGGCGGTGACCAGGCCGAGCCCGACCGTCAGGCCGGCGACGACGAGCAACCGGCGCATCATTGCGGGCCGCCCAGCTCGGCGAGCGCCGCACGGCCGACCGGCGCCTGCAGCGGGTTGAAGTGCATGTTGATCGCGAACACTGCGGTGCTCGCGATCGACGCGAAGGGTGCGGTCGGACTCGGCGACGGCGAGAACGACGTGGTGTGGATGGAGCGCATCGGCACGCCGGTCGCCATGGGCAACGCCCGCCCCGAGGCGATCGCCGCGGCGCGGTTCGTCGAAGGCGACTTCGCCGAGGAGGGCGCCGCGGTGTTCCTCGAGGTGGCCCTGCGACAGATCCGAAAGCCGGTGGCCTGACCCGGGCCGGCCGGTAGCGACGGCAGCAGGGTGAGGCCGCTTGACAGTAACGGTTACGCGGTACACAATAGTTACATTGTAACCGTTTGAAGGTGGGTCATGAGCACCAGCACCACGCCGCGTCGCATCCAGACCGTCGCCCACGCGTTCGCGGATCTGATGAACGGCCACGATCCCGACGCTGTCGACAGTTTCGTCGCCGAGGACTACGTCAACCACAACGCCTACGTCGAGAACGGGCGTGAGGCGAACAGGGCGTTCTGGGCGTCGTGGTTCGCGGCGTTTCCCGACACGGAGGTGAGCTTTGAGGATGTGCTGGTCGACGGCGATCGGGTCGCAGGCCGGTTCACCTATCGGGCGACATTTCAGGGCCCGTTCATGGGGCTACCGCCCACCGGCCGCCCGGTGGTGATGCACTCGATCGACATCTGGCGCGTCGTCGACGGGATGGCCGTCGAGCATTGGGACCAGCTCGACGGACAGGCGTTCTTCGCGCAACTGGCCGGCGAAGCCGGTAGCCGGTGACACACGACGAGCAGGACAGGCCCGAGCCGACACCGGCGCAGCGCCGGAGGGAACGGGAACGGGCCGCAGCGCGGGAGTCGATCCTGTCCGCGGCCCTGGACGTGGCCCGCCGCGACGGGTGGGACGCGGTGACCATGCGCAGGCTCGCCGAGGAAATCGAGTACTCCACGAACTTCGCCTATCGCTACTTCACCGGCCGCGACGACATCCTGCTCGCGCTGGTCCGCGCGGGCTTCGGCCGGCTACGGGACGCCATGGCCACCGCAGCCGAGCACGCAGAATCCACACCTGGCGGCAGGTCCACGGGCGCTTCGGGCACGGCCGCCGCGGCTGTACGACACGCGGGGCATGCCTACCTCGACTTCGCCATGGCCGACCCCGACCTGTACCAGCTGATGTACGGCCTGGGCGGAATGCGCGTACCCACCACCGACACCTGGGACGAAGGGCAGGCGGTCGGCGACGTCCTGATCGGTCTGCTCGCCGCGGCCGGGGACACCGAGCCCGAACGGCACGTGCTGCAGCTGTGGGCGACGGCGCACGGGCTGGTCGCGCTCCGGGTCGTCGGCCGTGTCGAGGTCGACCCCGCCGGGCTGCACGCGCTCTTCGACGACGCGCTGACCGACTGCCTCACCCGCGCCCTGGCCGGACCGACACAGCTCGGACCAACCCCGACTGCGTAACACCCTCGGTCGCCCGCGCAGGAAATTCGGTAGTCGCCACCGATGCCCGGTCGACTCCCGAACCGGCTCAATGGCGATCATGAGAATTCTGTTCACCGCCAGCCCGTTCGTCGGGCACGTCTTCCCGATGGTCCCGCTGATGGACGCCGCCGAAGCCGGGCACGAGGTCGTGATCGCCACCGGTGCCGAGATGGTGCCCGAACTGCAGCGCCGCGGCTTCACGACCTGGACCGTGGGGCCGAGCCTCAGCGAGGCCGTCGCCGAACTCACCCGGGCCAGCGCCGTGCCGCCTGCCAGCCACGAGGAGCAACTCGCCCGCGATGTCGTCCACCTGTTCGCCGGCCCCTCGGCCCGTCGAGCGCTCGACCTGATCCCCGGGGCGACCGCCTGGCACCCCGACATCGTGATCAGCGAGATCACCGAGCTGGCCGGCCGGGAGGCCGCCTGTGCGACCGATCCGGCCGGTCCCCGGCCGCATCGCACCCGAGGACCGGCTCCCGCCGCAATTCCTCGGGCTGCCCGAGGGACCGCTCGTCTACCACCCTGGGCACGGTCTTCAACGATCCCGAACTGGTGCGCAGCGTGCTGGACGCCATCCAGGACCTGCCGATCTCGATCGCCGTCACGACCGGCCCGGGGACCGACCCGTCGATCCTCGGCCCGCGTCCGGCCAACATCGCGGCGGCATCCGGCTGCTGCCCGACGACGTCACCCGGAACGTCTCCGCGCCGCCGTGTCGTCGGTCCTCGACGACCCCGCCTACACCAGAGCTGCCACCGCGTTGAAGTCCGAGATCGCAGCCATGCCCTCGGCCGCGGACGTGCTCGACGACCTCGTCGGCCTCGCCTACGCCACACGGCAGGTCGCGTGACCGCTAGAAGCCGGGGAACACCGGACGCAGGTCGTCCAGGGTCACCGCGCCCGTGAGCTCCACGCTCTCGGGCGTGTTGGCCGGGCGCAAGCGGCCGCCGACCAGGCGGATCGCGGACTCCAGTGGGCCGGTGAACGTCGCGGTCGGGTCAGCGGGCTCGGTGACGACGGCGACCTTGTCGGTGACGACGAGGCCGTAGCCGGTGCCCTCGATGTCGACGACCGCAGGCTGGGCGAGCACGTCGGCCTTACCGATGAAGCCGATCAGGAAGCCCAGGCCGCCCGCCAGGTGCTCGGCCAGCACGGCCGCGACGTCCGCCGGGATCGACGCGGACGGGTCGAAGGCGACCCTGACGTCCCAGGAATGCTGGGCCGACTCGCTCACGCGCATGCCGGCGAACGACACGAGCGACAGCGGTTCGGGCAGGAAGCCCAGGTCGACCTGCGTCGTCGTGCGCTGTTCGGGGGTCAGGTTCTCGTACGCGGCCACCAGCCTGCCGTCGTGGTCGAGGAAGTTCGTGGCTTGCTCGCGCGGGCTCATCGCGTTCCAGCGATCCCACACGCTCTCGTTGAAGCCCGGCTCCGCACGGGCGAACACCGCAGGCCCGGCGGTTCTTCCCGCCCGCGCCACGCGTCTGACGACCCGGTGTGGCGCATCGGCGCTTGCAGCCGGAGTTGAACGGGTCGTAGTGTCTCGGCTACCGAGAGCGGGGGCAGCTCGGCGACCGGAGCCCGAAGGCGTGCAGGTCTGGTCAAGCCGCGAGACGATGTCGCCCCGTCGGGCGTCCCGTCACGAGTCCTCCGGGAGTCCGATGGTGCGCTCGCACCGATTCATCCGAGCCCGTCACAGCTCCGGCTCGGCCGGGGTGCGACGTGCCCGCTGGGCCATGTGGATCGTCCTCGTGGGATCCATCGCGGGCTTCACTGTGCTGATGGGCTGGTCGATCGACGCCGGCCGGCCACTGCGCGATCTGGTCCTGTACAACCTTCCGCCCCTGGCCACCGCATGCCTGTGCTGGTGGGCACCGACGAGCACCCGATCGTCGCGGCGGGCGTGGCGCCTGTTCGCGCTGGCGATCCTGCTGTCCGCGGCCGGAAACGTCTGCTTCACGCTCATCCCCGCCACGAGCGGCGTCGTCGCGCCGACGGTCGCGGACGATCTCTACCTTGCCTTCTACCCGGTCGCCAACGTCGCCGTGGTGCTGCTGGTCCGCGACCACGGGCCTCGTGCGGTACCCGCCGTGTGGCTGGACGGGCTCGTGGTCGGACTCGGCTCGGCCGCGGTCGTCGCGGCGCTCGTCCCGGCGCCGCTGCTACGACTCGAACCGCCGATGTCGGCGCAGGCCATCACCAACCTCGCCTATCCCATAGCCGATCTGACCCTCGTGATCGTTCTCGCCACCGTCGGCGGCGTCACCCGGTTGCGAGTCGACGTCCGCCTCGCCCTGCTGGGGCTGGGGCTGGGTATCACCCTCGTCACCGACCTCGCCTACCTCCTGCTCGACCTGGCCGGCCACTACCACGAGGGCGATCCCGTCGACCTCGGCTGGCTACTGGCCCTCGTTCCCCTCGCCGTCGCGGCCAGCCTCGGCGGCACAATGCCTCGCGCCCACCTCCCACCCGCCCAGCCGATCGAACGCACGGCAACCACGCCGCCGACCATGGCCGGTCTCGCCGCCCTCGCGGTACTGATGGCCGGATGCCACTTCGCCCTCCCCCTGGCCGCGGGCGAGCTCGCCGGTGCCTGCGTCCTCGCCGCCCTGCTCCGCATGGCGCTCACCCTCCACCAGCTCCGTGCCTTGCCCGAGGCCCGCAGGGAAGCCCGCACCGACCCGCTGACCGAGCTGGCCAATCGACGCCATCTGCAGGAGCGCTGCGCTCACCTGCTCGCTCGGCCCGAGGCCGCCCCGGTGACCTTGCTGATGATCGACCTCAACGGGTTCAAGAAGGTCAACGACCATCACGGCCACCGCGTCGGCGACGCCCTACTGGTCCAGGTCGCAATCCGGCTCGATACGGTCCTACGCCGCGACGACCTGCTCGGCCGTCTCGGCGGTGACGAATTCGCCGCGCTGCTGCCGACGACACCCACGCACCAGGCCAACCGCATCGCACGACGGATGCACGCCGTTCTCGCCGAACCGATCACCGTCGACGCCCACACCTACTCCATCGGCGCCAGCATCGGTATCAGCTCCGTCAACCCACCCGGCTCCCCGCCCACCGCACTCTTCCATAACGCCGACATCGCGATGTACCACGCGAAAAGCAGCCATACAGGCACCGCGATCGCGTACCGCATGGGCCACGCCGGCCATGTCGACCAGGATCGAGGGTTGAGCTCATCGTCGACGAAATGAGGGGTGCGGCGCGCCGTCCTCAGCCGCCTCGAGCTCACGCAGATCATCGTGCGCGCAGCAGGCGGCCGAGGAGCGCGCGCAGAGCGCGCGACACCACCGAGCCCACCAGCAGGCCCATGGCAATGGCCAGGATCACGCCCACCACGTCGAAGCCCACGGTCGAGCCCTCCCCCGGCAGAATCGCGACCTCGCTGACCCCGATCAGCCCCAGGCTGCCGGGGACCAGCAACCAGAACGACGGCAGGAAGACCACGAGCCGGGGCAGCTGCCGGTGGACCAGCTCCGCGGTCGACGCGCCGATGCTCGCCGCCATGGCGCCCAGGAAGCTGCCCAGCACCGGCGCACCGAGACGCTGGCCGGCGAGCTGCACCAGAAAGGTCACGACCAACACCCCCAGCACCCAGGGCGTCAGCCGCACGGGCACGCTCTCCATCAGCGTGATGCCGACCCCGATGACCACCAGGCCCAGCGGCGCCGCCCACCAGCCGAGCTCGGTCACCCTGACGTTGCCGAGCAGCTGCCCAGGTGTGCCCAGCAACGCGGCCGCCGCGGCGACACCCAGGGCGAACAGCAGCAGCTGGACCGTGCCGTATATCAGCCGGGACGACCCGGCGACCATGGCACCGGCAGCCAGTTCCGACAGTCCGGTCACCATCAGTGCGCCGGGCAGCAGTACCGCGAGCGGCGGCAGCACCGTTCGCAGCGCGCCGTCGAGCAGACCGGCGGCGGCGGCCGCGAAGACCAGAGCGGACACCGCGAACCCTGCGACCGTCGGGAGCAGTGCGAGAAGCGAAGGGTGCAACTGCGCCGTGCGGGACAGCACGATCACGATGGCGCCACCCACCGCCGCCGCGCTGAGGTTCGCCAAGCCCGGCTGCAGGATGAGGCAGATCCCCACGGCCACAGCCACGAAGCCTCCCTCGGCCAGCCACGCCGGGTAGCGCAGCGGCTTTCCGCGCAGTCCCAGCAACCGGTCGAGGGCCTGCTCGACATCGATCCGGCCGTCGACGAGCAGGTGTCGGATGAGCCGGACGTCGGCGGCCTGGTCGAGTCGCAGCCGCCCGTCGACCGACTCGAAGGTGGCCGGATCACCGCTGCCCAGACCGACATGCACGCCGGTCGGCCCCGCGGCAACCTGCACGTCGGGTGCGCCGAGGTGGCGACCCACCTCCCGCAGCTCGTCCTCGACCTCGTGGACCGGCTGGCCCGTGGCGACCATCGCCGCACCGAGGAACGCGAGCAGCTTGCGGCAGTCGCGGTCGCGGTCCGCACCACATGCGCACGAATCGGTCACGACACCTCCTGGGCGCGGGACTGGCCGGAGCCGCCCGATCCGGGGGTCAGGGAACCACCTGGACCGCATCCACCACGAAGACCAGGGTCTCGCCGGGCCTGATGCCGTTACCACCCTGGCCGTAGCCCTTGTCCGGCGGGACGACCAGCAGCCTGCGACCACCTTGCCGCATCCCGAGCAGACCCTCGTTCCACCCGTCGATGACGTGCGCCCGACCCACGTCCTGCAGCGGGAAGGGCTCTCCACGTGACCAGGAGGAGTCCAGCTCCCGCTTGTCCGACCATGTGACCAGGTCGTAGTGCGTCTGTATGTTGACGCCCACGGTGACCTCCGGGCCGGTGCCCACCACGAGGTCCTTGCTCAGCAGCTGTGTCGGCGGCGAGCAGGTGTCGGGAACCGTGATGGTCGGCTTGCTGCCGGCCGCGCCCGTCACCGTGATGTCGTCCACCGTGCAGGCCGCGAGCGTGGAAGCGGTGGCAGAGCCGGCCGGCGCAGGGCTCCTCGCCTCGACCGTCGGTGCGCTCGTCGTCGCCGCGGCCGGGGTGCCGTTGTCCGCGGAGGAACAGGAGACCAAGCCCACGGCCACCGCCGCAGCCATCACGATCTTGCCGCCGGTCCGCATGGCCCCGCAGCGTAGGCGGCGGGTACCGTGACCGACCGGCCGGGCACCGTGGGGAGGCCACACATGGCACGTTCCGTCGAGTCCCGTGACAGTGAACGCCGATCACACGGCCAAGCCCGCACGCCGGGGGCTGTGGATCGACAGCCCACCTCTCTCCTGCTGCAGTTGCAACGCGCCGCCGGGAACCGGGCGGTGACCGGCGCGCTTCAGCGCCAGGTGTTCAAACCCAGGCCGAAGGGCAAGCGTCCCGAGCCCAAGACGCCGAAGCCCACCCCACCACCGCCGAAGTCGAAGAAGCGTCTCGACTGGCAGAAGATGGTGGTGGAACCCCTGCGGCAGGCCCTCAAACTGGCGAAGAAGGGACCGCGACAGTTCGAAGCCGCGGCGATGATCGCCGACCGCGTGGGAGGTGCCGTTGCCGAGTTCAACACACGAGCCCTCGACGAGGAGCGTCCGGAGAACGGGACCGTCTTCCAGCTGCTCCGGCTGGTCCATTCCCTCTATTGGGAGCTCCACGCCGGCCCCAACAAGGGAAAGGGGACTCGCCTGCCTTACGCCTCCGACTTCCCCGGAGATCTGGTGGACAGGGCCACCTGGATCGAGGATCTCCTGAAGAAGCGGGTGGCGGCCAAGCCCGACGACAGCCACGTCTCGCTCGTCACCGAGCACGTCGTGACCACCGAGCAGAACATGACCGGACCCAACGACGTCGACACCGTCACCTCCCACCTGATCACTGCGGAGGATGTCGCGGAGCAACTGAGCCCAGCGCTGAACAAGATCCACTAGATCTCGCTGCCCGAGCCTCCATTCATCAGGACGCCGCCCTGCTCAGCGCGCTGAGGGGGTGAACTCACGCACGTCTCCGAGACCGGCCGGACATCTTCCGTTAACCTGACAATGAGAGTTCGCTGTGCCCCGGGTGGTGCCGCCAGACCCGCACCCAGCCCCGACCCGGCTGACGACACAGCACGTTCACCCGGAAGGTGAGAGATGCGCCCGCGCGCTGCACGCTGCCCTCGTTGTGCCCGAACCGCGCCGACCCCCGCCGGTGCCCGGTGACACTCACGCTCACCCGCACCCCCGCGCTCTACCCCGCTGCCCCTGAACCGGCCCGCCGCACCCTGCTCGACGTGCTGGCGGAGACCGCCGCGAAGCACCCCGACGAGGCCGCAGTGGACGCCGGAGGGACGGTGCTCACCTATCGCAGGCTGGCCGATGAGATCGACGCCGTCCGGGGGCGCCTCGCGGATGCCGGAATCGGGGTCGGTGACCGCGTCGGCGTCCGGATCTCCTCCGGCACCGCCGAGCTGTACGTCACTATCCTCGCTGTGCTCTCCATGGGCGCCGCGTACGTTCCCGTCGACGCCGACGACCCCGCGGAGCGGGCCGAGCTCGTGTTCGGAGAGGCCGGGGTGTGCGCGGTGCTCGGCGACGACGGATCCATGAGGAAATACGGCGCACCGATCGGCGCGACGGGCACGCCCGGACCCGGTGACGATGCGTGGATCATCTTCACGTCCGGCTCGACGGGCACGCCGAAGGGGGTCGCGGTCAGCCACGGTTCCGCCGCGGCGTTCGTGGACGCCGAGGCCCGCCTGTTCCTCGCCGACGAGCCGATCGGGCCCGGCGACCGCGTGCTGGCGGGGCTGTCGGTCGCGTTCGACGCCTCGTGCGAGGAGATGTGGCTGGCCTGGCGGCACGGCGCCTGCCTGGTCCCGGCGCCGCGGGCGCTCGTCCGCACCGGCGTCGACCTCGGGCCGTGGCTGGAGGCGCAGCGCATCACGGTCGTCTCCACCGTCCCGACACTCGCCGCGTTGTGGCCACCGGACGCGCTGGAGGAGGTGCGGCTGCTGATCCTCGGCGGCGAGGCGTGCCCTCCCGAGCTGGCCGAGCGGCTCGCCGTCGAGGGCCGCGAGGTGTGGAACACCTACGGGCCGACCGAGGCCACCGTCGTCGCCTGCGCCGCGCAGCTGACCGGCCAGGGGCCGGTGCGCATCGGGATGCCGCTCGACGGCTGGGCGCTCGCCGTCGTCGACGGCGCGGGCGAGCCGGTCGCGATGGGCGAGAGCGGCGAGCTGGTGATCAGCGGGGTCGGGCTCGCCCGGTACCTCGACCCGGACCGGGACGCCGCGCGGTTCGCCCCGCTGCCCTCGCTCGGCTGGGACCGCGCCTACCGCAGCGGCGACGTCGTCCGCGCTGACGAGGCCGGGCTGCTGTTCCTCGGGCGCGCCGACGACCAGGTCAAGCTGGGCGGGCGGCGCATCGAGCTGGGCGAGGTCGACGCCGCGCTGCTCGCGCTGCCCGCTGTTCGCGGCGCGGCGGCGGCCGTGCGCCGCACCCGGGCCGGCAACCAGGTGCTGGTGGGCTACGTGGTGCCCGACGGCGAGCTGGACACCGACACCGCGGCACTCGCCCTCCGCGAGCGACTCCCCACCGCGCTCGTGCCGCTGCTCGCGGTGGTCGACGACCTGCCGACGCGCACCTCGGGCAAGGTCGACCGGGACGCGCTCCCGTGGCCCCTGAGGGATTCAACACTGCCGGCGGCGAGCGGGCTCGACCCCGTGGCGGCAGGCCTGCTGACTCCCACGGAGGGCTGGCTGGCCGAGGGCTGGGCGGAGATCCTCGGTGTGTCGGTGAGCGACCCGAAGGCCGATTTCTTCAGCCACGGCGGCGGCAGCCTCACCGCAGCGCAGCTGGTGGCGCGGATCCGCACGCGGCACCCGCAGGTGTCGGTCAACGACGTCTACCTGCTCCCCAGGCTGGGATCACTGGCGGCCCGGCTGGACGCACTCACCACGACCACAACCACGCGGCGCGACATCACACCGACACCGCGCCGCGCAGCGCTCGCGCAGGCCCTGCTCATGGCGCCGATGCTGGCGCTGGTCGGCCTGCGCTGGGCGAGCGTCGCCGCCGCGATCTCGACGGTCGCCGCCCCCCTGGTCCCCTGGGCACCCACCGTCCCGTGGTGGTCCCTCGCGGTGGCCTGGCTCCTCCTGTTCAGCCCCGCCGGGCGGATCGGGATCGCCGCGGGCGGCGCCCGGCTGCTGCTGCACGGCATGCGGCCCGGCAGCTACCCGCGCGGCGGCGCGGTGCACGTGCGGCTGTGGGCGGCCACCCGGCTCGCCGCGCTGTCCGGTGCGACAGGGGTCTCGAGCGCGTCGTGGACCGCCCGCTACGCCCGCGCGCTCGGCGCGAAGATCGGCAACGACGTCGACCTGCACTCCGCACCGCCCGTGACGGGCCTGCTCAAGATCGGGCGCGGCGCGGCCGTGGCGCCGGAGGTGGACCTCGGCGGTTACTGGGTCGACGGCGACGTCGTGCACATCGGCAAGATCCGGATCGGCGCCGGAGCCACGATCGGCTCGCGCAGCACGCTGCTGCCGGGCGCGCGGATCGGCAAGGGTTCCGAGATCGCCGCGGGCTCCACGGTCCAGGGCGCCGTCCCCGCCGGTCAGTGCTGGGCGGGCTCCCCCGCGAGGCGGGCAGGCAAATCCGGCGTGTCCTGGCCGTCGACCCGCCCGGCGCGCTCGCGCTCGTGGGCGCTCGCCTACGGCATCACGTCGACGCTGCTCGGGCTGGTCCCCGCGGTGGCGGCGCTGCCTGCGCTCGCGATCGTCGCGGTCGGCGTCGCAGGGACGGCGTCCCCCGCGGAGGCGACGAGCGGGGCGCTGCTGATGGTCGCCCCCGCGACGGTGGCCTACCTGTTCACGTACGCGGTGCTCGTCGTGGTCGGCGTGCGCCTGCTCGGCATCGGCATGGCCGAGGGCTTCCACCCGGTGCACAGCCGCGCGGGCTGGCAGGTCTGGGCCACGGAGCGGCTGATGGGGATGGCCCGCACGGGCCTGTTCCCGCTGTACTCCAGCCAGTTCACGGCCGCCTGGCTGCGACTGCTCGGCGCCAAGATCGGCCGGGACGTCGAGGCGTCGACGGTGATCGCGCTGCCGAAGATGACCACGGTCGCGGACGGCGCGTTCCTCGCCGACGACACGATGGTCGGCACCTACGAGCTCTCCGGCGGCTGGATGCACGTGGCCCCCTCACGGATCGGCAAGCAGGCTTTCCTCGGCAACTCCGGGATGACCGCGCCGGGTCGATCGGTGCCGAACCGCGGGCTCGTCGGCGTGCTCTCCGCGACGCCACGCAAGGCGAAGAAGGGGTCCTCGTGGCTCGGCCTGCCGCCGATGCCGCTGCGCAGGGCCGTCGAACGGGGCGACACCAGCCGCACGTTCCACCCACCGCGTCACCTCAAGATCGCCCGCGGCCTGATCGAGCTGTGCCGGATGGTGCCGGTGATGTGCTCCGCCGCGCTCGGCGTACTCGTCGTCGGACAGCTGATGACGATCCAGGCCGGCGCCGGGTTCGTGGTGGCCGCGGTGCTCGCGGGTCCGCTGCTGCTGGCTGCGGGCGTCGTCGCCGCCTGCGTGACGACGGCGATGAAGTGGCTGCTCGTCGGCCGGTTCCGGCCGGTGGAGCATCCGCTGTGGAGCTCGTTCGTGTGGCGCGACGAGCTTGCCGACACGTTCGTCGAGGTGCTGGCGGTCCCGTGGCTGGTGGAACATGCGGGCGGCACCCCCGTCCTCACCGCGTGGTTGCGGAGCATGGGCGCGAGCATCGGGCGCGGGGTGTGGTTGGAGACCTACTGGCTGCCCGAGTCCGACCTCGTGCGGCTCGGCGACGGCGCCACCGTCAACCGGGGCTGTGTCGTGCAGACCCACCTGTTCCATGATCGGATCATGAGCATGGACGAGGTGCGCATCGACGAGGGCGCGACGGTCGGACCCAACGGGATCATCCTCCCCGGTGCGAGCATCGGCGCCGGGACGACGATCGGGCCGGGCTCACTGGTGACCCGCGGCGACACGGTCCCGGCGGCGACGCGCTGGCTGGGCAACCCGATCACGACGTGGGACTGAGCCGCAGCCCGAAGGCCGGCGCAGCCCGGTCGGGCGACCCGTACCTGCCCGAGCACGGCAACGGTGGGTACCGGATCGAACACTACGAGCTCGACATCGCCTACAAGCCGGCGACCAACCGGCTCACCGGTCGGGCAGTGCTCACCGCCGTGGCCCACGCGCCGCTGAGCCGGTTCAGCCTCGACCTCGCCGGGTTCCGGGTGCCCCGCGTGCTCGTCGACGGCCGTCCGGCGAAGTTCACGCAGTCAGGATCGCCTCGCGACAGCGGCAAGCTGCACGTCACACCGGCCCGCCCGGTCACGGGCGGGTTCACCGTCGACGTGCGCTACTCCGGCGAGCCCACACCGATCTCCAGCCGATGGGGCGACATCGGCTGGGAGGAGCTGACCGACGGCGCGCTCGTCGCGAGCCAACCCGTCGGCGCGCCGTCCTGGTTCCCGTGCAACGACCACCCGGCGGACAAGGCGACCTACCGCATCGCCGTGACGACGGCGGCGCCCTACACGGTCGCCGTCACCGGTGTGCTCACCGCGCGACGCCGCTCGGCCGGCACGCGGACCTGGGTGTACGAGCGGGCGGAGCCCACGGCGTCGTACCTGGTCAGCGTGCAGATCGGGCGCTACGACGAGGTCGTGCTCGCCGCCGGCCCGGTGCCTCAGGTGGCGCTGCTGCCGACCCGGTTGCGCAGGAACGCCGCGCGCGACCTCGGCCGGCATCCCACGATCATGACGGCGCTGGAGGACTTGTTCGGGCCCTACCCGTTCGCCAACTACCAGCTCGTCGTCACCGACGACGACCTGGAGGACCCGATCGAGGCCCAGGGCATGTCGATCTTCGGGGCGAACCACCTCGACGGGCGGCGCACCCACGAGCGGCTCGTCGTGCACGAGCTTGCGCACCAGTGGTTCGGCAACAGCCTCACGATCGCCGACTGGCGCCACATCTGGCTCAACGAAGGCTTCGCGACCTACGCGGAATGGCTGTGGTCGGAGGCGTCCGGCGGCCGCGCCGCCTCGGCGCACGCCCGGGAGTGGCACGCGCACGTGGCGGCGATGCCGGCCGACCTCGTCCTCGCCGACCCCGGGGTGGCGCGGATGTTCGACGAGCGGGTCTACAAGCGCGGCGCGCTCGTGCTGCACGCGCTGCGCGCGCGGATCGGCGACGAGGGCTTCTTCACGCTGCTGCGCGACTGGGCGGCGCGGCACCGGCACGCGACGGTGAGCACCGCGCAGTTCGTCGAGCTGGCCGCGCGGCACGCCGGCACGGACCTCTCGGCGTTCTTCGCCGCGTGGCTGCACCGGCCCGCGCTCCCCGACCTCGCCGTGAAAGGCCGCTGAATCAGGTGGGCGGGTCACCGGGCGCCTGCGCAAGGCCTACAGCGCCCGCGGCCTGCCCGAACTGGCCGGCGTCGCCGTCACCGTGGCGGTGCACCGGTGGCGCCGCAACGTCGTGCTCAGCATCCTTGCCGGCACCGCGACCTGCATGATCCTCACCAACTGGGTCCTACCCACCTGAGCACTAGCGGTCTCAGGCGGGGGCCAGTGGTCGGTCCGGTTGATCCTCATCGGCGCGCGTCCACATCCGGAGCCGGGGCCCGGCGCCGGAGCGGGGCACACTGAGCGTCGATGCGGCTCCCCGATCTGTCCCACCTGCCCGACCTGCCGGTGCGTGCGGTGCTCGGTGCGGTCACCGACGCGCTGGCCGCGCACGGCAGCGCGGTGCTGGTCGCGCCGCCGGGCACCGGGAAGACGACGCTGGTCCCGCCGGCCTTGGCGGCGGCGGTCGATCCGGACCGGGGCCGGGTGCTGGTCGCCGAACCGCGCCGGTTGGCCACCCGGGCGGCCGCGGCCCGGATGGCAGTGCTGCTCGGTGAACCGGTCGGTGAGACCGTCGGCTATGCAGTGCGTGGCGACTCGCGCAGGTCGGATCGCACCCGCATCGAGGTGGTGACGTCCGGGTTGTTGCTGCGCAGGCTGATGGCCGACCCGGAGCTGGACGGCGTGCACACGGTGCTGCTCGACGAATGTCACGAGCGGCATCTCGACGCGGATCTGCTGCTCGCGCTGCTGCTCGACGCGCGCGCCGGGCTGCGTCCGGACCTGCGGCTGTTGGCCACCTCGGCCACGGTGGCCACGGACCGGCTCACCGAGCTGCTCGGCGACGCACCGGTGCTGCGGGTCGAGGCGCGGATGTTCGCGGTGACGATCCGGCACACCCCGCCTGCTCGCGGCGAGCGCATCGAGACATGCGTTGCCCGCGCGGTGCGGACCGCGTTGCGGGAGAGCGACGGCGACGTGCTCGCGTTCCTGCCCGGCGTGCCGGAGATCCGCCGCACGGCCGCACTGCTCGCTGACCCGGCCGACGTCGACGTGGTCCCGTTGCACGGCAGGCTGCGCGCCGCCGAGCAGGACCTGGCGCTGACGCCCGGGCTGCGGCGGCGGGTGGTGCTGTCGACGGCGGTGGCCGAGTCGAGCCTGACCGTGCCCGGGGTCCGCGCGGTGGTGGACGCCGGGCTGGCCCGGACGCCCCGGACCGATCATCGACGTGGGCTGGCCGGGCTGGTCACCGTGCGGGTGTCGGCGGCCGCCGCGGAGCAACGCGCCGGGCGCGCCGGGCGGGAGGCGCCGGGTCGCGTGTACCGCTGCTGGCCCGAGGGCGAGCTGCTCGCCCGCTATCCCGAGCCGGAGATCCGCACCGCCGACCTCACCCGGCTCGCGCTGGACCTGGCCTGCTGGGGAACGCCGGACGGCAGCGCGCTGCGCTGGTGGGACCCACCGCCGACCGGACCGCTACAGGCCGGGCAGCAGGTACTGCGGGCGCTCGGGGCGCTGGACGACGGCGGTGTCACCGACCGCGGGCGGCGGCTGGCCGAGCTCGGGCTGCACCCGCGGCTGGCCCGCGCGCTGCTCGACGGGGCGGCGCTGGTGGGCGCCCGAGCAGCCGCCGAGGTGGTGGCACTGATCGACGACGACACGCTGGCCGAGGGCGTCGCCGTGGACGACGAGCTGCGACGTCTGCGGTCCGGAACAGCCCGCGGGGCCGGACGCTGGCGGGTCGAGGTCACCCGGCTGCGACGACTACTCCCCCGCACATCCGGCGCCCCCGCGCGTTCCCCGACACCCACGCGACCGGGTGGCGAGGCGACCGCGTTGGTCGTCGCACTGGCCTATCCGGAGCGGCTGGCGCGTCGCCGCCCCGCAGGCGCCGGCCGGGTACTGCACCGCGACGTGTACCTGATGTCCGGCGGCACGGCCGTGGAGCTGCCTGCCGGGAGCCCGCTGGCAGGCCAGGAATGGCTGGCGATCGCCGTCGCCGACCGGACGCCGGGCGCAGAGCACGGTCGGATCAGGCTGGCCGCCGCCGCGGATCGTGAGCTGGCCGAGCTCGCCGCGCCTGCGCTGCTCGTCGAGGAGGACGAGGTGGCATGGGTCGACGGCGACGTCGTCGCCCGCCGGGTGCGCAGGCTCGGCGCCATCGTGCTGACGGAGCGCCGCCTCGAGCGCCCCGACCCGGACGCCGTCGCGAGCGCTCTGCGGCAGGGGTTGCACACCGAGGGTCTCGGACTGCTGCGGTGGAGCGAGCACGCCCGGCGCCTGCGCGACCGGCTCGCCACCCTGCACCGCGCCTTCGGCGACGACTGGCCCGACGTGTCCGATGCCGCCCTGCTGGCCGACCTCGACCGGTGGTGGGACCATCGCCTGTCACAGGCCCGCAGCCGCGCGGACCTCGCCCGGATCGACGCCGCCACCGTCTTGCGTGCGCTGCTCGACCACCGGCACGCCGCCCAGCTCGACCAGCTCGCTCCGGAGCGGATCGCGGTGCCGTCCGGTTCCCGCGTCGCCGTGGACTACTCCGCAGACCAGCCGGTGCTCGCGGTCAAGGTGCAGGACGTCTTCGGCTGGACCGCGACCCCCACCGTCGCCGACGGCAGGCTGCCCGTCGTGTTGCACCTGCTGTCCCCGGCGGGCAGGCCTGCCGCGGTCACCACGGACCTGACGTCGTTCTGGGCCACCGGATATCCGCAAGTGCGCGCCGAGCTGCGGGGCCGCTACCCCAAGCACGCGTGGCCCGAAGATCCTCTGCAGGCGTCGACGAGACCGCCGCGCAGGACTGGCTGACCTCACCCGACCGACCACGGGCATGGTGTCGCAGCACCTCAAGCGGGGATTTCTCGGGCTGGTCAAGAACACGATCAACCGAGTCTCGGTGCCGCTGGCACGGTCCGGCCACGGGCCGTTCGCTATCTGGCGGCGTTCGGCTTTCCGCGCTCGCTCGTCCTGCGCCTCCTACGGCGACACGATTTCCGTCGCCTGCACGTGCTGGGACCGCCCAGCAGTGTGATCACCACGCGTCGTCGCATTGAGCCACGTCAGCGTCGGCAGGGTGGCGCGGTGACGAACGCTTCACCGGTGTCAGCAAGGTGAGACGTTGATCAGGGGGCGAACTCCGCTCGGACCCCGACCAGCCGGACGGGTCGTCGGGCGGTGAACTGGTCGAGCATGTCGAGTGCCGTGGCCTCGATCGTGGCCGTGTCGCTGGTCGGCTCGGCGAGGGTGGTGCTGCGGGTGCGGGTGATAAACGGGACGAACCGCACCTTGACCCCGACCCGTGCCGCGGGCCGCCCCTCAGCAAGCACATCTGCCGCCACCCGGCGGGCGAGACCGGCGGCCGCAGCGCGTACCTCGGCCCAGTCGGTCAGATCGACGGCAAACGTCTCCTCGTGGCCGCGTGAACGGGCCAGCCAGGGCTCGCCCCGCACCTCGACTCGCCCGACGCCGCGCCCCAGCTGCACATACCACGGCCCGAGCGCAGGCCCCAGGTCCGCCGCGAGCGCGGCCGGATCGGCCCCTTCCAGCTCACGCACGGTGTGCAGGCCGCGATCGGCCAGCTTCGCCGCGGTCTTCGCGCCGATGCCCCACACCGCGCGCGTCGGCCGGTCGCCCATCACCACATCCCAGTCCTCCGCGGTGAGGGTGAAGACCCCCGCGCCGACGACACCCGCACCGCGCTCGCTGCGCACCGGCGGCTTCGCGAAGCCCGTCGCGATCTTGGCGCGCAGCAGGTTGTCGCCGACGCCGACGCAGCAGGTGAGCCGGGTCTGCGTGCGCACCGCCTCCCGAATCCGTCCGGCGAGTCCCTCGGGGTCGTCGGTCACCGCTCCCACGAACGCCTCGTCCCACCCCATCACCTCCACGACGGCGCCGTCGATCGGGCCGAAGCCGCGCAGGACGGCCATCACGTCCTCCGACGCCGCCTCATACGCTGCGTTGTCCGCCGGCAGAAAGACCGCGTCCGGGCAGCGACGTGCCGCCGTGCGCAGCGGCATTCCAGAATGGACGCCGAACTCGCGGGCCGCGTAGGACGCCGTGGCGACGACACCACGGCGGGTCGGGTCGCCATGGCCCCCGACGACCACCGGCCGTCCGGCCAGCTCCGGGCGGCGCAGCAGCTCGACGGCCGCGATGAACTGATCCAGGTCGACGTGCAGGACCCAGTACACGGTCCGTAGTCCACCGCAACGACAGCGGCTTGACCAGCTGTCGATGAACCGGGCGCCGATGGGTGCCGGCCAGGTTGCCGTGCGGGCGCAACGGGCCGAGCCTGACCCGGACGTCGTTGTGCACCGCGACATGCACGTGTGTGCGGCTCGAAGCCGAAATGAGCGCTTCCCCCGCCTGGTGCCGCGTGGGACCATTCGGCCAAGACCCGGACCAACGACGTCCACGGGAGGCCGCATGGCCCGCTACCTTGTCGTCGCGCACGAGACGGTCACCAGCCCGCTGCTGCTGGAGGCTGTGCGCGGCGTCCGCGAACGGGACGCCGCGGCGGAGTTCGTCCTGCTCGTCCCTGCCACCCCGGTCCGGCACCTGCTGTTCCGCAAGGGCGACGAGAACGACGCCGAGGCCACCGCCCGCAAGCGCGGCGAGCGGGCCCGGGCGCTGTTCACGAAGCGGGGCGTGCCGTTGAGCGACGTGCACGTCGGCACGGCCGACCCGGCGGAGGCGATCGATCAAGAGGTCGCGGCGCACCCGGGCTATGCCGGGTTCGTCATCTCCACCCTGCCGAAGGAGACGTCCCGGTGGCTGCGGATGGACCTGCCCCGCACGGTCCGCGTGAAGCACCGGCTGCCGGTCCACCACGTCGTCGCGGCCAAGGAGTTCGGGCTCTCGGACGTGCCGTGACCGGCTGGTTCGGACGTCGGCGCCTCCGCATCAGCGGGCGGCATCGCCCAGGGCCTCAGCAACGGCAACGGGATTGGCGTAGTCCCGGAAGCTCGTGATCAACCCGTCCGGATCGACGTCGATCACCGCGACGTTCGGGAGCGCGAACCGCGCAGCGGTCCGTGTGTTGACGCCGAGCGCTTCCTGCTCGACCACGAGCGTCGCGTCGCTCACCTGGTGCACGGCGATCGTCCGGTACTCGGTGTACTGCAGCGGCAGGCTGCGATACACGGTGGCAAGGAACTCGGCGATCGCGGCACGCCCCTCGATGCGCGTGGGGCTGTACGACATCGGTCGGGCCGAGGTCAGTTCGCCGGCGACCTCGCCACCGGCCGCGGCACGGTCGTGGACGCGGGTCGCGCGCAGTGCGAGGTGCCCGTTCACGCTGACCGGGCAGGACGAGGGACGCCCGTTCCGCAGCGATGTCCCCTCCTGGTGTGGGAGGGCCTGGTCCTCGGCCGGGAGGTCCGCGACGCCGCGCTCGACGACCTGCGGGCGGTAGCCGAGGTGGTCGAGCTCGACCGGGACTGACGGCCACCCGGACCCGTTGGCCTCGACGCCGCGACCTGCCGCGCGCCCGGTTCGCCGCCCAGCGCTGCTTGCACTCGTCTCAAGGATGCGGGTCTATGGGCATCCATGGCGTGACAACATGTCAATCCGCCCTAGACCCCGGCGCCGGTTGTTCCCAGCAGGCTCGGACAGGGCGTGAATCATGAATACCCATCGAGGATCGGCACAAGGGCAGATCCGATGACCTCTCTACGGAAGACCGCGCTCGTCGCAGGAGTCTTCTACCTGATCACGTTCATCTCGATCCCCACACTCGCCCTCTACGGCCAGGTCAAGACGGACCGGAACTTCATCACCAGCGCGGGCAGCAGCACCGGTGTGCTCTGCGGCGCCCTCCTCGAGGTGATCGTCGCCCTTGCCGGTGTCGGCACCGCCGTCACGCTGTACCCGGTGGTCAGGCGGCAGAACGACAGCATGGCGCTCGGCTTCGCCGCCGTCCGCACCGTCGAGGCGGCCATGATCTTCACCGGGGTCGTGAGCCTCCTGTCGCTCGTCCACCTGCGCGAGAACCCGGGCTCAGCGGACACCGCCTCTCTCGTCACCACCGGCGCGTCGCTCGTCGCGACCTACAACGGGACATTCCTGCTCGGACAGACCCTCATGCCGTGCCTGAGCGCGCTTCTGCTGGGCACCCTGCTGTACCGGTCAGGCCTCGTGCCGCGGCCCATCCCTCTGATGGGGCTCGTCGGAGCGCCCCTGCTCATCACCTCCAGCGTCGCAGTGCTCTTCGGCGTCATCGACCAGATCTCCCCCTGGACGGCGATCGCGACCCTCCCAGTGGCCCTCTGGGAGCTCTCGCTGGGACTGTGGATGACCTTCAAGGGTTTCCGGCCTTCCCCCATCACAGCCGGGATGGCCACACCCAGCACCCCGACACCGTCGATCCAGGATCAGGCGATCGACTAGCGCCGGACCAGCTCGAACCTGGCGGATCTGGGCTGGGAGCGGTGCGTGCCTGCCCGACTGCGGGCCGGGCAACTCCCGGGCTCGTCTGGCCATGCGCTCAGGTGGTGGTGTCGGATCTCGGCACCCGACCTCGGCCGGACTGCCGGGATGACGCGCGTCCGCTGTGGACCAATCGCCCGCGGGCGCGGAAGTGCTCTCAGGGCTCGGCGGCCGTGGATCGCGTCGGACAGCGTGGACACGGGCTCGTTGCCCGACGGGAAGGAGGCCGCGGTGCCCGATCAGCAAGGCTCGATCGAGCTGATGTTCGACGACGGCCGGATCAGGATCGACAGCCAGCGCATCCAAGGCGAACTGTTCAACCTCGGCCATCGCATCGGCGCATCGGCGCATCCACGATCCGCCGGATCCTCGAGCTGCGGCGGGTACCCCCAGCACCGCTGCGGGCGACCACGTGTTCTTCGCCCTGGACGACCCCGACGATTCTCCTGTCTCAGTCGCCGTTGTCATAATACTGGGCCATCCCCCAGAAGTCGATCTCGTCAATGGTGTCGCGGATGATGTCGAGTGTGTCCTCGGGAATTGGAGTCGGGACGACGAACTGGTTCTCTTCAAGGGTCCATCCAGCTGGGAGGTTGTCGTTGACCACCTCGCGCACCTCGGCGCATAGACCTTCTTGATCGAAATCTGCACCCTCCGCTGCGCCCCAGCGCGAACTCAGCCGCGCTCCCACCCAATCCTCGACCGTGTCCCAACCCGTGGTGGTGGCCCATGTCGGTCCCAGTGATGTCACTGGATGAGGGTGGCAGCCGCGGTGCGCGACACACGAGTGGCTAGCCTCGATTCCCGGGAGGCTGTCGGCGCGCAAACCGGCTCACGCCGCCTGACCAGCGTCTTCGTGACCCTGGCTCGTCCTGATCGTCAACCGGCTCCTCGACTGGCTGACACTGCTCGGCCGCCCATCGTCGTCCAGAGACATCGAGCTGCTCGTCCTGCGCCACGAAGTCGCGGTACTGCGCGGAACGAACCCCAGGCCGCGCCTGGACCGGACCGACCGAGCCGTGTTCGCCGCACTGATCCGACGCCTACCGACAAGCTTGCGGGGACACCGCCTGATCACCCCTGCCACCGCGTAGCGGTGGCACCGCCGCCTCGTGACCAAGAGTGGACCTACCCGAGCCGCCCCGGTCGCCCACCCGTCAATGCCACCATCGCCGGCCTGATCGCACGGCTGGCCTGCGAGAATCCGACACCGAGCGCTACAACCTCGGCCGCCACGCCCCCCGCGGGGACCGGGACGTCAGGTCGTACGCCGACAATCTGACGCGCCGCCCGCGATCAGTGAGGGGTCTGGGGCCGGGGCGGGGTAGTCTCCGCGCCGACGCCGACCTCGCGACAGCGAACGGTGTCCCGACCCAGGCGCAGACCGTAGCGGCTAGGCGGCGCGATGCCGGGGGCAGTGCCCCGGCGCAAGGTACAAGGAGATCAAGAAATGGCAGAGGGCACCGTCAAGTGGTTCAACAGCGAGAAGGGCTTCGGCTTCCTCGCTCCCGACGGTGGTGGCGCGGACGTGTTCGTGCACTACTCCGCGATCCAGGGCGGCGGGTACAAGAGCCTTGACGAGGGCCAGCGCGTGTCCTTCAACATCGAGCAGGGCCAGAAGGGACCGCAGGCCACCCAAGTCACCCCCCTCGGCTAACGCTGTGGGTGCCAGCAAGTTCGCGCACGTCACGCGACCTGCTGATACTCGCGCAGCAGACCACCGAGCCGGTCCGCCGTCGGACGGCGTTCGAATCGCTCGTCGTTCGTCGGGGGAGTGGTCGTAGCGGAGCTGGCGGCGGGAAGCCCGAAGATCGATAAGGCCGTGGGCCGGTTCGACTCAGGAGGGAAGAAGCCACTACGGGACGACGACCTCGCCCGGTTCGACGTCGGTGACGTCATTGCCGCCTCGTAGTTCGAACCGGGCGGTGCCGGGGCACCCGCGGCCGGCGAGCCGCCGAGCCTGATCCGATCTGCACGCGGGGCGCCCAGGATGTCGGCGTTGTTGAAAGCACGATTCGGGCCGGGGCTGGTGGGCGGGCCGAGGCGCCCGCACCACGGCGATATCGGAGGCGGAGAAAAGGACACACGCGGACGACAAAACCCACCGTCGGTCGACATCACGTCGGCCGTCGGCCTCACGCAGGTCGGCGACCGGCCATCAGAAGGGCGATACCGGTGACGAGGGCCCAGATCTGGAGCGGGACACCACGGTGCGTTCCGCCGCACCGACACCGACGGGACCGTCCGGCCACGTCGTCGCCACGGCCAGCAGTGCGAACCCGACCACCCCGACGATGCCGAGCACCGTCGCGGCGCGGCGGGACGAACGATGCATCTGTGTGGACGCCGACGCCCCGGCGACCAGGCCCTGCCACACCCGGCGCCCGGTGCTCGCCGTCCACGCCTCGGCGGTGAGCACCGTGCCGCCGATGAGCAGGGCACCCTGCAGCAGGAACGCCGTGTTCATGACCGCATGCAGCGGTGAGCAGACGGCGTCGCTCGACCCCGGAGCGCAGGTGACGGCACCCAGGTCACTGATGTAGTTCGTCGTCCAGCTGTACGGACTGGGCCATGCCCTCTGGGCGATGAGGTGCGCGGCGAAGAACTGCACGGTGCCCAGGGCAAGCAGGACGGCGCCGACGCGGATCCGGAAGGTGCGCCGGCGGGCGATGGTCATGGGCGAGGGTCCCACCTGGCTGCCGCGTCGGGTGGGGTCAGCCCCCGGAGAGCGGCGGGGTCGCTGGGCACCCCGACGAGCCCCGCTGACGATGAGTTCGGGTGAGCCGGGCGGTCTACTTCCCATGGGCACTCTCAACTACACGATGAGCATCTCCCTCGACGGCTACATCGAGGACGTGACCGGCGGCATCGCCTTCTCCGAGCCGGACGAGGAGGTGCACCGCTTCGCCAACCAGCAGACCCGTGAGACGGCAGCGCTCCTGTTCGGCCGCGGCCTCTATGAGGTCATGGAGGAGTTCTGGACGGCGCCGGAGCGGGCCGACGGGCACGAGGTGGAGGCGGAGTTCGCCCGCGAGTACACCGCGACGCCGCGGATCGTGTTCTCCGACTCGCTGGAGTCGGTCGCGCCCGGGTGCCGGCTGGTGCGCCGCGCGGATGCGATCGACGAGGTGGTCCGGCTCAAGAAGGAGACCGACGGCGACCTGTCCGTCGGCGGCGCCGGTCTGGCTGCATCGCTGCTTGACCTGATCGACGAGTTCCGCCCGAGCGTGGTGCCTGCCTTCAGCGGCGGCGGCAAGCCGTACTTCCCGCTCGGCACCGACCTGCGGCTGCGACTGGTCGAGCAGCGCACCTTCCGCAACGGCACCGTATACCTGCGTTACGAGAGGATCGGCTGATGGAGCACGTGTGATCGGATGACGGCACCGAGATCGACGTCGAGCGGTCCGGCGCCAGGCCAGCCGTGGCGCTGATCCACACTCGCTAGATGTTCACCGCCCACAGCGCCCGCACACGTCGGCCTCGGCGACATGCAGGCGACGGAACTCGCGTCGCCGCAGGAGCCGCAGCACGAGCGAGCGCGGTAACCCGAACGCCGCCAGTCCGTCAGCGGTGCTGCACGACTCGATCCGGTCAACCTGGTACTCAACCGCCCGGTAGATGACGACGCAGCCGCCAGCGGCCGTGATGTTGCGATACCAGTCGACGTCGGGCCCAATCGGATACGCCACCCCGCCACCTCCCTCGCCAGCCGCGCCCTGAATCCGCCGGTGCCCGCACGCTACCGTCGTCGCGACGCCGACTGCTCCTGCGCCGCTGGGTGCTGGGCCTGATGCGGCTACCCGGCTTCGACCGGCGGCTCGCGACCAACCTGGTCGGCGTCGTCCTGCCGTGCGCCGATCCGACCGAGAGGGCCCGTGCGTGCCTCACCTGCTGTCCGCCCTCGCCGCCTGTGTGATCTTCCTCGGCGCCTACGTCCTCATCGCCACCGAGCGATGGGTCAGCCGGGTCGCCGCCGCCCTCGGCGGTGCCGCACTGGTCCTCGCGCTCGGGATCAGCGACGCCGAAGCGGCCTTCTTCTCCCCGGAGACGGGCGTCGACTGGAACGTCATCTTCCTGCTCCTCGGCATGATGATCATCGTGGGAGTGATGCGCGAGACCGGCATCTTCGAGTACCTGGCGATCTGGGCGGCCAAGCGCGCCCGCGGCCGGCCGTTCCCCCTGATGGTGCTGCTGATCCTCATCACCGCAGTGGCGTCAGCGCTGCTGGACAACGTCACCACCGTGCTGCTGATCGCCCCGGTGACCATCCTGCTGTGCCAGCGGCTGGCGCTACCGGTCGTGCCCTACCTGCTGGCCGAGGTGTTCGCCTCGAACGTCGGCGGCACCGCCACCCTGGTCGGGGACCCGCCGAACATCATCATCGCCAGCCGCGGCGGCCTGCCGTTCAACGACTTCCTGATCCACCTCGCCCCGGTCGTCGTCGTCCTGCTCGCCCTGCTGATCGGGCTGTGCCGATGGCTGTTCGCCGACGCCTTCCACACCGACGAGAAGCGGGTCGCCCAGATCCTCGCCCTGAACGAGCGGGAGGCCATCGAGGACCCCCGCCTGCTGGTGCAGTCACTCACGGTGCTCGGCATCGTCCTGGCCGCCTTCGTCCTGAGCCCGGTCCTCGGCTACGCACCCTCCATCGTGGCCCTGCTCGGCGCCGGACTGCTGATCGCCATCACCCGCATCCCCACCGAGACCGCCCTGCAGGACGTCGAGTGGCCCACCCTCACCTTCTTCATGGGCCTGTTCATCATGGTCGGCGGCCTGGTCGAGTCGGGCGTGCTGCAGGCGCTCGCGCACAGCGTCGCAGGCTTCGCCGACACCGACCCACTCGCCTTCACCGGGCTGCTGCTCTGGGGCTCCGGCGCGCTCTCCGGCATCGTCGACAACATCCCCTACGTCGCCAGCATGAGCCCGGTCGTCGCAGACATCGTCGGCCCGGACGGCGAACCACAGGTGCTGTGGTGGGCACTGGCACTCGGCGCCGACCTCGGCGGCAACGCCACCCTCATCGGCGCCAGCGCGAACGTCGTGGTCGCCGGCATCGCCGCCCGCAACGGCACACCGATCGGATTCTGGCAGTTCACCCGCTACGGACTCGTCGTCGCCGGAGCCACCCTTACCGTGGCCACTCTCTACGTCTGGCTGCGCTACTTCCTGCTCGCCGGCTAATCCGCAACCCCGGCGCCCTCCGCCGGGAGCAGGACCTCCAGCAGATGCGCCGCGGTCAGCAACCCCCGAACCCGGTGGTCCTCGACCACCACCAGCAGCGGACTGCGCAGCCGCGCCATCAGCGCCGCGCACTCCAGAACCGTCGCGTCACCGTCGACGACCGCGAGCTCGACCCGGTGACGCCCCGCCGGCACCAAGTCACCCACCCGCTCCTCAACCAGCCGCTGCACACACAACCGCTCGGCCCCGGCCTCGTCCACCACCCGCGCCAGCGCCGGATCCTCCCGCACGTAGTCCGGCACGACCACCCGCAACACCTGCGACGCCGGCAACACGGCCACCGGACGACCACCGGCATCGACCACCGCGATCCCCGGCAACCGGCGCTCCGCGATCAACCGAGCCGCCGCCATCGCCGGATCGTCCGGCCTGACCGTCGGCAGGTCCTGCGCGAGGTCACGGGCTCTCATGAGGCAACAATAGGCATCTGTGCGATGGCGCAGTGCCGTCGGTCAGGAACGGTCCGCGAACGCCTCTACGTCGTCGATCTTGCCGGAGACGATGAGGAGGTCCTGGGCCTGCAGCACCGTGTTCTCCGTGGCGTAGGTGAAGCCCTCTCCCGGCCGTTTGACGCCGACGACGGTGATCCGGTCGCGATTGCGGACGTGGGTCTCCGACAGCGGTCGGCCGACGACGTCGGGCGGGGGTGAGGTCTTGACCATGGCGAAGTCGTCTTCGAACTCGATGTAGTCGAGCATCCGCCCGGTAACCAGGTGTGCGACCCGCTCGCCCATCTCGTGCTCGGGCAGAACGACGTGATGGGCGCCGACCCGTTCGAGGATCCGGCCATGCTGGCGGCTGATGGCCTTGGCCCAGATGTTCGGGATTCCCAGGTCGACCAGCACCGCGGTGGTGAGAATGCTGGCCTCGAGATCGGTGCCGATGCCGACCACGGCTCGCTGGTAGTCGGGCACGTCCAACTGGCGCAGCGCCTCGATGTCGGTGGTGTCGGCCACGGCAGAGTGGGTGAGCTCGTCGGCGAACCCTTGGACCACCCGCTGCTTGCTGTCCACCCCGAGCACCTCGGTGCCGCGGCGGACCAGCTCCGACGCCAGCGACGCGCCGAAGCGACCCAGGCCGAGCACCACGACCCGGCTCGGTCGCCCATCGTGATCGTTCTTCGCTCTAGCCAACGATGGTGCGCTCCTCCGGCAGTTCGTAGCGGCGTTCGTGTTCCCGCAGCGCGAGCGCGGACGCCAGGGTGATGGGTCCCAGTCTGCCCAGGAACATCAGCGCCACCAGCAGCAGTTTCCCCGCGGTCGGCAGGTCGTCGGTGATTCCCGTCGACAATCCGACCGTGGCGAATGCCGACACCGTCTCGAACAGCACCGCATCCAACCCGAACCGGCTGATCTCCAGCAGGGTCACCGTGGACACCATCACCAGCCCGACCGCCGCCAACGCGACGGTCAGCGCCTGCCGCTGGACAGCCGCGGGTAGGCGACGCCCCAGCACGTGCACTGTCGGCTCGCCACGGACCTCGGCCAGCATGACGAACGCCAGCAGAGCGAAGGTCGTGACCTTGATCCCACCGGCGGTGCCCGCGCTGCCACCGCCGATGAACATCAGCACATCGGTGATGAGCAGTGTGGAGGGGTCGAGCCGGGCGACGTCGACGCTGTTGAACCCCGCTGTGCGGGGCTGGATCCCCTGGAAGATCCCGATCACGATCTTGCCGCCCACGTTCATCGGACCGAGCGTTGCGGGGTTGTCCCATTCGCCGAGCAGGAACGCCGCCACCCCGACCACGAACAGGACCGTATAGGTGACCACCGTGACCCGCAGGTGCAGCGACCACCGCGTCGCCCGGCCCCGCAGGCGACGGCCGACTTCGAACAGCACCGGGAACCCGACCCCGCCCAGGATCGTGGCCAGGCCCATCGGCAGGCAGATCCACGGGTCGGTGGCGAACGGAATCATGTTGTCGGTGAAGAGTGCGAAACCGGCGTTGTTGAACGCCGACACTGCGTGGAAGACCCCCAGATACACCGCCCGCAGCGGCGGCTCCGCGTAGAACAGCGCGAACCGTGCCACCAGAATCGCCGCGGTGGCGGCTTCGATGATCAGACTGACCGCCAGGACGCGGACCACGACCCGACGGACGTCGCCCAGGCCCAGGGCCTTGGTCTCGGCCTGAGCGGTCAGCTGCATGCGCAACCCGACCCGCCGTGCGATGAGCAGGCCGAGCAGCGTCGCCAAGGTCATGATCCCGATCCCGCCGACCTGGATCATGACCAGGATGGCCAGCTCACCGAACTCCGACCAGAAGGTCGCGGTGTCCACCACCACCAGGCCCGTCACACACACCGCCGACACGGCGGTGAACAGCGCCGTCACCAGCCCGGCCGGGGTGCCGTCCTCGGTCGCAACCGGCAGCATCAGCAGGAAAGTCCCGACCCCGACCGCCAGCGCGAACCCCGCCACGACCGCGGCGGCAGGCCGGCCCAACACCGCGTCCACCGGCGATCGCCGGCGCGCCACCACCTTGGCCACGCCGCGCAGGATAGAAGTCACCTGCGCCTCCCCGCCGCATCGAACGCGCTCCGATGCCTCCGTTCCGGGCGGCGGACGTGCCGCGGGCCGTAGCATGGATGGTGGTGAGCCGGGAAGCCTGGTCGGCGGTCCTGCCGTCGATCCATGAGGAGTCCTATGGCCGCCCCGTCTCCGCGACCCGTGACCCGGCTGTTCCCCCGCGGCAGTTGGCCGGAGGTCAGCCGGATCGCGGACATTCTGCGAGCCGAGACCGTGGGCGGTGCGCTCCTGGTCGGTGCGGCGGTTCTCGCGCTCGTGTGGGCGAACAGCCCGTGGCGCGAGGCCTACGCTGCGGTGTCCGACGTCCGCGTCGGGCCGGCCGCGCTGCACCTCGACCTCACCTTGGCCCAATGGGCCGCCGACGGGCTGCTGGCGATCTTCTTCTTCGTCGCCGGCCTGGAGCTCAAACGGGAGTTCGTCGCCGGCGACCTGCGTAGTCCTCGCCGGGCCGTGCTGCCCGTCACCGCCGCGGTCGGCGGCATGGTGCTGCCGGCTCTCGTGTTCATCGCGGTCAACGCCCGCGCCGCCCCCGAGAACCTCGCCGGCTGGGCGATCCCGACCGCGACCGACATCGCCTTCGCCCTGGCCGTGCTCGCCGTCGTCGGCACCGCTCTGCCCACCGCACTGCGCACGTTCCTGCTCACCCTGGCCGTCGTCGACGACCTGCTCGCCATCACGATCATCGCCGTCTTCTACACCGCGGACCTGCACGTGCTGCCCCTGGCGCTGGCCGCGCTGCCGCTGGCCCTGTTCGCCGTGCTCGTGCAGCGCCGCGTCCGCTCCTGGTGGCTCCTGCTCCCGCTCGCCGTGGCGACCTGGGCACTGATGCACGCCTCCGGCGTCCACGCGACGGTGGCCGGAGTGCTGCTGGGGTTCACCGTCCCGGTGGTTCGGCGCGCCACAGGTCCGGGACCGGGCTTCGCCGAACACCTCGAACACCGCTTTCGCCCGCTCTCAGCGGGCGTCGCCGTGCCGGTGTTCGCGTTCTTCGCCTCGGGGGTGTCGCTGGCCGACGCCGGCGGGCTCGGCGCCAGCCTGGTCGACCCCATCACCACCGGGATCATCGCCGCGCTCGTCGTCGGCAAGACCGTCGGCGTGTTCGGTGCCACCTGGCTGGTACAGCGGTTCACCCGGGCTCAGCTCGCACCTGAGCTGAGCTGGTGGGACGTCCTCGGGCTCTCCCTCCTCGGCGGTATCGGCTTCACGGTGTCGCTGCTGATCGGTGAGCTCGCCTTCGGGGCCGGCAGCGACCAGGACAACTTCGTCAAGATCGGTGTGCTCGTCGGCTCGGGCACCGCGGCCCTGCTGGCCGCCGTGATCCTGCGGATGCGTGACCGTCGCTACCGCGCGATCTGCGCCGAGGAGGCGATGGACTACCGCGACAGCACACCCGACGTGGACCAGGACGGCAGCGGGAGCGCCCGACCCCGGACCGACCCGTGGGGCGGGATGGGGTAGAGCGGTGCCGGCATGGCTGTTCCACGGGTGGGCCGAGGACGCGGTAGCACCGTCCTCGAGGTCATGTCGTCGATCCCACGTGACGACTCGGCGAGCAAGATTGCCGGATGCAATAATGTCCTTGTGCAACAACCGGCGGTTCGTCCGCATGCAGGCGGCGGCGAGGAACTGGTCGATGCGGTGATGGCGGCCAGCCGAGCGCTCCTCGCCGTCGCTGCCCGGTCGCTGGCAGCCGTGGACGACGAGGTAACGCTGCCGCAGTATCGCGCGCTGGTGGTGATGGCCGAGCGCGGAACGCAGCGGCCGGTGGATCTGGCGACGGCAATGGACGTCTCACCCTCGACCGCAACCCGGATGTGCGATCGCCTGGTCGCGAAAAGCCTGGTGGTCCGGGATCGGATCGGGGTGGATCGGCGTGAAGTTCGGGTCGGGCTCAGCCGGCGGGGACGGCAACTCGTCGATGCGGTGATGGACCGGCGGCGCGCCGAGCTGGCGGTGCTGCTGGCCAAGCTGCCGGTCAAGCAGCAGGAGGCGGTGGCAGACGTCCTGCGCGCCTTCGCCGAGGTTGCGGGCGAGGTGCCCGAACGCGAATGGGCGGTTCGGATGTGAGGCGTTCCGCTCAAGTCACCTCGGCCGTTCTCCATCCGGTGCCGGCGCTGTTGTCGCTGGCGAAGCGGCTGCACGCCTGGCTCACTGGCACCCAGCCCGGACTGGTCGGTCTGGCACTGGTCATCGGTGCCGGTGCAGGGCTGGGCGCCGTGGTGTTCCGTTGGCTCATCATCGGGATCACCGAGCTGGTCACCGGTCGCGCCGACTACGGGGTCGACGGGCGGGTCGCGAGCCTGCACCTGCCCGCGCTGGGCCTGTGGTTCCTGCTTCTCGCGCCAGTCGCGGGCGGCCTGGTGTACGGGCCGTTGGTGGCCCGGTTCGCTCCGGAGGCGCGGGGACACGGCGTTCCGGAGGTGATGGTGGCCGTGGCCCGTCACGGCGGCCGGATCCCGGCTCGGGTCGCCGTGGTGAAGTCGCTGGCGTCGGCGATGTGCATCGGGACCGGCGGCTCGGTGGGCCGGGAGGGACCGATCGTGCAAATCGGGTCCGCGCTCGGCTCGTCAATCGGGCAGTGGTTGCGGGTTCCGGACCACCGGTTGCGACTGATGGTGGCCTGCGGCGCGGCAGGGGGCATCTCGGCCACGTTCGACGCACCGATCGCTGGGGTCTTCTTCGCCCTGGAGATCATCCTTCGCGAGTTCTCCGCGGAGGCTTTCGGCATCGTGGTCATCGCCTCGGTGACCGCGAACGCGGTGGCCCGCTCGCTGATCGGTGCCGACCACATCCTGCACCTGCCGGCATACACGCTGGGCTCCGCGGCGGAGTTCCCCTTCTACGCGGTACTGGGTCTGCTCGGGGGCCTGGCGGGCTGGGGTTTCACCCGGGTGCTCTACGCGATCGAGGACCTGTGCGACCTGGTGTGGCGGGGACCCGACTGGCTGCGCCCCGCGGTCGGCGGGCTTCTGCTGGGTGCAGTCCTGATGGCGTTGCCCCAGCTCTACGGCGTCGGCTACCCGGTGCTGGAGAAGGCCATCTCCGGAGGTTATGCCCTCGGATTCCTGCTCGTCCTGCTCGTCGGCAAGATGATCGCCACGAGCCTGACCATCGGCATCGGCGGCTCGGGTGGAGTCTTCGCGCCGTCGCTGTTCATCGGCGGCATGCTCGGCAGCGCCTTCGGCGTCCTGGCGCAGGCCCTGTTCCCCGGGCTGGATCTCTCCCCCGGAGCCTTCGGCCTGGTCGGCATGGCCGCGGTGTTCGCTGCCGCCAGCCACGCGCCGATCGCCGCCCTGCTGATCGTGTTCGAGCTCACCGGCGAGTACGCGATCATCCTTCCCCTGATGATCGTCGTCGCGCTGGCAACAGGGCTGAGCCATCTGCTCTCCCGCGACAACATCTACACACTCAAGCTGCTGCGCCGCGGTATCGACATCGACGCCGACTCCCGTACCAACCCCGCGCTCGACCGGCTCCGCGTCCGTGACGCCATGCACCCGGTCCCCGAGCCGGTCCCCGGCGGCACCGATCTCCTGGAGGTCGTCAGCCGGCTCGGCCGCTCCCGCTACGGCGCCGCGCCGGTCACCGACGACGACGGGTCCTATCTCGGGGCGATCCTGGTGGAGGAGCTGGATCCCGGGGAGGACGACAGCCCCGGGGCGCCACGACACGCCCGCGACTTCGCCCGCGTGCTGCCCGAGCTGCACCCTGACCTCAGCTTGCACCACGCGCTCGCCATGCTCGCTGCGCATGAGGCGACCGGTCTACCGATCATGGCCGAACCGGGCGGTCCGCCGATCGGCTGGCTCGATCACCGCGACGTCCTCGCCGCCTATGGGTCACTGGCAGCGACCCCGCCGGCGTCGGCGGCCACCCGCCGATCGGGTCCCGCCCCGTGACGGCCCCGGGCAGCGTGCTCACCAGCGCGGGTCCGTCGGTCGACTGCCCTGATGTGCCTGTGGCGCTCGGCTCGTCGAGATCCGGCTCGGACGGCCCTGACCGCCCTCGATGGATTCCCGTACGGAATTCTGACGGTCGCCTGAAGAACGGCCGGGACGTTCGTCCGCTGCGTCCGTTTTATCAGGCGTTTGCCCTGGTCAGAGGCACGCGATAGGCATCAGTGCGACGCATCGGACGGGTTTGGCCCGCTGGGCGTGGTGGCACCCCGCAGCGGCATGCGGTCGTCGACAAGAAAGCCGAGCGACCGTCCGGCGTCCGTGACGAGGAGTGCTCCGTGAAAGAGATCGTCGGCGAAAGCCTGGCCAAGCGGCTGATCGAGTGGGGGCGTCGACACGATCTTCGGGCTGCCCGGTGACGGGATCAACGGATTGATGGAGGGCTTCCGGCGGCACAGCGACAAGCTCCGGTTCGTCCTCGTGCACCACGAGGAGGCGGCCGCGTTCATGGCCACCGGCTACGCCAAGGCCACCGGCAAGCTGGGGGTGTGCGCGATGAGCACCCGCTCACCACGGGCGGCCTGGGCCTGCTCGGCACCCGGCCGAGCGAGGAGGTCATGGAGGGTGCGACACCCTCCTCATGGTCGGCACCTCGTTCCCCTACTCCACCCACCTGCCCGAGCACGGCAAGGTCCGCGTGGTGCAGATCGACGCCGACCCGTCACTGGTCGGGATGCGGCTCCCCACCGAGGCCCCGGTCGTCGCCGACGACGCGATCCTCACCTGCGATTCCGGCACGATCGCCACCTGGGCGGCCGGCACTGGACCATCCGCGGCCGGCCGGCCGGCCGGCAGGTGATCGCCTTCGTCGGCGACGGCGCGTTCGCGATGCTCATGGCCGAGTTCCTCACCGCGGTACGGCACGAGCTGCCGATCAAGGTCGTGGTGAACAACAACAACTCCTACGGGCAGATCCTGTGGGAACAGCTCATCCTCGGCTACCCCGGTACGCCGTGCGCCACCGGCCCGCTGAGGCGGTAGAACCGCCAAGGCGGCCAGCCGACCACGGCGACCAGGCGTTCGGCCGCGAGCAGCCGCTGCAGGACGCCGACCTCGGCGGACCGGCCCAGCAGCGGGGCCGCCGGAGTCCCAGCTGGCCCGGTCGTGGCCGCGCCGGCGGACACCGGTCGCCCGACGCGCACTCAGAACGGGGGCGGTTCGTCGAGGTCGGCCGGTTCGGGGGCAACGGGTGGCGCGGGGTCGGGCTTCTAGAGGATCAAGATGTCCGGGCCGGGAGGTGGGGGCAGGTCGTGGTCGGGGTTGTCGGGTCCGGGTCGGGTGGCTGGCACCGGGGGAGGACGGGTTCGGGTCGGATCTGGTAGCGGCCGCCGAGGGGGCTGGTCCAGGTGAACCTTCCGGGGGTGGGCTGTTCCAGCGTCCAGCCGGCCTGGTGCTTGAGGATGTGGTCGTGTCGGCAGAGCGGGGCGAGGTCGGCGGCGATGGTCGGCCCGCCGTGCTGGTAGTCGGTGGTGTGGTCCTGGTCGCAGCGCCGCGGCGGGCGGCGGCAGCCGACGCCGATGCAGGTGCGGTCGCGGATTTGGGCGGCGGCGGGTGATGCCGTCGGCGATCAGCCGGGCCCGCGGTCGCCGGCCGAGCGCCGTTCGGCCGCGGCGGCGTCGGCCTGGTTGGCGGTGCCCGCCTGGTTGGCGGTGCCGGCGTCGTCGGGCGACCGGGTGGCGATCAGGTGCGCGATGATCTGGTCGCGGTGCAGGTGGTGCAGGGTGCCGTCGAGCAGCCCGGCGAGCACGTCGACCCGGATCTGGTCCAGGGTCGAGGGATGGCCGGCGCGGCGGGCGGCGTGCGCCACGGAGTCGATGCGGTCGAGCGCGGCCTGGGCCTGCGCCGGGGGCAGGCCACGGGCGGAGAGCACCGCGGTGCCGTCCGCGTCCAGCCAGGCACAGACCCGGCGGTCGCGCAAGGCTTTCCGGTAGCGGCGCTCGTAGTGCCGGGGTCGATCCCGGCGATATCCGGCGCAGCCGGGCGGTGAGCTGCCCGGGGGTCAACCGCCCGCCCCCGGAACCAGCGCGCCGCAGAGGGTCGCGACCTGGGTCGCAGTGAGCCCGGCGAGGTGCTCGGCGAACACCTGCACCTTGGACCGGTCGATCTGCCCGGCCAGGAATGCGGCGAAGACCTGGGGAGGTCGTGGACGAGCTGCTCCGCCAGAGCGCACTCCGCCTCAGCGGCGCGCCGCGACCACGCCAGCGCGGCACGTACCTCGTCGGTTGCGTGCAGGACGGGCCGGTCGAGCCGGTCGACCGCGGCGTCGTCGAAGGTCGGGGTGGCCCGGCCGACCTCGGCGAGCACGGCGAGCAGCCGGGCGGCCTCGTGGGCGGCCTGCCGGGACTGGGCGGCGAGCACGTCGAGCAGCCAGTTGTTCGGCACCTGGGCGACCTCGACCGCGGCGAGGGCGGCGCCCAGCGCGGGCCCTGGCGGGAGTCCCGCCAGGGCCTCGAAGCTGTCCGCCGACGTCGCCATTCTTCGAATGTATGTTCGAATGACTGGGAGTTCCAGCAGCTCAACGGCCATGTCGGCGAGCGGTTGGTAGCACTCGACGAACGGCGCAGAGGGGGCCTCGGGCAGCACCCGGTGCACGAGGGCGGTGCCCGCCCCGTCGGGATCCGTGGGAGGGTGGCCGAGGGAGGGCCACGACGGGAGACATGGGGACGACAGCAGATCTCGAGCTCGGGCGGGCCGCCTTCGACGGTCGCGCCTGGGTCCAGGCGCGCGACCGGCTGTCGTCGACCGCGGTGGCGCTCCGGAGCCGGAGGACCTCGAGCGGCTCGCGACGGCCCCGTTCCTCACCGGGCGCGCGCACGACGGCGCCGCGCCGTGGGCGCGGGCGTTCCACGAGTGGACGGCCTGCGGGCCGGGCGAGCGGGCGGCCCGGTGCGGCTTCTGGCTGGCGCTCACGCTGTCGTACATCGGCGAGTCGGCGCGGAGCGCCGGCTGGGCGGCGCGGGCTCGCCGCCTGCTCGGCCCGGACCGGCCCGAGTGCGCCGAGCATGGATACCTGATGCTGCTTGATGCGATCCGCCGGGTGCACGCCGGTGACCTGGCCGGTGCGCTCGAGCTCGCCGGGGAGACCGCGGAGCTGGGCGAGCGGTGCGGCGAGCCGGATCTGGCGACCACCGCCCGGTGCGTTACGGGCCGGGTGTTGATCCGCCAGGGCCGCCGCAACGAGGGTATCGGGCTGCTCGACGAGGTCATCGTGACGCTGCTCGGCGACGAGGCCTTCCCCGCGCTGGCCGGGGACCTCTCTACTCGCGACCGAGCCGGTCGGCAACCCCCTGCCGCCGGCCGCCCCGCTGCGCCGCCGCCCCGGCACGGCCCGGACCACGATGTGACCGCACATGCCCCTGGATGGACGCTTCCGGAAGGTGCCGCGACGTGCAGATACCGGCTGCACTCCGCCACAGGCTCCGGCTACCCGGTGCACGTAGGTTCTTCCGGACCTTCGTCTCCGACAGCAGGGAGAACCGGCTGCTCGGACTCGCCGCAGAGACGGCGTTCTTCGCCGTGCTCGGTATCTTCCCCGCGCTGCTGATCGCGGCGGGCCTGCTCGGCGTGCTCGACGTGGTCGTCGGGCCCGACGTGGCGGCCGGGGCGAAACAGCAGGTCGTCGTGGCGCTGAACACCGTGGCCGTCGGACTCGGGGCGTCGGTGGGGATCGTGTAGGCGGCAGCCTCGATCCGCTCGACCGTGGGCGGGGTGCTGTCGCGACTGCTCATGACGGGCAGAAACCTCGGGCCTCCCGCACTATGCGGGTCGGGAGTCCCCTCCGGGTGCAGGAGTGGGCTCAGGAGTACAGCCACGCGAGGGCGTCGTCGCGCTGATCACGGTGGAAGCTCTCCACCTCCACCTCCACTCCACCGGCAGCACGGTGCGGGCGAGGGAGGTCAGCGTATCGATCCATCCCTGGTCCGCCACGATGGCAGCCCTGGTCACGTCCTTCAGGACCCCGGCCGACCTCAGGTCCTCCCACATGGCGCGCGGCTCGACGCGACCGAGGTCGACGTCGCCGTACTCGATCAGAAGCCGCGCGCTCCCCCGCTCCTGGATGACCGCGGTCAGCCGGTCGCGGAGGGCAACGACGTCCGCGGCGCCGAGCGAGCCTTCGTAGGTCACGGTGACGATGTTCGAACCCTCGATCACGCTGCCGGTCAGCATCGTCCTCCCCCTCCGGGCATGTCCCGCCGCTGTCCCCACGGGGTTCCCGGGTCGAGCCCGGCACACCGTTGCTCGCCCCGCGACGGCCGCTCGTCACCCGTCCGTCCCCTATGCGCGCGGTCGGCGCGTTCGCCCTCCGCGAGCCGGGGGGGTAGAAGGATGGCGGTCAACAATTCCTCGATCTCCTCCGCGACAACACGACCGTCTCGGTCGCCTCGTCACGACCGCGGCGCTTCTAGTGGGGGCGTTGATCATGGCGTGGATCGCAGGTCAGCTGACCACGCCCGCATCGACCACCCGTCAACCACTACTACGTCCGCAGGTTCATCCACGCACTAGTAGTGGTCACCCTACTAGTCGTGCTCGCCGTCATCTCGCGCCCCTTCACCGGCCGGATCGGGGTCTGCTCGGCTTCGCCGCCGCCGGCCTCGCGTTCGCGGTGCAGGAGGCGATCAGGCGCTCGCCGGCTGGGTCAGCATCCTCGCCGGCCGCCACTTCCGGGCCGGGACCGGATCGATGCGGCCGGCGTCCGCGGACGTCATCGACCTCTCGCCGCTGCGGCAGAAGATCCTCGAGGTCGGCTCCGGCGGGGACGACGACTCTGGTTCCGCCGTCCCCAGTACACCGGTCGAGTGGTCTCGGTCTCGAGCGGGGCGTGTTCTCCGGGGCCATCTTCAGCGGCGGTTCCAGCTTCGACTATCTCTGGGAGGAGCTGACCGTGCCGGTCCCCTACGACGACGACTGGAGCGGCACCGAGCAGATCCTGCGGGAGGAGGCCGAGCGGGTCTCCAGCTCCGCCGACGCCACCCGCGCGATGGAGGAAGTACGCAGCCGCTACCCGGTGGGTCGGGCGGAGGTGGAACCGCCCGTCTTCGTCCGCGCCACCGACAACTGGGCCGAGACAACTGGGCCGAGCTGTCGGCGCGTTTTCGTCGTGCCGGTGCGCAACGCCCGCGTCGTCAAGGACCAGATGACCCGCCGGGTGCTCAAGCGGTTCGCCGAGCAGTCGATCACGGTCGCCTCCGCCACGCAGGACGTCACGGCCCCTTGCGTCCCCCACCTGGCGAAGCGCCCTGACGACTCGGCCGTCGACGGACCCGCGTCCCCCAGACCCGTGCGCTCGGCGAGGGCGTCGGCCACCTTGGTCAGGCGGATCCCGACGACCACGACCACGCCCGCCATGCCGATCAGGGCCAGCGCACTGGGCAGCAGCGGCCACGGCGCGGTCACGCTCCTCTGTCGCCGAGGACGACGCGCCTCGCGGCCGGGGCCGCGATCACGGGCGACAGCCTGGCAGCCCGGCCAACCGAACGCGACCCCCACGCAGGCGGGAGGTCGGCACGGTCGAGCCCGAGGGAGGCCGACCGCTCACCCGGCGTCGAGGGCGATCAGGGCCAGTCCGGTCTCGTCGTCGACCTTCTTCCGCAGGTGCGCAGGCGACTCGGTGACGATCACTTCGAGGGTCGGCCAGACGATCGCCCGCCGCAGGTGCCCGCCGACCGTGGAGCCGTCGTGCCGGGCGACGACCACGTGCGCGTGGACCGCCGGGTCAGAGCCCTCAGAGGCGATGTCACCGACCAGGGAGAGGACCTCGACCTGCTCGGTCACGGGAATGTCGCGGTACGCGAGCTCCTCGGGGTCGAACCAGGCCAGGGTCGCCTCCCGGCACGCGCCCACCGCGGTGAGCGACGCCCCGGTCACGCCGTTCTCCCGGGCGAACCGGGCCAACTCCTCGGCCGCGTCATCACCCTTGTCCATCACGACGGCGAAGGTGCGCAGTCCGTCCACCTCGTGCAGCTGCCTGCTCTTCATGTCGCCCTCCACATCGTGGCCACACCACGGTCCGACTGACGGCCGACCGATTACCCCGACCGGGGCCGTCGAACCGGCGAGGTGGCGGACGGTACCCGAACATGTTCGCGAAGGCGCAACGACGGGTCTGCCAGTACCTGACCGAGACGTCGAGCTGGACCCGCACCGCCGCCGGGCGCGGGTGCAGCCCGGAGTGACCTGCGAAGAGCTACGCCACGCCGGGCAGCAGCACGGCTCACACACCCACTTGCTGATGGCCGGCAAGACCGTCGACAACATCGACGAGCTGGAGATCGTCACCTACGACGGGCTGCGGATGCGGGTCGGCGCGACCGGGCACGCGGCGACGGGCACGGCCACGCCGAGCTGTGGCCGAGCTTCATGGTGACGCGGGAGCAGAAGCACTCCACCCGAGGGCGCGCCCGGCATCCCGGCCAAGGTCAAGACCGACCAGGTCACTGAACCCCCTCGAGCGCGACTGTGTCTCCGTCGTGCACGAACTCGGCCACGGCAGGCTGGCCACCGGTGACCTCGGTGCCGCCACCCGTTCGGCGACCGCGCTCGGCGCCTTCTACTCGGCGCCGCCGGTGTCGCCGTGCCGGACCTGGTCTCCCGGCGGGCGTTCCTCGCCGTCGTCGCGGTCGAGACCGCGTTGCTCGGCGGGCTGTGCGGATGGTGGATCGGGATCGGCGCCCCGGTCGGTGGCGTCCGGTACTCGCTCGTCGCGTCGTCGCCCGGACGCTGCGCGACAGCGGCGCCCCCGGCATCCTTCACGTGGGCGCGCACGACATCGCCGCAGCCGCCGGATGGCGACGGCGGCCAGGCAGGGTAGAGCGGCGGTCGAGCAGCCGGACCTGCCTCCGGTCGTCACGGAGCCAGCCCCGGAGAAGGTGGCCCAGGAGAAGGTGGCCCAGGAGAAGGTGGCCCAGCGACCGCACCCGCCGGGCGGGTCCGGAGCTACCGCCAGCCCGACGGCCGGTGGCGGTGGAGCTACGTCGAACCCGACGGGGACGGCACGGCGGGCGGGCACCTCACCAACCACCGCGCCTACGAGTCGCTCGACGAGGCCCGCGAAAGCGCGGCGGCCGCCTACCCCGGCGTCGTCGTCGAGCAGGACGTGCCGGACCCGCCCGACACGCGGTCGGTGCTCGGGCGCGCGCTCCGGCTCCTCGTCGGGCTCCTCGTGGTCGCGTACCTCCTGCGCCGACGGCTGGTGAACAGTCGCGCGGCGGCGTCGAACCGGTAAGCGCCGCAATCGACCGGCCCGTGCCCCGGCCCGCAACGCAGGTGAGACCCGTCGCGCCCGGCAGGCCACGGGCTACCCAGGCCGCTACCCGTCGGGGGCGGACGCCCTGCGGGCCGCCCGGGCGTGCGCACCGTCCGGGACGCGGGGCGGATCGCGGTGCCATGGCCGAGGGCGGCCGTCCTGGCCGTTCGACGAGAAGAGGTACGCCGAGGTCGCCGACCGGCTCCGGCCGCGGGCGCGCGGCCGCGTGACCGGCGCCGGCCGCGGGCGCGCGGCCGCGTGACCGGCGCCGGCCCGCCGTCAGCCCCGGGTCGCCCCGAACGTCGTGAACGCGCCGAGGGCGTGGTCGGCCCGGAAGTGCTCGTGATCGGCGCGCAGCCGGGCGGCCGCTTCCTCGGCGAACCGCAGGACGTCGTCGACGAACAGGTCGGGCGGGTCGATGGCCGCGAGGATCTGCGGCTCGACGTCGCCGTCGACGTCGCCGGCCTCGTCGGCCAGGGCGTGGGCCTTGGCCAGAGCCCGCCCGCAGATCCCCGCGTAGGCCTTCCACTCCTTCTTCGACAGGTCGTCGAGGTCGACGTCGTCCCGGAACGGGGAGCGCTCCCGCGTCACGTAGCTGCGGTCCTCGAACTCGACCGCGCCGTAGAACACATCACCGTTGACCAGCTGCGTGCGCTGGGCCCGGGCGATCCGCTCGCCGCGGCCGTCGGAGTCGTACTCCGAGGGTGGTGTGAGCCCGGCGAGCGCGGAGCGGCGGGCCTGCTTGAACTCGAGGATCAGATCGTCGGTGGCGTCGGCCCGTGCGCCCTCGACGAGGACGTAGTAGCGGGTCAGGCCGAGCGAGGCGGTGCCCTGGCCCACGCGGGCCGCGACGTCCTTGACCCGCATCTCCCCGGCGCGGGCGGGCACGGCGATGTCCCCGTCGGCCACCATCCGGTCGACCAGCGACTGGAACTCCGCGCGCCGGCTCGTGGCCGGCACCAGCTCCTCGTCGGCGCGGAAGCCGCGTCCGTACTCGTCGTGGTAGTCCTCGGCGAGCCAGCTGCGCCGATCCTGCGAAGCGTCGTCGAACAGCCCGCGGATCAGCTCGGGCGCGTTGTCGGGGCGCACCTGGTGGTCGTCCTCGGTGCCGTCGCGGGCGAACCCGTCGATCGCGTCGACGTAGCCCTGCAGGAAGTGCCGTGCGATCGCGCGCTGCCGGGACGGCCCGTGCCCGCCCTCCTCCTCCGCCGCCAGCAGGAACCCGACCGCGCCCGCTTCAGGTCCCAGGTGAACGGGGCGTAGTGCGCCTCGTCGAAGTCGTTGACCCCGAAGATCGGGACGTTGTCGGCGCTGGGCATGACCCCGAAGTTGGCCGGGTGCACGTCCCCGAGCGCGAAGACCGTGGGCATCGTGGCGTCCTCGCCCGCCATGTCGCGGTAGAACAGCAGGCACGTGCCGCGGAAGAAGGAGAAGACCGAGCCGGCGAGCTTGTCGAACTTCGCCGCGGCGCCCTCGCTGTGCCGCGCGATGCGGTTGCGGTGGTCCTCACGCAGGGTCTCCCGCACGTGCAGGCGGCGGTCGTTGCCGGTCAGCTGCCGCGGCAGCAGCACCATCTCCCCCCGCGCGCGGCGGCGGGCGAGCTGCCGGAACACCTCGAACCGCGACAGCGGCTCGCCCTCGCCGTTGCCTCCGCCGGCCGCGCCCGGCCCCCGTGCTCCCCGAGGGCGGCGAGCAGCTCCTCCCGGTTCATCGACGAGCGCCCGGAACCTCCCGCCGTCGAGCGAGCTCGTAGAGCTCTTTCCTGCTGCCTTCTCCAGCTGCGCGGTCTCCATGCCCACGGGGTACCGCCTGACGCGAGGGCGGCACGCGACGGCGAGCATCGTCAGCCATCCGTCAGCACCGGCCGGTGCGCACAGGGCTGCTCACGCCTCGGTCTGCTCCTGTTCCGCCTCCGGATCACCCCGGCGCCGCTGCACGACCTCGGCGAGCAGCGTCTCGGCGGTCTCGGCCGCGAGGAACACCAGTGCCGCCACCGCACCACCGAGCAGCCAGCCGGGCCAGCCGTGGACGAGCGCCGCCGTGCCCGCGACCGCCAGGATCGCGGCGGCGACCGACAGGAAGTCCTGCGCCGTCCCGAGCATCGCGACCTCGGGCGGGGCCATCCCCGTGCGGTCGCGGAAGCCCCGGGTCACCACCGCCTGGATCGACCCGAGAGTCAACGCGGCGGCGACGGCGAACAGCAGGACTCGCGGCACGGACGGGCTGCCCAGCACGGTCTGCAGGACGCCGAACGAACCAGTGATCGTGATGGAGAACCCGAAGGCCGCCGAGTTGCCCGACGTGGAGGTGCTGACCGCCGTACGGAACATGCCGTTGTCGACCTCGCCCTGCCCCGGCCGCTCACTCACGGCTGCGGACTACCCGGATCGCGCCTCACCCGAAAACGCCAACCCAGGCAGTGCCTGGCTCGGACGCGGGCGGCGCGGAGAACGTCGGGCCGGGAGGTGCGGGCGACCGGGTGGGGTTCCGCGCCTACGGCAAGTCCAAGGACCACCGCGACGGCCTGCCCAGATCGTCATCGGGATGGCGGTCACCCGGACCGGGATCCCGGTGCGGGTGTGGTGCTGGCCGGGTAACACCACCGACACCGCGCTGATCCGCCAGGTCAAGCTCTGGGTGCCCGACGCGGCCCAGGGCGCCGGCCCGACCGCCGCGGCCTTCCTCACCACGGTGCCGAAGATCGGCGCGCTGGTGGCCCTGTACCGGCTGGTCGACACCCTGCCCGGCACGGTCGGCTGGCGCCTGCTCGTCGCGCTGCTCGCCGTCGGCAGCATGACCCTGGGGAATCTCGCCGCCTACGCGCAGACCGATCCTGCTCGGCTGCTCGGCTGCTCGACGGTCAGCCAGGTCGGCTACCTGCTCGTGCCGGTGGCCGTCGTGGGCCGCACCGCCGCTCGCCCTGCCCGCGCTGCTGCTCTACCTCGGGGCCTACGCCGTCACCAACCTCGCCGCCTTCGCCGTGGTCGCGGCCTTCCCCGCGCGACGCCGGCTCGACGACTACCGCGGGCTGGCCAGACGCCGTCCGTGGGTGGGCGGCGCGCTGCTCGTGAGCCTGCTCGGCCTCGTCGACACCCTGCCCACCGCGGTGTTCGTCGGCAAGCTCACCATCGCCGCCGCGGCCTGGAGCGCAAAGCCAGCGGGGCCGGCCACGGTGATGGCGGCGGAACAGGCCCCGCCAGCTCGTTTCATCGACCCGCGCAGCACTGCACTGCTCACGTGTCTGACAGGGAGAGTGTGGCCAAAGTCGACCCGGCTCTGGGTAGTCGGCGCCGCGGAGGCCGCCGGACAGCGAGCATCGCGCTCGACTCGCCGCCGGAGCGATGTGGACGCTCCTCGGACCCCCCTGCTGCGCTGAGGCGCGTGCAGCGCCCGGCTCGCCACCACGGCCACGCACACGAGAAGCGGACGACCACGGCGCGATCAATCAATTAGTGTCCGCTTGTCCCTTTTGATGTTTTCGTCCGACGATCCTGCCCTTTTCTGAGTTTCGCCGGCGGATTGTCCATTGTGTCGATTCAGTCCGTCTTGTGGCTGCTCAGAGGCCCCGCGCTGGTTGTGAGGTGGCACAGGTACGGTTTTGTCCTTCAAGGAGGGTGGCCTCGGAAGTGCGAGGCCGTTTCCACGTGTCGACGTCAACCGTCCGCCTGACGACCATCGAGGAGAGCACACTCATGGAGGAGACAGTCGGCGAGAGCCTGGCCAGGCGCCTCGTCGCCTGGGGGGTCGACACCGTGTTCGGCCTGCCCGGGCGACGGCATCAACGGGCTCATGGAGGGCTTCCGGCGGGACCGCGAGGAGCTGCGGTTCGTCCTCGTGCACCACGAGGAGGCGGCCGCGTTCATGGCCACCGGCTACGCCAAGGCGACCGGCCGGCTGGGGGTGTGCTGCGCGACGTCCGGCCCGGCGCCATCCACCTGCTCAACGGCCTCTACGACGCCAAGCTCGACCACGTGCCGGTGCTGGCGCATCACCGGCATGCAGGAGACGTCGGTGCTGGGTACGCGCTACCAGCAGGAGGTCCACCTCGACCGGCTGTACCAGGACGTCGCCGCCTACAACCTGATGGTCACCAACCCGCAGCAGCTGCCGGGGGTCGTCGACCTCGCCATCCGCAACGCGCTGGCCAAGCGCACGGTCGCGCACCTGACCTTCCCCAACGACATCCAGGTCGCGCCGGTCGACGAGGACCCCTACCGGCACGTCGGGCCCGGCGGAGCCGCCGCCAGCGCTGCCGACGCTGAGCCTGCCGCCGCGCCGGCCGCCGACGCACGACCTGCGCGCGCGCCGCCGACGTGCTCAACGCCGGCGACGAAGGTCGCGATGCTCGTCGGCATCGGCGCCCGGCACGCCCGCGACGAGGTGCTCGCGGTCGCCGACCGGCTCGGCAGCCCGATCGTCAAGACGCTGCCCGGCAAGATGGTCGTGCCCGACGACCACCCGCTGACCACCGGCGGCCTCGGCCTGCTCGGCACCCGGCCGAGCGAGGAGCTCATGGAGGAGTGCGACACCCTCCTCATGGTCGGGACGTCCTTCCCCTACTCGACAGCACCTGCCCGAGCCCGGGACAGGTCCGCGTGGTGCAGATCGACGCCGACCCGACGCTCATCGGGCTGCGGCTGCCGGCCGAGGCCCCGGTCGTCGCCGACGCCGGGCTCGCGCTGGCCGGCGCTGCTGCCCCTGCTCGACCCGCAGGACGGACCGGTCCTTCCTCGAGAAGTGCCAGCAGCGAGATGGACCGCGTGGCGCGAGCGACATGGCCGCGCTCGAGGACGCCGGCCGCGACCCGATCGCCCCGCAGTACCTGATGCGCGTCGTCGACGACGCGGCCGCCGACGACGCCGTCCTGACCTGCGACTCCGGCACGATCGCCACGTGGGCGGCCCGGCACTGGACGATCCGCGGCGACCGCGAGTTCTACCTGTCCGGCAACCTCGCGACGATGGCGCCCGGGCCTGCCGTACGCCATCGGCATCCAGCACGCCCACCCCGGCCGGCAGGTCATCGCGTTCGTCGGCGACGGCGGGTTCGCCATGCTGATGGCCGAGTTCCTCACCGCCGTCCGCCACGGCCTGCCGGTCAAGGTGGTCGTCAACAACAACAACTCGCTACGGCCAGATCCTCTGGGAGCAGATGATCCTCGGCTACCCCGAGTACGCCGTGCGGCACCGGCAGCCCGAGGCCGACTTCGCCGCCTGGGCCCGCGGCTGCGGCGGCTTCGGCGCCAAGGTCACCGAGCCCGGCGACTGCCGGGCGCGGTCCGCGACGCGCTCGCCCACCCCGGCCCGGCCCTCGTCGACTGCGACGTCAACCCGAACGAGCCGCCGATGCCGGGCAAGGTCGAGTACGAGCAGGCGAAGCCGTTCACCGAGGCGTTCCTGCGCGGCCAGCCGCACAAGGCGGCCACCGCTCGCCACCATCGCCAAGGACAAGATCAACGAGCTTCGGTCGATGACCAGCCGTCGACCGTGCCCGCACCCGTCGCTGCGCCCGCGCCGGCCGAGCCGTCGCGGCGATCGACGTGGCCGCGCTCGAGCGCGACCTGCGCGCGCCGGTCGACGGCGAGGTCCGGTTCGACGCCGGGTCGCGCGGCGCCTACTCGACGGACGCCTCCAACTTCCGGCAGGTGCCGATCGGCGTCGTCGTGCCGCGCACGGTCGAGGCCGGCGCCGCGGCGGTGGCGGTGTGCCGCCGCCACGGCGCGCCGCTGCTGTCCCGCGGCGGCGGCACCAGCCTGGCCGGGGAGTGCACGAACACCGCCGTCGTCATCGACTGGTCGAAGTACTGCCACCGGCTGCTCGAGTCGTCGACGCGGACGCGCGGACCTGCGTCGTCGAGCCGGGCATCGTGCTCGACCACCTGAACGACCAGCTGCCCGAGCACGACCTGGAGTTCGGGCCGGAGCCCGCCACCCACGACCACTGCACGCTCGGCGGGATGATCGGCAACAACTCCTGCGGCGCGACGGCGCAGCGCACGGGCAAGGTGGTCGACAACGTCGTGCGCGCTCGAGGTGCTGCTCTACGACGGCACCCGCATGTGGGTCGGCGAGACCGCCGACGAGGAGTACGAGCGCGATCAGCCGCGGGCGGCCGGCAGGCCGAGATCTACCGCGCAGCTGCGGGCGCTGCGCGACGAGCTACCTCGCCGACCTGCGCACCCGCTACCCCGACATCCCGCGCCGGGTGTCGGGCTACAACCTCGACTGCCTGCTGCCGGAGAAGGGCTTCCACGTCGCCCAGGCGCTCGTCGGCTCCGAGGGCACGCTGCGTCACGGTGCTGCGGGCCGAGCTGAAGCTGGTGCCGCGGGTGCAGGCGCGCACCGCTGGTGTTCCTCGGCTACCCCGACATCGCCGTCGGCCGCCGACGCCGTGCCCGCGATCCTGCCGCCGAAGCCGATCGCCCTGGAGGGCCTCGACGACAAGCTGATCGACTTCCAGCGGAGAAGCACCTCAACCCGGACGCGCTGGCCCTCCTGCCCGAGGGCGGCGGCGTGGCTGCTGGTGCAGATGGGCGGCGACACGCCCGAGGAGGCGGACGCGGGCCGCCGACGCCATGCTGCGACGCGACTCGGCACGCAGCGCGGCGACGACGACGTCGCGCTCTTCGACGACCCGGCGCTGCGAGAAGGAGATGTGGCTGGTCCGCGAGTCGGGCCTCGGCGCCACCGCCCGGGTGCCCGGCCTGCCCGACACCTGGCCGGGCTGGGAGGACTCGGCGGTCGCCGCCGACCGACCTCGGCGACTACCTGCGCGACCTGCTGACGCTCTACGAGGAGTTCGGCTACCAGCAGGCGTCGCGTGTACGGGCACTTCGGGCAGGGCTGCGTGCACACCCGCATCCCGTTCGACCTGCGGACCGCCGACGGGATCGCCAAGTTCCGGGCGTTCGTGGAGCGCGCCGCCGACCTCGTCGCCTCCTACGGCGGGTCGTTCTCCGGCGAGCACGGCGACGGCCAGGCACGCGGGCGAGCTGCTGCCCAGGATGTTCGGCGCCCGAGGTCGTCGAGGCGTTCGGCCGGTTCAAGGCGATCTTCGACCCGGACGACCGGATGAACCCCGGCAAGGTCGTCCCGCCCTACCCGCTCGACTGCGACCTGCGCCTGGGCGTCGACTACGACCACGGCGGCGTCGGACGACCGCCTTCCGGTACCCCGACGACGAGGGCAGCTTCGGCCGGGCCGTGCTGCGCTGCGTCGGGGTCGGCAAGTGCCGCCGCGCACGAGGGCGGGGTCATGTGCCCGTCGTACATGGTCACCAAGGAGGAGGAGCACTCCACCCGGGGCCGGGCGCGGCTGCTGTTCGAGATGCTCGACGGCACCCGGCGCGGCGGGGCCATCGCCGACGGCTGGCGCTCCAAGGACGTGCCGCGACGCGCCTCGACCTGTGCCTGGCCTGCAAGGGCTGCAAGGCCGACTGCCCGGTCGACGTCGACATGGCCACCTACAAGGCCGAGTTCCTGTTCCACCACTTCGCGAGGCGGCTGCGGCCCGCTGGCCCACTACTCCATGGGCTGGCTCCCGCTGTGGGCGGCCGCTCGCCGCGTACGCCCCGCGCGCGGTCAACGCCGCTGCTCGCACGCGCCGGGTATCGGCACGTTGGGCACAGAGCGTCGCCGGCATCGACGAGCACCGGACCGTCGCCGGCGTTCGCCGAGCAGACCTTCCAGGAGTGGTTCGCGGGCCGCGAGCCCGACGGCGACCGGCGCGCGCGGCGAGGTGGTGCTGTGGCCCGACACCTTCAGCAACCACTTCCACCCCGCGGTGCCGCAGGCGGCCGTGGAGGTGCTGGAGGACGCCGGCTGGCGGGTCGTCGTCCCGACGGAGAAGGTCTGCTGCGGGCTGACCTGGATCTCCACCGGGCAGCTCGACATCGCCAAGCACGTGCTGCGGCGCACCCTGGACGTGCTGCGCCCGTACCTGCGCGCGGGCACCCGCGTCGTCGGCCTGGAACCCAGCTGCACCGCGGTGTTCCGGTCCGACGCACGCGAGCTGTTCCCCGACGACCAGGACGTCGAGCAGCTCCGGCAGCAGACCGTCACCCTCGCCGAGCTGCTCCGCGACCACACCCCGGGCTGGTCCCCGCCGCAGCTCGACCGCACGGTGCACGTGCAGACCCACTGCCACCACCACGCGATCATGGGCTACGACCGCGGACCGGAAGCTGCTCGGCGACGCCGGGCTGCAGGTCGACGTGCTCGACTCGGGCTGTTGCGGCCTGGCCGGCAACTTCGGCTTCGAGAAGGGCCACTACGAGGTCTCCGAGGCCTGCGCCGAACGGGTGCTGCTGCCGGCGGTGCGCGCCGCGGACGGCGCCGACGTCGTCCTCGCCGACGGGTTCAGCTGCCGCACCCAGATCGAGCAGGGTGACTCGGGGGGCCGGGAGGCGGTGCACCTCGCCGAGTTGCTGCGCGCCGGGCTGCGCGGCGACGACGGCCGGGCGCTGCCCGAGCGGCGCTGGGCCGCGCGACCGGCCGGCGCCTCCCGGGCGGGCCGGATCGCAGCGGCGGCCGCGGTCGGTGGCGGGCTCGGCGCGCTCACGGCGGGCGCCGTCGCGGCTTCCCGGGCGCTGCGCCGGCGGGGCCGGCCATGACCACCGGCCAGGCCTTCCGGCACCCGGTCCCGACCGACCCGCAGGCCCGGGTGGAGTCGGTCACCTGCGGCGTGCACCGGTTCCCCACCCCGGAACCGGAGGCCGACGGCACGCTGACCTGGGACGCCACCACCGCCGTCACCGTCCAGGTCCGGGCGGGCGGGGAGACCGGGCTGGGCTGGACCTACAGCAGCCCGGCCGCCGCCGCGGTGGTCGACGCCCACCTCGCCGACGCGGTCACCGGCCGCCCGGCCGCCGACGTCCCCGGCGCGTGGGCGGCGATGGTGCGCGCCTGCCGCAACCTGGGCACCCGAGGCCTGGTGATGCAGGCGATCTCGGCGGTCGACATCGCCCTGTCGGACCTCGCCGCCCGCCTGGCCGGGCTCCCGCTGTGCACGCTGTTCGGCACCGTGCGCGAGGCCGTGCCGGTCTACGGCAGCGGCGGGTTCACCAGCTACGACGCCGCGCAGCTCGACGCCCAGCTCGACGGCTGGCTGGCCGCGGGCTGTCGCGCGGTGAAGATCAAGGTCGGGGAGTCGTGGGGCGCGGAGCCCGGGCGGGACCTGCGCCGGGTGCGACAGGTCCGCGACCGGGTGGGCGAGGGCGTCGAGGTGATGGTCGACGCCAACGGCGGCTACGATCGCGGCCAGGCCCGGCGGATGGGCGCCGCGTTCGACGATCTCTGCGTGACCTGGTTCGAGGAGCCGGTCACCAGCGACGATCTGGACGGGCTGGCCGCCGTCCGCGCCGCGGTGCGCTGCGACGTGGCCGCGGGCGAGTACGTCTCGGTCGGCTACGACGCCGCCGCCCTCTGCCCCGTGGTCGACTGCCTGCAACTCGACGCCACCCGCTGCGGCGGCTACACGGGCTGGCGCGCCGCCGCCGCGGTCGCCGCCGCCGCCGGTCTCGACGTCTCGGCCCACTGCGCGCCGGCGCTGCACCTGGCGGTCGCGGCGGCGGTGCCGAATGTCCGCCACGTCGAGTGGTTCGTCGACCACGCCCGGCTCGAACCCCGGCTCGTCGAGGGCGTCCCGCCGGTCGCCGACGGGGTGATGCGGCTCGACCGGTCGGCAGTGGGCCACGGCATGCGGCTGCGCGACCGGACGGGGTGAGCGGGGCAGGCACGGGTCACTCGAGAGGAGGCAGGAGCATGTCGTCGAGCTTCGTCAAGGAGGCCTTCCGCGGCCAGAACCGGTTCCTGCTGCGCATCGCGATCATCGCGGCGCTCGGCGGGTTCCTCTTCGGCTACGACACCGGGATCATCTCCGGTGCCCAGCTCTACATCCAGCGCGACCTCTCGACCACCCAGCTCGAGCAGCAGTGGATCGTCGGGGCGTTGCTGGTCGGTGCGATCATCGGGGCCGCGGTCGCCGGGTGGCTGTCGGACAGGATCGGCCGCCGGTGGACCACGTTCGGCAGCGGCTGCGTCTACGTTGGGGCCGGTCTTCTGGCTGATGATCAGCGAGATCTACCCGGTCGGGGTGCGCAGCCGGGCGATGAGCATCGCGACGGTCGCCAACTGGGCGGCGAACTTCCTGGTCTCGTACTTCTTCCTCCAGCTGGTCGGCGCGATCGGCCGACCCGGGACCTTCTGGCTGTACGCCGCCCTCGGGATCCTGTCGTTCGCCTTCTTCGCGGGAGGTCGGCAGCGACGTGAGCTCGGGATCCCGCGGTGCCTGAGCCGCGACCGGTGTCACGTGCCCGGCGGTCCGGCCAGCCGGACCGACGTCTCCAGCATCACGGCGTGCACGAAGGCCTGCGGCAGGTTGCCGCGCAGCTGGCGCTGCTCGACGTCGTACTCCTCGGAGAACAGCCCCGGCGGCCCGCAGGCGGCCCGGTTGCGCTCGAACCACCGGGCCGCGCCGACGGCGTCGCCCTCCTGATGGGTCGCCATCGCCGTCAGGAACCCGCACAGCAGGAACGCGCCCTCGGCCTGCGCCAGCGGGCGGCGGTCGTGCCGGAAGCGGTAGACGTAGCCCTCGCTACCCAGGTCCGCCCGCACCGCCGCAGAGGTGGCCAGCGACCGCGGGTCGTCCGCGGGCAGCGCCCCGCGGAGCGCCGGGAGCAACAGCGCCGCGTCGACCCGTGGGTCGTCCGCGCGCGCGCTGCCAGCGCCCGGAGGGGTGCAGCGAGTCGGCCGCGGTCTCGGCGACGATCCGGTCGGCCAGCGCGCTCCACGCCGCGGCGTCGGCCGGAGCGGCGCCGGTCGCGGCGAGCTGCCGCAGGCCCGCGGCGCAGGTCAGCCGGCGAGTGGGTCCAGTGCCGGTCCTCGAGCTCCCACACTCCCGCGTCGGGCTGCCGCCAGTGCTGCTCGATCGCCGCGACGGCGGCAGCCGACCGCGCGCCGGTGATCGGTGTCGAGCCGGTCGTGCCGCGCCGCGGCGGCGAACAGCAGCAGCGCCTCCCCGAACGCGTCGAGCTGGAACTGGCCCCGCACGTGGTTGCCGACGACGTCGGTGCCGCCCGGGTAGCCGGGCAGTCCGACCGACCGCTGGCCCGGTACGCGCCGCGCCGCCGACGGTGTAGGCGGGCATCAGGTCGGGGCCGTCGGCGAGCAGGCGCTCGGCCACGAACCGCGACCGCGTCGTCGAGCAGCGGGTGCGGCCCCGTCGGCGGCCACGGCCTGCCCGGCGTAGCACTGGTCCCGGATCCAGGCGTAGCGGTAGTCGTAGTCGCGGCCGCGCTCGGCCCGCTCCGGCAGGCTGGTCGTGGCCGCGGCGACCATCGCTCCCGTCGAGGCGGTGAGTCCGCGCAGCACGGCGTAGGAGTGCCGGGCGTCGCGGTCGGCGATCGAGCCGTCGAAGCGGGGCACCGCCTCCCGCCACGCGTTCTCGGTCGCCGCCCAGGTGCGGTCGGCGTCCGGCGGGTCGTCGTCGAGCGCGGTCTCGGCCAGCTCCAGCACCAGGTCGTGGTGCTGTCCCGCCGCGAGGTCCACCGTCATCCGCAGTGCGCCCGACCCGTCCGGCCGGGCGTCCGCGCCGCCGGTCCAGCGCATCCGCAGCGGCCCCGTCCGGCCCGACCAGCGACCGTGGTCGTCGCGGTGCAGGTCCGCGAGCTCCGCCTGCCCGAACTCTGCGGCAGGGTCGAGCACGACCTCGACGCGAGCGTCGCCGTGCCGGGCGAGGATCCGGCGCAGCAATACGACCCGGCGCGGGTCCCCGGGGAAGGCCAGCGCCTCCCGGCACTCGACGATCCCGCTCCCGGTCACCCACCGCGAGCGCCAGATGAGGCTACCGTCGTCGTAGTGACCGCCCCACACGGAGCGCTCCGTGGGCCGGACGAGGTAGACGCCGTGGCCGCCCAGGAGCGACGACAGCACCGCGTCGGAGTCCCAGCGCGGCGCGCACATCCAGGCGACGTCGCCGCGCGGCCCGACCAGCGCGCCGCGCTCACCGTCGGCGATCACCGCGTACTCGCGCAACACGTGCGGGCCGGGAGGTGTCTGCATCGGTCCATCGTGGCCGATCACCGCCCGAACCGTCGCACCCGGACCACGTCCGACCCGACCGCAGGAACGACCCCGACCGCAAGGAGCGCGTGATGTCGCACAACGCCCAGCCCGAGAGCGCCCGGCCCGCCGGGCCCCGCGGAGCCCGCGGGATCGCAGTGGTCACCGGCGGCACCGCGGGGGTCGGCCGTGCCACGGTGCGCGAGTTGGCCCGCCGCGGCTACGACGTCGCCGTGCTGGCCCGCGGCGAGGACGGGCTCGCGGCGACGGCCGGGGAGGTCCGGGCTTCCGGTCGGCGGGCGTTACCGGTGGCCGTCGACGTCGCCGACCATGCCGCCGTCGAGGCCGCCGCCGACCGCGTCGAGGCCGAGCTCGGGCCGATCGACGTGTGGGTCAACAACGCCTTCACCGGAAGCATCGCCTTCTTCGCCGACGTCACGCCCGAACGAGTTCGAGCGGATCACGGCGGTGACCTACCTCGGGCAGGTCAACGGCACCCGCGCCGCGCTCGCCCGGATGCGGCCCCGGAACCGGGGCAACGATCGTGCAGGTCACCTCGGCGCTGGCCTACCAGGGGATCCCCCTGCAGAGCGCCTACTGCGGGGCCAAGCACGCCATCGTCGGGTTCAGCCAGTCCCTGCGCATCGAGCTGCGGCAGCAGCGCAGCGCCGTCACGATCTCCCAGGTCGCCCTGCCCGGCCTGAACACCCCGCAGTTCGACTGGGTGCTCCGGCGCGGGATCCGCCACCACCCGCAGCCCGTGGCGCCCATTTTCCAGCCCGAGGTGGCCGCCAGGGTCATCGGCCACATCTCCGAGCACCCGCGCCGCTCCGCCTGGGTCGCGCGGTCGACGTTCGAGACGGTTCTGGGGAACCGGGTCGCTCCCTGGTTCATGGAGTGGTACCTGGCCCGCACGAACGTCGAGGCGCAGCAGGCGCCCGACCACGACCCGCCCGGTACGCAGGCCAACACGCTGGCAACCCGTCGCGGGTGACGCCGGCGCCCACGGCGACTTCGACGCCGAGGCCACCGCGCACAGCCCACTGCTCGCCGTCACCCTGCGTCCCGGCCGCAGCGCCGCGATCGCGGCCGCAGCCGTCGCCGCAACCGGGGTCGCCGCCGCGTCGATCGGCCGCCGCCGCGGTGACCGCCGCGTCACTACGCGCCCGCCGTCGCGCCTCGCGTCCCCACGCTCCCCTGGAGACTCCATGACCGCCGTCGCACCCGCGCCCGGCCGCCATCCACCCCTACCAGGCCCGGCGGACGCCGCCCAAGAGCTCGGCGTTACTGCGGATGCTGCGGACCACCGACCCGAAGGACATCGGGATCCTCTACCTGGTCACCGCGGTCGGGTTCTTCCTGGTGGGCGGGGCGATGGCGCTGCTGATGCGCGCCGAGCTGGCCCGACCAGGCCTGCAGTTCCTCAGCAACGAGCAGTACAACCAGCTGTTCACCATCCACGGCACGATCATGCTGCTGCTGTACGCGACGCCGATTCTGTTCGGGTTCGCCAACTACATCCTGCCGCTGCAGATCGGGTCACCAGACGTCGCGTTCCCGCGGTTGAACGCGCTGTCGTACTGGCTGTTCCTGTTCGGCGGCCTCATCGTGGTGAGCGGGTTCATCACCCCGGGCGGCGCCGCCGCGGCCGGCTGGTTCGCCTACGAACCCCTCTCCGGTCCGGTCTACTCGCCGGGCATCGGGCAGGACCTGTGGATCACCGGGCTGATCGTGTCCGGCCTGGGCACCATCCTGGGTGCGGTCAACATGATCACCACCGTGACGTGCCTGCGGGCACCCGGGATGACGATGTTCCGGATGCCGGTCTTCACCTGGACGATCTACGTCACCGCGGTGCTGATCCTCGCGGCGTTCCCGGTGCTGACCGCGGTGCTGTTCGGGATGCTGGTCGACCGGCACTTCGGCGGCCACGTGTTCGACCCGGCGAACGGCGGGGCGGTCCTCTACCAGCACCTGTTCTGGTTCTTCGGCCATCCCGAGGTCTACATCGTGGCACTGCCGTTCTTCGGGATCATCGCGGAGATCCTTCCGGTCTTCTCCCGCAAGCCGGTGTTCGGCTACAAGGGCCTGATCTACGCCACGATCGCGATCGGCGCCTTGTCGATGGCGGTATGGGCGCACCACATGTTCGCCACGGGCGCGGTGCTGCTGCCCTTCTTCTCGGCCACCAGCTTCCTCATCGCGGTGCCGACGGGAATCAAGTTCGTGAACTGGATCGGCAGCCTCTGGAAAGGAAAGATCACTTACGAGACGCCGATGATGTTCGGTGCCGGCTTCCTGGTGACGTTCCTGTTCGGCGGCCTGTCCGGGGTGCTGCTCGCCTCACCCCCGCTGGACTTCCACCTCTCCGACACCTACTTCGTGGTCGCGCACTTCCACTACGTGCTGTTCGGGACGATCGTGTTCGCCACGTACGGCGGCATCTACTTCTGGTTCCCGAAGATCACCGGGCGGATGATGGACGAGACCCTCGGCAAGATCCACTTCTGGCTGACCTTCGTCGGGTTCCACGTGACGTTCCTGGTGCAGCACTGGCTGGGCAACGAGGGCATGCCGCGGCGCTACGCCGACTACCTGCCCACCGACGGGTTCACCACGCTGAACACGATCTCCTCGATCGGCGCGTTCGTGCTGGGTGTCTCGACGCTGCCGTTCCTGTGGAATGTGTTCAAGAGCTACCGGTACGGCCGGGTGGTCACCGTGGACGACCCGTGGGGCTTCGGCAACTCGCTGGAGTGGGCCACCAGCTGCCCACCGCCCCGGCACAACTTCACCGAGCTGCCCCGGATCCGCTCCGAGCGCCCGGCGTTCGACCTGCACTACCCCGAGTACGTGCAGCGACACCGCGGCGAGGCACACACCGGCCGGCGGCCCGCACCGTCGGAGCGGATGGCCCAGGGCACCGGCCGGGAGTCCCAGCCCGACGCCGACCCCCGATCGACCTGAGCGGCATCGCGATGGACACCGCAGACCGACGTCCGACGGGTCGGCCACGGACCGGCGCGACCGCCCGCAGAGCACCGGCCGCCGCGGCGGTCGCCGCAGGCGCGCGGGTCGCCTACGGGGCCGCGCTCGTGCTGGCCCCCGACACCGTGGTCGGCATCGCCGCCTCGACACCTCCCGGTGACACCGTGCGGGTGGTCGCCCGGGTGCTCGGCGTCCGGCACCTCGTCCAGGCCCTCCTCACCGCCGACCGGCCCGCTCCGGCGGCGCTCACGCTGGGGGCGCTCGTCGACCTGCTGCACCTGGCCAGCATGCTGGGTCTGGCCGTCGTCGATCCTCGTCACCGCCGCTACGCCCTGCTCGACGCGGGCGCCGCCGCCGGGTGGGCCGCCACCGGCGCGGCCGCCGCACGAGCCGGCGCCCCCGGGGAAGCACGTACCGCGGCCGGCGCGGCGCGCAACCGCATCGCGTCCGTGCTCGCCGCGCGCCTGCGGTGGATTCCGTCCGAGTGACGCCGGAGGTGTCCTTCCTCGCCGCGCGGCGCTCGCACGGTCGGAAACCGGGACAGTGTTCGGCCCCGACCGCTCAGGCGCCCAGCCAGGCGAGGGCGTCCTTCATGATCGTCGCCGGTGAGCCCGCGCTACCGGCGTCCAGCATCCCGATCATGTAGCGGGCCCGAGCGCGGTAGCGGGCGCCCAGATGCTGGGCGATCCAGTCCAATACGATCGCTTCGTCCGCGCCATGCCCGAAAGCTATCGCCGCACCGAGACCCCCGAACGCCGACCCCACCACCGTTGAATGGTGTCGCCACGCGGTCACCGTTGTTCGGTCCGCCGAGCGATCCCCGGCACAACGGACCGTGCACGATCTGCCCGCCTGCGGGATGAGACGCTCAGACGCGGTTGGTCCACGGATCGATGAGGTCGAGACCCAGCCGGTCGAAGTCTTCGGTATTGCGGGTGGCGAGGCTCGCGTGGTGCGTCCTGCAGACCGCTGCGATCTGGGCGTCGAAGCCGCTGATCGGTGACCCGGAGTGCTCTCGCTCGACCACGATGTCGGCGTAGTGGGTGGCGGCCGCACCGTCGAAGGCGAGGATCTGGTCGGCGAAACCGCCGAAGACGTCATCCGCCGTGGCCCGCAGGAGGTCTCGTCGTCGACCTGCGGGTAACCGGGCGATGCCGTACCTGACCTCGGCGAGGGTCACCGAGGTCGTGCACACCTCGGCTGCGGCCTGCTGGTGGACCCACGCCACGACGTTTGCCGATGGTGTGGCTCGCATGAGCTCGGAGACGACGTTGGTGTCCAGAACGATCATCGACCGAAGTCGGCAGTGCGGGGCATCGCTGTCCGCGGGGGAAGGTCGAGGTCGACACCGCCCAGGGCGCCGAACCGTGCCAGCAGCGCACCAGCGAAGCCTCGACAAGATCGGCTGGTCGGATCTGGCCGGGCGGGCCAGGGCGATACGGCGGCCCCGCAAGTTCGACGAGCTGCTCTCCCGGCTGCACACCCACGTCCGGCGCGGGGAGAAGGTGCTGGTCTTCACCGCGTTCCGGCACACCCTCGACGCGCTGGTCGCCGAGGTCGCCTCAGCGGGCATCCCGGCCGCCGTCTACCACGCCAGCCTGTCACGCCGGGAGAAGGACGCCGCGGTGGCCGCCTTCGCCGGCGACGCACCGGTGCTGCTGGCCAACCTCGTCTCGCGCGGCACCATCGAGCAGCACATCCTGCACGTGCTCGAAACGAAGATCAACCTGTTCGAGCTGGTGGTCGGCGAGCTGGACATGATCCTGGGCCGGGTCACCGACGACTTCGACTTCGAGTCCTCGGTGTTCACCGCCTACGTCACCGCCGCCGACGACGCCGCGTTCACCGCGTCGCTGCACGACATGGGCGCCGAGCTGGCCCGGGCCCGCACCGGCTACCTGCACACCCGCGACGCCGTGGACCAGCTGGTCGGGGAGGACTGAACGATGGACCCCGGCTTGCGCTTCTGGCTTCGCTACGTCGAACACCGCGGCGGGCTGGCCGAACCCAGCGGTGACAGCACGCTGGTCATGCTCCCCGAACCGATGGCCGACGACTTCGACCTGCCTACCGAGCTGGTCGTCACCTCCGATCCCGACGTCGCCCGAGAAGATCTCGGCCGACGAGTCCTACCAAGAGAGCATGGAGTGCTGGGTCGACGCGCAGTCCCGGCTGCCGCTCTCCGACCAGGCCGCATCCCGGCTGCAGCGCGCCCCGCTCGCCGCCCGACCTGATCCGCACCGCGCGACCCTGCCCTCGGCGGTGGCGGCGATCGACGAAGCACACCGCCTCCTCGACGCCCTCGCCGTCCGCCGTCGCGACACGCTGTCCGAACAGGCCTCCGACGCCCACCGGCAGGAGCGCGCTAACGCCTGCGCCTACTACGACGACACCCTGCGCTCGTTGGAACGTCGCCGCGCGGCCGCTCCACCCGACCGCGCAGAGCTGCTGGCCGCCCGCGCCATCAGCACCACGGAGGAACGCATCCGACGGCTGGCCGAGATCGATGAGAAGTACCAGGCCCGCCACGACATCCGCCCGTTCCGGCTGCACGTCGTCGGAGTACCCGGATGGCGCGTCCCGCTCGACGTCCGCCGCGGCCCGCGCCGCTACCCGATCGAACGCGACTGGTTGCCCGTGCTGGGCGCCTACGCCGAGGAACGCTGCCCACACTGCGGCGAGACCGCACTGCTCTCGGCGAGCAAGACCCGACTTGGCTGCACCCGCTGCCAGCCGACGCACAGCAAAGCCGTCTGACAGCGGGCGAGGTTCCCGCAGTGGGCTGACGTCGTGACACCCGTGGAACCGCGCGTACGGCCGGGCGGCTACCCCTCGACCACGCCCGCGCGGTCCCCGGCGGACCCGTGGGTCCGCAGACCGAGGTCCGACGGGGTCGGCTCGAGGACGACGTCCGCAGGCGGGCGCTCGTTCCAGCTCGCGAGCTTGCGGACGATCGCCGGCCGGTGCTCCGGCCGCGCCGCCGTGTACACGTCGCCGAGCAGGCCGCGCAGCCGGGCCCGGATGCGCGGGTCGTCACGACCCCAGTGTTGGATCTCGTCGACGGCGAGGTCGAGGAAGTCGGCGAACCCGGTGGCCGGCACGACCACCACGACGCGGCCGTCCCGGCGGACGACCCGGCGGCTCGGCAGCGGCCGGGTCGCGAGCCGCCGCAGCAGGTCATGCAGCTGGTCGAGCACCTGCACGGCGGTCGTCGGGTCGTTCATCCCGGGGGACAGCGCTCGCGTCGCGATATCCACGAGCTGGCGCAGGCCGAAACCGACGTCCTGATCGAGGGAGCGCTCGGTGTCGACGACGATCGCGTCGCACAGCTGCTCGTCGTCCACCTCGCCGCCGGACACCCGGAACAGTCCCGCCCCGGCCGGCACGAACTCCCCCAGCGCCCGCAGACCCTCGACCGTCGCCCCCGCCCGGCCGGCCACGCGGGCCAGCGCATGGATGTCCACGGACTGGACGACCCCCGGCCGGCGGGCGACCACCACACGCCCCTGCCGCCCGTCCCCCACGCTCGGCACCTCCACCGCGCCGTCCTCCTCGGCCGGAGTGTGCCGACCGAGGTGCGCCCTGGTCTCCGCGGCGATCCCGTCGATGATCGTCGCGACCCGGATCGCCTGCGCGGTGTGGTGCAGGTAGAGCAGGAAGACGAGCACGCTGCAGAGCACGAACGCGAAGGCCGTCGAGACGGCGAGCTGCGGGACGAACGGCTCGGTGTCGGCCGTCCCGCGCACGGCCCGCAGCACCGCCATGGCGTAGACGAACGTCGCCACGAAGACTCCGAGGGTCGCCTGGTTGAACCGGTCGCGCAGGAAGGTGCGCAGCACCCGCGGGGAGAACTGGCTGCTGGTCAGCTGCAGCACGACGATGGTGATCGAGAACACCAGCGCGGTAAACGAGATCATCGAGCTGATGATTGCCGAGAGCAGGGCACGGGCCCCTTCCGGGCCGCCCCCGAACAGGAACGGGATGTCGACGGCCCGCACCAGCACACCGTCCAGGGCCGGCAGGGCGACGCCCAGCAACCCCGCCAACACCGCGCACACCGCCGGCAGGAGCCAGAACCGCCCCCGAGCCCAGGCCATCAGCCGCACGGCCGCTCCCCTCCCTTGCGTCGTCGCGCTCGCCGGTACGGCACTACCCGATGTCGGGCCCGTCGACGCGGGCCGGCGGGCCGCTCCGCTCCTCCGTCCGGCGGAGCGGACTCAGCTTTGCAAGCTCCCCGCCAGGTAGGGCCCGAACGCCGCGGGGAACTCGATGCTCGACAACCGACTCACGAGTCGAGCTCCAGGAGGAACCCGTGACCACATTCTCACGCCGGCGCGGTTCCCGCCGCCGATTGGTCGTGATCGCCGCGACCGCCGGAGTCGCCCTCGCCGGCTGCGCCACGGAGGCCGTCCCGGTCACGGCGCCGTCGCCCGGACCTGCGACCTCTGCCGCCGCTCCCGCGACCGTCGCACCGTCCGAGCAGGCCGTGCAGTGGACGGACTCGGTGTGCGCCGCGCTCGTGCCGGTCGTCGACGCCCTCGACAACCCGCCGGCGTTCGACGTGACCGCGCCCGCCGCCACGCGGGACGCCTACACCGGCTACCTGGGTCGGGCTCAGGCCGCGGCGGACGGCGCGGTGCAGGGCGTGACCGCGGCGGGCGCCGCGCCGGTGGAAGGCGGCGACCAGGTCGCCGCCGACGTGCGCGCCAACGTCACCGAGCTGCGCGACGACCTCGCCGCCGCCCACACCCAGCTGGAGCAGACCGACGTCAACGACCCGAACGCCGTGGGACGCGCGGTGGTCACCGCCGGGAACTTGGCCGGCGCCCTGGGCAACAGCGCCCAGACGCTCAGCGCCCTTGACGGCGACCCGCGGCTCGACGCGGCCTTCTCGCAGGCCGCGTCCTGCGAGCGGCTACGGGCGATCAGGACCCCGGGGCGCTGAGGCGCTGAGGCGCTTGGCCGGCCCGCTGGCAGGACCGCTCCGTCCGGTGTCGGGGACGGCGATGGTGAGGCGGGCTCGGGCGAGCCCGAGGACGAGCAGCACCGCAAGCAAGGGTGATGTCAAACCGAGGCCATATACGTTGAGGCCGTGACAGCGTCGCGGCAGCGTGACCCGGGACAGGTCGGACTGTGGGGGGCGGTCGCGATCGGCGTGGGCGGGATGGTCGGGGGCGGAATATTCGCGGTGCTCGGGTTATCGGTGCAGCTCACCGGCGCCGGCGCCCCGGTCGCGTTCCTCCTGGCCGGCCTGGTCGCGTTGCTGACCGCACGGTCGTATGCGCTGCTGTCGACGTCCTACCCCAGCCGGGGCGGCACGGTCACCTTCCTCAACCACGCTTTCGGCCCGGGTCGCTTGGCCGGCGGGCTCAACGTGCTGCTGTGGGTCAGCTACATCGTCATGCTCGCCCTCTACGCGCAAGCATTCGGCGCCTACGCCGCGAGCTTCCTCCCCCGATCCGCCCAAGGACTGTGGAAGCACCTGTTCCTCACCGCCGCCGTTGTCGCCCTGGCCGCGCTGAACGTCGCAGGCGCTTCCACGGTCGCCCGCGCCGAGCGGATCGTCGTCACGATCAAGATCGCGATCCTGCTACTGTTCGTCGCAGTGGGCCTGACCGGGATCTCGGCCTCGCGTCTCGCGCCGACGCACTGGAGCCCACCGATCTCCCTGATCGCCGGCGGCATGATCATTTTTCTGGCGTACGAGGGTTTCGAGCTCATCGCCAACGCCGCCGAAGACGTCGCGGACCCGGGCCGCACCCTCACCAAGGCCTACTACATCTGCGTTCTGTTCGTGATCGTGCTCTACGTGCTGGTCGCGGTCGTGTCGGTGGGGTCGCTGCCCATCGCCGAGCTGGTGAACGCGCGTGACTACGCACTCGCGGCAGCGGCCCGGCCGGCACTCGGACAGGCCGGGTTCGCGATCATCGGGGTAGCGGCCATGCTCTCCACCGCCTCAGCGATCAACGCCACGCTCTACGGCTCGGCTCGCCTGACCTACACCATCGCGAAGTCCCGAGAACTGCCGGCCGAACTGGAACGGCCCATCTGGAACCAGCCCCTTGAAGGCCTGTTCATCACCGCCGGAGCCACCATCATACTCGCCAACCTGATGGACCTGACCAACATCTCCACCATGGGCAGCGCAGGATTCCTCATCATTTTCGCCGCGGTGAACCTCGCCGAAGCCCGGACCGCGCGCGAACGTGGATCAGCGGCATGGGTCTCCGCGCTCGCCGCGGTCGCCTGCACGGCAGCACTGCTGGCACTCATCACCAACAGCACCGCAGGAGCGGCCCTCGTCCTTGTCGTGATGGTGGCCTTATCCTTCGGCATCGAAATCGTTTTCAAGAGCCTCGCCGCCAGACGGGTGGGCCACTCTGACAATCACCCGTGATCGCGCGGGCTTGAGCAGATCAACCCGCCATGATCACTCTGCCGCAAGGCCATCGGGAGGTGGGTGCAGGTCTTCTGGAGTGAGGTGGGCTGGCAGGCAAGACCGTGATCATGCTTGTGGTGGCCTGTCCGGCACGTCTGGTGCGCCCGGTGTGTCGGGCATGTGGAAGGGCTCTTCCTTCCTACGTTGTGGGTTGCTGAGATCCAGAACGAGTCAGGAAGAGCCCGGTGGAAGACTACGCGCGGACGGCGCTGATGGAGATGCTGACGGCGACGGTGACCGGGCCGGACCTGGCCGAGGTCCTGGGGCCCGTGGCCGGTCAGGGACCGGTGATCGACGCGCTGATCGACGGGCTGGGTCCTGTCGTGGTGAGGTTGCTGCAGGTCGGGATCGGTCTGGGCGGGCGTGCGGCGGCGGGGACGGTGACCCTGGGCGAGGTTGAGCAGGAGCTGCGGACCAGCGGCCGGGAGCTGATCCGGGCGGCGATGCAGGCCGTGATGGACGCGGCCTCGGCCGCCGAGGAACGCCGGCCCGGTGGCGTGGACGGTCCCGACGGGGTACGACGCAGACGGGTGGAGGACGGGCACGCCCGCAGTGTGGCGACCGTGTTCGGGCGGATCAGGGTGTGCCGGCTGGCCTACCGGGCCCCGCTGGCGGCGAACGTGCACCCGCTCGACGAGGTGCTGGACCTGCCTGCGGGCCTGTACTCACCCGGTCTGGCCAGGCTGTGCGCCCAGGAATCGGTCCGGGGCTCGTTCACCGACGCCGCCGACGCCGTCGAGTACGCCACCGGGGTCCGGATCGGCACCCGGCAGATCATCGAACTGACCCGGGCCGCAGCAGCCGACGCGACCGCCTTCTACGCCGACCCCGGCCGCGAGGTGTCCGCCGCCGCCCCGGACGACGCACTGGTGATCACCGCGGACGGCAAGGGCGTCCCGGTCCGACCCGCGGCCCTGCGCCCCGGCACCGCCAAGCTCGCCACCAAGGCCACGACATCAGCTACCGACGGCAGCAGCAGCAGCGGCAGCAGCGGCAAGCCCCACCGCAAGCGGATGGCCGAACTGGTCTGCGTCTACGACCTGACCCCGGTACCGCGCACGGTCGAGGACATCCTGCCGGCCCTCATCAGCGACGACCACAGCGCACCGACCGGCCCCAACGGCAACGGCGAGGGCGAGGGCGAGGGCGAGGGCGAGGGCGAGAAGCCGGCCGCGGTCAAGGCGCCGAAGGCGGCGACCTACCTGACCAACAAGGCACCCCACCTGGACTACCCCACCGCCCTGGCCCGAGGCTGGCCGATCGCCACCGGGGTGATCGAAGGGGCCTGCAGGCACCTCGTCCAAGATCGAATGGATATCACCGGCGCCAGGTGGGGCCTGGACACCGCCCAAGCCGTCCTCACCCTCCGGGCCGTCGCAACCACCGGGGACCTCGCCCAGTACTGGCGGTACCACCAGCAGCAGGAACACCACCGCACCTACTCGGCCAGCACGACCCCGACCACACCGGCCCTCGCCGCATGATCACCCGACAAGGTCACTCGAAAGGACTCGCACCCTCGGGAGGTAGGTCCCGATCCCGGCAAGCGCGATCGTGATTCGTTTGGTCCAGGATGCGGTAGGCGAGCAGTTTGATGCGGTCGCTGAGCAGGAACCAGACGATCGCGTAAGCCCAGACGAATGCCGCCCAGCCCCAGCCCAGGGGGGTCATGAACAGTCCGTAGACGGCGATCAGGGTGGCCAGGACTTGGGTACCGAGAACGGCCATCCAGAGGATGCGGGCGGGTCGGATGGACCAGAACGGGCCCCGGGTACGGGTGAGGAAGATCGTCAGATGGCCGGCGACCGACAGCAGGAGGTACATCAAGGTCTGCAGTTGCGGGTGGCCGAGGTGGAAGACGCGGTCGCCGAGGTAGAACAGGCCGAATGCGGCGATCGGCCCGATGATGCCCAGGACGGTGGCGATGCCCAGGACCAGGCGCATGTTCCAGGTTTCCGGTTGGTCGTTGTAGCGGACGTTGTCGTAGGAGATGGACAGGATGGCGCCATCGTTGAGCAGCGCCAACATCACGATCATCACCGCTGTCAGCGGGTAGAAGTTGAAGATCAAGATGGCCAGTGTCATGAACAGCAGCACGCGCAGCGTCTCGGCGATGCGGTACATCGCGTAGCTGTTCATGCGCTGGAAGATCCTGCGGCCTTCTTTGATGGCGTCGATGATGACCGACAGGCCGGGGGTCATCAGGACGATTGCGGCGGCGGCGCGGGCGGCATCCGTTGCGCCGGAGACGGCGATGCCGCAGTCGGCCTTCTTCAGCGCGGGGGCGTCGTTGACCCCGTCACCGGTCATCCCGACGATGTGGCCCCGTTTCTGCAGGACGTCGACGATATGGAATTTGTGTTCGGGGAACACCTGGGCGAAGCCGTCGGCGTCCTCGATGGACCGGGCCAGCGTCGGGGTCTCGTCGCGCTGGGCATCGCCGAGACCGGCGGCATCGAGGATGTCGGTGCCCATGTCGAGCTTCTTGGCGGTCTCCTTCGCGATGGCCAGGGCGTCACCGGTCACCATCTTGATGGCGACCCCCATCTTCCGCGCGGTCGCAATGGTCGTCTTGGCGTCCTCGCGCGGCGGGTCGGACAAGGGGAGCACGCCGAGGAACCGCCAAGGACCGCCCTCACCGTCGGCGCGGGCCACGCCCAGTGAGCGGAAGCCGCGGGCGGCGAACCCGTTCACCGCCTCGTCCACGGCCGCCTGGACCGTCGCCGTGGTGGCGCAGAGGGCCAGGATCACCTGGGGTGCACCCTTGGTGACCTTGAAGGAGCCGTGGTCGGCGCCGGTGACAGTGGCTTCGGTGCGCTTGTGCACCGGGTCGAACGGCTGGAAGTGCGAGACCTGGTAGTCGCGGAGGGTCTGTTGGTCGGGCAGGCCGTCCAGGACGGCCCTGTCGATGGGGTCGTCGTTGTCGGCCCGCGAGGCCAGCGCGGCCTGCAGAATGACCTGCTCGGCGGGGATGTCATCGACGCTGAACGGCTCGCCCAGGGTCAGGGTGTTCTGGGTGAGGGTCCCGGTCTTGTCCGCGCAGAGCACGTCCACACCGGCCAGTTCTTCGATGGCCACCAGGTGGCTGACGATCACTTGCTTCTTGGCGAGCAGGCGTGCTCCGACGGCCATGGTGACCGAGAGCACGGTGGGCATCGCCACCGGGATAGCGGCGACGGTGAGCACCAGGGCGAACTGCAGGGTCGTCAGGACCGGGTCGCCGCGCAGGATCGAGACGACGACGATCACCGCGACCAGGGCCACCGCGAGGACGATGAGGTAGTTGCCGATCTTCAGCACGGCCCGTTGGAAGTGACTGACGGTGTGCGCATCCTGCACCAGCCGCGCGGTCTTCCCGAAGTAGGTGCCCTGGCCGGTGGCGTAGACCAACGCCCCGATCTCACCCTGGCGGATGATCGAGCCGGAGAACACCGCCTCACCGGCGCTGCGGGTGGCCGGTAACGACTCACCGGTCAGCGCGGACTGGTCCACCTCGACCGGGTCACCGGCGAGCAGACGCGCATCGGCGGGCACGACGTCGCCCATTCGGACACGGATGACGTCACCGGGTACCAACTCCCGGGCGGGCGGGGTGACCCAGGCCCCGTCACGTATGACTCGGGCCGTGATCGCCAGTGTGGCCTTCAGCGCGTCGATGGCGTTCCCGGCCTGGCGTTCCTCGGTGAATCCGACCAGGCCGTTCGCCATCAACAGGACCAGGATGATGAAGAAGTCCGGCCAGTGCCCGACCACACCCGACAGGATGACCGCGATCTCGATCATCCACGGTATGGGACCCCAGAAGTAGCTGAGGAACTTCAGGATCGGGTTGGGCTTGTCCTCGATGATCTCGTTCGGCCCGTATCGGGTCAGCCGGTCGTCCGCCTCGTTTTGGCTCAGGCCCTTCGGTGAGGTATCCAGCCTCTTCTCGACCTCGGACAGCGGAAGCGACTCGAGGTCGTCGCCGGCGTGCGGGCGCGGGGCGCTGTCCGGCGCCGTGGACTGGGTGTGGCGACTCATCGCGGGTCGCCCCAGGTCCAGTTCCGGATTTCCGGCATGTCCTGGCCGTGGGTGTTGATGTAGAGGTTGTGCTCGACGAGATTGTCGCGCATCAGCTGTCGGACATGGTCGCCGGTGGCCCCCAACTGGGGTAGCCGGTCGATCACGTCTTGCACCAGGTGGAAGCGGTCCAGGCGGTTCTGGACTCGCATGTCGAACGGGGTGGTGATCGTTCCCTCCTCGTTGTAGCCGCGGACGTGCAGGTTGCGGTTGGTCCGGGCGTAGGTGAGGCGGTGGATCAGCGACGGGTAGCCGTGGAAACCGAAGATGATGTGCTTGTCGGTGGTGAACAGCGAGTCGTAGTCGGCCTCGCTGAGCCCGTGCGGGTGTTCGGTCGCGGGCTGCAACCGCATGAGGTCGACGACGTTGACCACCCGGATCTTCAGATCGGGCAGGTGGGTGCGCAGGATGGAGACCGCGGCCAGGATCTCCAGGGTGGGGGTGTCCCCGCAGCAGGCCATGACCACATCGGGCTCGGCGCCCTGGTCGTTGCTGGCCCACCCCCAGATGCCGATGCCCTCGGTGCAGTGGATGACGGCCTGGTCCATGCTCAGCCACTGCGGCAGGGCGTGTTTCCCGGCGACGACGACGTTGACGTAGTGGCGGCTGCGCAGGCAGTGGTCGAACACCGAGAGCAGGCAGTTCGCGTCGGGCGGGAGGTACAGGCGGACGATGTCGGCCTTCTTGTTGACGACGTGGTCGAGGAACCCGGGGTCCTGGTGGGTGAACCCGTTGTGGTCCTGCTGCCAGACGTGCGAGGCGAGCAGGTAGTTCAGTGAGGCGATGGGGCGTCGCCAGGGCAGTTGCGCGGTGACCTTCAGCCACTTGGCGTGCTGGTTGAACATCGAGTCCACGATGTGGATGAACGCCTCGTAGCAGTTGAACAGCCCGTGCCGCCCGGTGAGCAGGTAGCCCTCCAACCATCCCTCACTCTGGTGCTCGCTGAGCATCGAGTCCAGCACCCGCCCGTCGCGGGCGAGAAACTCGTCGTTGGGCTCGATTGTGGCGTCCCATTGCCGGCCGGTGGTCTCGAAGACCGCGCCCAGCAGGTTCGACAGCGTCTCGTCGGGTCCGAAGATCCGGAAGTTGCGATCCTCGGCGTTGAGCGCCACGACATCACGCAGGAACCTGCCGAGCACGAGGGTGTCCTGGGCCTGGACGCCGCCGGGTGCGGGCACCGCCACGGCGTGCACGCGGAAGTCGGGCATGTGCAGCTCGTGCAGCAGCAGGCCTCCGTTGGTGTGCGGGTTGGCGCCCATCCGCCGTTCACCGGCCGGGGCGAGCTCGGCCAGGTCCGCCAGGAGCTGACCGCGCTCGTCGAACAGCTCCGCCGGCTTGTAGCTGTTCATCCAGCTCTCCAGCTGGGCCAGATGACCAGGATGCTCGGCATCCACGATCAGCGGCACCTGGTGGGACCGGAAGGTGCCCTCGATCTGCTGGCCGTCGACGACCTTCGGGCCCGTCCACCCCTTCGGCGACCGGAGCACGATCATCGGCCACCGCGGACGCACCGTGTCACCGTTCTCGCGCGCCTCGGTCTGGACCTGCCGGATCCGCTCCACCGCCCGATCCAGCGTGGTGGCCATGAGCTCGTGCATGTGCTGCGGATCGTGGCCCTCCACGAAGTAGGGGTCCCAGCCGCAGCCCCGGAAATACTGCTCCAGCTCCTCGTGTTCGATGCGGGCCAGCACGGTCGGGTTGCTGATCTTGTACCCGTTGAGGTGCAGGATCGGCAGCACTGCCCCGTCACCGACCGGGTCGAGGAACTTGGTGGACTGCCATGCGGTCGCCAACGGACCCGTCTCGGCCTCGCCGTCCCCCACCACACAGGCGACGATCAGGTCGGGATTGTCGAACGCGGCCCCGAACGCGTGGCTGAGCGAGTACCCCAGCTCACCGCCTTCGTGGATCGACCCCGGCGTCGTCGGCGCGACATGACTGGAAATCCCGCCCGGGAACGAGAATTGGGTGAACAGCCTCTTCAACCCCGCCTCGTCCTGACTGATGTCCGGGTAGACCTCGCTGTAGGTGCCCTCCAGATACGTGTTGCCCACCAGTGCGGGTCCACCGTGACCCGGACCGGCCACATAGAACATGTCCAGGTCGAACTTCTTGATCACCCGGTTCAGGTGCACGTAGATGAAGTTCTGCCCGGGAGTCGTGCCCCAATGCCCGACAACCAGAGGCTTCACATCCGACAGTTCCAGGGGCCGCTTCAGCAGCGGATTGTCGTAGAGATAGATCTGACCGACCGAGAGGTAGTTCGCGGCGCGCCAATAGGCGTCCATCCGGTGCAGCAACTCCGGCTCGAGTGTCCGTGTCGTCACGGTGAGGTCTCCTTCGTGTGGGCGAGCCCGAGGACCTGTCCGGTCAACTGGGCTATGACGCGTTCCTCGTCCGTGTGGATGACGCGTACATCGACGCGGCCGTGCGCCGCGGATATCGCCCCGTCACCACCGGCGGTGGAGTTTCGTTCTTCGTCGAGCTCGATGCCGAGGAATCCCAGCCCCCCGCACACTCGCGAGCGGATGACCGGCGCGTTCTCGCCGATGCCGCCGGCGAAGACCACGATGTCCAGCCCACCGATTGCCGCAGCAAAGGCGCCGATCCATTTCTTGACCTGGTAGCAGAACACTGCCACCGCTTCGCGTGCCCGGACGTCGTGCGGCGCACGCTCGAGCAGATCCCGCATGTCGGACGAGGTCTCCGACATTCCGAGCATCCCGGACTGGGACGTGACCATCTCGCTGAGCCGTGCGGCGTCGAGACCACCCGTGCGGGCCAGGTAGCAGAGCAGGCCGGGGTCGAGGTCACCGGCGCGGGTGCCCATCGGCACCCCGGACGTGGGGGTGAAGCTCATGCTCGTATCGATCGGTCTGCCGTCGCGCACCGCGGCCAGGCTCGCGCCATTGCCGAGATGGGCGAGCACGACGCGGCCCTGGGCCGCCTCCGTCCCGAGCAGCCGGGTCAGTTCCTGCATGAGGAACGTGTAGGACAGCCCGTGGAATCCGTATCGCCGAACACCCTGAGCCTCGTACCGACGCGGGATCGGCAACAGCTGCGCCACCCGCGGCAGATCATGGTGAAAGGCGGTGTCGAAGCACGCCACCTGGGGGAGGTCAGGAAACCTGCGGTGGAAGGCCTCGGTCAGCAGTATCTCCTCGGGCAGGTGCTCGGGATCGAACGGGCTGAGCCGGTGCAGCTCCGCGACCAGCTCCGGGGTGATGCGCTGCGGGCTGCTGTAGTGGGGGCCGCCGTGGACCACCCGGTGTCCCACCGCGGTCAGCGGCTCGCGACCGGCGCACTGCTCGACCCACGCCATCAACGCCGCCACCGCTGCGGCGTGGTCCGGTGCCGTCAGCGACCGCGAGACGTCCTCTGCCCGATCTACCCCAGCAACCGCGAAAGTGGCGTCGGGCCGCCCGATCCGCTCGATCCCACCCCGCAGAACGCGGTGCGGCGGTTCGCCGGCGTCGAACAGCGCGAACTTGATACTCGACGAGCCGCCATTGACCGTCAGGATGCGGCAGATGTCCGATTCCATAGCAAATCCTGAGGATTGTGATCGGCGCGGATTCCCTCGACGCCGACGTCGGCGCTGCCGAGGGTCCTGAGCAGCCGAAACATTTCGCTGCGGGCGTGCTCGGCGACGGCAACGGCGGCTTCCCCGACCACGATGTCGGGAAAGCCGGCCGTCCCCCGCGACCCGACGACGAGCAGGGCGGTGTCGCTCTCCTCGTCGAGCAGCGCCGCCACCGGTCCGGACGTGCGTGGTCCCGCTAGCTTCTGGCTGGCCGGTCCGCCGACCGTAGGGTCGGCCGTCCGGGGCCTGCTACGGCCCTTGATCACGGTGGGACGGGACTCCCGGATGGGTTGACGACGAACCGCCGAGCGGAGCTCTTCTGCGCGTTGCGCGTCTCCCGGACGACGCACAGGGTGCTGCCAGCAGCCGGACGTTGAGCAGATCAGATGCAGACCCGAGCCGCGGACCACACCGAACAAGGCTGTGGTAACCCGACCAAAAAGCCCAGACATGACGCCTGCCACAAATCCTGCGAAAGAGCCCATCGGATTCCTCTCGGCGACATCGAAAGCGAAGCCACCAGGGATCCGGAGCAGCAGAGACTTCCACTATCCACCGCGGAGTCGGCGTCGTCAAAGGTTCCCCGGGCAGGGTCCCGACAGAGTGGACATGTGCCCTTGTATGCGGCGAGCGGGCGGCGTTTGTCACGGGCGTGGGGGTGTAGCGTGGTGATACCAATCCGGCGCCCGCCGCCCCGGCAACGCCGTCTCCGGCACGCCGATCCTCGACGTCGACAGGGCCGCGAGCATAGTCGCTACGCCGACAACGAACTCTACACCGACCCGAAGGCGACGATGCTCTTCGGCGACGCGAAGGCTGAGCTGGGTGCGCTGCTCGCGGGCTTGCACGCCTACGTGCCGTGACCGCCCATCCAGCATCAGGAAGCACAAGCGAGGAGCAGCACATGGCAACAGTGGTCGTCGGTGTCGACGGGTCGGACGGGGCTCAGAACGCCCTGCGGTTCGCGGTGGAGGAGGCGAGGCTCCGAGGAGCCGTCGTGCGGGCCGTCATGGCCTGGAACCCCGACACACTGGCCTACAGCGGTGGCGCCTGGGGACCGATGGTCGATCCGACGGCGCTCGAGGAAAGCACCCGTGCCGCGTTGGACGCGGCGGTGGACAAGGTCGAGGCGGACGGGGCGGCAGTGATCGAGCGGGTGGTGGCCACAGGTCAACCCGCCCGGGTACTGGTCGAGCAGGCCCGCGGCGCAGACATGCTCGTCGTCGGATCTCGGGGTCACGGCGGCTTCGCCGGACTCCTGCTCGGCTCGGTCAGCCACCAGTGTGCCCAGCACGCGCCCTGCCCCGTCACGATCGTGCGAGCCTTTTGACCGCGCTGTTTCAGGCAGTACCGCGTAGCTCGCTAGCACCGCCAACCGCGGCCGCGCCCAACCCGGGCACGGGCCCCGCGACGACACGAAGGCGGTACCGCGTCGGCCGACGAAACGATCCGACGACGGCCTCACCCGCCCGGACCGGGTACCGGCGCGCTCGGGGCGGGCGCGCCGCGGAACTGGCCGCGGCAGGTGTCGACCTCCCGCTGCAGCTCGTCGCGCAGCCGCCGGATCTCGTCGAGCACCTGCCGGAGGGTGGCGGGGTCGAGGGCACCGATGGCGCCGGCGGCGCGGTCGAGCTGGGCGAGCATGTCGGTGCCGCGCTGGGCGACGGCCACGCACGGCGAGGTGTCCGGGGGTGGCGGCGTCGGCGTCGGCGGTGCCGTCACCGGGGCGGTGGGCGGGCTCGCGACCGGCTCCGGCTCGGTCGCGCTGCGCCACAGGTAGCCGAGGCCGACGCCGACCACGAGCGCGGCGAGGGCGGCGACGAAGGGCCACCAGCGGCGGCGCGGCCGCCCGGCCTCGGCGGCGTGGTCGTAGTCGCCCATGCTCTCCCAGGTCTCACGATCGGCTCTCGGTTGCCGGCAGGGTAGGCCCGTGCAACGGTCGGCGCACCACGACCGGGACGGGAGGCGCCGGTGGTCTCGGAGCTGGCGCTGCTGCCCAGTGGCCGCACGCTGCGCCGGTGGGACGTCGCGACACTGGTCTACACCGCGGTGTTCGCGGCCCTCGGCGTGGTCGCGGGCGTGCAGCTGTGGAATCTGGCGGAGCTGCACCGGGCCCTGCTCGAGGCCGCCCAGGCGCTGGACCAGACCTCCCGGGCGATCGCACTGGTCGGCGAGGTCCCGGTGGTCGGCGACGGCGCCGCGGAGCTGGCCGGGAGCGTGCGCGACACCGCCGCGCAGGTGCGCACCGGTGCGCTGGCCGCCGCGACGGACGTCCGCACGCTGGCGGTGGTGGTGGGGGTCGCCCTCGTCGTGCTGCCGCTGGCCCCGGTCCTCGCGCTGTACGTGCCGCTGCGCGTCGCGCGGGCGCGCGAGGTCCGCGGCCTGCGCCGGCTGCTGGCCGGACCGGCCGACCCGATGCTCGTCGAGCACCTGGCGCGCGCGGCGCTGCGCCGCGTGCCGTACTCCGAGCTGCGCCACGTCTCCGGCCGGCCCTGGCGCGACGTCGAGCAGGGCCGGCACGTCGCGCTCGCCGCGGCGGAGCTGCGCCGGCTGGGCGTGCGGCCGCCGGCGGCGTGGTCCGCCGACGACGCGGGGCCGCAGCACGGGGAGCGACATGACTGAGCGGCCGCCGCGGCCGGAACCGAGGAGGCGGGTCGTCGTCCGCGTGTCCGGCGACCCGTGCTTCGTCATGCGCCCAACCTGTCACGTGGGCCTGCCATCGGCGTCGTCACGATGGCCGTCGTGATGCTCGCGCTAGCCGTGCTCGTGATCGGCCATCGCCGTCGCGCGAACCGAGGTACGGGTCCCGCAGGCCCGGGCCGGTGAGCCGGGGCGCCCGACTACCGTTGGTCTGTCCGGGTCGTATCGACGCGGAAGTGGAGGAGAAATCGATGGGGAGCCTGACCCGCATGAGCCAGCACGCACTCAGCGGCTGGCGGAGCACGGTGGGTGAGCCGGTCGCCGCCCGGCTGTCCCGGTGGACGTCCTTGCATCCGGACACGGCCCGAGCCCTCGTCGGCGCCGCGTTCTTCCTGGCCTCCGCCGTCTACGTCGTGAAGACCGTCGCCGCCGCCGTCAGGGCCGAGCGCCGGTGACGCCCACCGGCGCCGCCCGCCCACGAGGCCGCGAGCGGGCGATACCACCAGGACGGCCGCGACGACGGGGACCACTATCGTTCCCCGGTCGTTCGGTGCCCGGTACATCGACGTGATCGTCAGGGCGATGGCGAGGGTCGCCGCGGTCGGGCGGTCGCCGGTCGACGCGGGCGCGGCCGGCTACGGGCGAGAGGCACTCCTCGGTGTCGGGTACCGCCGCCTCCGGGGGTCGGAACCGGCCCGTCGAGCAGGGGGGAGCTGCGCGTGGTCCTGGTACTGACCTTCGGCGTCGTGCTGCTGATCACGGTCGCGCTGTCCGGGCTGGCGGCCCGGTCGGTGCTGTCGACCGCGCTGGTGTTCCTGGTCGCCGGGTCGCTCGTCGGCCCCGGATTCCTCGGACTGATCGAGGTCACCCCCGAGGGACCGCTGGTGAGCAGGCTCGCCGACCTCGCACTGTTCACCGTCCTTTTCGTCGACGGCGGCCGGCTCTCGCTGCGCGAGCTCCGGGCCGGCTGGCGGCTGTCCGGCCGCGCCCTCGGCCTGGGCATGCCGCTGTCACTGGTGCTCGTCGCCGTCGCCGCCCACTACCTCGTCGGCCTCGACTGGACCACGTCCCTGCTGGTCGGCGCGATCCTCTCGCCGACCGATCCGGTCTTCGCCTCGGCCATCGTCGGCCGCGTCGAGGTCCCGCTCCGGCTTCGCCGACTGCTCAACATCGAGTCCGGAGTCAACGACGGGCTCGCCCTTCCCTTCGTCCTGATCTTCCTGGCGCTCGCCACGGGCGCCGAAGCAGGTCTCGGCGAGGTCGCGCTGGAACTGGTCCTCGGCGTCGTGCTCGGGATCGTGCTGCCGCTGGTCGTCACCGCCCTACTCCGCCTGCCCGTACTCGGCTCCGAGCCCAAGCTCCAGCCCCTCGGACCACTCGCATTGGCAATCGTGCTCTACGGGGTGTGCCACTACACCCACGCCAACGCCTACCTTGCCGCGTTCTCCGCCGGCATCACGCTGGCCACCGTCGCCCCCCAAGCCTCCGAGGCCTTCGAGCACTTCGGCGACCTGGTCTCCGAGCTGACGAAGTTCGCCGCCGTCCTCGTCTTCGGCGCCCTGCTCACACCGGCCTTCTTCACCGGCACGACCTTCGGCGAATGGGCGGTCGCCCTGCTCTCGCTGCTGCTGATCCGCCCCGCCTCGGTACTAGTGTCGCTGTGGCGCGCGGGCCTCCCTCGCCGCGAGCGCTACGCCGCTGCGTGGTTCGGTCCCAAGGGGTTCGCGTCCGTCGTCTACGGCCTGCTCGCCGCCCAGTCCGGCATCATCGAGGCCGACACGGTGTTCGAACTCGTCGCCCTGACGATCGCGGTGTCGATCGTCGCCCACAGCATGACCGACGTCCCCGTCTCCCATGCCTTCGACGTGGAGGGGCTGGCCGGGCTCCCCGACGGTGATCGGGAGGACGGACGGAATGCGGACCAGCCCGCAGACAAGGGTCACGACTGAGGCCGACGGTGTGCCCAACAGCCGGCACCATCGTCGTCACCCTCGGTCCCCCGAGGTATCGACCAGACGCGGATCGCTGCTGGGCCGGAGTCAGGACCGCAACCAGGCCACGGCCTCGTCACGCCGGGTGGTGTCGAAGCCCCTGGCCTCGACGTCAGTCATGGTGACGGCGGTATCGGCCACCCCGTCGACCCACCACGCGTCGGCCACCACGGCGACCCGGTCCACGTCGCGCAGCACGTCCGCGGTCGTCAGGTCCGCCCACATGGCCTTCGGCTCGATTCGAACCGGATCCCGGTCGCGATGCTCGACGAGCAGACGCGCAGTGGCGCACCGTCGTACGACCCCGTCCACCTCCTCACGGGCGTCGAGCAGCTCCTCGGTTCTGACGGGGCCGCCGTACATGATCATGACGATGTTCGTGGCGGGGAGAACCGTGCTCGCCAACATGTCGACCTCCATGGTTCTCGCTCTTCGTTCCCGGCGTGACGACCTCGGTCTGCGGCGACCGCGCCGCCGTTGCCATGCGGTCAGCTCGGAAACCTTGATTGCGGATCGGACATTCCGGGGTTCCACATCGAGTTGCCCGGCTACCTGTCGGGCACCTTGCAGATCGGATCGCGCCGCGTTCGTCGTGGCGGCGATGTCGGTTCGCCGTCGGCGGGGTATCACCCACCTTCGGGACCACCGGCCGGCGTGGGCCGGACGCCTTCGTCAGATGGATGTCAGGCGGGCGGTCGCCCTGAGCGACCAGGAGCGGGTACCCCTCCGGCATGACAACTCGCGACACCGCCCCCACCCGTCCCACGCTCGTGGGGGACCCGGAACCCCGACCGCACGGCCCCGACGGCACCACGCGCCCGTCGGGCACCTCCCCCGACACCGTCCCGGCGACGTCGACCGGCGGCCCGGCGCACCGTCATGGGCTGTCCCGCTGGCTCGGCTGGGGCGCACTGTCCGGGTTCCTCGCCGGCGCGGCTTTCATGGCACTCCATTCCTGGTTCGCCGTCAGCATCGGGCAGGACGCGCTGGCCCCGTACCGGACTGTCGCGACGCTTGTCGAAGGTCCTCCGCCTGCCCTGGCGACGGCGGGGATCGGCATGGTCGTCCACGCGGTGCTCTCGGTGCTGTTCGGGTTGCTCTTCGCGGCCGCTCTCGCCCCTCTGCGTCGGAGGTCGGCGGGCTGGTTCGCCTGGGCGGGGCTGCTGTTCGGCGGCGTCGTCTACGTCGTCGACTTCCAGATCTTCGCGCGGAACGTCGGCTACTTCTCAGCCGTTCAGACCTCGAACCAGCCCCTCGAGCTTGCTGCGCATCTCGTGTTCGGTGCGGTGCTCGCGGCGCTGCTCCTGCTCGCCAAGCCCCGCGCGGCCGCCCGGACGAAGCCCTGAGGGACGGGGCCGTGATACTCCGACGTCAGCGGTGTGAGAGGGGAGCCGGCAGGTGCTCGGCCGCCGGGAGATCGACCACGAAGCGGGCGCCACCTCCGGGTCTGTCCTCGACCCATACCGCGCCGTCGTGGCGAGCGACGTGCTGCTCCACCAGAGCCAGGCCCAGCCCGGCGCCGGAGTCGGCGCCGCGTTGCCCGGCGCGGGTGCCGCGGGCGAACCGCTCGAACACCCGCTCCCGCAGGTCTTCGGGAACCCCCGGGCCCCGGTCGTCGACTTCGAGCCGAAGCCGCCCACCCCGTCGGCAGACTGCGACCCGCACAGCCCCACCGCCGTATCGTCCGGCATTGTCGAGCAGGTTGCCGACCACCCGCTCCAGCCGTCTGCGGTCGCCGCGGAGCAGCGCGGGTGGCCCGTCGGCCTCGAGGTCGGGCGTGCCAACCGGTCGGGCGGCCAGGACGTTGCGGACGAGCTCGGCGAGGTCGAGCGTCTCCAGTACCTGGCTGTCGCTCGTCTGGTCCTCGCGGGAGATCTCGAGCAGGTCGACGACCATCCGCTGGAAGCGGTTGACCTCAGCGCCGAGCAGGTCGACCGCCCGAGCGGCGGTGGCCGGCAACTCGGCTCTCCTGCGGCAGAGGAGCTCCGTAGCGTTGACCATGGTGGTCAACGGCGAACGCAGCTCGTGGCTGACGTCACTCGCGAACCGGGCGTCCCGCTGCACCCGTTGCTGCAGGGCCGCGGCGGTGCTGTTGAACGTCGTCGCGAGCGGCGCAAGATCGGGATCGGCCTGCTCGGGCAAGCGCGCGTCCAGGTCACCGCGGGCCACGCGCGATGCGGCTGTGGTCAGCGCGGTCAGCGGGCGCAGCGCCCGGCGGCTCGCCCACAACCCCAGTCCCATGCCGAACAGGCCGCCCAGCGCTGTGCCACCGACCAGCACCAGGCTGAGGAACCGCAGCGTACTGGTGAGTTCCACCAGCGGGAACAACTCGATGAACGTGCCGCCCGCCGGCACCGGCAGGCCCACGGCCATGACCGGGAGTCCGTCGACGACGAGACGCTGCCGCACCGGCACGCTGTCCTGCGCGAGGGTCAGCAGCGGCTCGGGCAGGGCGGCGGGGTCGATGCGGCGGCCGCTGGTCAGCCACATGCCGTCGCGGACGAGCAGGACGGTCGAGGTCGGGTTCGTGCTCAGCCCGGTGAGCAGCTCGTCCAGCCCGCCCGACCCCGCCCGCAACGCGGCATCGACGAGCCGGACGTTGACCTCGGCCTGCCCGGTCGTGCTCATCTCCCGCTGGCGGAGCATGTAGTCCGAAGCCAGCTGCCAGGTGACGACCGCGAGAACCCCGGTCACCATCACCGAGCAGAGCCCGAAAGCCACCGCCACCCGCCACCGCAGGGATATCCGCGACATCGCTCGATCCCTCCAGGCGTTCGTTCAGGCGGGACGGGCGGTCTTGTAGCCGCTTCCCCGCACTGTCAGCACACACTCCGGTGCGTCGGGGTCGCGCTCGATCTTTCGACGCAGCCGCCGGACGTGCACGTCGAGCAGGCGGGTGTCGCCGAAGTAGTCGTAGCCCCACACGCGCTGCAGCAGCTCCTCCCGAGTCACGACCCGGCCGGCAGCCGTCGCCAGCTCCAACAGCAATCGGAACTCGGTCTTCGTCAGGTGGACCTCGTGCCCCGATCGGCGGACCACCTCCTCGCGGGGGTGGATCTCGACCTCCCCGACCCGCAGCATCTGGCGGTCGCCGTTCTGGTCGGTCGGGTTGCGGCGCCGGAGCAACGCCCGGATCCGGGCCGCCAGCTCCCGTGCGACGAGGGGCTTGGTGACGTAGTCGTCCGCGCCGGCCTCCAGCCCGTCGATCACGTCCCCGGTGTCGGTCCGCGCCGAGACGATGATGATCGGCAGATCGCCTGCGGCGCGGAGGCGCCGGCACACCTCCAGGCCGTCGATGCCCGGCAGCATCAGATCGAGCAGAACGACGTCGACGTCGGTCGTCGCGAGCAGCCGAAGCGCCTCCTCACCGGACGCCGCCTCGACGACCTCGCAGTCCTCGTCGCCGAGAGCCATTCCGAGGGCCTGCCGTATGCGCTCGTCGTCTTCGACCAACAACACGTCGCACGGCATGTCGATCATCCCCTGTCGCCGGTCGGAGTCCGGCCTGCACGCCAACCCTGCCACGGTCCCGACGCCGTGTCCCTCCGGCGGGGTGTCGGGGAATCGTCAGCCTGTCGACAGGTTGGGCTCGCCGGACCGGGACGGCGCTGCGCTCGACCTCACCGCTCGAGCCATCGGGCTGGTCGGCCAGGTCCCACTGATCGGCTCCGGCGCCGACCGACTGGCGGGAAGTGTCGCCGACACCTCGGCGCAGATCCGCACGAAGGCCGTCGCTGCGCGAGCCGACGTCCGATCACCGGCGCTCGTCATCGTCCCGGTCCTGGTGCTGTGCCTCCCGCTGCGGGTGGCGACCAGGGCCACCACCTCATGCTCGCCGCAGCCGCGCTGAATCAGCAGGTCGGGCCGTGTGGAGGCGGCAGGTGTTGCGGAGCGTCGGGTTCGTGTCGAACCTCATCCGGATCCTCCTCGCCGCGTACCTCGTCGCCGAGGTCGACGAGGCGCTGGAGACCCGACGCTTGCGAGAGCAACCACTTGACGTCGGCCGCGGCCTGCACCGCAGGATCGACACCGGGGTCGTCCATCAGATGCACCCCAGATGGCACGACGACCACATCCCCACCCACCGCCAGACCGAACCTGCTCGAACTGCGCTCCACCGACGTCCTTCACTACGCCCGACATCGTCCACCATGTTTGCTCCGCGACCCGGCCTCGCTATGCACGATGGAGCTGACGGTTAGCTGACGAACTCGTCGCCGGGGTGGGCGCCGTCGCCGGCGGTGGGAACTGACGAGCACCTGACGATCCGACGAGGACTGTGGCGAAGGTGGCGGTCACGACCTACAACGTGTTGTGGCGGCCGGCGGTTCACTCCGCCGTCGTGTGCTCGAGACGCCAGGGGAGCGCGATCTCGCCGGGCTGCGGCAACAACGGCCTCGCCGACGATGCCGAGGTCGTGGGCCGCCGGTCGCCTTTTGATCGACCGACGGATCGTCGTTGGTCAGGTCGTCGCCTCTCGTCGTGGTGACGCTCTGCTCGTACATCAACACGGACGGTAGTGTAGCCGGGACGACAGCCGGCCGCAGCATCTGCTTGTGCACTACGGCCGCAGCGGGAACCAGATGCAAGGGGATCGTCAGCCTCGGCTACTCGGAACCAGTGGTTTTCGTCACTAGAGTTCCTGCGTATGCAGTCGTACGCCGCCAACGGGTCCCAGGATCTGATCACCATCAGCACCGACCGCGTGGCCGATACTGTGGTGGTCACCGTCGACGGAGAGGTCGACATCCTGTCCGGCCCGCCTCTTCGCAGGGCACTCGCCGATGCCCTCGACGAGCATGACGGGCGGCCGGTCGTCATCGACCTCACCCGCGTCACACTGCTCAGCTCCACGGGCCTCGCCGTGCTCGTCGACGTGCACTGGCACGCGCAGCAGCACGGCCGGAGCCTCGTTCTCGTCGTCGACCCGAACACCCACGCGGTCCCCCTTGCCCTGCAGATGGCCGGCATCGCGACGCTGTTCACCGTCCTCCCCGACCTCCCGGAGGCTCTTCGGCCGGGTCGCTGAGGACCCGGAGGCCGTGGCGGGCGCCGGCCGGTGGTGCGCCGGGAACCCCCGGCGGGGCACTTCACAGGATCGGCCGGAGGCGGTCGTCCGCCGAGATCGGACTCGCACCGGCGCCTTCTTCCGGCGCGCTCCTGGGTCGACGCACGGCGGCGAGGGCGAGCCCGGCGACCAGCGCGCCGACCGCGTCGCCGAATACGTGGACGACCAGGTCCGCCGAGGTGTGCGCAGCGAGGGGCATGACGACGGGCTCCAACCAGCGGTAGGCCTCCCACATCCCGCCGACGACCACCCCGATCGCCACGGTCCGCGCGACCACGCCGGCCCGCTCTCCCCGGCTCCGCGCGCCGGGCGCCGGCAGGACTCCGAGCTGGGCCAGCACGAGATGGAGGACGACCGCCGTGACTCCGGCCGCGACCCCGTGCACGAGCCATGCGATCGGGATCGCGTGGTACCAGTCCGCGGTCGACATCCAGACGGCGGCCACCAGTGTCGCGGTGAATGCGAGGTCGAGTGGGGCGGGAACACCGCCGGTCGCCCGCGGGATCATCAGGACGAGGAGGACGAGCAGGAACCGGGTACCGAGCCCGACGGACGGGATACCGACGAGGGCCGCCATGGCGCTCACCGCGGCCCCGACCCGCACCACGTCGGCGAGAGCGCGAAACGCCATCCCATGCTCGGCCATACCAGCGATTACCCGGACCGACCACCCGGTGCCCCGATCCGGCGACGTCGTCAGGACACCGCCAGGTGACGGGACTGGCTGCAAGCAAGGCCACAGCTTGCGTGACCGATGTCCGAAGCGGCCCCGCAACACGTCCGTGTGGTGCTGAGATCGCAAGCCTTCCGAGCGTGCCGGGCGCTGCCGGACCGGCGCCCCCGCGCGTCACCGGCGTCGTCCAGGTCTACCTCGTCCGCGACGGGCACCTCGTCCCGGTCCCCCGCACGGGCCGGTCCGTCGCCGACGCCCTCGGCGCACTGTCGGCGGGACCCACGGACCTCGACGTCGACGCCGAGCTGCGCAGCTCGGTCCCGGCACTGCCCGTGCACGTCGTCGGCGGCCAGGACCCGGACGTCGTCACGATCGCCGTCCCCGCGGGGTTCGCGACGCTACCGGCTCGGGACCAGTTCCTCGCGGCCGGGCAGCTGGTCTGGACCGCCACCGGGCTCTGCTGCGCCACGCAGGTGCACGTGCTGCTCGGCGGCCACCCGCTACCGGTACCGACCGACCGTGGCCCGACCACGCGGCCACTCCACCGCGCCGACTACCTGTCGGCCGCACCGCTTTGACGCGTGCGTCATCCGCGGTGAGCCCGCACGACTTCCAGCGCCGCACCGTCGGGCGGCGGCTCCCGACCGTCGAACAGCAGGGGGCGTCCCTGCGCCAACCACACACCGGGCCGATCCATGGCCTGGACGTGCACGTGCGGCTCGGTCGAGTTGCCCGAGTTCCCACACGCACCGACAACCGTGCCCCGGTCGACGCGATCACCGCGGCCGACCCGCAACGAGTACCGCTTCAGGTGTGCGACGAGGACGCACGCGCCGTCGTCAAGCCGGATGACGACGTGGTTGCCCAGGATGCCCGGCGGACCCAGCAGCTCGCGGACACTCTCGAAGGCGAGATACACCAGTGCCGGCGGCGAGGTCCGGCTTCGGTGGTCCCGCATCCCGTCACGGGCACGGACCACCTCACCCGAGACCGGGGCGAACACCGGCTTGCCGAAGCCCGGGAAGTCGTCGGGACGCCGAGCGATCGGCCACCAGCCCGCCGGGGGCCTCGGCCCGTCCCCGGGGTCGTGCACGAGGTCCAGCGCGTAGGTCTGGGCCCACGCGTGGACGCCATGGCTCGGCACCCGCGACGTCGGGCTGTTGACCGCCGTCCAGCGCCCCCGGACCGGTGGGGCGATGTCGACCGGCGGCCCGTGCGGTGTTCCCGCACGGGTGTAGAGCGCCGTGCCGACCGCGAAGAGCGCGAGCGCGGCCCACCAGACCGCGGGCCGGTCGACGGCGGCGGCGACCGGAAGCGCCGCCGCACCCGCCATGGCCAGGGGCATCCGTATGCGCATGCCCGAGGGCTACCCGCCGTACGGCACGGGGACCGGCATCGGCCTTGCGGTCACCTGACGGGCGGGTCAGACGAGTGTGCTCGTCGCACTCCGCCCCGCGGCCCGGTCCCCGGACGGGCAGCCCAGGTGCCGCGTGAGCTCCTGCAGGCGGACCGCCGCCAGGCGGTGCAACATCTCGCCGAGGGAGCCCGGCACGACCTGCCCGCGGAGGTCGCGCTCGGCGTCGCGCACTATCGCCGTCACGAGGGTCGGCGGGAGGGCTCCGCCGAACTCCGACGCCATGTGCGCGGTGACGTCGAGCAGAACGCCGGTCGGGGACTCTCCGTGGACGGACATCACACTCCCTAGGGACACCGGTTCGCCGGCCTGCGGTCATCCTCGCGCAGGACCACCGCACCGGGCCTGACGACAACCTGACGCTTGCCCGTCGGAAATCCCGCACCGTCCCCTGTCAAGGGGCATCCAGGTCGGGGACGGCCGGGAGGACGCTCAAGGTGCCGTCGGTCTCGAGGACGACGGCCGCGACATCGTCCAGGGACGCGCCTTACCCGACGCCCGGGCCGCCTGCCGGACCTCGTCCTCGGTCACCCGCGCCCGCCGCATCGGGCCGGGCAGGAAGCCCGAGCGGTACAGCAGGACCGGCTCGCTCTTCACGATGCGCTCCACCGACGTCCAGCGGCGTCACCACGAGGATCCGCCCGAGGTCGCTCCAGGAGTCGAACCACATCTGGTCGGCTACCTCCTGGCGCCCGGATCCGTGCCCGCAGCAGAGCGCGGCCGGCCGTCGGGTCCGGAGGCCGTCCGCCTCACATCCACCCGCCCCGCCACAGGTGCGGGGGCGGCCAGCCGTCGTCGCGGCCGTCGGCGTCCGTCGGCGCTTTCTCGGTCCGGCCGTGCGCGTTCCGGTCCGAGCCGGGCGGACGCCGGTGGCCGGCACCGGGAGTTCGCCGGGTTCTTCTGCATCACTCACCCCTCCGAGGTCGAACCAGACATCGTGGGGGTTCCACCGACCGCGGACGGACCACCTGTCGGGCAGCTTGCAGACCTCGATCCCCGCGACCTCCCCTGGCATGTCCGCCGCGCCGGTGCTGGCGAACCTCCTGCAGGCCCCCGGAGAGGTTGCCGAGAGGGTTGTCCCGATCCACCACCGGGTACCAGCGGGCGACGCCGTCCGCTCCGGCTGGAGTGCCCGCCCACGACCGACACGACGAGGAAGCACGTTGTCGCACTATCTCGGCGCGCTGTCGATGCTGCTCGTGGCCCTCGCGGTCGTCGGGGGTGGATACGCCGTGCACCGCGTCGTGGCCGTCGATCCGAGGCCGGTGCGGGCGCTGCCGTTCCTGTCCGGTTGGGAGCCGTCGGAGCACGCCCTGTCCCGGTTCCACGCCCGCTGGTACCCGGCGACGCTGCTGTTCCTGGCGTTCGACGTGGAGATGCTGTTCATGTACCCATGGGCTGTCGTCGTGGTCGAGGTCGGGGCGTCCGCCGTCGTGGAGATGTTCCTGTTCCTCGGCGTCCTGCTCGTCGCCGTGGTGTGGGCGTGGCGAGAGGGGGCGCTGCGGTGGGTCTGAGACGGCGGTGGACCTCCTGTGCGGTCGCCCGCGCGCACGCGCTCGTCATCGAGGTACCCGGGTGGTGCGCGACCCGGGTGGCCGTGGAGCAGGACCTCGTCCGGCGCCGCTGGCAGTCGGCTCTGTCGCCTGCGGACGCCGACGTGCTCGTGGTCTGCGGCGCACCGGGCGAGCGGCTCGCCGAAGCCGTCGACCGCGTGTGGGAGCAGCTGCCCGGTCCCCGGGCCCGGGTGCTGGTCAGCGGGCCCGAGGTGTCCGCCGCGCTCGACGAGGCCAGCAGGCAGTTGAGCGACGAGGACCGCCAGCGCGACGACGCCCGCGACCGGCACGATCCGGTCGGCGGCGAGAGGGCGCACGGGGACGGCGACCACGGCGACATGGACATGGCGCCGGCGGGCATACCGCTCGCCGGGGGCGATGACGACCGCGACGGTCTGGAGATGGACGTGCTGCACGTGCCGCTCGGGCCGGTGCTGCCGTACTGGCCGCCCGGGCTCGTCCTTCGCTGCACGCTGAACGGCGACGTCGTGACCGAGGCGGACGTCGAGGTGCTCGAGGGTCGGGGCGTTCCCCCGCCGCCGGTCGCATCGGCACTGCCGGTCCGGGACGCGGCCGCCGCATGCGACGCGGCGGCCCGGGTGCTCGCCGTCGCCGGCTGGGACGACGCCGCCGCGGCAACCCGCCGGGTCCGCGACCTCGTCCTCATCGACCCGGCCGACGGCGCACCGCGCGCGCTGCTCGACCGGCTCCGGTCGCGGGTGGCCCGCTCGTGGTCGCTGCGCTGGCTGCTGCGCGGGGTGGGTGTGATCGACGACGAGGTGCTCGGGTCGCACGGTCTGCCTTCCGAGGCGCGCGGCGACGTGTACGACCGGCTGGTGGCGATGCTCTACCGGGCCTGGGCGGAGCTCGAGGGAGAACCGGCGGGACCCCACACTGATCCGGGCGCGGTGCTCGCGGCCCTCCCGCAGATCGTGTCCGGTCTCGAGCTCGGCACGGTCCGGCTGGTGGTCGCGAGCCTCGATCCCGACACCGCCGGCACCGTCCGCAGGAAGCCCGCCCGTGCCTGAGGTCACCACCGTGAATGGGGCGTGGGCACTCGTGGGCGCCCTTCTGCTCGCGGTCCTCGCCCTCGGCGCCGCGGGCCTGGAGGGCGTGCTGGCCGCCCGCCCCGCCGGCCGGGTCGGTGCACGGGACGCGGCGGCGCCGCTCGCCGAGATCGCCCGCCTGCTCCGGCAGCGGCGTCGCACGACGGTGGCCGCCGACGTGCCGCTGTGGCGAACCGGTGGCGCGGGCCTGCTCGTCGCCGCCCTGCTCATGGTGGTCGTGGTGCCGCTCGGGCCGTGGGTGCTGGCGGACCTGCCCGTCGGGATCGTCTGGTTCAACGCGATGGACGTGACGGTGTGGGCGTTCGTCTGGCTCGCCGGGTGGGGGCCGAACGCGGCACACGCGCTCGTCGGCGGCTACCGGTTCCTCGCCCAGGCGCTGGCCTACGAGCTGCCGCTGATGTTCGCGCTCACCGCGCCCGCGGTGGCCGCCGGCAGCCTGCGGGTCGCGGACGTCGCCGCGGCGCAGCAGGGGCTGTGGTTCGTCGTGTGGATGCCGGTGGCGTTCGCCGTCTACTGCCTCGGGGTGGCTGCCTTCTCGGCGTGGGGTCCGTTCTCCCCGGCGGCCGGCGCCGACATCGCCGGCGGGGTACTCGCCGAGGTCTCCGGGGTCGACCGGCTCCTGCTCCTTGCCGGCCGGTATGCCCTGCTCGCGGCCGGGGCCGCGGTTGCGGTCCCCCTGTTCCTCGGGGGTGGCGCGGGCCCGCTGCTGCCGGGCTGGCTGTGGACCCTGGTCAAAGCGGCGGCGCTGCTGGCGGTGCTGGTGGGGCTGCGGAGGCGGCTACCCGCGGTGCGCCCGGACCGCTTCCTCGAGACCGGGTGGCTGGTGCTGCTGCCGGCGGTGCTGCTGCAGCTGCTCGTGGTGTCGGTGGTCGCGGTGGTGAGGGGGTGAGCGTGGGCTCGGTGCGGGTACGGCGGTGGCGTTCTGGGTGCCGGGTGTCCTCGCGGTGGCCGCGGGGGTCGCGGTGTTCCGAGTCGACTCGATGGCCCGGGCGACCTACGCCCTGGCGGTCTCGTTCGTCGCCGTCGGCTTGGCGCTGCTGCTGGTCGGGCTCGACTACCTCGGTGTGGTCGTCGTGCTGATGATGGTCATGGAGATGGCGGTCATGGCCGTCTACATGGTCATGTTCATGGGGATGAACCCCGGCGCTGATGCCGATGAGCATGGTGCACGACAACCGGCGGGCGGTCGTGGCCGCCGTGACGGCGTTCGTCCTGCTGGCCGGCGGCGCACTGCTCGTGCCGTGGCCGGCCCGCCGCGGCGCGCCGGCGTGCGCGATCCCGGACGCCAGTGGCGCGAGGCCCTCACCGCTCAGGTCGCGGGCTTCGTCGGAACCGCCGTCGTCGTGCCCGCCCACCGCCGAGCGTCCCGGTCCCCGCGCAGGAAGCCGAGGACCTCGGAGGCGAACAGGGTGGGGGCGGTGAGCATCGCGACGTGCCCCTGTCCGGCCATCGTGACGACCTGCGCAGCCGGCAGGGCGGCGGCGAGCGCCGCGGTCGACGCGGCCAGGTCCGGTGCGCTGTCCGATCCGGCCAGCAGCATCGTCGGCACGCTCAGCCCGGCGAACCGGGCCGGGTCGAGGCGGTAGCCGTCCTCGGCCCGGCATTCGCGCAACACCGTGTGCGCGGCGGCCACCCGGCCGGCCCACGACGGCGCCGCCATCGTGAGCCGGAGCTCCTCGGCGGTCAGACCGGCCAGCCCGCGCAGCATGGTGGCCACGACATCCTCCCGGCGACCCGCGGCCAGCAGCCCGGTGAGCCGGTCGACGAACCCGGGCGGGCTGGCCGAAGCGACAGGCGCCTCGTAGAGCACCAGCCGCCGCATCCCGGCGGTGAGCAGGGTCGCCTCGAGCGCGCAGTGCCCCCCGTAGGAGTGGCCGAATACGTCTACCGGGCCGCCGGTGTCGCTCGCGGCAGCATCCAGGACCGCGGCGACGTCGGCCGCCTCGTCCGTCAGCGCGTAGTCGCCGCTGCCGTCGCCGCTGGCGCCGCGGCCACGCCGGTCCATCGCGTACACGGTCGCGTGCGGCTGCAGGAGCGGCAGCACCGGCGCCCACCGGGAGGCGTCGGCAGTCGTGCCGTGGACCAGGACCAGCGCCGGGCCCTGCCCGCTGCGCCAGTAGCCGATCGGGGTGCCGTCCCGGGAGACGGTCGTCGCCAGGACGGGTTCGCGCTGGGCCATGATGGGCTCCTTCCACCGGGGTCGAGACGTCGAGCGTGGCCGGTGTGGCGGTGGCGCCGCATCGGGCGACAGCCCTATTCGCGACCACTCGGGCCCGTGGGAGCGCGGCGACCAGGGACGGAGCGACCATGGAACCGACCGAGGCGTGCCCCACCTGCGGAGGATCGGGCCGCCAGGGATGCGGCACGTGCGGTGGCCGGGGTGGGCGGCACCGGGTCGTCCCCCAGGGCTACGACGCCGACGGCCGACCGCACGACGTGGAGCGGTGGGAGTCCTGCGCCGGCTGCGGCGGGCAGGGGCGGCGACCGTGCTGGCGCTGCGGCGGAACGAGCCGGGTGCCCGGCCGTGGTGCCGGGCGCGACGAGCGCCCGGCCACCGCTCACCGCGTTCCGCGGTCGGACCGTGAGCGGCGCGACGACTTCGACCTCAGGAAGCGGGACCTGCTGGCCCGGCTGAGCGATGTCGCCGCGCTCGGGGAGACGCGCTGGGAGATCGCGGACCGGCTGCGCGCGATCGACATCGACACGCCCGGTGCCCGCGGACTGCTCGAGGCCCTGGAGGAGGCCCTCGCAGCGCATCCGGCGTACGACACGACGCCGGGCCTGCCCCCGATCAGGTGGGACATCAACTGGCTGGTGCTGCGCACGACGCCGTGACGACGGGCGGACCGGGTGCGGACTACCGCGTCGGGTGAGCGTCCTACTCGCGCAGCAGGCCGCGCTCCATCGCGAACAGGGCCGCGGCGGGACGGGTGGTGATCCCGATCTTGGCGTAGATGTGCCCGACGTGATGGCCGACGGTCTTCGCGGAGATCGACAGCCGCGCAGCGACCTCCCGGTTCGTGCAGCCGCGGGCGACGAGCCGCAGCACATCGACCTCGCGGTCGGAGAGCCCGGCCGGGTGCGGGAGCCGCCGGTGGCCGGGCCTGCCGTCGGCGGAGAGCACCGCGTCGGCCGCGGCGGCGTCGAGCCGGCCCGCGGTGACCTCGGCCCACAGCACGTCACGCGCCCGGGCCGGCGCGTAGGCGGGCCGGTGGGGTCGGTCCTGGCGCAATGCCGTCCACACGTCGGCGGCGGCGAGCAGCCGCGCGGCGCCGGGCAGCTGACTGCCGGTGGCGCCGCGGTGGTAGCCGGACCCGTCGAGGCGCTCGTGATGGGCCCCGGTCAGCGCCGCCACGGCCCGAAGCCCCGCGCAGCGGCCGAGCACCCGCTCGGACAGGTACGGGTGCAGCCGGACCCGCTCGACCTCCTCGACCCCCAACGGTCCCGGTCGCTCCCACACCCCGCTGGGCACTCCCACGGCGCCGAGATCGGCGACCAGTGCGGCCCGGCCGAGGGCGGCGAGATCCGCGTCCGGCAGCCCGCAGGCCCGCCCGGCCGACCGCGCCGCGTCGGCCAGCCGCGCCGACCGGCCACGCGTCCACGTCGAGCGCAGGTCCGCGAAGTCCCCGACCGCGGCCAGGGCCCGGTCCAGACCCACCCCACCGACCCGGCGGACCGGGTACGGCTCGGCTGCCAGTACCTCGTCCCACACCGAGACGTCGTCAGCCTCGGGGAGCCCGATCGCGCGCACGGCGTCGACCACGGTCGGGTCGTAGGCGTGGCCGCGGCGGCGGGCCAGCACGTCGAACGCCGACTCGGTGCCGGCGAGCCGCTGCCACAGCACCGCGTCCCGCGCCACGACCACCACCCGCACCGCGAGCGGGACGGCCTCGCCGGCGAGGCCGTCGGGCAGCCCGTGGCCGTCCCAGCGCTCGTAGGCGTGGGCCAACGCCTCGACCACCCCCTTGCCCAGCCCCAGCCGGGTCGCCAGCCGGGCGCCGACCTCGCAGTGCGAGACGAGGGACCGGGGGTCACCGAGCGCCTCGGCCAGCAGCCGGGCCCGGCGCGGCAACCCCTGGCCACGGCCCACGCTGCGCGCCAGTGCCGCGACCGTCTCGCCCGTGGTGCCCAGGTAGGCCGGGGCCATCGCCGCGACGAACGCGACGTTGTCGCCGCCGGCGACGTGCGCGGTCTCCGGCGCGTCGGCCGTGCATCCCAGGAACCGCAGCAGCGCCACGTGGTAGACGTCGGCGGCGGTGCCGGCGCCCACGCCCAGCTCGGCGGCCACGGCCGTCGACAGCCGGCAGGTCTGCAGCGCGTGCTCCATCGGCTGACCGGTACCCAGGTCGGTGGCCAGCGAGATCGCGGCGACCAGCTCAGCAAGCCGCAGACCGGTGCGGTCGTCGTACGGTTCCACGCGCCCACTATCCCGCGGATCCGCCGCCCCGCCGTCAGGCACCGGCCATGGAAGTGCACGAGATCAGGACGCGTGTCGCACCACTGCATGAGCATGTCGGTCCACTCACCGCCACGGCCGACGCCGCGACCATGACCTCGTCAACGACCCGGGGTCGCCTCGACGCGATCGCCCTGCAACACCAGCACGAGCACGACGCTCAACCTGCTCTGTACGACGACGGCGGCGTCCCCGCCCGCACGCCCCACCGATCGCCCGCCCGGGCGACGACGAGACCGGCCGCGACAGCCGGTGATGACGAGCCGGTACGCCTCCTCGGCGAGGACCCGTCCCTGCCTCGGCCCCACCGAGCGCATGGTCACGGTGCCCGGAACGTGGACCTGGCGCCGGGGTCGCCGCACGCCTGCGGAGGTCGTCTCGCACGGAGCCCGCGGACCAGCCGCACCCGCCCGCCCTCCAGGCGCTGGTCGTCACCGCGTACCCCGGCCACGCCGGTGGTAGCCGCGCTGGCTTACACCACGCTTGCTGGGCTCGCGGTAGCCGTCCCCGTGGCCGCCCTCCTGCTCGTGCCGGCCGTCGCGTCCGGGCAGCCGGCCTGGACGAAGGAGCGGTAAGCCCGGGTTCCGCGGCCGCGCGACACCGGCAGGCAGCTCGGTCGAGGTCCCGCCCGGTCGGGCATGCGCCCTGACCGGCACGACCGCAACGAGCCAGGCAACTGGCGAAGGCCCGGGACGGCCGCGCGGTGCGCACGAGGGCTGATCTGCGCCCGCTCGGCGTCGCCCGCCACCCGCCGCGGATGATCGGTTTCGCGGCGAGGCCGGGGATGGCGGTGGAGCCGACGTGCTCGATGTCGCCGATGAGCCACGTCTGCAGGAGCGGCTGGCGCAGGTCGCGGTCGGCGATGCCCTGGCCGGCCCAGCCGCGCCATGACTCGCTGCGCTTGCTGTCTGGCTGAGCCACGAGACCGAACCCAGGGTCCGCAACGGCCGCCAGCTCGGAGTTCGAGCCGTGCGCGACCACCGTGACGTCGCGGCCGCCCTCATGGCGATCTTCACCGATTGAGGGTGGGGGAAGCGCATACCCTCCTCACGCGGAAAATGAGCGCAACCAGGGGGAGGGCCGGTGATGACAGATCGAGGCGGGGCGTCGGTCGAGACGTTGAAGGCGATCACGGCCGCGTTCACGGGCACGACCTGGACGCGATCATGGAGTTCTTCACCGAGGACTGTTCGCTGGACATGCCGAGAGGGCCCGAGCCCTGGGGTCAGCGCCTCGCCGGCAAGGCGGCCGTGAGGGAGGGCCTGGCCACCCGCTTCGCGGGACTTCCCGACGTCCACTACGGCGATGACCGGCACTGGGTTAGCGGCGACCTCGGCGTCTCCGAGTGGCTTCTCACCGGCACGAGGGGCGACGGCGAGCAGGTGCGTGTCCGCGGCTGCGACCACTGGGAGTTCCGCACCCCGGGCAGGGACCCGTCGCGCCGACGCGATGAGAGACCCACTTGATCACCCTGGTGGGGGCGTGCGGGGCAACCAGCCGCAGCTCGTCGGGCCAGGTGCGGGCATCGCATCGATCAGCCGACCCCGGCCCGGCGCACTACCCTCCATGCGGCACCGGAACCGACCGGGTGCGGGAGCGTGGGGACGGGTGATGCCATCGGACCGGGCGCGCGCGGCGGTCGCGCGCGGTGACTGGCTGCGGGCCTACGAGCTGCTGCGCGGCCGGGCCCGGGCATCCGACGCCGAGCCGGCTGACCTCGACACCCTGGCCGAGACACTCGTGTTCCCCATCGACGGCGCCTGCCACCGGCCGGCGCCGGACGCCACCGCGTTCGCCCACCGCGAAGCCCCCTTCGCCACCGCCCTGGGCGCGAGCTTCCCCGACCCCGCCGACGCACCGGCGAACATCACCTGGACCCAGGACTACGACGCGGCGCCGCGGCCCTTCTCCCAGGACGGGAGCTACATCAACTTCATGTCGAGCGACGACCCCGACATGCTCGCGCCGAACTACCGCCGCAACCTGGAGCGGCTCGTCGCGGTCAAGCGGCGCGTCGACCCCGGCAATCTCCCGCTGCAACCACAACATCGCGCCGTGAGCCGTGGTCGATCCGTGAATCATGTCCGCCCGGACGCGACCACCATCGGCTGGCTGACCGACGTCGTACCGTCGACGGTGAACGCCGACGTGTGATGTGAAGATGGTGGGCGGGCGTGAGCGTCGTACGATCCTGCGCGGCGTCGTCTGCCGGGGTGCCCACGTGGAGAGGTGCGATGAGCGGGCTGACGGCTGCGGACGCCTACACGGAGTACGAGCGCTTCGGCGCCCTGCTGGCCGGGCTGGAGCCCGCCGACTGGGCGCGGCCGACGGTGTGCCCGCCGTGGGACGTCCGGCTGCTCGCCGCGCATGTGCTGGGCGCGACGGAGGCGAACGCCTCGCCGCCGGAGATGGTGCGCCAGCTGCGCCGGGGCCGCCGTGGCGTCGCCGTCGAGGTGGACCCCGTCAGCGCGGTGCAGGTCGAGCGGCGCCGTGACCTGGCGCCGGACGAGCTGCTCGCCCGGTACCGCGCAGCCGTTCCGGGCGCGGTGAGGTGGCGCTTTCGGTGGGCGCGCCTAGCGGGGCGGATGCCGATGCGGGTCGGTGCGCCTCTGCACGAGACCTGGCGGCTGGGCTACCTCATGTCGACGATCTACACCCGCGATGTCTGGATGCACCGCGACGACGTCAGGCGGGCCACCGGGCGCGAGCCGGAGCTGTCGGCCGAGCACGACGGGCGAGTCGTCGCCGACGTCGTCGCGGACTGGGCGCGACGGCACGGCAGGCCCTTCCGCCTCACCCTGCGCGGCGTGGCCGGGGGCGAGTTCGGCTCCGGCACGGGCGGTCCGCAACTGGCCTGCGACGCGCTGGACTTCTGCCGGGTCGTATCCGGGCGCAAGTCGTCTCACGGCACCGGGGTCGACCCCTTCGCGACCCCGGTGCCGTTCTGACCGATACCGCCTCAGCCGACGGCCAGGGCCGCAGGCCGCTCGGTGGCGAGCGCTGAGCCGCGGTAGCCCTCGATCACCAGCTCGCGGGTGTGCATGTTTACGTGGCCGAGGTGCACGACGGCAGTCCGGCCCATCGCGGCGAGCGCCGGCGAGCCGGTCCGGTAGACCGCGCCGCACTCGATGGCGAAGCGCACGTCCGGCCAGACGAACGCAGGGTCGAGGAACACCTCGAGCGGCGGCATCGGCAGGCCCGCGGGCGGGTGGCCGTAGCCGAACACGTCCGCGTACAGCGAGCCCGAGGCCGAGGTGACGACCTCGCGGGCGTCGACGACCCCGACACCGTCGGGACGGATCACGAACTCGTCGATCCCGCGGACGAGCGCGCCGGCGGGCTCGCCCGCGACGACGACGCCCTCGAAGCTGTTGTGCATCCGCAGGCCCTCGGGCAGCAGGCCGACGGTGACCAGCTCAGTCATCCGGCCCTCCATGCGGAACAGGCGGGCGTTCTCGGGGAAGTGGTGCTCATACATCAGCGGTCTCCTTCTCGGGTGTAGTGGTGCCGGGTTCGAACCCGGCGAGCAGGGCCTCGAGCTCGCGCTGGGTCAGGCCCGGCACGGGGTCGGCGTCCGGTGCGGTGCGCAGCGCGTCGACGGACCGGTCGAGCGCCCGGCGCATCGGCGGCAGGTGCGAGCTGAGCACCCGGCCGGGCTGCAGCCGCCGGACCTCGTCGAGGGAGTGCCCCAGCTTCGCGGGGTCCGCAGTGGTGACCCAGCTGCTGTCGACGGTCGCCCAGCCGATCTGGGCGCCGGCGAGCACGTCGGCCGGGATATCGTCGGCGGTGGTGGCCGCGGCCATGGCGTGGTCGGGCAGCGGGGCGCCGAAGCAGTCGGAGCTGAACAGGCTGCCGGTGCGGTCGTCGAGCAGGCCGACGGTGGCCGGGCTGTCGAACAGCGGGGGCCGGATCGCCCGCAGGTTGCGGTCGCCCACGTTCACCGTGTCGCCGGGGTTGACCAGCCGGACCCGGTCCATCGGGAACGGGCCGGCCGGGGCGAGCCGCCCGATCGTCATGAAGGTGGTCAGCACAGTCGCCCGCGGCGCGACCTCCAGCAGGCGGCGCAGGCTCCCGGTGTGGTCGAGGTCCTCGTGGGTGAGCCAGATCCAGCGCAGGTCGGCGGGCCGGACCAGCGAGGAGAGCGCGTCCAGGAACTCGTCGCTGAGCGCGCCGGTACCGGTGTCGACGAGCACCGGCTCGTCGGCCCGGATCACGAAGGCGTTCATCGGGATGACACCGACGTTCGGGACGGGCCAGTAGGTCGGGATGACGTGAGTGTCGGGGCCGGCCGCGAACGGCTCGCCCAGGGTGGGGTTCATCGTTGCCTCCTGCCGCACGCCGGGGTGGCGTGTCGGTGACCATCCTGCGCGGCGGCGCACCGAGGCCGGATCGGTGCACGGCACCCGGTTAGCGCCGCGGCCTACCCATCGAACTCGTGACCGCCCGGCAGGCTCGCGGCGAGCCGGACCAGCTCCTGCCGGTCGGCGGCCCGGGTCTTGCGCAGCAGGCTCGCGACGTGCTTCTCGACCGTGCGCGGGGAGAGTACGAGGGCCTCGGCGATGCCGCGGTTGCTCAGCCGGCGCGCGAGCAGCCGCAGTACGTCGACCTCGCGGCTGCTCACCCCGGTGTCACGCAAGACGTCCGGGACGACCGACTCGCCGCGACCGCGGCGCGGGACCGAGCCGCCGAGGTCGCGCAGCAGGGTCCGGCAGGCGGTGGCGAGCGGGGCACGGTCGTGGCCGGCGAACCAGCGCACCGCGGTCTGGAGGTCACCGACCGGGTCGCCCCAGCCGTCGCGGTGCGCCGCCGGCGCCACCAGCCACCCGACGAGGTGGACCAGCCAGTCGGCGTCGACGTAGCCGGTCAGCTCGGCCACGCCGGCGGCGTGCGCCGCCGCCGCGGCGGCCGGGTCCGCCGGGCCGAGCCGGACCGCCTGCGCCACCAGCACCAGGGCCCGGTTGAACCGCGTGCCGCACCCCGGGGCTGACGCGGCCTCGGCCTCGGCGGCCTCGGCGTCGTCCCCGGCGAGGCCGCGGAGCAGCGCCCACAGCCCCCAGTGCGGGAAGTGGTGCCCGGGCAGCCCGCGCAGCACATCGACGGCCCGGTCCAGCGCGCGCCGCGCCGCGTCGCGGTCGGCCTCGTGCAGGGCGAGCATCACCCGCACCCGGCCCCACTCGCCCGCGTGCACCCCAGGATCGTCCGGCGCAGCGGCGGCGGCCCGGGCCAGGGCCTCCTCCATGGCCTCGGTCTCGCGTTCATGGGCGTGGCTGCGGGCGACGGTGAGCAGCGCCGGGGCCAGGATCGACGAGCCCGTGCGGCGGGCGAGGCGGACGGCCCGCTCGGCGGCCGCGCGCCCCTCGGCTGTCCGGCCCCGGGCCACGAGCGCCTCGGCGAGGTGGAACTCCACCGCGACCTCGGTGGCGGGCGAGCCCGTCTCGACCGCGGCCCGGCGCGCCTGCTCCAGCCGGTCGGTGCACATCGTGTCCAGCAGGTCGAGCGTGCCGAGCTCGGCGAGCGCCCGGGCCTCGCAGGAACGCAGGCCGTGCCGCCGGGCCAGGGCCAGCGCGGCGGAGAACTCGCGGTCGGCCATCGCGAGGTAGGACAGCCGCGCCGTCTGGCCGAGCACCTCGTGGGCCTCGCAGCGGGCCTCGGGTGGGAGGGCCGTCCCGGCCATGGCCGCCCGGGCACGCTCCTGCGCGCGGTGCGGGTCGCCGGCCGCGACGTCGATCCGGGCCTGCAGCACTGCGGCGGCGGCCGCGGCGTCGGCGACGGTGACGACGGCGGCGCGGGACGCGTGTGCGCGGGCCCCGGCGAAGCGACCCGCGACGAGCAGCGCCCGCCCGAGCGTCAGCTCCAGCCGAAGGATCCGGTCCGGGGCGTCGGCCCGACGGTGCCGCTCGGCCAGGGCGGGGGTGGCGAGGCCGAGCGCGGCGTCGACGTCGCCGGCCCGGGCGTGCACCTCGGCGAGGTCCTCGCGGGCCTCCAGGATCTGCTGGGCCGTGCCGGGGTCGTCGGGGACGCCGGCGAGCAGGTCCAGCGCGCGCTCGAGATACGCGGCCGCGCTACCGAGCGCGCCGCGATCCCGCTGCTCGGCCGCGATGCGCACGAGCAGTCGGGCCGCGCCGCGCCCGTCCCCGGCGAGCTCGGCGAGGTGCGCCGCGACGTCCGCCCATTGCCGGGGGAGATCGGGGTGGCGGCGGTCGAGGGCCGCGCGGGCCCGTCCGGCGAGGAGCCGCCGTTCCGGGGCGAGCAGCAGGGCGGCGATGTGGTCGCGGCCGAGGGCGTGCCGGAAGCGGATCCGGGTGCCGCCGGCGGTGCCGTCGTCCCCCTCCTGAAGGAACCCGGCGTAGGTCGCCTCGCGCAACGACGCAAGCACGACCTCCTCGTCCAGGCCGGTGACGGCGGGGAGCAGCTCCCACTCGAACTCGCGGCCGAGGAGCGCGGCGGCCTGCACCACCTGCCGGGTGCGCGGGTGCAGGGCGGTGAACCGGTCGGTGACGGACTCGGCGACGGTCGGCGGGACGACGGCCTGCAGCCGACGCTCGACGACGTGCCAGCGGTGGTCCACGCGGACGAGCGCGCCGATCCGCACGAGCCCGGCGAGCAGCTCCTCCACGAAGAACGGCACGCCGTCGGCGCGCTCGCGCACGAAGTCGAGCAGGCCCACGGGGACGGCGTCCACATGCAGGCAGGCGCGGACCATCCGGTCGACCTCGGCGCCGGTGAGCGCGGCGAGCTCGACGAGTCGGGCGAGGCGCCCGTCGACGATCCGGCGCGCGACCCGGTGGGCCCGGCCCTGCGGGCGTAACGACAGGACGCAGCCCGCACCGTGGTCGGCGGCGTTGGCCAGGAGGTAGTCGAGCACCCGGAGGGTGTCGGCGTCCGCCCAGTGCACGTCCTCGACCAGCAGCAGCGCGCCGTTCCCGCGGGCGCAGACGGCCAGCAGCCGCAGCAGCGCCTCGGCCAGCGCCGCGGGGGGCAGGGACGCCGGCGGGGCCGGTGTCGCCCCGGCGAGAACGGGTGCCGCGGTCCGCAGCTCGGGCTCCGCGGTGCCGACGGCACGCAGCGCGCCGGTGACGACCTCGGCGAACGGGCCGAAGGCACCCGTGCCCCCCTCCAACACCCGCCCGCGCAGCACCCGCACGCCCCGCGCGGAAGCCCACGCGCGCGTCTGCGCCAGCAGGCGTGACTTCCCGGCTCCCGCCTCGCCGAGCAGCACCGTGCCGTCACCCGCGCCGCGCGCGGCGCGGGCCACCGCCGCGCGGAGCGCCTCCTGCTCTCGCTCCCGCCCGACGATCTCGGGGCACAGGAGCTGGTCCATGCCGTCGAGCGTGGCGCAGCCGGTGGGCGCCCGACAAGCACCGCGGATCGTGACCTTCACCGTCGCGGACGGTGCCGTCGCAGCCTACCGGCGGATGAGTGGAGCCCATCCGAGCCCACCCAGCCAGGCTCTCCCCGCGATCGCCGCGACAGCCGCCCTGGGACTCGCCGCAGTGCCGCTGGTTCGGGCCGGTGAGCTGCTCCTGTCGACTCCATCGATCATGGTCGCGTTTCGGCGTACGAATCCGCACTCGCACTGGTCGCCGCCGCGGGCCCCACGTCGCCGTCGGCGCCACGGTGCTGCTGACCGTGGCGACCGCCATCGGGGTGCGGGTGGCCGCCGCCGTCACCGTGTATCAACTGTATCAACTGAACTGCCGCTGATCGTACTGACCCGTGGCGCCGCGATCGTGCTCGGTGCGACGTCGGCCCGTCAGCGACTGTATGCAGCGAGCGCGCCCACCACATGTAGTCTGCATGCATGGTTGCACTGCAGATCCGCGACGTTCCCGATGAGATCCGCCAAGCCCTCGCCGAGCGGGCAGCCGCTCGCGGACAGTCGTTGCAGTCCTTCCTGCTGACGCTGGTCACCGACGAAGCGCGCCGAGCGACCAACCTGAGGTTGTTGGAACGATTCGCGGCCCGCGAGGATGGGACCCGGCTGGCGCCCGAGCAGGCCACCCAATCGCTCGACCAGGCCCGGGCCGAGCGCGAGGCCATCCTCAACGATGCCGGGGGCGGCGACGACGGCGATGCCGAGTGATCGCGGTCGACGCCTCGGTGCTGACCAACGCCTTCACCGACGACGGACCGGCCGGCACTCGGGCGCGGACCGAGCTCGCCCGTGATGCGCACTGGGCCGGCCCCGAACACCTCGTCGTGGAAGTGTTCTCCGCCGTCCGGGGTCGATGGCTCGGTCAGAAGATCAGTCAGAAGCGCGCTGAGGACGCCCTCATGGCGATGGAATCCGCCACCATCGACCTCGTCGCGACGACCCCACTGCTGAGACGCATGTGGGAGCTGCGCAGCAACGTCACCGGCTACGACGCCGCCTACCTCGCCGTTGCCGAGACCTTTGGCTGCGCGTTGGTCACGGCTGACGCTCGACACGCCCGGGTGCCTGATGTTCGCTGCGAGGTCCGTCTGGCATTGCCGGCCCTCAAGCCCGCCGCCGCATCCCAAGGCGTCGATCGGGGATCGCTGAAGTGATGATCCTTTTGTTGCGTGACCTGACCCCGCGGCTGTGCCATCGTGGGCAGGCCCGACCCCCCGCAGCCGAGTGTCGGCGCCGCGGCGGAGCAGGCCGGCAGTCGACCTCAGAACTGCACCGGTGACCACCTTCCGCTTCGGCAACTGCGACCTCGATCTCGACGCGCGCGAGCTGCGCCGGGACGGCCGGCCCGTGCATGTCGAGCCGCAGGTGCTCGACGTGCTCGCCTACCTCGTGACCAACCGGGACCGGATGGTCCCGAAGACCGAGCTGCTCGACGCGGTCTGGGGTAACCGCTTCGTCTCCGACTCCGCGCTGACCTCCCGCATCAAGGCGGCGCGCAGCGCGGTCGGCGACGGCGGCGCGACCCAGACGATGATCCGCACCGAGCGCGGCCGCGGCTATCGCTTCGTCGGCGCAGCAACGGCGGCCGACCCGGTCCCGACGCACTCGCGGGACGGGCCGCCACCGGCGCACCTGCCCCTGCGCCGCGGTCCGCTCGTGGGGCGGGAGGCCGATGTCGACGAGGCCATCGACCTGCTCGACACGGCCCGGCTGCTGACGGTCGTCGGCCCCGGCGGGGCCGGGAAGACGACGCTGGCGCTGGAGGTCGCCCGCCGGGTTGCCGACCGGCCCCGCGACGGCGTGTGGTTCGTCGACCTGTCCGGGGCGAGCCACGCGACCCACGTCGCGGCCGTGGTCGCCGGCACGCTCGAGCTGTCCGGGGCCGACGAGGCACGGCGTGACTCGCGGGAGGCGTGGCTGGCCGGCCTGCTGCGCGAGCACGAGTGCGTGCTGGTGCTCGACAACTGCGAGCACGTCGTCGACGCCTGCGCGGTGCTCGCCGACCGGATCCTGGCGAGCTGCCCGGGTGTGCGGATGATCGCCACCAGCCGCGAGCCGCTCGCGGTCGCCGGCGAGGTGCAGTTCGCGCTGGGCCCGCTGTCGCCGGACGCCGCCGTCGAGCTGTTCGGCCGGCGCGCGCGGGCCGTGTCCCGCGAGGTCGTGCTCGACGCCGCGGCTGAGCCGGCGCTTCGGCGCATCTGCGCCCGGCTCGACGGGCTTCCGCTGGCAATCGAGCTCGCCGCGGCGCGGGTCACCTGGCTTTCCGTGGCGGAGCTGGCCGACCGCCTCGACGACCGGTTCGGGCTGCTCACCGAGGGCAGCCGCGTGGCACCGGCCCGGCACCAGGCGCTGCGCGCGACGGTTGACTGGAGCCACGCGCTGCTCTCGGAGCCCGAGCAGGTGGTGCTGCGGCGGCTGTCGGTGTTCCGCGGGCGCTGGACCGTCGAGGACGCCGAACGCGTCTGCAGCGGCGGGAGCGTCGCGACCACGTCGGTCCTCGGTCTGCTCGGCCGCCTGGTCGACCGGTCACTCGTCGTGGCCGAGCGCGACCGGGCCGGCGGGTTCCGGCTGCTGGAGACCATCCGGGAGTACGCCGCCGAGCGCCTCGCCGACGCCGGTGAGGCCGACGCCGTGCGAGAACATCACCTCGGCGGGCTGCTCGCGCTGGCCGCCGCGTGCGCGCCGCTGCTGCACGGCCACGACCAGCTTTCGGCGCGGCACCGGCTGGCCGACCGCCGCGACGACCTGCGTGCCGCGCTTGACTGGTGCGCCGAGCCGACCGCCCCACCGGACCGGGTCGTGCTCGGCCAGCGGCTCGCCGCTGCGCTCGGCTGGTTCTGGTTCTTCGATGCTCACGAGGAGGGGCGGCGGACGCTGCGCCGGCTGCTCGACGCGGGCAGGACGGTGCCGGAGGCCCGCGGCCGGGCCCTGCAAGCGCTGTCCGTGGTCGAGCGGCCAGGCGGCTGCGTCGTGCACCCCGACCGGGCCGCGGCCACGGCCGGAGTGGACTCCGCCGCGCTGCTCGCCGCGGCGGGCGATACCAGCGGGGCCGCGCTGTCACAGGTGCTGGTCGCCGTGCAGGGCATCACGGGTGACCGGGTCGTCCACTGGCTCGAGATGCTCGACGAGGCCTCCGCGGCGCTGGCCGGTGAGCCGTGGTGCCTCGCCCTCGCCGACTTCGTGCGGATGGAGATCCTGGTCCGCTGGGGGTCGGTGGACGACGCCTTCGCGGTGGGCGACGCGGCTGCGGCCGCCTTCGCGCGGATCGGCGACGCGTGGGGCGTCACGGCGGTCCACTCCCACCGCGGCCACAACTTCCGGTGCCTGGGCCGGTTGCCCGAAGCGGTGGCCGCGGGTCTGCGGGCGCTGGAGCTGGCCCGCTCGGCCCAGCTGCCCAACGCCACGCAGATGGTGCTCGGCGAGAACGGCATTGCGCGGGTGCAGCTCGGCGACGAGGTCCGCGGCCGCGCCGACCTCGACGAGGCCGTCGCCGTCGCCCGCCGGCACGGCTACCCGTCCGGGGAGGCGCTCGCCGACACCGGCTACGGCTACCTCGCCCGCCGCCACGGGGACGTCGGGGCCGCGCGGGCGCGGTTCGCCCGGGCCGTCGCCGTCCTGCAGGAGATCGGCTCGCTGGACTTCCTCGCCGTCGCGGCCTCCGGGCTCGGGTTCGCCGCGCAGCAGGCCGGCGACGCCGCGACCGCCACCCGCGCCCACCGGGAAGCGCTGCGGATCGGGCGCGACATGCACGAGCCGTGGGCGGTGGCTGCCGCGCTGGAGGGCCTGGCCGGCGTCGCGCTGCTGCACGACGAGCCGACGCGTGCGGCCCACCTGCTGGGCGCCGCGGACGCCGTCCGCCGCCGCCGGGAGAACCGACCCGATCCGGTCACCGCGGGCGACATCACCCGGATCACCGCGACCGCCCGGCACCGGCTCGGCGCCACCGGCTTCCGGGCGGCCTGGGCCGAAGGCAGCCGCGACCCCCGGGCGGCCGGCGTCCCCGACCCGGCGGCCGGCGAGGACCAGTGCTGAGCGCCCGCCTC
>CAVRHG010000027.1:0-93282 GCA_963720845.1 uncultured Actinomycetota bacterium | reverse complement strand
GCGGACGCGGCATTCCTGGAGTGGACAACGTGGCCACGCCGCACGTGCGGGCCTGACGCGCGACCTGACGAGTACCTGACGATGGCCGGGGAGCGCCCCCTCGGAGGTCCCCCGACCACTAGAACATCACGGGGTGGCCGGCGGCCGCCGCGGGCAGGTCTCGGCTGCTGGTGGAACGGTTGGAGGGCAGTGACGCCGCACCGGCCGCGCACCGCGTGCTCCCGTCGACGGCGCCGGAGGTTCACCGGCCGTCGGCCATCCCGCCAGTGCGATGCCGCAGAGGCGGTCGAGTGCGAGGGCATGACGCCTGCGCCCGTCACCGGCCCTGACAACCTCCTTTCACGGCATCCCCAGACGACTGTCAGGCGTCGAGCACCGGTACGGCGACAAGTTCCGCAATGCCATGTCCGACGAGGCGCCGAGCAACGCACTCGCCCAGCACCGGCTGGGCGGGCCGCAGGCCACGGTCGTCGCCGCAACCGAGTACCGGCGTTTCGCCGCCGTCCTCGACGCCCTCACGACCGCCGACTGGTCACGGCCGACCGCGTGCCCGCCTTGGGACGTGCGGCGGCTCACGGCCCACGTCCTGGGCGCGACCGAGGCCAACGGATCGCTGGCGGAGATGCTGCACCAGCTGCGGCGCGGACGGCGTGGAGCCACTGTCGAGGTCGACGTGGTCAGCGGAGTACAGGTGCGCGAACGGCAGGATCTCGACCCGGGCGAGCTGCGGCGACGGTTTCGGCGCGCCGTCCCGACGGCCGTCCGCGGGCGGGCGCGGTGGTCGCGCCTCGCCGGCGCCGTACGGATGCGGGTCGGCGAACCAGTACACGAGACATGGCCGCTGCGCCGAGAGCGTCCCCTCGTCGGCAGTCGCTGAGCCGCCCGGCTGGCCCGTCGGTAGAGCATGCTGGCGACCGTGACCGCCCTCCCCCGCTGGTTGAAGGCTGCCAGCCACGCCATCAATTGGATCTATGACCAGCGGCTGGGCTGGGTGCTGGGCACGCGGATCATGCGGCTGACCCACCGCGGGCGGCGCAGCGGGCGGACCTACAACACGGTGCTCGAGGTGGTCGGTCACCGGGAGCACGCCGAGTTCTTCGTGGTCGCCGGCTTCGGCCCGCGGTCGGACTGGCTGCAGAACCTCGACGCCGGCCGCCCCGCCACGGTCACGGTGGGCCGGCGGTGCTTCCCCGCTGACCACCGTCGGCTGGACGATGCGGAAGCGCTCGCCGTGCTCGCCGACTACGAGCGACGGAACCGGCTGATCCGGCCGGTGGTGCACCGGGCGCTGTCCTGGTTGCTCGGCTGGCCTTACCGGGGTACGGACGCCGATCGGCGGCTCCTGGTCCAGCAGCTGCCGGTGATCGGGCTGCGGCCGAACGCGCGGCGGTCGCCATGATCCGCCATGGCCCGGCGCTACCGCGGGGTCTGCTGGTGCAGCGCCAGCTTCCATCCACCCGGTCGACGCACATACGTGCTGCTGATCAGCTCGGAATATCGACCGGCTCCGGTCCGTTGGGCCACCACTACCGCTGCGGCCGCCGCGTCGCTGCGCTGCGCTGACGGAGCCGACGTCGATAGATCCGACCTGGCGCCGCCCGGCGGTGCCTCGACCACGTTGGCTTCACGCTGGTCGCGCTCGTGGACGGCTTCGTGATCGTGGCGTTGCTCGACGCCGGGGCGCCAGCGTGGTTGATCACGGCCGCTGGAGTGGCGGTGGCCGTTGCCGGGCACGTCACCCTGCGAGCGGCGCAACGTCGGCTCGTCTCGTCGAGCTCTGGTCAGGTGCCGCGCTGAACATCGACGGGTTCGCCGACGGCCATATCCTTGATGCGGCTGCATCCTTCATGCGTCTGCGGAGCGACGGGAGTGGGCGTGCAACGAAACCTGCGAGTGTCGGACGCCGAACGGCAGGCCGTCGTACGGAGGCTGGAAAGGGCCGTGCGGGATGGGCGTCTGACCGTCGTCGAGTTCGACCAGCGCGTGCAGGCCGCCGGGCGGACGCCTGCGTGCCCCCTCTCGCACCCGTGGCCTGCTCGAAGAAGCGCAGCACCTCCATCGGAAGCGGCATGACCAGCGTGCTGTTGTGGTCGGACGCGACCTCACCGACGGTCTGCAGCAACCGGAGCTGCAACGCACCCGACGGGGCACCCATCACCCGAGCTGCGTCGGCAAGTCGGGCCGACGCCTGGTACTCGCCGTCCGCGGCGATCACCCGGGCGCGGCGGTCCCGCTCGGCCTCGGCCTGATGCGCCATCGCACGCCGCATGCCCTCGGGAAGGGCGATGTCCTTGATCTCGACCCGGTCGACGCTGATCCCCCAGGCGTCGGTCGGGTTGTCGATGACCGCGCGAAGCTCGGAATTGACCTGCTCACGGTCGGACAGCATCGTGTCGAGGTCCGCACGGCCGATCACCGATCGCAAGGAGGTCCGTGCGACCTGGGAGATGGCGCCCAGGTAGTTCTCGACGTTGACCACCGCCTTGATCGGATCGACGACCCGGAAATACACCACGGCGTCGACACTGACGGTCACGTTGTCCTTGGTTATCGCGCCCTGAGGTGGGACGTCGAGCACGATCGTCTGGACGGGCACCTTGACCATCCGGTCCGCCACCGGGACCAACAGCCGCAGGCCCGGCTCGCGAACCTCGGGCAGCAGTCGCCCGAAGCGCAGCACGACGCCCCGCTGGTACTGCTGCACCATGCGGACGCTACTGGCGGCCAGCAAAGCCACCCTGTCCTGTTCCGCCAGCATGCGCGGCAGGTGCTCGTGTCGGCAGGCCAGCGCCTCGCGCTGACCGGGCTTGCGACGCTCGGCGTCGCTGTCGTCGGTGTGCTCGTTCTGATCTTCGACGTTGTGCTGGGACCGACCGGTGGAATCGTCGCGGGGGCCGCCACCTTCTGCGTGTTCCTCGCGCTATGGGTCCTCGGTCCCATCGTGGTGCGCAGGCGCGCGATCGTCGAGGCGCTGAGGAACCGGCACTGACCCGAGCGAGCCCCTCCGCGGACACCGAATGGGAACGTCAGCAACTCGTCAGCTGGAAAATGCCGTCCGCACATTCGCTGGCGCCACGATGGGCCTCGTGCGGAGCGCAGAACGGCAACGAGCATGACGCCGCTGAAGTGGGACGGCGACGAGCACCTGATGGTGTGTCTCGAGCGCCGCGGCGTGGACGCGGTGCTCGCGGCACGTGGGGTCGTCGACCTGCGGACAATGCCGTTGTTCACCGACGCGTTGGGCCGGCTCGCGGCGGAGACCGCACGGACCGCTGTCATCGACCTGTCGGGTACGACGTTCCTCGCCTGCTGTGCGATCAGGTCGCTCGCCGCGCTCCGCAGGGCACTGGAGACGAGTCGACGGCGCCTCCTGCTCTGCGGCGAGCGAGGTGTGGTGCGGCACCTGCTCATGGCTTGCGAGCTGCGAGAGGTTCTCGGTGAGCCGTCGTCCGGCGCGGGCGTCCTGTGGACCGCCGGCGGGGTCGACCCCGACCTCGGCGCGGACCGAGGATCGACGGCGCACGCCGCGCCGCCCGAATCAGCACGTGCACGGGTCTCGATCGGCTGATCCGACTGAGCCCCCCGAAGCCGAGTGCCACCGTGAGGGGGGCGTTCAGCACGATGACGGAACTGGTCGACGGTCGGCGGTCCCCGACCACCGGGCGACGCTGCCGCATGCTGGCCGCGGGTGTCGTCGTGATCCTCACGTCCGCGTGCGGGATCTCGGCGCAGAGCGCACCGCAGCCCGCCGTCCGGAACCAGCTGCCCTCCGTCGCAGTGCCGCAGCCGCCGCAGGTAAGCAGCGTCGTGCAGGTCTATGTCGTGCAGGTCTATTTGGTGCGGGACGGGCGCCTCGTCCCGGTGGCCCGGTCGGGCAGGTCGACCGCCGACGCCATCACCTCGTTGGCGGTCGGACCTACAGCCCTCGACGCGGAGGCCGATCTCGACACACGGATTCCACCAGGGGCGCTGACACTGACGGCCCATCATGATGGGGACGTCGTCGACGTCGACGTGACATCGGCGTTCGCGAGGTTGCCCGACCACGACCGGTTCCTCGCCACCGCTCAGCTGGTGTGGACGGCGACCGAGATCTGCTGCGCCACCGGGGTGCGCGTCCGGCTCGACAACCAGGCGCTCGCGCTGCCCACGGACACCGGAGCAGTTGCCCGGCCTGTCCGCCGCGACGACTACCGCTCGGTCGCGCCAGCCTGACACCAGGCGCACGGCGGACTCGCCGGGTGCGGCAAGGCGCGCCTCACCGCCGCGGGCAGGGTCCGGTGCGCCACGGGAGCCGCGACGGGGTCCCGCACCGAACAGAACCACCCCACGGGCCCACGACCGGCCTGCGGCGGCGTCCGCTTCACCAGCCGCCGGGTGAGCACTGCGCCGGCGGCCGCGAACGTCATCGCGATGGCTCCGTCGACCGCGCCGGACCGTCGATGCGACCGCGCCACGGCGGCAAGGCCCAGCATCGACGCGGCGTGCGCCACGTCGACCTCCGCGGCGTCACCCTGCTCTACGGCGTGACCGGGACCACGACCTACGCCGGGCTCGCCGACACGCTGGCCGCGGCCCTGGCTGCGGTGGTCGCCGTCGGGGTGTCGCCGTGCTCGCCGGGCTACTGTTCGAGGCTGGCGCAGCGCCCGTCCACTTCTGGGTGCCCGACGCGGCACAGGGTGCCGGCGGCACCGCCGCGGCGTTCCTCACCACGGTCCCGAAGGTCGGCGCCCTGCTCGCGGTGTATCGGCTGGTCACGGTCCTGCCCGCGACGGTCGAGTGGCCGCTGCTCGTCGGCGTGCTCGCAGTGGCGAGCATGACGCTGGCAACCTCGCCGAATACGCACAGACCGACCCCCGCCGGCTGCTCGGCTGGTCGACGGTCAGCCAGGTCGGGTACCTCCTGGGCCGGGCGGGGCGTGGCCGCATCGCGACCCGTTGTCGGTACTGTGGAGGGCGGGGTGCCGGGAAGCCTGGTCGGCGGTTCCGTACCCGACCCGTGAGGAAGGCCCATGGCCAGCCCGCCCACGCCCGGCACCCGACTGTTCCCCCGCGGGAGCTGGCCCGAGGTGCGCCGTATCGCGGACATCCTGCGCGCCGAGACCGTCGGCGGCGCCCTGCTCGTCGGCGCAGCGCTTCTCGCGCTGGTCTGGGCGAACACCCCCTGGCGGGGGGCCTATGCCGCCCTCTCCGAGCTCCGGGTCGGGCCGGCGGCGCTGCACCTGGACCTGACGCTGACCCAGTGGTCGGCGGACGGCCTGCTCGCAATCTTCTTCTTCGTCGCCGGGCTGGAGCTCAAACGCGAGTTCGTCTCCGGCGACCTGCGCAGCCCCCGCCGGGCGGTGCTGCCCGTCGCGGCTGCCCTGGGCGGCATGGTGGTCCCGGCGCTGATCTTCGTGGCGGTCAACGCCCGCACCGGCGGCGGGGCGCTCGCGGGATGGGCGATCCCGACCGCGACCGACATCGCCTTCGCGCTCGCCGTGCTCGCCCTCGTCGGGACGGCGCTGCCGACCGCCCTGCGCACGTTCCTGCTGACCCTGGCCGTGGTCGACGATCTGCTCGCCATCACGATCATCGCGCTCTTCTACACCGCGGAGCTGCACGCGCTCCCGCTGGCGCTGGCCGCGGTGCCGCTGGCCCTATTTGCCGTCCTGGTGCAGCGCCGGGTCCGCGCCTGGTGGCTGCTGCTGCCGCTGGCGGTGGCGACCTGGGCGCTGGTGCACGCCTCCGGGGTGCACGCCACGGTGGCCGGGGTGCTGCTCGGGTTCGCCGTGCCGGTGCTGCGGCGCTCGGCGGGGCCCGGACCGGGGCTGGCCGAGCACTTCGAGCACCGCGTCCGCCCGATATCCACGGGCGTCGCGGTCCCGGTGTTCGCGTTCTTCGCCGCCGGGGTCTCGGTCACCGACGCGGGCGGGCTGGGGCGGAGCCTGGCCGCGACCATCACGCTGGGCATCGTCCTCGGTCTTGTCGTGGGCAAGACCGTCGGCGTGCTCGGCGCGACCTGGCTCGTGGCGCGGTTCACCCGGGCCCAGCTCGCGCCCGAGCTGAGCTGGTGGGACGTCCTCGGCCTCGCCCTGCTCAGCGGGATCGGCTTCACGGTGTCGCTGCTGATCGGCGAGCTCGCCTACGGCGCGAACAGCGACGACGACGACCTCGTCAAGATCGGTGTCCTGGCCGGGTCGATCGCCGCGGCCCTGCTCGCCGCCGTGATCCTGCGGATGCGCGAACGCCACTACCGCGCGATCCGGGACGACGAGGCCGGCGACGACGAGGTCGGCGACGTGCCCGAGGCGTACCAGGACGGTCCGCGCGCCCGGTGACGGGTGGGGGGCGGCCCGCCCGGACGAGAGGAGACACGGCGGTGGTTCCGGCCTGGATCTTCCATGGATGGCCCGAGGAGGCGGTCGCGGCCGCGAGGGCGGCCGGGATGTACGGCGTCGCGCTGGTCGGGCTCCGGCTCGCGCCCCGGCGAACACTGTCGCAGTGGACGGCGATCGACGTCGCGGCGTCGGTGGTCCCGACCCGGAGCTCGTCCGGATCGCCCTGCGTGGCACGCCACGCCGCCGGCCTGCAGCGGGAACCCCGGTGGCACCCGTCGACCCGAGACCCTGAGCGGCAGTAGGCCGGGGTGCGGGTGATCGTCGTCGGCGGCGGCCACAACGGGCTGGTCGCAGCCTGTTACCTCGCGCGCGCGGGCGCCGAGGTGCTGGTGCTCGAGCAGGCCGACCGGTTGGGCGGCGGCTCCCGCACCGACGAGCTGCTGCCCGGGTACCGGTTCGACACGCACTCGGCGGCGCACAACATCATCAACGCGACCGGAATCGTCGACGAGCTCGGGCTGCGCGAGCACGGCCTGGCCTACCAGGAGATGGACCCGTTCGCCGTCTCGGTCTCCGCCGACGGGACGATCGTGCGCTTCCACCGCGACGTCGAGCGAACGGTGGCCTCGATCGCGGAGGTCGACCCGGAGGAGGCGCGGCGCTACCGGGCGTGGATGCGCGACGCGATGCCGGTGGTGACGGCGATGCAGGCCGGGTTGCAGGCCGGGGCGGGGCGGGCCCGGCTGCTGCGGAGCGTCCCGGTCGGCGCGGCCGCGGCGGTGCGGGCCGTGGCCCGCAACGGCGGCCCGGTCGGCCTGGCGCGGCTGCTGCTCGCCCTACGGTCGCGTGCTGGCGGAACGGCTGGGCAGCGAGCGCGTGCGCGCCCCGGTCGCCGCGCACGCCTCGGCGTCGCCCGTGACGCCGGGCGGCGCCACCTTCGCGCTGTGGCAGGCCTTCTACCACCAGGTGGGGCAGTGGCACGCCGTCGGCGGCGCGCAGGGTCTCGTCGACGCGCTGGCTGCCTGCCTCACCGCGGCGGGCGGCGACTGGCGCACCGGGGCGCGCGTCGCGCGGATCACCCGCAGCGGCGACCGGGTGGACGGGGTCGAGCTGAGGTCGGGCGAGCGGCTGGCCGCCGACGCGGTGCTCACCGCGACCGACCCGGCGACCGCGCTGCTGGAGCTGCTCCACCCGCCGCTCGACGGCTCCGCCGCGGACGCGCTGCGCGGGGTGCACCGCGGCAACGCCGTGCAGATGCTCGTGTTGCTCGCGACCACCGCCCTGCCGGCGTACCCGGGTGCCCGACCCGGCGACCACGCCGGCCTGCAGTCGTTCGTCGACGGCGTCCCCACCCTGGCCGACGGCTTCGCGCAGGCCGAGGCCGGCCTCCTGCCCGACGACCCCGTGCCGGCGTACGCGTTCACGACGTCGGCGCTGGACGACGGGCTCGCCCCACCCGGCCACCACACGGTGTACCTGGCCTGCCCGACCTCGCCCTACCGGCTGCGCGGGGGCTGGGCCGAGCAGGCCGAGGGGTTCGCCGACCCGATGGTCGACGTGCTGGCCGCCCGCGCGCCCGGCTTCCGCGACACCGTCGTGGGGCGGGTGGTGCGCACCCCCGAGCGGATGGCCGAGGAGCTCGCCTGGCCGGGGGCCCACCCCATGTACCTGGACGTGACGCTCGACCAGCTGGGCCCTCTGCGGCCCACCCGGGCGCTCGGGGCGCACGTCACGCCGGTGCGCGAGCAGGGCGCGGGAGGGTCTGAAACGCGGGTGCGTCGGCAGCGGCAACCGGGACCGACCTCGTCGACGTCGTGCTCGAGGAGATGACGGACGTGCTCGCGCGGGGTGTCGCGGGACGACCCGGGCGCGCTGGCCGGCCGGCTCGACTCCGCCGGGCGCGTCATCGTCGTCGGCGAGGGCCGGTCCCGAGCGTGACTCCCCCGGGTTGGCTGCAGCCCTTGCAGGTGACGCGGCGTCAGCGCCTAGCGTCGTCGGCATGGACGACACCAGCGGCGGACTGAAGGTCGGCGACCTCGCCCGCGCATCCGGGCTCTCGATCCGGGCCGTGCGCTACTACGACCAGATCGGGCTGCTGGCACCGTCCGGTCGTACGCCTGCCGGGCACCGCGTCTACGGCGACGACGACGTGCAGCGTCTCTACCGCATCTGTCTGCTGCGCCGGGCGGGCCTGTCGCTGGCCGACATCGGTAAGGCGCTCGACGAGCCGGAATGGGACCTGCGCGGGGTCATGCTCCACCACCTGGAACTGCTCGACCGTCGGCAGGCGCTCGCCGCCGCCCTGCAGCGGCGACTGTCGGCGCTGGTCACGGCAACCGCCCCGGACCGCGCCCCGACGACCACCCACCTACTGAAGGTCCTGGAGGACATGACCATGCTCGACGACGACACCATCCAGCGTCGCATCTCGATCCTCGTCTACGACGACCTCCCCGGCATGTACGAGTGGCTGGTCCGCGTGTTCGGGCTCGGCGGCGGACGCCTCGACCGCGACCCGGACGGCCGCTGGGTGCACGGCGAGCTTCGGGCGGGCGACGGGATGATCTGGCTCCACCAGGTCTCCCCCCGCTTCGGTCTCGCGTCGCCGAAGACACTGGGCGCGGCCACGGCGACCACCGCCGTGATGGTCGATGACGTCGACGCTCACCACCGGCACGCCACAGCCGGGGGCGCCGAGATCGTCTACCCGCCGACCGACCAGCCCTACGGCTACCGCGAGTACAGCGCGCGGGATCCCGAGGGCGGGCTCTGGTCGTTCATGAAGCCCCTCGACTGAGCTCGGACCGGGCCGGCGTCCTACGAGGTGAGCGTCTCCAGGCCGCGCATCGGCGCCCGGCGGCGGGACATAGCCCCATGATGGAGGCATGCCGAGCCTGCTCTCCTGCCTCACCCACCAGTGGCGCGACCTCGAGCAGCGCACCCGCCCCACCGATCCCGCCGTCGCCGCCGCGCTCGCGCAGCGCTGGGCCGAGCTGCCCGACACGGCGCGGACCCCGGGTCAGGTGCTCGGGCGGTTCGGCCAGGGCTGCGAGGGCACGCACGGCGTCTTCCCGGCCTGCGACCTCGCCTGCACGCCCTGCTACCACTCCCGCGACGCCAACCGCGTCGGCATCGACGGCGCGCACACGCGGGCGCAGGTGGAGGCCCAGATGGCCGCGCTGGAACGGCTCCGCGGGCCGCGCGCACGCGCAGCTCATCGGGGGTGAGGTGACTCTGTTGCCGCCCGAGGACCACGCCGCCGCCCTGCTGACGATGCGCGCGCACGGGCGCGAGCCGATGGGCCGCCGTCGCGGCGATCGAGCCGGTCGACTCCTCCGCGGCGCTGCGCGACGCCGGCGTGACCGTCCGTCGGGCCACCGCCCGCTTCACCGGGCCGGACACCGCGGACGTCGGCGGCGAGGCGGTCGAGTTCGGGTCGGCGTTGGTCGCGACGGGGTCGGACCCGCTGGTTCCGCCGGTCCCCGGGCTGCGCGAGGCGGCGCCGCTGACCAGCGACACCGTGTGGGATATCGCCGTGTTCCCGCGCCGGCTCGTGGTGCTGGGCGGGGGCAGCATCGGCTGCGAGCTCGGGCAGGCGTTCGCCCGGCTGGGCAGCGCGGTCACGGTGGTTGAGGCCGCTCCGCGGCTGCTGCCGAACGAAGACCCGGACGCGTCCGAGCTGGTCACCGCGGCACTGCACCACGACGGCGCCACCGTGCACACCGGCGTGGCCGTCGCTGCGGCCGACCCGGCCGGGGTGGACCTCGCCGACGGCCGCCGGGTCGACGCCGACGTGCTGCTCGTGGCGCTCGGCCGGGCGCCCGACACCCGCGGTCTCGGGCTCGACGACGCCGGCGTCGCGGTCGACGAGCGCGGGTTCGTGCAGGTGGACCGCACGCTGCGCACGGCGAACCCGCGGATCTGGGCGGCGGGCGACGTCACCGGACACCCCCCGTTCACGCACCTCGCGGGCGTGCACGGCTCGACCGCGGCCACCAACGCGGTGCTCGGGCTGCGCCGCCGCGCGGAGGACCCCGCGCTGGTGCCGCGGGTGACCTACACCAGCCCGGAGGTCGCGGCGGTCGGGCCACGCGACGGCCACCGCGTGCGCACGATCGCGCTTGCCGAGGTCGACCGCGCGGTAACCGACGACCGGACCGACGGCTTCACCCGGCTCGTGCTCGATCGACGCGGCCGCGTCCGCGGGGCCACCGTCGTCGGCCCCCGCGCCGGGGAGGCCCTGGCCGAGGTGACCCTCGCCGTGCGCCAGGGGCTGAGGGCCGGGGACCTCGCGGGCACGGTCCATCCCTACCCGACCTACGGGGACGCGACGTGGAGCGCCGCGATCGCCGACGTCCGCGCCCGGCTGGCCGCCCGGCCCGCCCGGCTGGTGATCCGGGTGTTGCGCGGGTTGCGCCGGTGGGAGGCGCGGTAGCCCGGCCCGGCGGGTGCCTCGCGTCGGCTGTCGCGCCATGATCGCCGAACGGGTGGCAGGAGCTGCACGCGTGCAGGTTCTGCCACCCGAACAACGATCACGGCGTCAGGCGGGGGCGGTCAACGCGGCGGCGGGCCAGTCGAGCAGCCGGGCGCCGAGCACCGCGACGTGCAGTGTGATCCGGACGTCGGTGTCGGTGGGGTCCATACCGGTGGCCTCGCGGATGCGCGCGAGCCGGTAGGTCACGGCGCGCACCGACAGGTGCAGCCTGCGTGCGGTTTCGGCGGTGTTCCCACCTGCCCCGAGGTAGACGTCCAAGGTGGTCAGCAGCACCGAGGCTCCGCCGCGGGTGTCTGCGAGCGCGCCGAGCGTGGTGAGGATGAGGTCGGCGATGGCGGCGCGGTCACGGAGCAGGACCCGGTAGACGAGCAGGTCCGCGGCGAGGATCACAGGAGCGCTCCGGTTCAGCAGCGCGGCCAGGGTGAGTGCGTCGCGGGCTTCGTCGTAGGCCGTCAGAACTCCCGCCGGTCCGGGCCGCACCCGTCCGACCCCGATCTGCCAGTCCCGACCAGCGGGGCTGGTCACGCGGGGACCGAGAGCATCCGCGAGGACGTCGGTGACGGCGGTGACGGCGCCGGGGTCACCGACCGCGATGACGATCACCAGCAACCCGTCCTTGGCGGCCACCAACGTGGGCGGTGAACCGCGCCCGCTCAGGGCGCTCTCGACCTGGCCGAGCAGCGCGCTGCCTTCGGTGAGCACCGTCCCGGCGCGGGCCACGGCGACGGTGTGCGGCCCGGTGAGGTCGAGGCCGAACCCCGCCGCACGGTCGAGCAGGCCGGTGATGTCGGAGCCACCGGTGAGCAGGTTGTCGACGAACTCCCGCCGCGCGGCCTCCTGCCGCCGGATGACGGCCTGGCGGGCCATCTGGTAGCCGTCGCTGACCGCGGTGACGGCGTCGCCCGCCGCGCGGATCACCGTCTCGCCGACGGCCTGCACCCTGGTCAGGTCGGGCGCGGCCGTCCGCACCGCCGGCAGGTGGCGCCACATCCGCCACGTCACCGACAGGTACAGGTCGACCAGCGCGGCGAGCGGCACACCGGCCTCGGCCGCCTGCCCACCGAGGGAGCGGTAGCCGTCCAGCTCGGGGCGACTCAAAGCCGTGCGCGCCGCGCTGACCCGCGTCATCGCCGACACGTAGTCCCCGAGCAACGCGGGGTCCAGGCCCCCCGCCTGGGCCACGGCCGCACCCGTCAGCAGCGCCACTTCCTGCGCCGACACGGGTCGGGCGGCCTCACCGCTCACGTCGGACATCCGGGGGTGTCCCCCTTCGGAGCGCGAACCAGCATGAATTGCCGGGTTACGGCAGCACTGTAGCGCGCAGGACAGCGTGGTCCGTCCGGGTCGACGGATCGAAATACGCGGATGATGGGGATCACGGGCGAGTTCCGGTGCCACCACGAAGGCCTGGCCCGGAGAACAGCGTTTTCCTGGATCCGGCAGGAACTTGCCTCGATAGCCGTCTCAACGACCTGGAGGCCGATCTCATGGCTCACTCCCGCTCCGACGGTCACCGCCCGGAAGCCGACCAGGACGAGCTCGCCATCGCGGCCAAGCATGAGAGCGACCGTGCCCGGGCGACCGTCGCAACCGGGCTTCGTCTGGGCAGCGGTTTCGCGGCCGCCGAGCGTCCCGACATCCTCCAGCGGCTCGCGTCACTCGACCACGCGCTGGCGGCGTTCAGAGGATCAACGGTGGAGCTGGAGCTGTCGATGAAGGACCGCGACCGCCACGGGCAGGCCACGACACTGCAGTGCTGGATCGCCGGGCGGCCTCGGCTGGTCGCCACCAGTTCCCAACCGGCGTTCGTCTCCTCGTTGGTCGAGGTGCGGGACGACCTGCGACGCCAGCTCGACGACGCCAAGGACCGCGCCACACCATGACGCGGCCACCTACAGCGCGACGGTCTCACAGATGAGCATCTGGGTCATCTGGCTGACCATCACGGTCGCCCCTCGGCGGGGCGGAGATCCTCACCCTGGCCGCGGTACTGGGGCTGCTCGGCGGCGCCGCCGCACCCGGCCTCCCGCCCGTCCCGCAACTTCTGGTCTTCTCCGTCACCGCGGTCGGGGTCTGGTGGTGCTGCGGCCGACATCGTGCTGCGGCCGATCGTGCTGCGGCCGATCGTGCTGCGGCCGATCGTGCTGCGGCCGATCGTGCTGCGCCGCATGCACCGCCCGCCGCGGGAGCGCTTCGGCGTCGACGCGCTCGTGATGATCCCTACCGGCACCACGGTCGACGTCATCCACATCGACGGCATCACCGCCGTCGTGCACCCGAGGGACTGATCATGGACTTCTCGCCACTCCTCATCGTCGGACTGCTGATCGCAGTTCTTGCTGTGCTCACCGTCGTCCGGGCGGTGAAGATCGTGCCGCAGGCCCGCGCACGCAACGTCGAGCGACTCGGCCGCTACAGCCGCACGCTCAAGCCAGGCCTCAACCTCGTCATCCCCTACATCGACCGCGTCTACCCAGCTCTCGACCTGCGCGAGCAGGTCGTGTCGTTCGCCCCTCAACCGGTCATCACCGAGGACAACCTCGTCGTCGAGATCGACACGGTGCTGTATTTCCAGGTGACCGACCCGCGGGCCGCCGCCTACGAGATCGCCAGCTACATCCATGCCGTCGAGCAACTCACGGTCACCACGCTGCGCAACGTCGTCGGCTCGATGGACCTCGAGCAGACCCTCACCTCCCGCGACGACATCAACAACCGGCTGCGCGGCGTCCTCGACGATGCCACCGGCAAGTGGGGCCTGCGGGTCAACCGAGTGGAGATCAAGGCGATCGACCCGCCACGCAGCATCACGGACGCGATGGAGAAGCAGATGCGCGCCGAGCGGGACAAGCGCGCCGCGATCCTGTCGGCCGAGGGCCAACGCCAGTCCCAGATCCTCACCGCCGAGGGCGACAAGCAGGGCGCGATCCTGCGCGCCGAGGGCAACCGGACCGCCGCGATCCTGCACGCCGAAGGTGAGTCCCGAGCCATCGACCAGGTCTTCTCGGCCGTGCACCGCAACGACCCCGACCCGAAACTGCTCGCCTACCAGTACCTGCAGGTGCTGCCGCAGCTCGCCCAGGGCGAGAACAACACGTTCTGGGTGATCCCCAGCGAGGTCACCTCCGCACTCAGCGGCGTGTCCCGCGCCTTCACCGAGCACCTGCCCGCCGTCCGCGGCACCCCGGACGACGTCACCGACGGACTCGCCGCGCAGGCAGCGAAAGACACCGCGCAGGCAGCGGCGGCCGCAGCAGAAGCTGTCGCCGACGCCTCCGAGGCACCACGCCTCAACGGCCAGGTAGTGGGCACGACCTGACGCGGGCTGCCCCGGGGTGCGGCGTTCCCGGCGCCGCGGCCCGGGCCGACTCGACCACGGAGCAGACGGACGGGGTTCAGCGCAGTGCCCGGTAACCCGCCACCACCCGCTGGGCGGCGCTGACGGCCACCAGCGCCGCCCAGACCAGCGCGATCCGCGGTGCCCAGAACGGCAGCAGCAGCCACAGCGTGTGTACCGCGACCGTCTCGGCGCCCTCGGCCAGCCCGCTGAGGAACGACAGGGAGCGCCCGTCGTCGATCCGCCGGCCGGCGCGCTCGGCGATCGAGGAGAACGCGAGGAACGCGGTGCCGTTCACGTAGTAGGCCAGCAGCACCAGCAGGAACGGCCACAGCGGGCCGCCGGCGCCGAGCGCCACCCCGACGACCGTGGCGCCGTAGACCACGAAGTCGCAGGTGATGTCCAGGAACCCGCCCGCGCCGGCGTCGCGTGGGCCGCGGCGGCGGGCCAGCGGGCCGTCGAGCCCGTCGGCGAGGCGGGACGCCAGCCACAGCACGACCGCTACCGGCCACCAGGCCAGCGCGGAGGTGACCGCGCACGCCAGCCCGAGGACCAGCCCGAGCAGTGTGAGCCGGTTCGGGGTGACGGCCGGCCGGTCCAGGGCCGCCGCCATCCGGGACAGCGGCCCGTCGAGCAGCGGGCGCAGCCGGGCGTCGAACATGGCGCTCCTTCGTCCTGCGAGCCGGGCCGATCCCCCGGCATGATTCCGAACGGAGCGGGAACCGGCGCGGTGCGCCGGACACGTGCCCGACGACCCCGTGCCGGAAGGTGTCCGCCCGTGCGCAGATCCGCCGCGCTGCTGTGCGCCGCGCTGCTCGCCCTGCTCACCGCCTGTGGCGCCCCGGCCGGCCGGCCGCCCCGGACCCGGCCGACTGGGACGCAGTGCTCGCGCAGGCCCGCGGCCAGACGGTCACCTGGTACGCCTACGGCGGCGACGAGGCCTACAACCGGTTCATCGACGGCCACGTCACCGCCGAGCTCGCCGGCCTCGGCGTGACGCTTCGGCGGGTACCCGTGGCCGACACGGCCGACGCGGTGAACAAGGTGCTCGGCGAGCAGCAGGCCGGGCGCACCACCGACGGCACCGTCGACGCCATCTGGGTCAACGGCGACAACTTCGCCACCGGCAAGCAGGCCGGGCTGTGGTTCTGCGGCTACCCGGCGCAGCTCCCCAACGCCCGCTACGTCGACCTGAACGACCCGGCCGTCGCCCGGGACTTCGGCGTCCCGGTCGACGGCTGCGAGGCGGCGTGGACGCGGTCGAACTCCGCGCTGGTCTACGACAGCGCCCGGCTCGGCGAGGCGGACACGGCCTCGCTCGGCGCGTTGGAGGCGTGGGCCCGCGCGCACCCCGGGCAGTTCACCTACCCGGCGCCGCCGGACTTCACCGGCTCCATGGCCGTGCGCGCATTCCTCTACGACACCGCGGGCGGGCCCGCACCAACCGACACCGCGGGCGGGCCCGCACCAACCGACACCGCGGGCGGGCCCGCACCAACCGACACCGCCGGTGGCCCGGCGTCGCTGGCCGGGGCGTTCGACCAGGCCCGGTTCGCGCCGGTGGCCGACCGGCTGTTCACCCGCCTGCAGGCCCTCGAGCCGGCGCTGTGGCGCGCCGGGTCGACCTACCCGACCAGCCAGGACGCCGTCGAGGCGCTCTACGCCACCGGCGAGATCGCCGCGTACTTCACCTACGGCCCCGGCACGGTTGCCGCGAAGGTGGCCGACGGCGTCTACCCGGCCACCACCCGCGAGGCCGTGCCGGACGTCGGCAACATCAGCAACGTCGCGAACGTCGCGATCCCGGCGAACTCCCCGCACAAGGCGGGTGCCATGGTGCTGGCGAACCTGTTGCAGGACCCCCGCAGCCAGCTGCGCTTCTACGCCGACGGCGGGGCGTGCCCCGTCGTCTCGCTCGACCGGCTGCCCGACGACCTGCGGCGGGAGTTCGCCGCCGTGCCGGTGGCCCCGTCGGTGTTGCCGCCGGGGCAGCTCACCGCCCGCGCGCGGCCCGAGCTCGACCCCGCGTACGTCTCGGCGGTCGACGACGGGTGGATTGCGCGGGTGCTGCAGCAGTGAGGCGGGCCCTGCGGACCGCGCTGCTGCTCTCCCCCGCGCTGGCCGTCGTCGTGGTGCTCTTCGGCGGCGGGCTCGCGCAGGCGGTCGCGCAGAGCCTCGGGTACCGGCCGTTCCTGCCGCGACGGCCGCTCGGGCTCGACGCCTACCGGGAGCTGCTCGCGGACCCCGCCGTGCGGGCCGCGGTCAGCACGACGCTGCGGGTGGCGCTGCTCTCGACGGGCCTGGCGGTGGCGCTGGGCGTGGCGGCCGCGCTTCTCCTGCGGCGGCTGGGCCGCAGCCGGCAGTGGTTCGCGGCACTGCTCCAGGTGACATTACCGGTGCCGCACGTCGTCGCGGCGCTCGCGATGCTTCTGCTGCTCTCGCCGGGCGGCGCGCTGTCCCGGTTGGCCGCGGCGGCCGGGCTGCTCGATGCGCCCGCGGCGTTCCCCGCGCTCACCCAGGACGCGTTCGGCTGGGGGATCGTGGCGTCCTACGTCTGGAAGGAGGCGCCGTTCGTCGGGGTCGTCGCGCTCGCGGCCCTGACCGGCGCCGTCGCCGAGCGGGAGGACGCAGCCCGGGTGCTGGGCGCCACCGCGGTGCAGCGGCTGCGGCACGTCGTGCTGCCCGCACTCGCCCCCGCAGTGGCGGCGGCCGGAGTATGGGCGGTCGCCGACCCGGCCGCGTTCGGGCTGGGCCGGGTCTGAGCGCTCGCTCAGGCGCAACGGTGGCCCACTCAGGTCGAGTGGACTAGACTGTTAGCTAACTTGGGTCAGTGGGGAGGTGGAGTCATGTCGGCAGAGGCCGTGCACTACAACATGCACGAAGCGAAGACGCATCTGTCCCGCATCATCGAGCGGGTGGAACGCGGCGAGGAGATCATCATCGACCGGGCGGGCACCCCGGTGGCGCGCGTCGTTCCACTGGTGCATCGCGTCAACCGCACCGCCGTCGGCTCCCTCGCCGGGCAGGTGGACCTGTCGGGGGACTGGGACTCCCCACACACCAACGCCGAGATCGCCGCGGACTTCGGTCTCGGCGAATGACTCTGCTGCTCGATACTCACATCGTGCTGTGGGCCATCGCCGGTGACGCCACCCTGGGCGGGGATTTCCTTGATCGGCTGCGCCATGACCCGGACATCTTCCTGTCCCCGGTCAGCTTGTGGGAGATCACTGTCAAGCAGGCCGCTGGAAAGCTCGCTGGACCGGCCGACCTCGTCGAACGGGTGCGGGACATGGGCTTCCGTGAACTGCCGGTGACCCACGACCACGCGATAGCCGCCGGGCGCCTCCCCCTCCATCACCGCGACCCCTTCGACCGGATGCTGGTGGCACAGGCGGTCACCGAAGGCCTGACGTTGGTCTCCCGGGACGCGTCGATCGCGCTCTACGACGTGCACGTCCTCAAGGTGTGACAGCCCACCTCGATTCCAGGGGAATGGGCGTCACCGCTCGGCACCCGACGCACCCGAGGGGGAGGTGTCCGAGCCGGATGCGCCGGGCAGCCGTCACTGCCGGGCCGCTCTCAGCCCGTGATCGCCAGCGCCCGACCCAACGACGCCGCGCCGACCACTCCGGCATCATCGCCCAGACTCGACACCACGAACGCCAGTCCGGGGTTCGGCCGCAGCATCCACGACCCGGCCGCCACGGCGATCCGGTCGGCCAGATCCTGACCCAGCTTCTCGGCCAGCCCACCGCCGACGACGACCAACTCCAGGTCCAGAAGGTTGATCGCGGACCCGACCGCGACTCCAAGGGTGTCGACCGCCATCTCGAACAGCTCGACGGCAAGCTCGTCGCCCTCGGACAGCGCGCGCGCCCACACCTTCGACGTCAGCTTGGTCTTGCCCTCGTCGTCGCGGATGTCGAACAACGCAGTGCGCCAGCCAGCATCGACCATCGCCGACGCCACGCCGGCCATCGACCGCCGCCCCGCGTATCCCTCGACGCACCCACGGCGCCCGCAGCTGCACAGCGCCCCTCCGGCCGTGACGACCACATGACCGATCTCCCCCGCCGCCCCGCGGGAACCGGCGAACGGGCGCCCGTCGAGGATCAACCCGCCCCCGATCCCGGTGCCCATCCACAGACCCAGGACGTTGCGCGCGCCCTTCGCAGCACCGTCGAGCCACTCCCCGAGCAGGCCGACGTTCGCGTCGTTGCCCAGCGCCACCGGCAAGCCCGTCCGCTCACCCAGATCTCCGGACAGGTCGAACGGGTCGTGCCAGTTCGCCAGGTTCGGAACGGTCAGCACGCGGCCCTCGTGCACCACACCGGGGATACCGACCCCGACCGCGATCGGCGAGCCGTCGAGCGAACCGACCAGGTCGGCGATCACGTCGAGTACGGCGTCCGGCCCATCGGTCGGGGTGTCCGCCTTGGCCCGGTCCAGCACCGTGTGGTCGTCACCGACCAGGCCGACCTCGATGTTGGTTCCACCGACGTCGACCCCGGCGACCAGCGAACCGTCCTTCGTCACGGCTCTACCCTGTCACGTGGGCCTCGTGCCGTGGGGGGCGATCACTGGCCGCCGCCTGGACAGGGCCACCGCGGACGCGATCCCGGCTCCTCGGTCTGGTCATGGGGATCGTCACGGTGGCCGTCGTGGTGCTCGCGCTGGCCGCGCTCGTCGTCGGCCCGTTCCTCGGCCAGGGCCGGCAGCTCGCGGACCTGCTCGGTCTCGGCGGGGCGTTCTCCTTCGCCTGGGACGTGCTGCGCCTGCCCGCCGTCGTCGTCGGGTTCGTGGCGTGGCCGCGATCCGGGCAGCCTGACCCGCCGGGGTGGGGATCGCGGCCACGGGGCTGCTGTCGGCGGTGCCGTATGTGCTCGCTGTGGTGCTGATGATCGCCGCCTCGCATGGCTCCGAAACCAGCGGCCGGCGCCGGGTGTTCGTCTGGCCGTTCCTGCTCGTGGCCGCGCTGGCGTTCGGCGGGTCATATCTGCTCGGCGCCGGGCACTTCTGGCCGAGCTTCGCGCTGCTCGTGCTGGCCGGCGGTTGCATGTACGCCCCGCACGGTCCGTACTTCGCGCTGATTCCCGAACTGGTGCCGCAGAAGGTCGCGGGCGCCGACCCGCTTGTGCAGGTGCGCCGGGGTCTCGGTGACGACGACCTCGAGGGTGGGCCACGCGATGGCGCGCCGCAGATGCCCGCCGACGGTCGACCCGTCCCGCCGGGCGAGCACGACGTGCGCGTGCAGGGCAGGCTCCCCGTCCCGCAGGGCGATGTCGCCGACCAGCGAGACCACCTCCACCTGCTCCCTGACCGGGATCTCCTCGTAGCTCATGCTCTCGGGATCGAAGTACGCCAGCGTCGCCTCGCGACAGGCCCCGACGCCCGTGAGCCCCGCGCCGGTCAGGTCCTGCTCGTGTGACTCTCCTCGCTCTGCGGGTATCCGTCCGCAGGCGCACTCAGCAGTGCCGGACCTGACGACCGTCTGACGACACCGCCCGACCCGGCGTGGTCTCAGCCGCCGGGACGTCGACCGGCCGGGACGTCGGGCACGTTCCCGCCGGATGTCGCAGACGTCGAGGGGCGCCGGCGAGCGACGAGGGTCGCGTTCAGCTCGCCGCCCAGGAGGAGGGCGACGGTGAGCAGGTAGACCCAGATCATCACGATCACGCCGCCGCCGAACGCGCCGAGCACCGGGTTCGCGTCGGCGGTGAGCAGGAGGTAGAGGTGGAAGCCGGCGCTGGCGGTGAGCCACAGGCCGGTGGTCAGCAGGGCGCCCGGCAGCGCGTCGCGCCACCGCCCCTCGCGGTTCGGGGCGATGTGGAACACCGCCGCGAGCCACAGGACCAGCCCGACGGCCACGACCGGCAGGCGCAGGACGTTCCAGGTGAAGGCGAACGCGTCCCCCAGCCCGACGAGGTCGGCGAGCTCCCTGCCCTGGCCGAGCAGCGGACCGACGACGAGCACCGCCAACGCGGCCGCGACTGCGACGGCCGTGGCGACGCCCATGACCAGGCCCAGGATCCGGCGACGGAACCAGCTACGGCTCTCCGTCGCGCCGTAGGCCAGGTTGAGCGCGTTGACCGCGGCCGCGAAGGCACCGGACAGAGTCACGAGCGCGCCGAGGGTGGCCACGGTGAGCAGGCGCCCTCGGCGGTTCTCGAAGAGGTTCTGCACCGAGGTGACGGCCGGGGCCGCTTCGTCGGTGAGCACGGAGTTCAGGGCCTCGACGACCTGACGCTTCGCCCCGCTGGCGATGTCCGGCCCGACGACGACGTCGAGGACGCCCAGCAGGCCCGTTGCGACCAGCAGGCCGGGGAAGATCCCGAGTATCACGAAGAACGCGGTTTCGGCGGCGAGCCCGGGAACGCGGTCCTGTCTGCACTTGACCGCGAAGGTGCGCAGGAAGCTCCATGCGCGCGAGCGCTCCACCGCTTGCCCGACATGGGATGAGCGGGCCGCCGCAAGGGTGGTGCTCAGCCGTGCCCGCAGGTCGACGTCCCTCCCCCGTGCTCGTCCGGTGGGCGGCCTCGCCGCACGCTCGCGGTCCTCGCGTCCTGCACCCGCTTCGCGTCGGTGAGACCCGGCGGTGGGACCGCCCGTCAGAGGATCGGCCGCCAGCGGTCCGCCACGACGACCGGCTGCGACTCCCCGGTCTCGGCCGGGCGGACCAGCCCGTACGGACGGACTGCGGCCAGACCGAGACCGGCGACCAGGGCGCCCGCCGCGTCGACCAGTAGGCGGACGGCCAGGCCTGAACCGGTGTGGGGTGCCGGGGCCGGCAGCGCGAATGACTCGAACCAGCCGTACGCCTCCCACACGCCGGCTACGACCAGCCCGATCACGACAGTCCGCCCCACCACCCCGACCCGACTCGGCCGCCCGTCCAGATCCGGGAGCACTTGGAGGCGGGCGAGGACCAGGTGCAGGACGGCAGCCGTGATGCCCATCGCCACCGCTGGGACGAGCAAGCTGATCGGAGACGCCACGTACCAGCCCGCCGTCGAGATCCACATGGCGGCCAGGAGCACCGCACTGAAGGTCAGATCGAGCGGCGCGGGAACGCCGCCCGCCGCCCACGGCACCATCAGGACGAGGAACACCAGCAGGAACCGGGCGCCCATCCCGTACGACGGAATCCCGACGAGTGTGGCGAGGACAGCGACTGCGGCCCCAATCCGCACCAGGTCGGCGAAAAGGCGGAACGGGACGCGGTGTGTCATACCTTCGGGGTACCCCATCGGCCCTTGCAGTGGCCTGCTGCAGCCGCATCGTCAGCACACCGTCAGGCGCCGCCACGGAGGACGATGGCGGGCAGGGCACCTCATCCCCGGCGAGCCGATTCGAAAGTCAGAAGCTCGAGAACCTCGCCGTCGCGCGACGGTACCCGGCCGTCCACGAGCAGCGGCCGTCCGTCCGCGAACCACACGCTGGGTCGGTCCATGGCCTGGATGTGCACGTGCGGCTCGGTCGAGTTGCCGGAGTTGCCGCACAAACCGACGATGGTACCCGCGTCGACCCGGTCACCGCGTGCGACCTGCAACGAGTACCGCTTCAGGTGTGCCAGGTGGACGCAGGCGCCGTCGTCACGTCGGATCACGAAGTGGTTGCCCAGGATGCCCGACGGGCCGAGCAGCTCTCGGACACTCGCGAGAGCGAACCAGACCAGCGCGAACGGCGATGTCCGGCTCCGATGGTCTCGCATCCGTCGCGGGCGCGGACGACCTCGCCCGGTGTCGGTGCGAACACCGGCTCGCCGAACCCGGGATACTCCTCGGGACGTCGGGCGATCGGCCACCAGGCGGCGCGCGGCCTCGCCCCTCCGACCGGGTCGTGGACCAGGTCCACTGCGTCGGTCTGGGCCCACGCGTGAACACCGTGGCTCGGTACCTTCGACGCCGGGCTGTTGGCCACCGTCCAGCGACCCCGCACCGCGAACGGACGTCGACCGGGGATCCGCGCGGTGTCGCCGCCCGGTGTAGAACGCCGTGCGGACCGCGAAGAGGGCGACGCCGGCCCACCACGCCGGCGGCCGGTCGACGGCAGCGGCGACCGGGAGCGCCGCCGCACCGACCATCGCCAGAGGCATCCGCATCCGCATCCGCATACCCGAGGGGCTACCCGGCCGTGTGCCGCAGGACCGACAAGGCCCTTGCAGTCGGCTGACAGAGCGGACCGAGCGTGACGTACCGGTGGGACGATCGAGCGGTAGCGGGCTGCGTGATGTGCGTTGCGCGCTCCAGGGGCCGCGCACCCCGGTTTAACGCGCCGCGGCGAAGGCGGCCCGGCGACGCGCACCTCCGACCGCGCCGACGGACGACATCAGGTGTCAGCGGGTCGACTGGTTGTCCGGGGACCGGCACGGGTACGACCGGTCGACGGTGTCATCGCCGGTGCGTACCAGCTCGAGGACTGGCGGTCTCCACTACCGGGTCGTGTGACCCGCAGATGTCGAAGGAACGGGTGGTGTCGGGCTACCTCAACACGTTGTCGATGCTGCTGGTGGCTCTCGCCGGCATCGGGGGCCTCTACGCGGCGCACCGCGTCTGGGCGATCGAGGCGAAGCCGTTGCGTACGCTGCCGTCCCTCTCCGGGTCGAGCCCGGCGGAGCACGCCCTGTCCCGCTTCCACGCCCGCTGGTAGCCCGCGACACTGCTGTTCCTGGCGTTCGACGTGGAGATGCTGTTCATGTACCCGTGGGCGTCATGTACCCGTGGGCGGTCGTCGTCGCGGATGTCGGGGGGGTCCGCGGTCGTCGAGATGTTCCTGTTCCTCGGCGTGCTGCTCCTCGTGGTGGTGTGGTGTCGGTCGTCGTGGTGGCGAGGGGCTGAGAGTGCTGCACCGAATCCGCTGCCGACCTGTCCTGGATCCATGGGAGGCTGACCGAGGGAGCGCCAGGACGGGGGCATGGGGACAACATCGGATCTCGAGCTCGGGCGGGCTGCCTTCGACGGTCGCGCCTGGGTCCGTGCGCGGGACCGGCTCTCCTCCGCCGACCGCGGCGGTGACCTGGAGCCGGGCGACCTGGAGCGGCTGGCGACGGCCCAGTTTCTCACCGGGTACCCGCGGGAGAGCACCGCTACCTGGGCGCGCGCGTTCCACGGCTGGGTGGGTCGCGACGCGGGCGAGCGGGCGGCCCGGTGCGGGTTCTGGCTCGCGTTCACGCTGGCGCTCGTCGGGGAGCCGGCCCAGGGGGCCGGCTGGGTGGCCCGGGCCCGCCGCCTGCTCGGCCCGGACCGGCGCGAGTGTGCCGAGCGCGGCTACCTGATGCTGCCCGAGGCGGTCGGCCGGGTCCAGGCCGGTGACCCGGCTGGTGGACTCGGCCTCGCGGAGGAGGCACTCGCGCTGGGCGAGCGGTGCGGCGAGCCGGACCTCGCGACCTTCGCGCGATGCGTCGCGGGCCGCGCGCTGATCCGGCTGGGCCGTCGCGACGAGGGCGTCGGGCTGCTCGACGAGGTCATGGTGACGGTGCTCGGCGACGAGGTGTCGCCCGCGCTGGCCGGGGACCTCTACTGCACGGTGATCGAGGGCTGCCAGGAGGTGCACGACCTGCGCCGGGTGCGGGAGTGGACCGTCGCGCTGACGCGCTGGTGCGCGGCGCAGCCCGGCCTCGTCCCCTACCGGGGTCAGTGCCAGGTGCACCGGGCGGAGATCATGATGTTGTGCGGCTCCTGGGACGATGCGGACGCGGCCGCCGCGGACGCGCGGAAGACGCTGTCCGCACCGCCGGAGCATCCCGCCACCGGGGCCGCCGAGTACCTGGGCGCGGAGCTGCACCGGCTACGCGGCCGGTATAGCGATGCCGAGGAGGCGTACCGGCGGGCCGGTCGCTGGGGCCGGGAGCCGCAGCCCGGCCTGGCGCGCCTGCGCCTCGCGCAGGGCGATGTCGCCGTCGCCGCGGCCGGGCTGCGGCGCGCCCTGGAGGAGGCCGAGAGCCCGATCGTCCGGCCGGAGTTGCTGGCTGCGGCCGTCGACGTACTGCTGGCCGCGGGCGACGTGCCCGAGGCCGCGGCCCGGTCCATGGAGCTGGCGGACCTGGCGACGCAGCTGGACGCGGCGGTGCTCACCGCCCTGGCCACCGCGCGCACCGGCGCCGTACGGGCCGCCGAGGGCGACTGCGCGGGCGGGCTGGCGCTGCTGCGCACCGCGTGGGCCCTCTGGCAGCGCCTCGACGCACCGTACGAGGCGGCCCGGGTGCGGGTGGAGATCGGCCGGGCCTGCCGGACGCTGGGCGACGAGGAGGCCGCCCTGATGGAGTTCGACGCCGCGGCCGAGGTGTTCGCGCGGCTGGGTGCCGCGCCCGACTTGGAGCAGACACGGGAGCTCGCCGGCCACCGCACGGGAGCCGACCGCGGCGCGACCGCGGGGCTCACCCCACGGGAGCTCGAAGTGCTCCGGCTGGTCGCCAGAGGGCTGAGCAACCGCACGATCGCCGCCGAGCTGGTGCTCAGCGAGAAGACCGTCGCGCGGCATGTGAGCAACATCCTCGCCAAGGTCGGCGTGCACTCCCGCTCGGCCGCCGCGGCCTGGGCGCACGACCAGCGGCTCGTACGCACCTGACTGCTCCACGCGTACACACAATTGTGCAGGAACGGCCCGACGGGAACTGCATGTTCTGAGCGACGCGGCCGAACAGTCGCTCTCCCTACCGTGAGCGCATGCTGACGACCACTGAACGTGACCTGCTCCTGTCCGGTGTCCCGGTCGCGGAGCGCCGGCTGGCCCTGACCGGAACGTCGACCGCGGTTCTCGAGTGCGGCTCCGGCCCCCCGCTCGTGTTGCTCCACGGCCCGGGCGTCCACGCCGGGGCGTGGCTGCCGGTGATGCCCGCGCTGGCCGAGACGCACCGGGTGGTCGCCCCGGACCTGCCCGGACAGGGAGCATCTCCGGCAGACCCCCCGCTCGACGCGGACCAGATGCTCGACTGGCTCGACGCCCTCCTCGACGCGACCTGCCCGCAGCCACCTGTCCTCGTCGGGCAGCTGACCGGCGGCGCGATCGCGGCACGTTATGCCGCCCGGTCCGGCGCGCGCCTGCGCGCCCTCGTGCTGGTGGTCCCGCTCGGCCTGGAGCCGTTCGCTCCGAGCGCGGCGTTCGGGGCCGCGCTGACGGCCCACCTCGACGTGCCGGACATGCGGACCCACGACGAGCTGTGGCGGCAGTGCGTGCACGACCTCGGCTCCGTCCAGGAGCACCTCGGGGACCGGTGGACCGCGCTGCGCGCCTACAACCTCGTCCTCGCCGCCGATCCGGTGATCGGTGCGGGTCTGCAGCGCCTGCTCGCCGACTTCGGGCTGCCCGCGATCCCGCCGGAGACGCTGGAGCGGATCGCGGTCCCGACCCGGCTGGTGTGGGGCGCCAAGGACGCCATCGTGCCCCTGGCCGTGGCCCGGCACGCGGCCGACCAGTACGGCTGGCCGCTGCACGTCATCGACGGTGTCGGCAACGAGCCGGCGCTGGAGGCGCCCTCCGCGTTCGTCGAGGCGGTCCTCCGATGAACCCGAAGACGAGCACGGAGGTGATCACGGACCTGCGCGACGAGCTCGCCCACCGCGTCGCAGGCACGGTGCTGACGCCGACCGACGCGGAGTACGGCGAGGCTGTCCGGATCTGGAACGGCATGATGGTCAAGCGGCCCGCCCTCGTCGTCCGGCCGGCAGGCGGCGTGCGGGCCGCCGACGACATCAGCGCGGCACTGCAGCTGGCGGCCCGGCGCCGGCTGCCGGTGGCCGTTCGCAGCGGCGGTCACAACATCGCGGGAACGGCGCTGGCCGACGGCGGCGTGACCGTCGACCTCTCGTCGCTGCGCGAGGTCCACGTCGATCCGGAGCTGCGGACGGCCACGGTCGGCGCCGGCTGCCGCCTCGGCGACGTGGACCGGGAGACACAACGGCACGGGCTGGCCGTCCCGCTCGGGTTCGTCTCCCGGGTCGGGGTCGCCGGGCTGGCCCTGGGCGGCGGACTGGGGTACCTGACCCGTCGGTTCGGATGGACGGTCGACAACCTGCTCGAGGTGGAGATCGTCACCGCCGACGGCGTCGTCCGCCGGGCCGCCGCCGACGAGCACCCGGACCTGTTCTGGGCCGTCCGCGGGGCCGGCGCGAACCTCGGCGTGGTGACCCGGCTGAGGTTCCGGCTGCACCCCGTCGGCCCCCTCGTCCACGGCGGACTGATCGCCTGGCCCTTCGAACGGGCCGGCGAAGTCCTGCGCGCCTACCGGCGGCTGACCGCGACGGCCCCGCGCGAGCTGGCCGTCTGGTGCGTCCTGCTGGTGGCCCCGCCGGCGCCGTTCGTGCCCGCGGTGTGGCACGGCCGCCGGCTCTGCGCCCTGGCCGTCTGTCACAGCGGCCCGCCCGAGCAGGCCCCGCAGGCGCTCGCCCCACTGCGCGCCCTCACCGACCCGGTCTTCGACCTGGTCGGGCCGATGCCCTACACCGCCGTCCAGTCCTACCTGGACGACACCGAGCCGGACGGAATGCACTACTACTGGCGGACGGAGTACCTGTCCGGGCTCGACGACGGCCTGCTCGACACCCTGACCGCGATGTTCGCCAGCTGCCCCATGCCGCTGGGAGAGTTCGGGCTGCTCCACATCGGAGGGGCGCTCAACGAGCGGGCCGAGGACGACGGTGCCGTCGGCAACCGCGACGCGCGGTTCGTCGTCGGGGTCAAGGGGATGTGGCACGCCGACGACCCGGACGCCGCGCGCTACCGGGCGTGGGTCCGGGATGGTGGCGACCGGGTCCGCCCGTTCGGCACCGGCCGCACCTACGTCAACTTCCAGACCGACGACGAAGCCGACCTCCGCACGCAGGCCACCTACGGCGCGAACCTCCCGCGCCTGATCGCCGTCAAGCGCCGCTACGACCCCGGCAACGTATTCCGCTCCAACCGCAACGTCGCCCCGCACGACGCCGCCGGTCCCGCGGCGGGGTGAGCCCGGACCAACGCCCCGAGGCCGCACACGGCGCTCGGAAACGGACATCGAGAGAAGAGCACCATGACAGTGGATCAGGACAGGCTCGGCCAGCTCTCGAGCAAGTCCGGATGACCGAGGAAGGCGTCGCCGTCGTGGGCCGGGCGCTCGCCGAGGTCGAGGACGTCACGATCGTGGTCACCCCGGTGCGCTGGCGGGCCTGGGACATGGCGTCCACCTTCGTCCCGTACCTCATCGACGCCGGAGTCGCGATGGACGAGCCCAGGCGGTGGTTCCGGTGACAACCACGATCACCTCCGGCCCGGCCGGCCTGCGCGGCGAGATCGCGCTCCCGGGCGACCCGGACTACGACTCCGCACGCTCAACCTGGGCGCGCTGCGCGGGATCCGGGTCGACCCGGCCACCCACACCGTCCGGGCCGAGGCCGGCCTGCACCTGGAGCGATCTCCCAGAGCCGTCGCGCAAATCACCAAGCGGGTCGCGACGCTGGCCCACGAGCTCCTCGACGACCTCGAACCGCAGGGCCGCATCGAGCTGCGCCGCCAGTCGCTCGAGCCGGTACCGCTGCAGACCCGCTACCGCGAGCTTCCCGTCCACCTCGGCTGAGCCCGGCCGGAAGCGACCCAGCGGCGGTGAGATCCGGACCGGACCCGCGATGCGCTACGCGGTGCGCGGCTCCGCCAGTATCGCGGCGAGCCCGTCGGGGTCGGCTAGCATCGGCGAGTGGGAGGTTGCCATCCGCTCGACGGCGTCGGCCTTCTTCGCGAGCACCTCCTGCACCGCCGTTGGCACGGTGACATCCCGCTCCAGCACCACGTAGGTGACTGGGTGCCGCCGCAAGGGCGCCGAGCTGGGCGTCGTGCCGAACGTCGCGCTGGTGAGCATTAGGCGGGCGTACGCCGCGCGCGCCGTGTCGTCCTCCACGTCGTCGTACAGGTAGTGTCGCACCAGCTCCCAGTCGTCGACGGCCTCGAACGCGGTCCCGTCCGCGGTCGGCCGGACGAACCCGACTGCGTCGGCGCCCCGGGCGGTGAGCAGGGTCTCGCCGCGCTCGGGCCAGAACGCCCCGACGTAGACCGTGCGCGCGATCGCCGGGTGGTCCGCGACCTCGGTGATCACCATGCCGCCGGACGAGTGCCCGACCAGCACCACCGGCTCGCCGGCCCGGTCGAGCATCCGGCGCACCTCCCCGGCGTCCTCGACGAGGCCGCCGAGCGTCGCGGGGTCGGTGCCGGTGCTGGGCAGCTCCGCGAGCAGCACCCGGTGGCCGCGGCGGCACAGTGCCGCGGCCGTGTCGCCCCAGTACTCGCTGTCGGTGAACCCGCCGTGCACGAGCAGATAGGTGCTCATCGTGTGATCCCTCCTCGTCTCTGCCGGTCGCGCCGAGCATCGCGGGGCGCGTTGCACGGGCATTGCAGCGCGGTGCAACGGCGGCGGGCAGGGTGCGTCGCATGCGCGCGAGGTATCCCGACGACGACGGTGTGGTCCAGCGCGACGGCGTGCAGATCGGCTACGAACGCTACGAGCCCCGGGGGCCGGACGTCCGCGGCGACGAGCCGACGATCCTGCTCCCGACGTCAGTCCAGCTCGCCACCGGCGAGCAGTGGAAGCTGCAGGTCCCCTACCTCGCCCGGCGCTTTCGCGTGCTGGTCGTCGAGATGCGGGGTAACGGGCGCAGTGACATCCCCTCGGGGGCGCCCGCCTACCGCATGGCCGAGCTCGTGGCCGACCTCGTCGCGGTGCTCGACCATCACGGGGTGGCCACGGCGGTGGCGGTCGGGCTCTCCGGCAGCGGTCGGACGGTGCTCGAGCTCGCGGCCGCGCACCCCGACCGGGTGGCCGGCGTGGTGGCGATCGCCCCGCTCGTGCTGCCGCGCCGGGCCGACGCGCCGGGCGTGTTCGAGCCCGACGGGCGCTTCCGCCCGGAGTTCGTCGCATCCGACTTCCGCCGCTTCGCCGAGTTCTTCGCGTCGATGGTCTACACCGACCCGCACTCCACGAAGATCTGGGAGGACCTGGTGCGGTGGTCGGCGGGCACAACCGCGCAGGCGATGGTCGACGGCCAGCACGGGCTTTTCCCGCACGACGAGGCCGCGGCGCGCGACCTGTGCCGGCGGGTGCAGTGCCCCGTCCTCGTCCTGCACGGTGACGAGGACCCGCTGATCCCGCTGGAGTCCGCGGAGGCGGTGGCCCGGTGGACCGGCGGGGAGCTGGTCGTGCTGCCCGGTTCGGGGCACGTCCCGAACCTGCGCGACCCGGTGCGCGCCAACCTGCTCGTCCGGGAGTTCACCGACACGGTCACCGCGACGGTGCGGATGCGCCGCTCCTTCACCCCGGCCCGCCGCCGGGCGCGCCGGGCGCTGTTCCTGTCCTCCCCCATCGGTCTCGGCCACGCCCGCCGGGACCTGGCGATCGCCGACGAGCTGCGGAAGATCCACCCTGACGTCGAAGTCGACTGGCTGGCCCAGCATCCGGTCACCCAGCTGCTCGCGGAGCGCGGCGAGCGGGTGCACCCGGCGTCGCGCTGGCTGGCCGGCGAGTGCGGGCACGTCGAGTCGGTCGCCGGGGAGCACGACCTGCACGCCGTCCAGGCGCTGCGCACGATGGACGAGATCCTGCTCGCGAACTTCCACGTGCTCGCCGAGGTCGCCGAGACCGAGCACCACGACCTGTGGGTAGGCGACGAGGCCTGGGAGCTCGACCACTTCCTGCACGAGAACCCGGAGCTCAAGCGCGGCGCCTACGCCTGGCTCACCGACTTCGTCGGCCTCCTGCCCGTCGCCGGGGACGACGAGCGGCAGCTCGGCGTCACTGCCGACCACAACACCCAGATGCTCGAGCAGGTGCAGCGCTACCCGCGGCTGCGCGACCGCGCGCTGTTCGTCGGCGACCCCGAGGACGTCGTGCCGGACACCTTCGGGCCCGGGCTGCCCGGCATCCGGGACTGGACGCACGAGCACTACACCTTCCCCGGCTACGTCACCGGGTTCACCCCCGTCGACCCGCGCGACCGCGACGGGATCCGGGCCGAGCTGGGCTGGCGGCCCGACGAGCGGGTCTGCCTCGTGACCGCCGGCGGCACCGGGATCGGGCTGCCGCTGCTCCGGCGGGTCGCCGCCGCGCTGCCTGCGGCCCGCCGGGCGGTCGACGGCCTGCGCATGGTGGTGGTGACGGGCCCGCGGATCGACCCCGACACCGTCCCGCCCGCCGACGGGCTCGAGGTCCGCGGCTGGGTGCCCGACCTGTACCGCCGGCTCGCCGCCTGCGACCTGGCGATCACCCACGGCGGCCTGACCACGACGATGGAGCTGACGGCGAACCGCCGCCCGTTCCTCTACGTGCCGCTGCGCCGGCACTTCGAGCAGTGCCGGCACGTGCCGTTCCGGCTCGACCGCCACCGGTCAGGCTTCCGCACGGACTGGGATGAACTCGAGCCGGAGCGGCTGGCCACGGCGATCGCCACGAAGATCGGTGCACCCGTGGACCCCTTACCCGTCGACCCTGGCGGTGCCGCCCGAGCCGCAGCGCGGCTCGCCGAGCTGCTGTGACGAGCCGTCGGCAGCCGCGGGCTGGGTGCCTCGTGCCCTCGGTCGCGCTACTGTGGACGACAGGCGCTCCTCGCCCGGGCGAGGAGCCGCGGCCCGCTCGGCGGGCAAGCTGAATGCCGTGCGCCTCGGCCGAGACCCGGGCCTCGCCGGCCGCCTGCCGCGCCCCGACCCGCGCCGGGCGTGCGGCACCACCGTCGGCGCGCAGGACGAACGAGTGGCTACTCCTCGTCGAGCGTGGCGTCGATCTGCTCGTCTGATACGTCCTGGATGCCGAGGTGTTGGAGGATCTTCGCGGTGCGGAGGTCGGCCTTGATGCTGGCGCGGTGTAGCTTGTAGAGGGTGTCACCGTAGCCGCCCTCGACGTCGGCCAAGCGTGCTTCCAGGGCCAGGATCCGGCGTTCAAGGGTTTGCAGCGAAGCCATGTTGGTGATCTCTGCCTTTCATCGGGGCCCGAGGATGGCAATCCAACGCGGCGCCGGGCCCGTCCTCGTCGGGGTGCGAGGTCCGTGAAAGGGTAGCGGGCCCGGGCGGGGGTGGTCACTTCGGCGCTCGGCGTCTCCGTGCAGGGTCCAGGGGCACCTCCGCGACCAGCAGCACGCTGTGCGGCGCGCTGGGGCTCGTCGGAATGGTGCTGTTCATCGGTGCAAATCCGTGGGGGCTGCCGATGGACGCGACGGAACGGCTGGTGCTGTACCCGCTGTCGGTGTGGACGACCCTGATCGCGGTGGGGTGCTCTGGCAGCGCCGAGTTCGCAGCCCGCTCGGCGCCGTCAAGGGCACCTGAGCCGGCTCAGCCTGCGCCCGCGAGGAGCGCCGCGGCCCGCCCGGCGAGCCGGGGCATGCCGTGCGCCCCGGCCATGGCCCGCGCCTGCGCCGCCGCCTGCCGCGCCCCCAGCAGGTCGCCGGTCCGCAACCGGGCCGCCGCCTCCACGAGCCGGCCTTCGGCCTGCCACGCGCGCCAGCCGTGCCGGTCCGCGGCCCGGACCAGCCGGCGGGCCACCAGCCGCGCCCGCTCCGGCTCGTCCTGCGCCAGCCACGCCCGGGCGAGCGCGAGGTAGACGTCGCCACCGGCCAGCCAGGCGCCACCGGGCGGGGCGGTGACCCGGCCCAGCCGCGCATCCGCCTCCGCCAGCAGCATCGGGTCCCCGGTGGCCTCGGCCAGCGGCGCCAGGCAGCGCAGCACGTAAGCCTCCGGGCTCGCGCCCCGCGCCGCGTCGAGGGCGGCCCGCAGGGGCCCGACGGCCGCCGCGCGGTCGCCGGGGCCGTCGCGGTCCAGCAGCGCGGCGCCGGCCAGCCCCAGGGCGGCCGTGTCCCACCACGGGTGCAGCGGGTCGGCCACCGCGGCCTGCGCGCGCACGCCGAGCGCCACCGCCTCGTCCGGGCGTCCCCGCAGGCGGGCCACCCAACCCAGGTGGGCGAGACACCAGGCCTCGTGCGCACCCGGCCAGGTCCGGCGGTCGACCGCCATGCTGTCCGCGAAGCACCCGGCGGCCAGGTCCCACTCGCCCACGGCGAGGTGCGGGAACGCCGACTCGAACACTGTCCAGAACACCAGCTGCAGCTCGCCGCGGCGCCGGGCGAGCGGCGCCAGCTCCTCGAGCACGCCGCGCAGCGCCGCGACGTCGCCCACGTAGGCGTACGCGGTCTTGAGCCCGTCCAGGCCGGCGGCGAGCGCGTCGTCGTCAGCCGCGGCGCGGGCGGCGGCCACCGCCCGGACACCGAGGGCGGCAGCGTCGTCGAACCGGAGCCGGTTGGCCGCGATCACGGCGCGCCACCCGCAGAGGTCGGCCTCGGCGGCCAGCTCGACGGCCTCGGCCGCGGCCTGCACGGCCGACCCCGTCGGCGGTGCCGCCTCGGCGCGGTCGAGGGTGCCTCCCGCCCTCGACCGGGTGCCCTCGTCCCGGTCCAGCACGGGGAGCGCAGCCAGCGCGCGGAGGTGCTCGGCGCCGGCGGCCTCGGCCGACCCGAGGATGTGCCAGGCCCGGGCCCGCACCAGCCGCACCCGCCCACCGACCTCGGCGTCGCCGGCACGGGCGGCGGCCTCCTCGGCGGCGTCGAGCAGGGCGCGGGCATCCCGCGCCGCGAACCGGCCGACCGCACGCTGCCCGGCCACCAGCCAGGCGCGCGCCGCGCGGGCCCAGTCCCCGATCGCGGCGGCGTGCCGCGCGAGCGCCTCCGGACGGCCGGTGAGCAGCTCGACCGCGCGGCGGTGGTGGGCCGCCCGCACCGCCGCCGGCGTGGTCGCCCGGACGATCTCCTGCACCAGCTCGTTGACGAACTCGTAGCCGTCGCCCGCCGGATCCAGCAGCCGGGCGGCCACGGCCTCCTCCAGGTGCTCGACGGTCCGCTCCTCGGCCTGGTCGAGCAGCGCGGCGACGAGGCCGGGCGAGAGCCCCCCGTCGAGGGTGGCCGCGGCCCGCAGCAGCCGCTCGACCCGCGGCCCCGCGTGCCGCAGCCGGCTCGCCACGGCGGCGTGCAACGTGGGCGGCACACCGCCGTCGCCCGCCCGCAGCGCCCGCAGCGACTCGACGACGAACAGCGGGTGACCGCGCGTGCGCCGCACGAGGTCGTCGGCGAGCCGCGCCGCCCCGGCGCGCGCCGCCAGCAGGCCCACGGCGGCGGCATCGAGCGGACCGAGGTCGGTGCGCTCGGCGACCCCGCCGAGCAGCTCCACCACCTCCGCGCCCTCCTCGGCCCGCACGGTCGCCAGGACGAGCAGCGGCACGCCCGGGCTGCGCAGCACGAGGTGGTGGACCAGCTCGAGGGTGGCGCTGCCGGCGCTGTGCAGGTCGTCGAGCAGCAGCAGGAGCGGCCGAGACGCGGCGGCGCGGGCCAGCGCCCCGCGCAGCGCCTCGAACGCCTGGCGGCGGGCGAGTTCCGCAGTGCGGTGCGGCCGCTCGGCCCCCAGCACGCCGGCCAGGTCGGGGATCAGCGCGACGAGGTCGCCCGGGAGGGGACCGGCCAGCTCGCGGACCTTGGTCACGGGACGCGCGAGCAGGTCGGGCGCGAGCGCGTCCACGATGGGCTGCAGGAACAGCGACCGTTCGGCCGCATGGCAGCGCGCCCGCAGCACCTGCCCGCCCGACCTGGCGACCGCGGCGGCCGTCGCCTCGGCGAGCACCGTCTTCCCGATCCCGGCCTCGCCCACGACGAGATGGACCGCCGGCGCGCCGCCCGCCGCGGACGCCCAGACCGCGGCGAGCCGGGCGAGCTCGTCGTCGCGCCCGACCAGGTCGGTGGCGCCGCGCCGCACCGGGCGCGCGGGCCGCACCGGCCGCTGCAGTTGCTCCCCGCGCAGGATCGCCACGTGCAGCTGCTGTGTCTCGGCGGCCGGGTCCACGCCCAGCTCGGCGGCGAGCGCGGCCTGCAGCCGGGCGTAGGCCGCCAGCGCGCGATCAGGCTCGCCGGCCGCCCGGTGAGCCGCCATGAGGCACCGGTGAGCGCGGTCGTCGAGCGGGTTCGCAGCGGCCGCGGCCCGCGCGGCGGCGATCGCCGTGGCGGAGTCGCCGACGGCGACGGCGGCCTCCGCGACCAGGTGCCGCAGCCGCCTGCGCAGGTCGTCGACCTCACGGCGCAGGTCAGCGACCCAGTCGGCATCCGGCTCGCCGGCCAGCGCGTCCTCGAGCCCGACCAGCGCGAGCGCCCGGCGGGCCGGCCGCAGCGCGGCGGCCGCGCGGCTCACGGCCAGCGCGCTCTCGGCGCGGTCCGCGCACTCCAGCGCGGCGTCGACGTCCACCCGCACCTCGGGTGGTGAGCCCAGCCGGTACCCGTTCCGCCCGCCGACGACCGCGCCGGGGCCGAGCGCCGCGCGCAGCCTGCTCACCAGCGTCGCGACGTTGTCGGCCGGACGGCGCGGTCGCGCGTCCGGCCACAGTGCCGCGACGATCTGGTCACCGCCGACCGTGCGACCCCGGCGGGCGGCCAGCAGCGCGAGCACGGTGCGCGCCTTCCGGCTTGCGGGCAGCAGGGGCGGCCCGGGGCGGTCGACGTCGGCAGCCGCGGCGACGCCCAGCGGGCCGCAGAGCCGCACCACCACCGCGCCGGTCGGGACCTCACCGCCGCGCACGCTCCGCTGACCGGCCGCGTCGGGCATGACCGAGTTTGTCCCACGTGTCGGCCCGCGGATTCAACGCGGCGACCTGACGATCCCCTTGCGTCGTGGACCGCGCACGGGTCGATCAGGTCCGGGTCGTCGCCGGCGGGGTCCGAGGTAGCGCGCAGCAGGTCCGGACGGTCGGGGTCGTCGCACACCTGCTGCGCCGTCGCACGCCCGGTGTGGCCGGCGCAACCCCGCCCGGCAGGTGCGACGGCACAAGCCCGCCTGCAACAGCGCGGAACGTGTGCGACACGGGCGCACCGGCGGCGCGCCGGGCTGCCGTCGCCGGCTCACGCGCGGTTCGCGAAGGCCTCCACGTCGTCGATCTTGCCCGACACGATCAGGAGGTCCTCGGCCTGCAGCACGGTGGACTCGGTGGCGTAGGTGAAGTCCGCGCCCGGCCGCTTGACCCCGACGACGGTGATGCGGTCCCGCCTGCGCACCCCGGTCTCCGACAGGGGCCTGCCTGCGATGTCGTCCGGCGGGGAGGTCTTCAGCGTCCCCCGGGTTGTCCCACTCGCCGAGCAGGAAGGCCACGGTCCCGACGACGAACAGGATGAGGTACGTGGTGACCGTCACCTTCAGGTGCAGCGACCACCGCACGGCCCGACCGCGCAGCCGTCGACCGATCGCCAGATCGCGGGAGATCTGGCGGTCAGCGACCACACCGTAGCCCGCCACCTCAACAACATCTTCGCCAAGCTCGGGGTCTCCCCCCGCGCCGCGGCGACCGCCTACGCCGTCACCCACGAGCTGGTCTGACGAGCTCGGTGCGGTCCGGTTGGTCGGTGGCGGCAGGGAGGGCCGCGATTGCGCGCTGACTGCGCTCGTTCCACCACGGTGCTCCGAGCGAGGCGTGAATCTCCACGGCCCCGAGGAGGTGACGGCGCGCCGTTTCGACGTCTCGCATGGTCGACTCCAGGATCCCCAGCCAGTGGGCGACGGCACCGAAGAACGCGGCTGCTCCCGCCCAGACCACGTTCGTCCCCTCGTACGGCAGCAGAACGGGATGGAGGCGTTCCACCGTCGCGAGGTCACCGTGGTGTGCCGCCGCGACAGCCAGAGCCACCGTGTTGAAGAGCCAGTGCATCGTCCGCGGGGCCTCGACCATATGCAGCAGCCGCCTGGCGGACGCCAGGTAGGCAGCGTCAGGCTGCCCGGCGACAGCGGCCAGCAGGTGGGCGGCGCAGGCCAGCGTGTCCTTGGCAGGCTGGTCGACAGCGGCGGCGATGGCGGCGGCGACTGCGGTGCGCGGCTCGCGGCCACCCCGTGCGAACCACACCGGGAACATGACCGCCGCGTACAGGTTGTCCGCGTCCGCCTTCCCCGCCCGTCGGGCGATCTCCCGGCCGTGCTCGGCGAGCCGTGCTCCGCGCCGGTCATCGCCGATCATGATGGCCCGCATGGCCTCGCGGCTCTCGGCATACCAGAGGTAGCGCGGCTGGCGCAGGAAGCGGGCCACCTCGAGGTACGCCGCCAGTTCTGCGTCCAGGCCCGAGCGGTCGGCGGTCTCCAGCGAGGCGATGATTCCCCAGGCATGACCTCGGAGAGCGAGTTCGGGGCTGCAGGCGCGACGCGCCAGGTCGACGATCTCCTTTCCCGTTCGCCGCCGCCGCTCGGCGTCGCTCGGCCCCCAGTCCGCGGCCATCTGCGCGTCGAGGCAGTCGGCCAGGACAGCGCGGTTCCCGGCCCGCCGGGCCACCGCGACGGCCTCACAGCCGAGCAGGGACCCAGGGACGGGGTCGGCCTCCCATCGGCGGGCGCTCGCGAGCCTGGCCAAGAGCGTCGCCCGGAGCGGCTCGGCGTCGCGCGGTAGCGCCTCGAGGGCCTCGCTCAGCAGGTGGACCGTGTCCTGCGCCAGGGAGCCGGTGGCGGCCCACTGGTCGGCGAGGCCGACGGCGCAGCGCGCCAGGAGGTGCGGGTCGCCGGCTCGACGAGCCATTCGAGCGGCCTGGTGGAAGGTGTCGGTCGCCGCAGTGCCACCCGTCGGGTGGCGCCGAGCTGCTCGACCAGGGCGGTTCGCAGGATGTCGTGGACGAAGGCGAACTCGTCGTCCGGCTGGTGCAGCAGAAGCCCGGCCGTCCGGGCGTGGTCGAGCACATCCGACATCCGGTCCTCGGAGAGGCCGGTCGCCCGCGCGAGCAGCGCGGGAGTGAAGCGTGCGCCCGCGACGGCCGCGGCACACAGCGCGCGCCACGTCACGTCGTCCAGCAGGTCGAACCTGGCCCGGATCAGGGCTGTGGCCCCCGATGGAAGGCCCGCCCCCTGCACCGTGGATGCGCCCGTGTCGGACAGGTGCTGGACGAGCTGAACAGCGAAGAACGCGTTACCTCCCGTCGAGCGGTGCACCTCCTCGGCGAGGTCGGCGTGCTCGCCCAACAGGGCCGCCACGTCACCGACGGCGAGGGGCCCGATCGGCATGACGGCGAGGTGCCCCGATCGCTCCAGGTCGGCGAACAATGCCGCGGGACCGTCCGAGCCCGCGGCGTGCCAGGGGCGCCCGGTGGTCACGACGAGCAGGCGACGTGCACGGCCGCTGACGACGACGTGGCGTAGCAGGTCGATCGTGGAGGGATCGGCTCGGTGCACGTCGTCGATCACGAGCACGGTCGGCATGCGTGCGGCCAGCAGGGCAAGCACCGCCGTGACCGCGTCGAACAGCCGGTATCGCGCCGCTGCGGGCTCCAGCCCGGACCACGGGCCCGGTCGGGGCGCTTCGCCAGGTGGCGATGGGCGGGCAGGCAGACCAGGAAAGATCTTGACCAGATCGTCGGCCGCGTCCCCGACGAGCGCCGTCACGAGTTTCGGTGGCACGTGGCCCACCAGGTGCGCCAGGGCCTGAGCGAATGGCTGGAAGGGCCGGGCGGCGTGCTCGTCACACCTGCCGGCCAGCACGACAGTCCCGTCACTCTGCGCGGCCCGGCCGAGCGCCGAGGCAACGCCGGTCTTCCCTACCCCGGCGGGTCCGATGAGATGGGCGACCCGGGCCGCGCCTTCGGCGTGAAGCAGCCCCCGGAGTGCGGCCAGCTCCGCACTCCGTCCCACGAACAAGCCCCTTTCCGGTGCCTGCAGCGATACGGGGAGCGGGACCGTGACGCTCGTGGTCTCCGCGCCTCCTCCATCCAGGGCCTCGAAGAACGCTTCGGCGATGGCAGCCATCGGCTCCACCCCCAGTTCGGTACGGAGTAGCCGCCGGCACCGGGCATGGGCACGCAACGCCTCCACGCGGGATCCGCTGCGCAGGTGCGCCCGAATCAGGCGCAGGTGCCCCTCCTCACGCAGGGGCCGGACCGCCACGCCTCGATCGCGCACCGGACCGCTTCGGCGGGCGGTGCAGAGGCGGCGCGTACATCGAGTGCGCGCAGCAGGAGATCTTCCATGCGGTCGCGCTCCCGGTCGACCCACTCGCCCGTCTCGCCCGGCAGGAACCGGCGGCGGGCGGTCTTGCCCGCGGCGGTGGCGGCCCGGTCCGCTGTCACCATGTCGCCTGCTGCGAGCGCCCGCTCCGCGGCCATCACCGCGGCCTCCGCCTCCTCGAGGTCGATCCGAGGCGCCGGCCGTAGTGCCAGCTCGTAGCAGCCGGCCTCATGACGTAGTACCTGACGGCCGTTCAGACCCACGCCGACCACATCGACATCGTCGATCCGATCCGGCTCAGCCATGAGCAGGGTGGAACCCTGGTTCCTGCCGTCCGGGAGGTGACGCCCGCACACTGGCGGGCATGACCGCGACTACGAGCTCAGGCACGTCCCGTCCTCGCCGGGTAGGTGCAGAGGCGCTCGCGAGGCTGCGGTCTGCCCTGGTTGGGGCCGTGTTCGGCCCGGAGGACGGCGGATACGAGGAACACCGCCGGGTGTGGAACGGGTCGATCGACCGGCATCCCGCCATCATCACCCGCTGCATCGAAGTGGACGACGTCCGCGCCGCGCTCCGCTTCGGTCGAGACCACGAGCTACCGATCGCAATACGCGGCGGTGGCCACAGCTTCCCCGGGTTGTCGACCTGCGACGACGGCCTGCTGATCGATCTGCGTCCGATGAGCGGCGTCCGGGTCGACCCCGACGCGCGGGTAGCCGGCGCGCAGGCCGGGGTGCTGCTCGAGGAGCTCGATGCGGCAACCCAGGAGCACGGCCTGGCCGTGCCGGCCGGCATCGTGTCGCACACCGGGCTCGCTGGTCTGACCCTGGGCGGCGGGATCGGCTGGATCATGCGGAAGTTCGGCTTGACCGTGGACTCGCTGCTGTCGGCGGACCTGGTGACCGCGGACGGGGAGTTCGTGCGGGCCGGCGTGGACGAGAACGCCGACCTGTTCTGGGGGCTGCGCGGTGGGGGCGGCAACTTCGGTGTCGTCACCGACTTCCGGTTCCGGATGCATCCGCTCGGACCGCAGGTCATGGCCGGTGCGGTGTTCTGGCCGATGGACCAGGCGGTGCCGGTGCTGCGCCGGTACCGGGACTGGATCGCCGATTGCCCGGACGAGCTCATGACCCTAGTCGCGCAACGGTTGGCCCCGCCGTTGCCTGCCGTCCCGCCCGACCTGGTCGGCCGACCGGTGATCGCGGTGCTCGCCTGCTACGCCGGCGATGTCGACGACGGCGAGCGGGCGCTGCGGCCGATCCGGGAGTTGGGCTCCCCGGTCCTGGACCTGTTCGCCGCCAAGCCGTTCGTCGACCACCAGCAGATGCTCAACCCGTCGTTTCGGCCCGGCTGCTGGTACTACGTCCGCTCCTGCGACGTCGCCGAGCTCAGCGATCCCGTCATCGACATCGTGGCGGAGTACGGTCGGCGGATCAGCTCGCCGCTCAGCAGCATCGCGCTGTGGCAGATGGGTGGTGCGGTCGCCCGGGTCGCCGACGCCGAGACGGCCTTCGCCGGTCGCGGCGCCGGGTTCACCTTCAACATCAACGGCAACGCCGAGACCGCGGACGGCTTCGACGAGCAACGGCAGTGGGCGCGCGACTACTGGTCGGCGCTGGCGCCGTTCCACACCGGGGTGTACGTCAACTTCCTCATGGAGGAGGGCGACGCCCGGGTCCGGCAGGCCTACGGCGACGCGAAGTACGACCGCCTCCGGGCCCTCAAACGGAAGTACGACCCGGCGAACATCTTCCGGCTCAACCAGAACATCCGACCGGACTGACCAGCCCGGGGGCGGACGGTGTGGCGCAGCACCGCCCGCCCCGGCGGGCTCGCTCCGCGGGTGGGGGCAGGCGGAGCGCCGCCAGCCAGGTCGGGATGCGGGAGCCCCGGCCGGTGGCGTCGACGCCACGTGTAGCGGCCACCCGCGCCCGAACGGCGTCCTCCAGGAGCGGGCGACTCGCGCACAGCAGGGGCAGGCCACTGCGCGCCCGCGCCATGAGGTGGCCGCCGAAGTACAGGCGGGCGTCGCCGAGCTGATCCCCCAGCAGTGCTCCCGTGCTGATCAGCTCCTCGGTCAGGCCGGGGACGAGCTCCTCGAGGGCCAGCTGGCCCCGGCCCAGCAACGCGTGCAGGTGGCCGCCCTGGGGGACGCCACGACGCGGCCGGTCCGGGCCTTCGGAGAGCGTGTCACGATCCACGACCGTCACCCGCGTGTAGGCCCAGGCGCGGGCCACCGGCGGGCCCGGCGCAGGAGGGGTTGCGCCCCGCCCTGGAGATCCTGGTGCCCGCATGGGCAACACCGGGCGCGAGGGCGCTCCGGGCGCCGAGGACGCCGCCGCCGAGGGCTGGGGGGATCCGCCGACGTGGCTGCACCAAGCGCACGCGTTCTTCGCCCGCACCACGCCCGACCTCGCGCGCGCCTGCCGGTCTCTGCCGCGCCAGAGCGGCTCACCGCTGCTCCGCCCCGGCCCCGATGCGGTGCCGCCCGCGCTCGCCGCCGCGGGATCACCCTCCGTGAGACCGACGTTCTCGTGCTGCTCGCGCGGGGATTGTCCAACCGGGAGATCGCTGCTCGCCTGCGCCTCTCCCCGCGAACGGTGGAGAAGCACGTCGAGCGGCTCATGGGCAAGACCGAGACCACCCGGCGCACCCAGCTCGTCGCACTGATGACCAGCCTCACCGGACCGCACCGACGGCGGTGACAAGCACGCTCGCCGTCGCCGAGGCCCTCCTACGACTCCTCGCGGTGACGGTGCGCAACGGCGGTGCGGTCGGCTGTGCGCTCTGTCCGACCTTGTGGCGGGCTTCCCACAACGGGCACTCGCTCTGGGATGACGACGGCTTGGAGCGCGGTGAGGCGGTCACGCAGTGCGTCGCAGACGAGCTCGCAGAGCGCGAACACCGTGGGGTCGCTGATCGCGTAGACCACGCTGTTGCCGCTGCGGGTGCGCTCGACAAGGCCGGCGGCTGCGAGCACACCGAGATGCTTGGATGTGTTCTGGTGGCTCAGGCCCAGCCGACCGGCCAGCTCGCCGACCGTGGCCGGTCCGGAGCGCAGCGCGTCGAGCAACTTGATCCGAACGGGCTCGCCGAGAACCCGGAACCGGTGCGCGATCAGGTCCACCAGAGGGTCGGGCAGCGGCGCCGGAACATTCACGACGCCATCATAGTTGCAACTGGAAAGTTGTATAGTTGTGTGACCGCTCGGAGATGAGGTCTCAGACATGTCTGCCATCGGGATGAGTGTCCGGCTCGACGTCCCGCTCGACGAGGCGCTGGAACGGACCAGAACCGCGCTGGCCGAGCAGGGGTTCGGCATCCTCACCGAGATCGACGTGGCCGCGACGTTGAAGGCCAAGCTGGGTGTGGAGGTGGCGCCCCAGGTGATCCTCGGCGCCTGCAACGCGCCGCTGGCCCGGGAGGGCCTGCGGATCGAGCCCGACCTCGGACTGCTGCTGCCGTGCAATGTCGTCGTCCGGGTCGACGAAGGCGGGTCGACGCTGGTGTCCGCGCTCGACCCCGAGCTCCTGGTCACCGTTCCCGGTCGGCCCGAACTCGAGCCGATCGCCGCCGAGGCCAAGGCCCGGCTCCAGACCGCCCTCGCCACCGTCGCCGACCGTCGAGACGGCGGGTGAACTGGTCTCACCACCTTCCGCCGATCCGCACTCCGCACGAGCAGGACAGGGACACCGACATGATCCACATCGAGACGATCGAGACCGCCAGCCTTGGCGACCGCAGCTACCTCGTCCACGACGGGGAGGTGGCGGTGGTGGTCGATCCGCAGCGCGACATCGACCGGTTCCTGGCACTGGCCGCCGAGCACGGGGTGCGGATCGCGGTGGTGCTGGAGACGCATGTGCACAACGACTACGTCAGCGGCGGGTTGGAGCTGGCCCGGACCACCGGCGCGACCTATGTGGTGCCCGCCGGCAGCGGCGTCGGGTTCGACCACACCGCCGTCACCGATGGCGAGGTGGTGGAGGCCGGGCGGATGCGGGTGCGGGTGCTGCACACGCCCGGGCACACCCACCACCACGTCAGCTACGTCCTCGCCGACGCCTCGGGTGCGGTGCTCGGGGTGTTCACCGGCGGGTCGATGCTCTACGGGGCGACCGGGCGCACCGATCTGGTGGGCCCGCAGGACACGGTGGAGCTGACCCACGCGCAGTTCCGGTCGGTACGGCGGCTGGCGGCCGAGCTTCCCACGGACACGGCGGTGCTGCCGACCCACGGGTTCGGCAGTTTCTGCTCGGCCACCCCGACCAGCGGCGACGCCTCCACGGTGGGCGAGCAGGCCCGGGTGAACCCCGCGCTGACGATGGCCGAGCAGGACTACGTCGACACGTTGCTAGCCGGGCTGGACGCTTACCCTGCCTACTACGCCCACATGGGCCCGATGAACCGCAGCGGACCCGCCCCCGTCGACCTCTCACTACCCGAGCCGGTGCAGCCGGGTGAGCTGCGCCGACGGATCGAGGCCGGCGAGTGGGTGGTCGACCTGCGCGACCGCACGGCGTTCGCCGCCGGGCACTTGGCCGGCTCGCGCGGGTTCGAGCTGTCCGACAGCTTCGTCACCTACCTGGGCTGGCTCTACCGCTACGGCACCCCGCTGACGATGATCGGCGAGACCACCGCGCAGGTCGCGCAGGCTCGCCGCGAGCTGGTGCGGATCGGGATCGACGAGCTCGCCGGTGCGGCCACGGGCGAGATCACCACCCTCGCCGACGGGCGGCCGCTGCGCTCCTACCGTGTCACCGACTTCGCGGAACTCGACACAGCGCTGCAGCGAGGACCGGTGCAGGTCCTCGACACCCGCCGCCACGACGAACGCGCCGGCGGCTTCGTCGCCGGATCTCAGCACATCCCCCTGCACGAACTCGCCGACCGCCTCGACGAGGTTCCCGAGGGCGAGGTGTGGATCTACTGCGGCTCGGGCTACCGCGCCTCCGTCGCCGCCTCGGTCCTCGACAAGCCCGGCCGGCAGGTGGTGCTGATCAACGACGACTACGAGGCCGCCACCGCCGCCGGGCTCGAGAACGACCACCGTGCGGGCGCTGTGCCCGAGACCGCCGCGCGCGACGCGGCGATGCAGCAATGATCCCGACCCGGCAACACCAATCACCCGCCATCCCCGAATACAGGAGAGAGTTCATGACCACCGCCAGCCCCGACCGGGTCGACGCCGCCACCGTCCGTGGCTGGCTCGACCAACCCGATGCCGTCACCGTTCTGGATGTCCGTACACCGGCGGAGTTCGAGACCGCGCACATCCGCGGCTCCTACAACCTGCCGCTGGCCCTGCTCCCCGAGCACGCCGACCAGATCGCGGCCCAGTTGGACCGCCAGCTCGTGCTGGTCTGCCGGTCCGGCACGCGCGCCTGCGAGGCCCAGCAGCACCTGGCCGGAGTCGGTGTCGACCGGGTCCACGTCCTCGACGGCGGCCTCACCGCCTACACCGCCGCCGTCGGTGCCCTCGACGACACCGTGGTTCGTGGCCGGGCCCGCTGGGCGCTGGAACGGCAGGTCCGCCTCGTCGCAGGCACGCTCGTCCTGGCCGGGCTCGGCGTCGGCCTGCGGTTCCCGGCGGGCCGGCTGCTCGCCGCCGGGATCGGCGCCGGGCTGACCGTGTCCGCGATGACCGACACCTGCACCCTGGGCCGGCTCCTGGCCGCGCTGCCCTACAACCGGGGACCGCGCGACCGCACACCCGACCAGGTGCTCGCACAGCTCCCCTGACCCCGCACCCGGCATGACCACCGCCGGCGCCCCAGAACCAACAACGGGATCGGGCCGATCAAGGCCTCCCACATGGTCCGAGACAGCAGTGATCGACAAAGGTGCAGACGCGGGCACGGCTCTCCAGGCGATGATCATGTACGGCGTGAGAACCGCAAGATCACCGCTCAGGCCGTGCCCGCACCGCACCTCCAGCCGCGTGTCGCCGCAGCTCAGCTCCTACTCACCGCGACCCTGCCGACCCCTGGGCCTGTCCCGGCGTTCCTTGCGGGCGGATGACGATGTCGGGTTTCGCCGGTCGCTGATCACGGATGTTCGTATCGTGGAAGGAGAGATCGAGTACCGGCAGTCCGAAGGGAAGGAGCGATCATGTGGGAGGACCTCAGCGTCGCGTTGAGCTGTCTGGGGTTTCGCGGCGGCCGTCGCCCTCTTGGTGGCTGAGCTGCCCGCGATACTCGAACAGACGGGCGGGCGGTCCGCGCGGCGCCATCTGTGACACCCACCCGCCGGTCACGTCGACATCCGCATTCCGCCGGGATGCAGGCATCCGTGCATCACCGCCCGACGATCCACGATGCCGCCCTCTCGTCGAGGGTGAGGGCACCGACCCCGTCGTGCCGCCGGTCCCCCCTCGGTGGCCGGCGGGGCGGTGCCTGCCCCTCGAGCGGCGATCGTCGATCGCGGCGCTTTCCCGGCTGAGCGTCCCGCGGGGCCACTCAGCGGCCGTCTCTCCGACCTTGCGAACGGCTGGTGGGGACAGGCACTTCGTCCGCGTCAGGTGGCCGGCACGGGGTACGCGGGAAATGATTCAGACCACGCCGAACGAGACCGACGGCCTCGGTCGTTCCATGGTCGTCGGATGGATCCCGGGGCCGGAGTACGAGCGCGCCTGCATGCTCGCGGTGACGGCCGCGTACCCCCGGCCCGCGACGGTCGCCCGTCGGGTAGAGCTGCGAGTGCGGCGTCCAGCCCACTACACCTGTTAGACTGACGGTCGAACCATCAGTCCAAACGATGGGGAGGTCGTGACATGCGGGTCTTGATCGTCGGGGCGGGGATCGCAGGTTCCACGCTGGCCTACTGGTTGCAGCGCTCCGGGCATCAACCCACGGTGGTTGAGCGGGCGCCCGAACTGCGCCGCGGGGGCTACCTGGTGGACTTCTGGGGCGCCGGGTTCGACGTCGCCGAGCGGATGGGCATCGTCCCCGAGTTGAGGCGCAGCGGGTACCACCTCCTCGAGGCCCGGGCGGTCGGCCGCGACGGGCGGCGGATCGCCTCGTTCGAGCCGTCCGCGTTCGTCGGATCGGGGGATCGCTACGTGACCATCGCCCGCTCCGATCTCGCGTCAGCCGTCTACGGCGCCTTGGACGGGCGTGTCGAGACCGTCTTCGACGACACGGTGGAGGCGATCGATGACGACGGCCACCGCGTGCACGTGACATTCCACAGCGGGACGCGGCGGGACTTCGACCTCGTGGTGGGAGCCGACGGCCTGCACTCGCGAGTGCGCCTGCTGGCCTTCGGTCCACAGGAGCAGTTCGAGAACCACCTCGGGATCGTCGTGGCCGCCTTCGACATCGCCGGCTACCGCCCGCGCGACGAGCACGTCGCCGTGATGCACGCCGGCGTCGGGTTCCAGCTGCTGCGATTGTCGCTGCGCGAGGACGTCACGATGTTCCTCGTCACCCTCCGCGACAGCGGCAACGTGCCGCTGGACAGCCCCCGTGAGCAACAGGAACTGCTGCGGCGCAGGCTCGCAGACGCCGGCTGGGAGACACCGGCGATCCTCGACGCGATGGCGGAGGCCGGCACATTCTACTTCGACCGAGTCAGCCAGATCCGCATGCCGTCCTGGAGCCGGGGACGGGTGGCCCTGGTCGGTGACGCTGCGGCCTGCCCGTCGCTGCTGGCCGGGCAAGGTTCCGCACTGGCGATGGTCGAGGCCTACGTGCTGGCCGCCGAGTTGGCCTGCATAGACGGCGACCACGCCGCGTCGTTCGCCCGCTACCACACCCGGCTGGCGCCGCTGCTGCGCTCCAAACAAGACGCGGCCAAGGGTCTCGGACTGGCGTTCGCGCCACGAAACCAGGTCCAGCTCGCCGTCCGGAACACGGTGATCCGGGTGCTGGGGCTGCCGTGCGTCCCGAACCTCGTCATGGGCCGCAGCCTGCGCGACGCCGTCGAGTTGCCCGCCCTGCCGGTCGCCTGAGCCGCCACGATCACATGGTCCGGCCCCGTTTCGCCAAGCTCCCCCCGGCCCAGCAGCACGCAATCCTGCGCGCCGCCCTGGACGAGTTCGCCGCTCACGGCTTTCACGACGCCTCGCTCAACCGCATCATCGACGCCGCGGGCATCTCCAAAGGCTCGATGTACTACTACTTCGACGGCAAGGATGATCTGTTCGCCCACGTCGCACGGGTCGAGTTCGAGCGCCTGCTCAACTCGGTCGGACCCGTCGACCTCCCGGCAGAGCCCGGACCGGTTGCCTTCTGGTCGGCCGTGGAGAGCTACTACCTCGACACCGCGACTGAGCTGGCCGCCCGACCGCAACTGGCCGCTCTGGTGCGCGGATGGCTCGCAGCGTCCGACAACGCTGCCGTGCAGCGGGCACAAGAGAAAATGGAGCAGGAGATCCTGCCCTGGATCGACCGCGCCCTCACGGCCGGACAGGCGAGCGGCGCCGTGCGTACCGACCTGCCGTCCGGCCTGCTGATCGCCGTCGCCCTCGGCATGGGCCAGGCGATGGACACCTGGCTGATGTCCCAGCGACCCGACCACGACGCGCTACCGCCGCTGATCAGTGCCCTCGTCGGGATACTCCGCAGAGCCCTGCAGCCCTGAGAACGCGGCGGCATGACACCTGGTAGCCCGACGTCCACCAACGCACGGCCGGCGATCGGCGCCCGACTCGGACCGCGATCTCAAGAGCCGCACGGTCGAGGTTCCCCGCGCTCCGGACGACGGCGATACGGAGGACGGACCGAATGCGGACCAGCCCGCCGACAGCCGCGACTGACGGCTCGACGAGCTGCGCGAGAATCCTGGGTGCCGTCGGGTACGACCTGCACGTTGCACTCCCCGTTCCGAGGAGGTGGCCGTCATAGCCACGCGTGGCAGCGTTCTCATCTGCGGAGCCAGTCATCCGCACCCTCGCCCAGGACGAGGGTGGGGTCGAGGTGTCCTTCGAACACGGTGCCGCTCGACGATTCGACCTCGTCGTCGGCGCGGACGGCCTTCACTCCACCGTCCGCCGGCTGTCCTTCGGCGACGACTCCCGCTTCCGCCGCTTCATCGGCGGCTACCTGGCCGTCTACACCGTCCCCGACCACCTGGAGCTGCAGCTGCAGGGCCGGATGCTGACCTACCTCACCCCCGGCAAACTGGCCGCCACCTACCCGGTCCGGCAGACCGAACAGGCCCGAGCCGCATTCCTGTTCCGCCGCCACCAGGAGTTCGACTACGACCACCGAGACCTCGACCATCAGCGACGACTGCTGCACGAGGTATTCGCCGCCGGCGGCTGGGAGGTGCCCCGCCTGCTCGCCGGCATGAACAACGCCGACGACTTCTACTTCGACTCGATCAGCCAGATCGTCATCAAGCCGGCCCCGCCACTGCGCTGAACTCCGTCATCCTGCCCGATGAGCAGCCGAGCGGCGAGCCCCGAGCGAACACGTAGCTCGGGCCGGACACGCAGCGAGCCACCGTCGGAATCGTCCTGCGATGTCGGCCCCGATTCCGTCCTCATCGTGTCTCCCTACGGGTCCGCCGGCTAGCTATGGTCAACCGCCCCCTGCTTCGGTGAATCTGGGGGTGATTCCCGCAGGGGCACCACGGCTATCAGCACGCCGGCTATTCCCTGCGTTTCGAAGTCCGCGCGAGTCCGCTCGGCTTGATTGTGGGCGGCATCGCGGGTCATCGGGCCAAAGGCGTCGATCTCGACGGCCAGCAGGTCTTCAATGACGAGGACGTACCGTCGACCGTCGTCGATGTCCGCGGAGGACGCCCCGAGGATCGCGCAGGAACTCGACGAGGGATCGCGGTGGGGGGCCATCAGCCGGCGAACAGACGAACGGCCGCGTCGCGGTCGGGTACGCGGAGTTTGCGCAGGACCGCCGCGACGTGGCTGCGGACGGTGACGGGCGAGACGGACAGTTCGCCGGCGATCTGGTTGTTGGTCAGCTCCCTGCTCATCAGCTCGAGCACTTCCCATTCTCGGCTGGTGAGCGGAACCGCTTCGGCGAGTTGGCGGCGGCGGGGATCCCGGTGCCGGAAATGGCGGACCATCCGCGCGACCAGGGCTGGTGGAATGGCCGCCTGGCCGGTCGTCGCTCCGACGAGGAGGTCGGGGATTCTCGCGGGGTCGGTGTCTTTGAGGAGGTAGCCGCCGGCTCCAGCGCGGAGCGCGGCGAACAGGTCGTTGTCTGCGGCGGAGACGGTGAACATGACGACGACGGTCTGGGGCAGTCGCGCGGTGATCTCCCAGCAGGCGGCGATGCCGTTTCCGGGCATGGCGACGTCGAGCAGGCACAGGTCCGGTCGGGTTCGGACGGCGTCGTTGACCGCGGCGGCGGCGTGGCGGACCGCGGCGACGACGGTGAACCGCGGGTCACCGTCGAGGGTGTCCCGCAGCTCGTCCAGGGTGGGTGCATGGTCATCTGCCAGCAGCGTCCGCAGCGGCGTCACAGCTGGACCTCGACGACGGTTCCCCGACCGGGTGCACTCGAGATCTGCAGGTCGGCTCCGATGTCGTGGGCACGTTGCGCCATGCTGTCCAAACCGAATCCGTGACGTGGCCGGGTTGACTCGGCGGGGCCGAAACCGCGGCCCGAGTCGCTGATCTGCAGACGCAGGGGTGGGCCGGCATCGAGCCGTACCCGAACCTCGCCGGTGTTGGCGTGTTGTCCAGCGTTGGCGACCGCCTCGGCAGCGATCCGGGTCAGCGCTTCGCGCTGCGGGGCATCCGCGGTGGCATTCGGGTCGAGGTCGAGGTCGAGACCGATGTGGGTTCGGCCGGCACTGCGCCCGACGGCGTCGGCGATCGCCTCGTCCAGCGAGTGACTGGTCGTGGACAGCGCATGAATGGCGTGACGGGACTCGGCCAGCGCGCGCCGGGCCGCTTCCCGGATCCGGTTGGCCGAGTCGTTGCTCTCCGGTAGCCGCATCGCGTGGCGCATGATGTAGGCCAGCTCCTGCGCCAGCCCGTCGTGCAGATCACGGGCCAGCCGCTGGCGTTCCTCGAGCACGGCGAGCTGATTCTGGGTCTGCCAGTAGGTGCCGATCTCCCGGAACGCCGCGGTGAGGAAGACCAAGTAGGCGACCAGCCGGAACAGGTCGCCCAGATAGATCCAGTCGGAGAACAACGAAGGAAACAACGCATAGTTCACCGCCGAGCAGCCCGCCAGCACCGCGCCGACGCCGAGACCTGCGTGCAGAGGGTCCGCCGCAGTCCGCGTCCGTCGGAGGTATCCGGCCGCCGCCGCAGCAAAGAACAGGGCGGCCATGAGCTGCAAGCCGACGATCAGCGGACTGGCGTCCAGGCCGGGCACGCCCACCGCGGGTGACGGCACCGGGTCGACCGGCACAGGCAACCAGCCAGCGGCGGCCGCCAGCCCGACCGCCACCACAACACCCCCGCCAGCGCACACCAGAAGCCACCATGTGCCTCGGCGGGTCGACATGCGGCGGTCCGGCGCCACCGCGGCCGCCGCCAGCAGCCCCGCTCCCACCACGCGCCCACCCAACGCTCCCCAGGTCGCCGCGGTGTCAGGCAGGTCGGAGAGGATCGCCGGGACCGTCGAGAACAACAGGTTCACCAGCGCGAGCAGCACGAATGTCGCTGTCAGCAGGAGATCGGCCACGGCGCGGTTGCGGCGGAACCGGCCCAGCGCCAGCAACGCGACCAGCAACGCGATCAACACCGCGGTGGTCTCCACGGCGATGTGCGCGCCGGCTGCCCGGTAGCCGAAGCGCACCCCTGGAAGGAGCACCACGGATACGGTGATGGCGGCACCCGCTGCGGCGACTGTGGCCGCGACAACTGTGGGCGAGAACCTGGACCCCAGCATGTCTCTCACCCGACGCACACGTCGGACGCCACGACCAGCACCGTGATCGGCCTTGGCAGGCGTCGCGCCACCACAGCACAGCCTCCTTCACCTGGCCCGGGCGTGGCGGCCATCAGACCGCCAACTGTGACCATCATCGACAACCGGCAGGGTTGGGCACCACCTTCCTGCCCAGCCCTCACGACGATTCAGCGATGAGATTGGTCATCGCCGAGCCGTTGACGGAGAAGCTGAACGGCGCGTACCTTCCGTACCAGTTAATTAACCGATATGGAAAGTTGCCCGATGACGCTCGCAGTGGACGACGACCGGCTGAACGAGACCTTCGCCGCCTTGGCCAACACGACTCGCCGGGCGATCCTGGCACGCCTTGCCGAGGGGGAAGCCAGCGTCAACGAGCTCGCGGAGCCGTTCGAGCTGACGCTTCCCGCGATCTCCAAGCACATCAAGGTGTTGGAGCAGGCCGGGCTGGTCGTGCGGAGCCGGCGAGCCCAGTACCGGCCGTGCGCGCTTGACGCCACCCGGCTGGAAGAGGTCTCGACCTGGGCCGAGCAGTACCGCCCGGTGTGGGAAGCCCGCTTCGACCGGATGGACCGGTACCTCAGGCAGCTACGCCGACGAGAGAAGGACGATCAGGATGAGTAACCGCGCCGGTCCAGAAGGGTCGCTGGTGATCGAACGGATCTTCGACGCCCCGGTCGAGGCCGTCTGGGCACTGTGGACCGACCCGGAACAGTTCGCCGCCTGGTACGGCCCGAACGGGGCCAGCATTCCGGTGGCCGACATGGACGTCAGGGTCGGCGGCCTTCGGCGGGTCGGCATGGAGGTGCAGACCTCGAACGGGCCGATGAGCATGTGGTTCACCGGCGAGTACCGGGAGATCGTGGACAACCGGCGCCTCGCCTACACCGAGTCCAGGCTCGCCACGCTCATCGCCACGCGCAACCGACCTGACCCCCGGCCCGACACGGCGCCCCAGATATGCCCGAGGCACGATCACTGGCGTGGTGCCTCGTGCTGCCTTGAGCCGAGCCTGCACACCCGTCGTATCGTCGACGCATGACCTCCATGCTGGGTCCGGAGTTCGCCATCGCTAGCCGTCGGGTGGGGACGAACCAGACACCGCTCGTGGTGGCCGAGATCGGCATCAACCACGAGGGCGATCCGGCCAAGGCGCATCAGCTCGTCGACGCCGCCGCGGACGCCGGCCTGGAGTGCGTCAAGTTCCAGACGCACGTCGTCGAGGACGAGATGATTCCCAACGACGTCGTGCCCGGCAATGCGACCGAACCGATCTGGGACATGATGAAGCGATGCGCGCTCTCCGCGCAGGACGAGCGGGAAATCAAGGACCACGCCACCGAACGCGGGCTTCTGTTCCTCTCTACGCCCTTCTCACGGGCCGCGGCCGACCGGCTCGCCGAGCTCGACGTGCCCGCGTACAAGATCGGGTCGGGTGAGTGCAACAACTATCCGCTGGTGCGACACGTCGCCTCGCTGGGCAAGCCAGTGATCGTCTCGACGGGTATGAACGACCTCGACTCGATCCGGCCCACTGTCGAGATCCTCCGTGCTGCCGGGGTCGGATTCGCGCTGCTGCACTGCACGTCGCTCTACCCGACGCCGCCCGAGCTGGTCCGACTCGGCGCACTGCGGGAGATGGCTGACGCCTTCCCCGACGCTGTGCTGGGCCTGTCCGACCACACCACCACGATCTATCCGTGCCTGGGCGCGGTCGCGCTCGGCGCCTCGGTCCTGGAGCGCCACCTCACGGTGGACATGAGCTGGCCCGGGCCCGACATCCCCGTGTCGTCCACCCCGGCCGAGCTGGCCGAGCTCACGCGCGGATCCCGGCTCGTGCACACAGCGCTCGGCGGCACCAAGGACGTGCTCGCCGCCGAGCAGCCAACCATCGACTTCGCCTACGCCTGCGTGGTCACCACCGGCCGGGTGGCGGCCGGCGAGACCTTCACCGACCGAAATCTCTGGGTCAAGCGCCCGGGTACGGGCGAGATCAAGGCGGTGGACTACGAGTCCCTGCTCGGCCGCCGCGCAAGCAGGGACCTCGCATCGGATGTGCAGGTCGCCTGGTCCGACATCGCGGGTGAATGACCCGAGGGAGGTCCTCTTCGTCACCGGGACCCGGGCCGACTTCGGCAAGCTGCGCGACGTCATGCTTGCCGTCCAGGACAGTCCGCACCTGCGGTTGCACGTGCTCGTCACCGGCATGCACCTGCTGCACCGCTACGGCTACACCGTGCACGAGATCGAACGGGCCGGGTTGGCGGGGCTCTACCTGCTGCCGAACCAGATCGACGGGGAACCGATGTCGCTGGTGCTGGCCAACACCGTGGCGGCGGTGACCCGGTTGGTGCACGCCGAGCGGCCGGACGCGATCGTGGTGCATGGCGACCGCGTCGAGGCGCTGGCCGGTGCGCTCGCCGGTTCCCTGAGCAACATCCTTGTCGTGCACATCGAAGGCGGTGAGGTGTCCGGCACCATCGACGATGCCATCCGCCACTCGATCTCCAAGCACGCGCACGTCCACCTCGTTGCGAACGAGACGGCCCGCAAGCGTCTGTTGCAGATGGGTGAGCAGGACGAGCGGATCATGGTGGTCGGCAGCCCCGAGGTGGACGTCCTCACCTCTCCCAGCCTGCCCTCGGCCGCCGAAGTGTGCGCGCGCTACGGCATCCCCTTCGAGCGCTACGGGGTGCTCGTGTGGCACCCGGTGACCACGGAGCCCGAGCTGCACCGCCAGCACGCGGCGGCCGTCGTGGACGCCGTGCTGGACGACGGAGGCGACTTCGTGGTGATCGACCCGAACAACGACCCGGGCTGCCAGGAGATCCGCGCCGAGCTCGACCGGTTGCGACGTCCCCACTTCGTGCGGTTGCCGTCCATGCGGTTCGAGTACTTCCTCGCTCTCATGCAGCACGCTGACGTGATCATGGGCAACTCGTCGGCCGGTGTGCGGGAGGCACCGGTCCTCGGCACGCCGTCTGTCACGATCGGCTCCCGGCAACGACGGCGGGTCAGCACCCCGTCGGTGCTGGAGGTGGCGACGGAGCGCGGCGCCGTGGTCGCCGCGTTGCGCCGGGCCAGGGCGCTCGGGCGCTGCACGCCGGTGAACGGGTTCGGGACCGCAGGAGCTCGGCAGCGGATCGTGGAGCTGCTCGAAGGTGACGCGATGTGGGAGCTGTCTCGCTACAAGGAGTTCATCGACCGAGCCTGATCGCGGGAGCCGTCAGGCGCTGCACTCCCTTCAAGGCCGGCTGCCTCGACGAGCCGGCGAGCCTGCCGCCCCTCGACGCTCGTTCCCCCGATGCTGCCGGACCCACCGCTCCGCCGCGGCGAGATCGGCGGCAGTGTCGATGTCGGCCGCACGTTCGGCGGGGATCTGTTGGCCCACCACCGGCGGGATGACGAGCTGCCGCGTGCGCCGGATGTCACCTGCGCCGGCGACGTACACGCCCCCGGTGGGCCGCACCGCGACGGGCAGGTCCTGCCGCGGGGCCTCCAGATCGGCCCAATCACGGACGGGTTCGAGCGCGTCCCCGACCGACAGCAGCGCTTTCAGCGGATGATGCCCGCCGGCTTGAACTGTCTGCACGACCGACCCGACGCCGTGGCGGCCGTAGAGGGCCAGACACTCGGCCACGTCCGCGGGTGTGCGCAGCGGGGAGGTGGGCTGAAGCAACACCACCACCGCCGTGTCCTCCACGCAGGCGGCTTCCAGCGCGTGCAGCACGGCGTCGATGCTGCGGCTCGTGGCGGTCGCCAGCTCGGCGGGCCGGGCGATGTGCTCCGCCCCGGCCCGAGCGCCCGCCGCCGCGATCCGGTCGTCGTCGGTGGTCAGCAACACCCTGTCCACCGCCGACACCGCGCGCGCTGTGGCCACGGCGTGCTCGACCAGCGGACGGCCGAGGAACAACGCGAGGTTCTTCCCCGGCAGGCCGACAGACCCACCCCTGGCGGTCACGACGGCGACGATCGCAGCTACTCCGAGCACATGCTCTCCCTCCGGGGCCTGCCCGGGCCGATCGACGCCGTGCGCTGGACAGTATCGTCCGCTGGATGTCGCTGACCATGCCGAGCGCAGCCGAGGGAGTACGCAAGGTCCTGGGCTCCCTTATCGCAGGGTATGCCACGCACGATCCGCCACGCACGATCACGATCATCGGAAATGCGCCGCTCGGCGCAAGTCCGGAGCGGGTCGCCCTGATCGAGGCCAGCGACCTGGTCGTACGCATGACGAGCTTCGTGCTCGACGCGCCGGGCGCGGTGCCGCGCGGCGGACGCCGTACCGATGTGGTCATGTTGCACCGAGGAGTCGTGGCCGGCCCCGGCACGTTCGCCGACTCCCTGTCGCGCCTCTATCTCCTGGTCGAGCCCGGACGGCTGCACTGGGAGCGTGAGGACCGGCCGGAGTGGTGGCCCGCGGGCGTCAACGCCGTCTCCGTGCCGAATGCCGCATTCACCACTCCCCTGATCGGCATCCTCGGGCTCTCGGCCACCGAGGCCGTGTGGCCGACCACGGGCACGCTCAGCACATACCTGCTCACCGAGCTGTTCCCTGCGGCACGGACGCGCCTGCTCGGCACCACACTGCTCGACGAGCCGGAGCAGACCCGGTTCGACCACCACTGGGGAGACCCGGTTCATGTCACGCCGGAGCACCGGCTGAGCGCCGAGTCACTTCTGCTGCGCCGCTGGCGGGATGAAGAACGGATCGAGGTCGGCCCATGACCGCACGAAGGCGGGTCCGTGCCGCCGCGGCGCTCACACTGGCGCCGGCGTGGACGCGGCTGCGCCCACGCATCGAGAACATCGCGCGCGAGATCGCACGACAAGCCATCTACGCCGATGGCGAGCGGCGGTCCCTGGAGATCCAAGCTGCCCGCTCGGAGGTACGCGACCTGCGGATCCATGTCGAACGGCGCCTCAGCGAGGCACACGCACGACAGGACGACATCGACAACAAGCTCCGGCTGATGGCCGCCCAGCTCGCCGCCGCCGACACCCGGATCGCCGAGCTCGAGCGACCGGCCGTGGACCTGACGGCCAACGGTGCCGAGGTGATCGAGGCCCGCCGACTCATCGAGGAGATCCGCATCGAGCACCGACGCGCACAGAGCCGGCTGGCCGCCGTCGCATTCTACGAGGAGCGGATCTCCCGCCTCGAACGGGACATCAACCGCTGAGCTGCGGCCGGGCACGCCCTGTCGTGTCCGGGACCCCTGGCTTCTCCATGATCGCCTTCAGCACGGCGAGATCCTTGGCGGTGGCGCGGCGCATCGCCCGCGCCACGAAGGGCGCGGCCAGCGACCCGAACCCGCGCGGCGACCCGGTGTTGCGCAAGGTCATCAAGGTGGCGCCGTCGACGGCTTCCCAGGTGTAGGTGGTCTCCATCGGGAACGGCCCTTGCGCGGTGCGCATCACCATCCGCGCCCCAGGAACCAGCTCGGTGATCTCGTACGTGTAGGCGATGCGCCTGCCCAGGAAATGTGCGACGAACGCGACCCGTGAACCCACCTGAGCCGGTGGGGGTGTCTCCCATTCGACCGAGGTGATGTTGGCGTACCACTCGGACGCGTGCGATGGATCGGAGGCGTACGCGGCAACGTCCGCGAGCGGAGCATGGATCACGGTCTCGACCCGGACGTCGACGTTCACGGCTCAGCTCCCGTCTGGAGGGACGTGCTCAACTCCGCGGTCCGCGCGGCGCCGCCGCTTCCGTGCGGGTGGCCGAGGCGAGATCGTCGAGCCCGCTGTGGACGAGCCGCAGACGCGGGTCAGCATCTCGTAGACCAGCTGCGCAGACGCGCGTATCGACTCCTGGACCACGAGCTTCACCGGATCCGTCTCGCTGATCCCTGATCGGATGACGCAGCGATCGACTCCGCGGCGCGCCGAGCCGCGCCATCACGGCGGCGGCTAGTACGGCCGCCCGCTCGAACAGCACCACCGGATCAAGATCCGTCGGGCCTCCTGATTCAGCCACTGCTCAATTGAGGCACGCCTCAACCAGGTCGGTCAACCTCCCGGTGTCCGCGTCAGGGCGTCGGCGTATGGCAGGTCAACGGTGATGCGGCGCTCGTAGTGCGTGGCTCGGCCATGCGGGATCTCCCCCTTCAGTCGAGCCGGGCGAGCGACAAGAACAGCCGTTCGAGCTCAGCCTCGTTCAGACGCCGGGTGTGGTCGTCGTCTTCGACCATGCACCGCCGCATTCCGGTGGCGATGATCTTGAAGCCGGCGCGGTGCAGTGCGCGGGATGCCGCCGCCAGCTGCGTCACGACGTCTGCGCAGTCCCGACCCACCTCGATCATGCGGATCGCCCCTCCGACCTGACCCTGCACGCGACGGAGACGATCAAGCACCTCCCCGAGCTGGGCCAATTGCACGTCCACCAACGGCGGTGTCGCCGCGGCCCGGCTCCTCCTCGGCCTCACCCGGTCGCGACAGCACGAGACCACGCCTGCGCGCCTCGGCGACCACGGCCTCGGCGAGCACGGCCAGGATCGGAAACGTCGAAAGCAGCAGGCCGCCGGCGGCGCCGTAAGCCACTCCACGCCAGAGCACCGCCCACGCCAGCGCCAGACCCTCGGGACCGGGGGTGGCAGGTTCGGCGCGGAAGACGAAGAAGCCGAGGATGACCGCGAAAATCAGGCCGAGGACGACGGCCAACCGCCAGCGGCGGCGCACCATCACGCCAAGGCGTCGCCCGACGCCGAGTTCTCCTATCGACCCCGAGGACCTCACCAGCCCCCGGCAGGCGGCGGGGGCCTCGGCGCTCGCGTTCACCCTCGGCGCGGTGCTGCCGCTGCTGGCGATCCTGCTCCCGCTACCCGCCTGGCGCTGGCACTCGTCGCCTCCCTGTTGTCGCTGGACAGATGCCACACCGATACCCACCAGGGGTATTTCTCGCCAACTCCGCCCCGCGTAGGCCCGGACGGCCTCACCCCGTGCGCTGATGTCCGTCAGCACCCTGGGACCAAGGCCCGCAGCGCGCCAGGCCCCGGTACGCGACGGTGGACGAGATCGAGGAGGAGATCCGATGGGACACGGAGCAGCGGTGCGCGACGAGGTGCGCACTCTAGGGCGACTCTAGGGCGGGACCTTCGACGGGCGATTCCGGATGTGTACCGCGGCTACGCCGCGCTCCACGGGGCCGCGCTTGCGCCTGGCGCACTGGACACCAAGACCAAGGAGCTCCTCGCGCTGGCCATCGGGGTCACCCGGGAGTGCGACGGCTGTATCGCCGCGCGCACGCCTACTGCGCCGCCCTTGACGGCGCGACAGAAGCCGAGGTCGCCGAGGCGCTGGGGGTGGCGCTGTTGATGAACGGAGGCCCGGCCACGGTTTACGGCCCGCGTGCCTTCGCCGCCTTCCGCGAATTCGCCTCGGCCGAGCCGGTCGCACCCTGACACGCGGGCAGTAGGTGAGCATCGGCCACCCGTGCGCGGGTCACCGCACGGGTAGCCGGATGGTGAAGGTGGCTCCGCCTGCCGGCCCGGTGGCCGCCTCGGCGGTGCCCCCGTGTGCGGTCACCAGCTCGCGGACGACTGCCAGGCCGATGCCCGAGCCCGCGACGTCGCGATGGCTCCGTCCCCGCCACAGGCGGTCGAAGACGTGGGGGAGCGCGTCGTCCGGGATGCCTGGGCCGCTGTCGGCGACCTGCACGACCGCCTCGCCGCCGGTGGTGAATACGCGCACGGTCACGCTGTCACCCGCGCGCAGGTAGCGCTCGGCGTTGTCCAGGAGGTTGCCCAGTGCCTGGTGGAGGCGGTCGGCGTCGGCCCGGACGACCACACCCTCGGCGAGCTCGACCCGGACGTCAAGGCCTGCCCCCTCCAATCGGGGTGTGTGGGAGGCCAGCGCTGCGCGGGCGAGGGCGGCGAGGTCGACGTCGGCGAGCCGCAGCGACAGTGCGGCCGATTCGGCCGCGGCGAGCACGGCGAGGTCGTCGACGACCCGGCCGAGTCGAAGGGTCTGGTCGTGCAGGCTGGTCAAGCGGGCCGGATCGGGGTCGGCGAACCCGTCGCGCAGCTCCTCCAGGCCGGCCCGCAGCGTCGCGAGCGGGGTGCGCAACTCGTGCGCGACGTCCGCGGTCAGGGTGCGCCGGGCCTGCTCGGCTCGGGTCACCTCGGTGACCATGGTGTCGAACGCCCGGCCCAGGTCCCCGAGCTCGCCGGGCGCGCGCACCCCGCAGCGGGCGGACCGGTCGCCGCGGGCCATCGCCCGCGCGGCGGTCGCGAGCCGCCCGAGCGGTCGCACGATCTGCCCGCTGACGAACCAGCTCGCGGCCAGGGCCACCGCGAGCGCGACTATTGCGGCGACGCCGATCCATCCCCACGCGACGCCGCGCGCCGAGGAGCCTGCGGCCGCGGGGAAGACGAGCTGCACGGCACCCACCACCGTCCCGGCGGCGACCACCGGTGCGCTGATCCCGCTCCGACCCGCACCGGCCTTTCCCGGGCCCGCGCCGCCCGGGCCGGGACCGGAGCCACCACCCGGGGACCGCACGATCTGGCCCGCGGCGTCGCGCACCACCAGTCGGGCCCCCGCTCCTTCGGCCAGGGCCACGGCCCTGTCCAGACGCGCTCCGGACCAGCCCGCCGCCTCGGTGTAGGCGACGCCCGCCGCCACGGCCACCTGATCCGCGGTCTGCTGCCAGGTCGTCTCCTGGGCGGCGGCAAGACCCTGGTCGGCCGCCACCACGGCGCCGGCGGCCATCACCAGGACCGAGGAGAGCGCGGCGGCCACGAACGCCGCGAGCAACCGCCAGGCCAGCGGCCCCCAGGCCCGGTCACTGGTCACGGCGCAGGCCCAGGCGGTAGCCGACCCCATGCACCGTCTCGACGACGGCCGCCCCGTCGGCCCCGAGCTTGTGGCGCAGGTTCTTCACGTGCGAGTCGATACTGCGCTCGTAGCCGGCGAACTCGTAGCCGCGCACCCGGTTGACCAGCTCGTAGCGCGAGTACGCCCGACCGGGCACGGCCGCCAGGGCGGCCAGCAAGCCGAACTCGGTCGGGGTCAGGTCCAGCGTCGTACCGTCCCAGCTCACCTCGTGGCGGGCCTCGTCGACGCGCAGCCGCCCAGCCCCGAACGACGACGGCCCCGACACGTCCGACCCGCCGCGGGTCCGGTGCAACACGGCCTGCACGCGCAGGACGACCTCGGTCGGGCTGAACGGCTTGGTCACGTAATCGTCCGCGCCGAGCTCCAGCCCCCGGATGCGGTCGGCCACCTCGCTGCGCGCGGTGAGCACGACGACCGGGACACCGCCGCCGGTGCGGGCCGCTCGCAGCACCTCGATGCCGTCGACGTCGGGCAGGCCGAGGTCGAGCACGACGATCTCGGCCGTGTTCTCGTCGAGCATCTGCAGCGCCTGCGCGCCGGACCCGGTGGTCAGTACCGCGAACCCGGCCCGCTCCAGGTACCGGCGGAGCACCTCGCGGATCTCCCGCTCGTCCTCGACGACGAGAACCGTGCTGGCCTCCAAGGTCTCCACATCCTCTCCACATCGACCACATCGTCCCTGCACCAGCGGAGCCGATTCTCGAGGGTGCACAACCTGAGGAGGACAAGATGAGGACCATCACAAAGGTCGCCACCGCCGGAGCCGGCATGCTGGCCGTCGGTGTGCTCGTCGCGGGGCCTGCGCTCGCCGCCGAGCCGGGCGGTGGCTACGGTCCCGGGAGCGACGGTAGGACCACGAGCCAGAACGGCGGGTACGGGCCGGGCAACGGCGGGTGCCTCCTCGACACGCCCAGCGGCACCCTGACCGCAGCGCAACGCTCGACGCTGCAGGCCAACGCGCAGGAGGAGAAGCTCGCGCACGACCTCTACACCGAGTTCGCCGCCCGCTACGACGACCCCGTCTTCGACCGGATCGCAGCATCGGAGACACGCCACCTCGAGGCCTTCCGGACCCTGCTCACCCGCTACGGCATCGCCGACCCGACCGCCGGGCAGGCTGCGGGCAGGTTCAGCGACCCCACCGTGAAGGCCACCTATGACCGCCTACTCGCCGAAGGCCTCACCGGCGAGCCCGCCGCCCTCGGAGTCGGCCGGACCGTCGAGACGACCGACATCGCCGACCTGCGGGCCGCCGCCCAGGGCCTGACCGCCCCGGACGTGCAGCGGGTGTACCAGCAGCTGCTGAATGCATCGCAGCAGCACCTGGCCGCCTTCGAGTACCGGCGCTGACGCAGGCGATGGGTGGCCTCTGCCCGTGGTCGCCGGGGCGAAGGACCCGTGCCGAGCGGGCGGCGGCGCACCACGCTGGCAGCCCGAGCCGGAATCCCGGCGCACGACGATGGAGCCGCCGATGAAGATCGGGACCAAGGCCGTGGCCGCCGGTTCGGCTGCGCCGGACACCTCGCCGCTGCTCGACCGGATCCGGCGGGGTGTGATCGGTGAGGGCGAGGCGCTGGACGGCCCCTACGGCCGGCGGCGGATCACCTATGCCGACTACACGGCATCGGGGCGTTCGCTCGACTTCGTCGAGGACTTCATCCGCGACCACGTCCTGCCCCGCTACGCCAACACCCACACCGAGAGCTCCGGCACCGGGCTGCAGACCACCCGGCTGCGCGAGGAGGCCCGGCGGCTGATTCGGGATGCGGTCGGCGGCACCGACGACGACCTGGTGATCTTCTGTGGCTCCGGGGCGACGGCGGCGGTGAACAAGCTGGTCGCCATCCTCGAGCTGCGCCTCCCGGCCGGACCGGCCACCCGCTACGGGCTCGCCGAGGCGATCCCGCCCGCCGAGCGGCCGGTGGTGTTCCTCGGGCCCTACGAGCACCATTCCAACGAGCTGCCGTGGCGGGAGTCGATCGCCGACGTCGTCGTCATCGACGAGGACGCGCACGGCCACATCGACCTCGACCAGCTGGCCGAGCGGCTCACGCACTACGCAGGCCGCCCGCTGCTCATCGGCAGCTTCAGCGCCGCGTCCAACGTCACCGGCGTGCTCTCCGACGCCGACCGCATCGCGGCGCTGCTGCACGAGCACGGCGCCCTGTCGTTCTGGGACTACGCCGCAGCCGGACCCTACGTGCCGATCCGGATGCACGAAAGCACGGCCGGGCGCGGTGACCACAAGGACGCCGTGTTCCTGTCTCCGCACAAGTTCGTCGGCGGCCCCCAGACGCCGGGGATCCTCGTGGTGCGCAGGGAGCTGGTCGGCAATGCGGTCCCGACCACCGTGGGCGGCGGCACCGTCGCGTTCGTCGACCCGCTCGGGCACCGCTACCTCGACGATCCGGTCGCCCGCGAGGAGGGCGGCACGCCGGCCATCGTCGAGTCCATCCGCGCCGGGCTGGTCTTCGCCGTGAAGGACGCCGTGGGCACCGACTCGATACGGCAGCGGGAAGAGCAGCTGTGGCAGCACGCCTTCGGCCGGTGGCAGCTCAACCCGAACATCGAGGTCCTCGGTCACCCGCAGGCCCGCCGTCTGTCCATCGTGTCCTTCCGCATCCGGGTCGCCGGACGTTACCTGCACCACAACTACGTCGTAGCGCTGCTCAACGACCTGTTCGGCATCCAGGCCCGCGGCGGCTGCTCCTGCGCAGGCCCCTACGGCCACCGGCTGCTGGCGATCGACCCGGAGCGCTCGCACGCTTACCGGCACGAGGTCGGCGTCGGCTGCGAGGGTGTGAAACCCGGCTGGGCGAGGATCAACTTCCACTACCTCGTCTCCGACGCTGTGCGCGACTACCTCACCGACGCCGTGGACCTGCTCGCCCGGTGTGGCCACCGGCTGCTGACCGACTACCGCTTCGACCCGCACACCGGCCTCTGGCGGCACCACACGGCGCTCTGCGATCCGCCGCTGCACCTCGCCGACCTCCGCTACACCGCGGCCGGTATCACCAGCCCCGAGACGCACCCGACCCTGGGGGAGAGCGCGCTCGCCGACCACCTCCGCGACGCCCGGACGCTGCTGGCCGCGCGCCCCGAAAGCATCCCCGAGGGGGCAACCGGGCTGTCCGCCGACTTCGAGGCGCTGCGCTGGTTCCACCTACCGCCGCAGTGCCTCGATCCCCCGACCCCCTGAGCACCAATGATCGCTACTTGTCCATATCCTCGAAAACCACACCCGCGGCGCTTGCGCGTCGCCACCCTCGCTGTCCTCATCCTCGCTGTGCTGGCCGCCGTCCTCGGCCTCGCCGCCCTCGGCGGCTGGGCGGGCACCCTGGGCATCGCCGTCGTCGTCGCCGCCTGCATCGCAGCGATGATCCGCTACGGAGACGGCTGACTCGTTGACGAACCGGGAACCGCAGCCTAGGCCAGCGAGAGGAAGAGCTTCTCCAGCTTGCCGCGGTCGATGGCGCCCTGCTCGCCCGCCACGATGCACTGCTCGAGCCCGGAGGCAATGATCGCGAACCCGGCCTTGTCCAGCGCCCGCGACACCGCCGCGAGCTGGGTGATCACGTCCTCACAGTTCCGGCCCTCCTGCAGCATTCGGATCACCCCGCCGAGCTGGCCCTCGGCTCGCCGCAGCCGGTTGACCACGGAACCGATCACATCGGTATCGAGCTGCATCCCGACCCTTCCTCCAGATACCCACGGGCGTATCCGCGGCCATGCTCACGGTACGCGGCGAATCCCCGACCGTTCGGGGAGCCGAGCACTGGACGCCGGGAACAGCCGCCCCGCCGCTGAGCGGTCCGAACGCGACACCGGCCAGCACCACCCAACGCGACGACGACCGCCAGCATCACCGGTCACCGCCGCCGGTCAGCTCGGCGACGACGCCGGGCAGAACGTGCACACCGGACAGGCCCGTCGCCGCCAGCGCCCGCTCGGCCCGCTCGACGCGCTGGCCGGACCGGCAGACCAGGACGACGTCGGTGTCGAGGTGGCGGCGCAGTTCGTCGCGGTGCTCACGCAACAGGTCCAGCGGCACGTTGTACGAGCCCGGGATGTGCACCGCCGCGAACTCCGCAGGCGTGCGGACGTCGATCACGCGGGGCGGGGTCGCCGCCCGCATCCATTCGTCCAGACCTCGTGGATCGGGATGTGGGTCGAGCCGGGGATCCAGGCTGCCGCCCGTTCCTCGTTGCGCCGCACGTCGAGCACGGCGGGGGCATCGGCACCGGCCCGTGCCCCGCCAGCTCATCGAAGGAGGCCCGACGGTAAGCGGCGAGCGGGACGCGGCCTGCCCAGTCTTGCGGGCCGCCGACCGCAGCGGCTGCCGGCCGGTCAATCCCGATGCGGACCAGCTCGCGCTGCGCCTCGGCGACCGCTTCGACGGTGGCGCCGAGCAGCGTCACCGGGGTCCCCCAGGGGATCAGCCAGCCCAGGTAGGTCACGAACTGGCCGTCGAGCGGGAAGCTCAGACTGCCTGCCAGGTGCCGGGCCGCGAACGCGGTGCCGGCGCGCAGGTCGACCACCCACTCCCCCGCCAGCTCGTCGGCCAGCCGCCGCGCGGAGCGCCACTGGGCGCGCACGAGTGCGTCAGAATCGATGCGCGTCTCGACGACCAACGCGCACCGCAGACCCCGCTCGATGAACACCCGCTCAACCCGGTCGACGACGCAATGCGGATCGACCACCACTGCGACCACGCCGTCGTACACGACATCCCTCTGGTCGCCCAACTCACCGGTCTCGATCACTCCCATGGACGGGCACGTCCGTGGCCTCCCTTGCCGACGCCCCTTAATGACCGTACATTGTAGGCGTACCCGTACCGAAAGATGGGATTCGTCATGGCCGGCGGTGCTCACCCGCTCCAGCGCACCGGCGGCCCGCTGCTGTGGCAGCAGCTGCTCGCGGACCTGCGCCGCCGCCTTGCCGATGGGGACTTCGCCGCCGCCTTTCCCGGCGAGCTCGCCTTGGTCGCCGAGTACCAGGTCAGCCGCCAGACCGTGCGCCAGGCACTGCGCCAGCTGCGCGATGACGGGGTCGTCGCGGCCGCCCGCGGACGGCAACCGCGGGTGACGCCGGTAGAGATCGAACAGCCCGTCGGGGCCTTGTACAGCCTGTTCGCCTCGGTGGAGGCGACCGGGCAGGAGCAGCGCAGCATCGTGCACACCCTCGACATCCGCGCCGACGGTGTGGTCGCCGCCCGACTCGGACTCGAGGAGTCCACTCCGCTCGTGTTCCTGGAACGGCTGCGGCTCGCCGGCGGCGAGCCGCTGGCGGTCGACCGGGTCTGGCTGCCGGCACACCTGGCCGCGCCGCTGCTCGACGCCGACCTCACCCACACCGCCCTTTACACCGAGTACCGCCGCCGCTGCGGGGTCGCGCTGACCGGCGGACGGGAGCACATCCGCGCCGTCGTGCCGACACCCGCGGAACGGCTTCTGCTCGGCGTCGGCCCCGACACCGCCGCGTTCGCCATCGACCGACTCGGCCTCGCCGACAACCAGCCGGTCGAGTGGCGCCACACCCTGATCCGCGGCGACCGGTTCGGCATCACGGCCGACTTCACCGCGCGCGACGGCTACCGCCTGACCCTCGCGCCCCGTCCCTGACCGCGGTCCGACCGGAAGGACAGGTCATGGCCAAGCCCGACCTCATCGCGCAAGTCGACCCCACCGAGACCGCCCGGCTCATCGCCGATGGCGCGCTGCTGCTCGACGTCCGCGAACTCGACGAATGGGCCGTCGGCCACGCGCCAGGGGCTCTCCACGTCCCCCTCGGCCAACTCGACCCCAGCACGCTGCCCCACGACCGGGTCGTCGTCGCTATCTGCCGGTCGGGCAACCGTTCGGGCACAGCCGCCCGTTGGCTCGTCGCCGCCGGCATCGATGTGCGCAACCTCGCCGGCGGAATGAAGGCGTGGGCTGCCGACGGCCACCCGGTCCGCCGCGACGACGGGCACCCGGGCACGGTCGCCTGATGCGCAACACCGCATCCGCGTCAGGCCTGCTCATCGGCCCGGCAATGGGCGGCTCCGACGGCGTGGTCGTGATCTGATGCTTGCTCTGGCCGCTCTCCTCGGGCTCGTCATGGGCGCCGTCATCGGCGGCCTCGGCGGCGGCGGCGGGGTCCTCACCGTGCCCGCGCTGGTCTACCTCCTGGGCCAGTCGGCCCAGGACGCGACCACGGCGAGCGTGGTCGTCGTCGGCATCACCGCGGCGGCGGGCGTCCTCGCTCGCGCCCGCACCGGAGGCATCGACTGGCGGACGGGCGCGGTGTTCGGTGTCGTCGGGCTCCCGGCGGCGTGGCTGGGCACCGTGCTCAACGACCGGGTCAGCCAGCCGACCCTCCTGCTCGCCTTCGCGGCGCTGACCCTGGTCGCCGCTGCGGCGATGCTGCTCCACGCCCGGGGCACGCGACGCGCGACCAAGCCCGCCGGTCAGGACGCCAGTCCGGACCAGAACCGGGGCGGGAACGCCGCTGACGAGCACCCCAACGCCCAGCGGGCGCCGGCCTCGGAGGCCGGCGTGGACGCTCGAAGCGTCGCCATGGCGACCCGCGGGCGGGGCGCCTACCCGGTCCTGGTCACCGCGGCCAAGGTCACCCTCGGTGGCGCCGCGGTCGGCTTCCTTACCGGCTTCCTCGGGGTCGGCGGCGGCTTCCTCGTCGTGCCAGCTTTGGTGATCATGCTGAGGATGCCGATGACACTCGCAATCGGCACATCACTATTGATCATTGCGCTGAACTCGGCTTCGTCAATGATCTCCCGCATCGGTGTCGTGCATCTCGACTGGCGGATCATCCTGCCGTTCACCCTGGGCGCCGTGGCCGGGACCCTCGCCGGCAAGCGCATAGCGGATCGGTTCTCCGGCCGAGTCCTCGGCCTCGCCTTCGCGTGGCTGCTCATCGCGGTCGGGTTGTTCGTCGGCATCCAGAACCTGCTGGTCATCTGAACTGATCAGCGACGCATCCCAGCTCGGGTCATGTGACGCTCTCGCCGGTCTGCTCGTCGACGGCGCCACCATTCGAGTGCGGGTACAGGTACAGCGGTTCGCACACGCCGCCCGAGCCTGGCCCGTTCCCGAGCCCGAACGCCTCTTCCATCAGCTCGTCGAGCACGTTCTCGCCCGGACGGGCACCGGGCTTCGGGGTTGGCTCGCCGTCGAGGTCCCGCCAGCGTTCCCTGGCCGACTGGCGGGTGACGCCGAGCCTGGTGGCGATCTCGGCGACCCGGCCGCGGGCGAGCTGGACCGCGATCAACCACGCTATTGGTGGTCTGCTTGCTGCAACCGGGATCAGGCACGTTGGCGAGAACAGCACCGGTCCCGCACCGCGGCCTGATGTCAGCGGATCGCCTGACGCACCCAAACGAGCAGCGCCTCGCCCGGCAGGGCGCCGACCTGACGCGCCACGACCTGCCCGTTGCGCAGAATCAGCAGTGTCGGGATGCTGCGGGCGTCGAATCGAGTGGCGACGCCCGGAGCTTGGTCGACGTCGACCTTCACACCCTTCAGCTGTCCGGCCAACTCGCGGGTGACCCGTTCCACCGCGGGTGCGACCATCCGACACGGGGCGCACCACGGCGCCCACAAGTCGACCAGGACCGGAACCGGCGAGTGTTCGGCGATCGCCGGGAAGTCCGCGTCAGTCGCGGCGACGAGCCAGGGCAGCGGGGTGCGGCACGAGCCGCAGCGAGGTGTTCCGGATGCCGCCACCGGGACCCGGTTGCGCCTGCCACAGCTCGGACAGGCCGCGGTCACCGCGTTCGGCATGGATTGAGACGTCGGCGACACGGCGCCGGTCGCGGCGTCAGGCGAGGCCACGCAGCATCCCGTGCCAGTAGAGGGCTGGAAGCGCGTAGCGCTTGAGGTACCCCATATCTCGGTGCTCCTTGGTGGTGTCGACGAGCGGGATCGACGGGGTGGCCTGCATCGAGTAGTCGAACTCGGCGAGCAGCAAGGTGTACCGGGAGAGGGTGAGGGGGCACGAGGCGTATCCGTTGTAGGAGGCCGAGGGCAGACGGCCCGCCATGGCGTCGAGCAGGTTCGCCACGAGGGTCGAGCCGGCGTCGCCGAGGGCGAACACATCGGGGTAGCGGACGTGCCGGAGGGTGTGCCTGTCGACCTCGATAAAGCCGGCCGTGTTGGTGGGATCGGCGAGCGGGGTCTTCGTGACCCAGTCCGGCGCGCTCTGCGCCGGGACGACATGCATCAGGTCGTAGCCGAGGGTGGAGGTGCTCCCGGCGGTGTTATCGGCGGTGATGTCGGCGATGGTGACCGCGCGCGTGTCGGGGTTCACGGCGACGGCCTCGCTCTGAAAGAGCACCGTGATGCCGTAGCCGCGCGCTGTCTGCTCGAGGACGTCGGCGAACACCGTCACCCCGAACATGCCCGGGGTCGGCAGCACGAGGTGCGCGATCCGGTGCCCGGTACCGACCACCGTGTCCTCCCCACATCGAGAGCGGCCGCTCGTCGCGCAAACGTCACGGTATGCGTTCATATGTTGAGATCGCAAGACAAACGACCGTACATTTACTGCAGGATCGGAGGGCGGGGGACGTTGTGCCCGTCTCCGGAGGGTCGTTCGCCTCGCGGGAACGGGTCGCTCGCCGGGAAGGGGTCAGATACCCCGGGGGGTTTCCTGGTTGTCAGCGTCGACGATGAGCGGGGAGCGCTACCATGATCTTCACCCAGTACTACCTGGACTGCCTCTCGCAAGCGTCGTACCTGATCGGGGACGAGACGTCGCGGCAGGCGGTCGTGGTCGACCCTCGCCGGGACGTCGCGGAGTACCTCACCGATGCCGAGGCGCACGGGCTGCAGATCGTCGGGGTGATCGACACCCACTTCCACGCCGACTTCCTGGCCGGGCACCTCGAACTGGCGGAGGCGACGGGGGCCTGGATCGGATTCGGCACCCGGGCGACGGCGGACTTCCCGGTCCGGCACCTGGCCGACGGAGAGCGCATCGCCCTGGGCGAGGTCGTCCTGGAGATCTGGGAGACCCCCGGGCACACACCGGAGTCGATCAGCGTGCTGGTCCACGAGCACGCCGGCGACGAGATGCCCTACGGCGTGCTGACCGGTGACGCGCTGTTCATCGGCGACGTCGGGCGACCGGACCTGCTCGCCTCGATCGGCCACACCGCCGACGACCTGGGCAGGATGCTCTACACGTCGGTCCAGCGGTTGATGACACTGCCCGATCAGGTCCGGGTGTTCCCCGCGCACGGCGCCGGTTCGGCCTGCGGGAAGAACCTGTCCACCGAGCGCTGGTCGACGATCGGCGAGCAGCGGACCGGGAACTACGCGTGTCAGCCGATGGACGAAGACGACTTTCTCGCTCTGGTGACCGCGGGCCAGCCGGCCGCGCCGGACTACTTCGTCTACGACGCCGTGCTCAACCGCCGCGCGCACGAGGTGTTCGATCCCGCCCACCACGCGCGGCCGCTCGACCTGGCGGAAGTGGTCCGCTTGCAGGACACCGGCGCCGTGCTGGTCGACGCCCGTGACCCGCAGGAGTTCGCCGCAGGTCACCTGGTCGGGTCGCTGAACGTCCCGGCGGACGGTCGGTTCGCCGAGACCGCGGGCACGGTCGTGCGCCCCGACGAGCAGATCGTGGTGATAGCCCCGCAGGACCGCGAGGAGGAGATCGTCGTCCGGCTCGCCCGCATCGGATTTGACCACGTCGCCGGCTACCTCCGTGAACCCGAGGGCGCGTTCCTCGGCGCACCGGAGCGGATCGCCCGCGCCAGCCGGGTCACCGCCCCGCAGCTCGCCACCGCCCTGCGCACGCCACTGCCACCGGTCCTGCTCGACGTGCGTAACTCCGGCGAACTCGCCGAGGGCGCGATCGTCGGCGCCTGGCACATCCCGCTCGCGCAGCTGCCGCACCGGCTCACCGAGGCCCCACCGGACCACCCCGTGGTCACCTACTGCGCCGGCGGCTACCGCTCCAGCGTCGCGGCCTCGCTGCTGCGTCGGGCAGGCCACACCGACGTCTCGGACCTGCTCGGCGGGTACGACGCCTGGGCCGCGCTCGCGCAACCGGTCCGATGACGACCACGGCCACCGCGGATCGACCCGACCACCTCGACGGGAGGACCATGATCAGCGACTCGCCCCACTCCGCGAACCTGCCCGCCGGCAGTGCGCCACCAGTGGCCGGCGGCCGAGCAGAGAAGCCAGAGCCAGCCGAGTCACGCGGGGCAGTCCATGAGGACCATAACGAGTGCGTGCCCGTGACCGGCCCGCACGTTGACGACCGCACGCTGGCGCGCCTGCTACACGACCTCGACGTCGCCGGCGACTGGCACGACGACGCGTGAACTCCGAATCGACATCACTGAGTGGAGGCTTCGTGGACGCAACCGGGTGGGACGAGCGGTACGCCGCTTCCGACCTCGTCTGGTCGGCGGGCCCGAACCGCACGGTGGCCGACGAGGTCGGCGGCCTGACGGTGGGGACCGCGTTGGACCTGGGCGCCGGTGAGGGCCGCAACGCGTTGTGGCTGGCCGAGCAGGGCTGGACGGTGACCGCGGTCGACTTCTCCGCCATCGGGCTGGACAAGGCCCGGGCAATCGCCCGGAGCCGCGGGCTGCAGCTCACCACCGTCGTCGCGGACGTCACTCGCTACCACCCGGAGCAGACCTACGACCTCGTGCTGATCGCCTACCTCCAGCTTCCCTGGACCGAGCTGCAGAAAGCGCTGGCCACCGCCGCCGCCGCGCTCGCCCCCACCGGCATCCTGCTACTGATATCTCACGACCTGACCAATCTCGCCGAGGGTGTAGGCGGGCCGCAGGATCCCGCGGTCCTGCAGACCCCCGACCAGGTCGCGGCCGCACTCCCCGGCTTGCGGATCCAGAAGGCCGAACGGATCAGGCGCCCGGTCGAGATCGACGGGACGACACGGCACGCGATCGACACCCTGGTCCGGGCCAGCGCCCCGGCATCGACCACCATTACACCGATGCCACGGCGATGACCATGGCGTTCGCCGAGTCGGGGATGTCGAACCTGGAGGAGTCGAGGACGAGGACCTGGCGGCCGCTTGACGTTGAGGGGAGCCATGAATGGTCGCTCTCATCCGAGCGTGGCTACAGCTGGACGCACGTCGGAAGTGCCACTACCTCAAGTGGCACCAGCTCAAGGAGGGCTGAGGATGCCGCGACGATTCAAAGCTCGGCTGCGGGCGGTCATCGGCATCGCGCTCATCACTGCCTGGAGTCTCGTCATCGTCTCGGGCGTCGTGCTGTGGGCCGCACCGCAGGGCCCAGGCTCGGGCCGACAGGAGCTGCTTTTCGGACTCGCGAAGCGGGAGTGGGGCGACGTGCACTTGTGGCTCAGCCTCGCAGCGTTGGCCGTCACGGCTGTCCATGTCGCGGTGAACAGGGGGATGCTGCGCTCGGCCATGCGGTCTTTGATCCACTCGCCGCCCGGACCGCGCTGAGGGTGACTTCTGGGCGGTGCCGGGCCACCCGCCGGAGGGGTGTGGCGCGGACTGGACGAGGTCACCGACAGGACAGGCGGCGGCGAGTCCGGGCTGACCCCGTCCCGGTGCGGGCCCTCCCCGAGGGCGCACCGACAGACGATCAGCTACCGCGGTTCCAGTTGGCCGTGGCCGGCCCCGCGAGCCCGAGGACCCGGTCCAGGACCTTCCAGCGGAACACCGCCCACTGCACCACCGCCCATCCGCTCACCGCCACCGCCACCGCGCTGAGCATCGGGCCGACCGGCCTGATCAGGTGGAAGTAGTCGGTGAGCGCCGGTGTGGCCAGTGTGAGCACGAACACGCCCAACAGCCCGGCGACGAGCAGCGCTGGCCTACGATCCGGTACCGCCGCTGTCCACACGGCCAGCGCCCGGTGCGGCGGGGCCAGCAGCAGGACCAGCAGAATCCCCGAGATTGACACGAAGATCGACAGGCCGGTCTGGGCGGCGAGGGTCGCGGTGGCCTCGCGGAACCCGGGGTCGCTCGCTGCAAGCCCGGTGTAGCGCTCGAAGGAGGTGACCATCCTGGCCGGTAGGCCACCCGCCGCGGAGGTGTCGTCGACCCGCCTGTAGAGGTAGGTATACACCCCGACCGCGAACAACGCCGTGACCAGGGCGACCGGGGCCACGAACCGGGCCAACGACCTCAGCAAGTCAGCGGGTGAGGGTTCTGGCCGGGCCCACAGGGTGAGAAACAGGCTGGGCAGCCCGACGGTGAACAGGCTGAGCCCGGCCTGCGAGGGCTGGTAAGGGAAGGCGAGCCCGAGCATCGCCACCGCCGCGATGATCAGCGTCGCCGTGGCCACCCGGGCGAGGAACAGGTACATGGAGATGACGATCCCGCCGATGATCCGGCGACCCTCGTGCCGAGCGGGCAGGAGCTGCTCGAACTCGTCGGCGGCCAGTACGACGTCGGCCACGTCACGGGTGACCGGGCTGCCGCTGCCCATCGCGACCCCGATCTGGGCCTGCTTGAGCGCGTTCACGTCGTTGACCCCATTCCCGATCATCGCCACGTAGGCGCCGCCGCGGCGCAGCGAGGTCACGATGCGTTCCTTGTGTGCGGGTGACACGCGTCCGAATATGCTGCGCTGCGCGACCACCCGGTCGAATACCTCCGATTCCAGCGCGTCCAGCTCCGGCCCCGTGACCGGCTCGCCCACCGCGATGCCCGCGGCGTCGGCGACCGCGGTCACCGTGCGCGGGTCGTCACCGGAGAGCACCTTCACCTGTACGCCCTGCGCGCGCAGCCCGGCGATCGCCTCCACCACCCCGGGCCGCAACTGCTCGCGCAGCGCGAGCACCGCGAGCGGCGCCAGCCTTGGCAGGACCGGCCGCCCACCCGCGTCGCGCAGCCGCGCAGCCGCGTCGACCGGCCGCGCGACGACCAGCACCCGCAGGCCCGCCGACGCGTGTCGGGCGAGGATCGACGCCAGAGGTCCTGCCCGGTCGGCCGGCGCCATCGCCAGGGATAGCGCGTCCGGGGCCCCGATGACGACCGTCCCTGAGTCTGTCGTGTGACCGTGCCAACCCAAGTCGGAACAGAACGCGACCTCCTCGTGGGCCGCCACCGGCCCGCCGGGCAAGGCTGCCGCGATCGCTGCACCGACCGGGCCGGGTAGGGGCGTGCCACGGGCCAACCCACCTAGCCTCGCCTCGGTGTCCACTCGGTCCGACCCGGGGAGTATCTCCAGTTCGACCAGTTCGAGCGCAGCGCCGGTCAAGGTGCCGGTCTTGTCCACGCACAACATGTCGAGATTGCTCATCGCCTCGACCGCGCCGACATGAGCAACTAGCACCCCGCGGCGCCCGATCACTGCAGCTCCACCGGTGTAGGCCACGGTGATCAGCAGGAACAACCCGTAGGGCACCAGCCCGGACAGCACTGCGGCGGTCTGTACGAAACGCAGCAGCGGCTGGCCGTCCAGCACCGCCCGAGCCAGGATCGCGCCACTCATCACGGCCACCACGAGCATGATCAGCCGGATCAGGAAGTCAACCCGCTGCTGCAGCGGGGTCCGCTCCAGGGTCGGGGTACGCGCCGCCGCGACCAGTCGGCCCGCGTAGCTCTGCGGGCCGAGCGCGTCGGCACGTTGGATCCCCTGCCCGGCCACGCACCTGCTACCCGAGAGCAGCAGCTCACCCGGCCCCCGCAGCTCCCGGGCGGCCTCGCCGGTGACCAGTGATTCGTCGACCTCCACCCGGCCGGTGACCAGCGGCCCGTCCACCACAATCTGCGCGCCCCCCACCAATGGCAACAGGTCGCCGCGCACCACCTCCGCGAGCGACACCCGCCGCTCGACCCCACCGCCGGCGGGGTCCCGGCGCACCACCGCCACCCCCTCGCCGTCGATCACCCGCAGGCGATCCAGCTTGCGCTTCCCGAGAACCTCCTGCACCGAGCTGATCACGGCGCTGAGCAACCCGACCCCAACGCTGATGAGCGCGTCGGTCGGGCGACCCAGCAGCAGAAGCGTGATGCCGATGACGAACAGGATGTTGTTGAAGAAACTGAACAGGTTCGTGCGCAGGATCCGGAGGTAACCGCGCCCTGTGGCCGCCGTCGTCCCGCGGCCCTCCCCACCTCCGCGGCGCGCGACCGCTTCGGCTTCCGACAGCCCGACGGGCTCCTGCATATGAACTCTCCGTCCGGCTCCAGCGCAGCGTATGCCAAGGCCTGGCGCCGCTTGCCCCTCTGCCGTTGATCACCTGAAGGCCGACGACGGCGGACACCGTCGTCGGCAAGTTGGACCCGATGGGACCGGGGTCGAGTCCCGATCCGGTCGGCGAGGCAGTCCCAGTCCGATCAGCTGCCCGTCGTTCGGCCGTGACCGCCCATCCCTCGGGGCGGGTGTTCAGGTCCTTGGCGAGAAGCTGCTGCGACAACATCACCGCGGCCATGTGATGCGGGATCATGTCGTCGAGGAACACCCGGCCCAAGGCAGCACCCCGCAGCCCGGAGGGAAGTCACACACCATCGGCGCGTAGTCGACGGCGATGTCGCGGCCGGGATACCAGGCTGGCGTGGACGAACGGCCGGCGGCGGCCAAGCCGTACAGCAGCTCGGGCTCGCCGGCGGTGATCTCGAGCAGCCGGTTGTACCTGGCCACTCGTCGCCGCGGGGGCGCCGGTCTTGATCTGCCCCGTCGGCGTTGAGGGCGATGGCGGCCGCGGAGCCGGCGCCGGTGGCGGTGATGACCTGGGCGCGCGGGTCGACGAGATTGCCGGCGGCCCACACGCCCCGGATGCTGCCGTCCACGGCGCCCTGCGCTGGCCTGGGCGAACGCGCCAACTCCCTGCTCAAGAACAGCTTCAAAGTGGACCAACCGGCCACGCGGATAACCGGCCAACGACGACAAGCGCTCGGGAGTGCCCTCAGCAGTTCGCATGAGGTGACCGGGTTCTCGACACCCACACGGCACCTACACGGTTCGCCGCCCGCAACGTCACAATCCGCGATACACCTCGCGACGGTGCGCGGCTCTTACGACTGCCCATTCAATCTCGTAGCTCACCGCTCAGGCGATCTCGATGCCGTACTCGGCCAACACCTCGGCGGACGTCCCGAACCGACCCGGTGTCGTGCTCCTCGACGGGCAGATGGAGCTCGTGGCCAGCACGCCCGAGGCCGACGCCCTGCTCCCGCTGATCGGGCACGGCTCCACCCGACTGCCACTGCCCGTGCTGCACGGCAACTCCACAAAGGACATCGCGGGCTCGCTACACATCTCCGCACACACCGTGCAAGACCACCTGAAGTCCGTGTTCGACAAGGTCGGAGTACGCAGCCGCCGCGATCTCGTCGGCCATCTGCTCGCCGGACAACGTGGCTGACCACCGCGCCACGATCCACGTTCCCCTCTCCCGCATCTGCACACCCGTCCAGCTTGTGAGTGCCCGCCCTCCAGAGCGACCATTCGTCCGCTGCGACACGACCGCCTCGGTGGCCTTCTGCACGGGTACGTGCAGGCCGCATGATGTGACCGACTTCTCGGCACCAACAGGTGCTGGCGTTGGACGGATTCGTCCGGTGTGAGGGGGTGGTGATCGTGGCAGGTCCGCCGCCACACACCATCGGCTTGACCGATCTCCTCCGCGTGCATCGGCTCGGCGCCGGCGACACGACCTGATGACGACGTCGCGACCTCGCCTGTCACGTGGACGGGAGCCGATCTCCTTATTGCCCCAGCGCGGCGTGCACCAGGAGGTGGTTCTCGGCGAGTACGGCCTGCCAGTAGTTCATGCGTTCCGCGTTGGTGGTGTCGCGCCAGTGCCGGAACAGTCCGGCGGCGTCGCCGAGGGGCAGGCGGCCTTCCGCCTGGTGGATCTCCAGCGTGAGGGAGGCCCGCTCGGCGCCGCACGCCGTGGCGGCGGCAGTGACGATCGAGGCCAGACCGGCGGGCCCGTACAGGGGCGCCAGCGATCGGCGGTGCTCGTAGGTGAAGGGGACGGGCACCTGGGTGAGGAAGCTGAAGTGGTCGGGCAGGCCGGCGATCAGCGGGTGGCCGTCGTGCAGGTGGAAGTGGACCGGCTTGCCGATCGCCCCTAGCCTGCGGATCAGCTCCAGCACGGTCGGGAGGGCGGTCGCGACGGCGCTCTGAACGGTGCCCGCCAGTTCGGGCAGGCGTGGGTCGCCGAGGCGCAGTCCGGCGAGGTCTGCGCGGGCGAGCTTGTTGCGCGCCTGCTTGACGCCGACGTGGCCGGTGTCGATGCAGAAGCTGATCCGCGGGAGGTCGGCGACCTGTTCGGCGACCTCGGCGAACCACTCCGGTGGCAGCCCCGCCGCGTACTCCAGGAGCACGAACGGCCGGTCCGGGCCCGCCTGGAGGCGGCTGTCGAGCGCGCGCAGGCCGCGGACGAGCTCGTCGGTCTGCGCGGCCATCTCCGCCTTGTCGTGGACGACGAGTCCCCAGATCCGTCCGGCGAAGCGGGTGGCGAACTCCTCCAGGACGTCCCGGCCCGCACCCTGCAGCACGTTGACCTGGCGGTTGAGGTGGACGGTCGGCAGGTGCGGGTGCGGCGGGACGAACCCGAGGACGTGCTCGAGCTGCTCCGGGGTGTCCGCGTAGACCTCCGCGGCCATGCCCGCCTGGGCGAACCGCAGGCGGGCCAGCTTGAGCAGGGCCGCGTCACCCGCCACCCGCTGCTGGAACAGTGCGCGCAGGGCCGGGGAGGAGGCGGTCACAGACGCGCACCCTCCGCCGGGGTCGGGATCGTGAAGATGTGGATCGACTGGTCCTTCGCGCGGCCGGCCCGTTCCCCGGAACCGGGCTTGACCTTGTCGGAGACCACGACCACCCGATCGTCTGCCAGCCACGACACGCCCTCGACTGTACGGTAGACGGTTCGACCGCGGGAGTCGGTCGGGAACCGGAAGACGGTTCCCTCGTCGGCGACCTCGTCGATGAGGTCCGTGCCGTTTCGCCGCAGGCGGCCGACCCACAGCGCCGAGGACGCCTGTGACACCACCGCGAGGCGGTCACCGACGAGCGAGATGCCGCTGTAGTCCTCGAACTCGAGCGTGCGCGGCAGCTTGATGGTGCCGGTGTGGACCCAGCCGCCGCGCGGACCCTCCTCGGTGAACACCTGGATCCGGCCACCACCCGGCCGTCGTCCCGCCGACCCGCCCCGGCACCGGTTGCCCTCGCACATGGCCAGCAGACAGGTCCGGCCGTTGCGGCGCAGACAGGTCAGCCCCTCCAGGCCCTTGTTCGCGTCGGCCAGCGGGAAGTCCAGCCAGTCGCTGCGCAGGTAGCGCAGGGAGCCGTCGTACTGGTGCACCTTGGCCTGGTAGGTCCTCGGCCGGACCGGCAGCGCCTCGATCAGCGCGAAGAACCGGTCGGAGCCGGGATCGTGGGCGATGTCCTCGAAGCCTGTGGCCTCGCGGCGCTCCTGGGTGAAGAAACGGTTCTCGGGCGCGCCAGCGATCAGACCCGGACCCAGCCGGACGATGTCGGGCAGGTTGTCGAAGATGACGTAGAAGCCGTCGTCCTTCGCGAGCACGCCGCTGGCCTCCAGCCGCCGGCCGGCGGCTCCGTCGAGCGGCTCGACCAGCTCGTCCAGCTTCGCCTCGTGCTCGAGGCGAAGCTGGACGGCAGGCGGGTGACCCCCCACGATCAGGCCCGGGCGGGCAGGGGCTCGAGCGCGGCGGGGAAGTGCTCGCCCCCGGCGCCTGCCGGCAGGTCCCGGCGCAGCCGGGCGAGCTGCTCGCGGGCGCGGTCGCGGCGCATGCGCACGTACCGCTCGATCCCGTACACGTGCGCGTTCGCGTGCCGCAGCTCCTGCTGTCGGCACCCGCTGCGCCAGACCTCGTCGTTGGTCCACTGGCGACCGGTGAACGGCGTACCGCTCGGTGTGCCGGACTCCAGATACGCCGCTTGCGACACGCGCTGCCACAGCCCGCCGTCACCGTCGTCGCCGATCAGCGCGGCGAACGCCTCTGGGGTGAACTCGGTGTCCAGCAGGTACTCGACGTGGTCGAGGTAGTAGGCGCGGAACTCACGGTTGGCGAGCATGTTGGTCACCAGTGGGATCTTCGACACACCCCGCCCACCGCGGTAGGCGCGCGTGTTCGCGGGCCAGTCGAGCAGGTCGGTGTTCTGCCATTCGGTGCCGAAGTAGTCGATCCCGAAGCTGTTGTCGTAGTCCCACGGGATGAACGTGAAGTACGGGGAGCCCATGAAGCCGCGCTCGTCACCGGCGCGCCCGGAGTTGTAAAGGTAGTAGTTCGACGGGGTGGCGAAGTAGTTGTCCCAGCCCCCGATCAGCAGGTTGACGCCCGCCCAGCGCAGGAACGCGCGCGCGTTGAAGACGGCCTCCACCGAGGCGCGGAACGCGTCGGTGGCGAAGCGGCCGTGCCCGCCGGGCAGGCCGATCCCGTTGATCCTTCTCACGAACTCCGCGAGGTCGTCGTAGCTGTTCGCGGCCGGGTCGTCCTTGTTGGTCTTGAGCCGGTAGGTCGCGTCGGCGGAGTCCGCCGGGCTCCGGTACTGGCGCCCGCCGTCGTCGCCGTCGGCTCCCACCCGGTGCTCGAGCGTCGAGCAGCCGAGGTCGCCGCAGTAGGCCTTGTACAGGTTGCCCTCGTCGTTCTTGCCGAAGCGGCTCTTCAGGAAGCGCTTGTCGACCTGCTCGATCAGCGAGTACAGGCCCATGTACCGCTGGTCGATGGCGAGCTTGGCGTAGGTGTGCCGCGCGGCGGGGACGCCGGCCGAGCCGAACAGCCGCCAGGCCAGAGCCTCCCGCTGCTGGGACGGGTCGTTGAACATCGACTTGAGGTTGAGGGTGGACATGCCCGCCAGCCGCTCACCGTCGAGGTCCGCCTTCCAGGACCGCTTCGGCGTGCGCAGCGTGCGGTTGCCGCTGTTAACCAGCGAGAACCGGTCGGTCTCGAAGAGCACCCCGGACGCCGCCGGGGGTGTGACCTGGCGGCCGTCGGCAGGGTCGGTCGCCCACACCGCCAGCCGTGCGTCCGGAGGGGCAACGATCGGCTTTTCCGGCGTCAGCCGATCCGCCGGCCACCCGGTCACCCGGACCATGTACATCGGCTGCCGGAACAGCTCCGCTGCGGCGTCCTCGCCCCTCAGCCCTGCGCCCGCTCTCGCGCCCGATCCCCCACCAAGATCGCTCAGTACCGACGTCCCGCTCCGCTCCGCCAACGCACCCACCTCGTCCGTCTCCGTGTCGCCCGGACCGCCATGAGTCGCGGGCCCGGTCTAGAGGACACGGTCCGTGCACCGCGTGATACACGCAGCTGAGGTCTGACGGTGCCTCCTGTAGCGCGAGGACGTCGTGCAGGTGGCTCAGCATGGCGACTCGGCGAGTCTCCCGGATCCCCGTGCACTTGCGGAGGAAGTCTCGACGGCGGCAGCCTGCCGACGGTCTCTTCGGTGCCGGAAGCGCCGTTGGCCCGTCGACTTCTTCCACGTCGACTGCGCGGTCACACTGCGGCGGCTCCACGTCCTGTTCGCACTCGAGGTCGGCGACCGCCACCTGCATGTCCTGGGCGTCACCGCGCACCCCGACGGACGCTGGACCACCCGGCAAGCCCGCAACCTCGTCATGGACCCCGGCGAGCACACCGCGAGCTTCCAGTTCCTCGTGCGCGACCGCGCCGGACAGTTCGCGGCCTCGTTCGATACCGTGCTTGGCGATGCGGGCACCGAGGTGGTCAAGATCCCGCCCCGCCGTCCGCGGGCGAATTGCTTCGCCGAACGCCTCGTGCTAACCACACGCGCCGAACTCACCGACTGGATGATGATCTTCGGTGGCGACACCTCCGCACGGCGCTCGCGACCTACGCTGCCCTCTACAACACGCAGCGGCCGCATCGAGCGCTGCAGCTACGTCCGCCACGCCCAGAATCGCCTGTCTCCGAACCGGTTCACGGCAGGATCCGGCGCCGACCGACACTCGGTGGGCTGATCAACCAGTACGAACCGGCAGCCTGAAACCGCTGGTCACAGGCCGTCATCGGGTTCTGGAACCCGACAGGGCTTCCCGCGCAACCTCGACCTCTCCCGCGCGCTGTCGGTCGACTTCATCGTCGTCGTGCCCGTCCCGATCCCGGTCTCGGCAGCCGTCGGGCTGTACTTCGGGGTGCTGTCCGGGGCGACGTCGAGCCAGGTCCCGCAGATCACCAACGGCCGGTTCGACCCGGTGATCGTCGCGGGCGTCGTCGTCCACATCGAGGCCTACGCCGTTGCCACCGCCGTGCTGGAGAGCTACCAGCCGATCCACCTCACGTTCGAAGCGGGCGTGTCGATCTCGCTGTCGGTGAAGGTGCTGTTCTTCCATATCACGTCAGGAACACCGTCCGCGTCATCGAGTACACCGTCCACGCCAGCCCCGCCGACGGCGGCAACGGTGTCGGTGACGGTCGTGCGGGCGTGCTCGAGCGCGGCGGCGGCGGTGGCGTCGACCCGCCGGACGAGCATCACCGGGGCGGGCGACCAGTGCACCTGGTAGGCCGAGCCGGCGTCGTCGAGCAGCCGGTCGAGCTGCGCGACCGCGGTACGCGCTCGGGCTCGTAGCCCAACTCGACGCTCCGGGTGGCCCCGACCATGGCCAGGTCGGCGAGCTCGCGGTACAGCCGGTGGTCGCGGACCCTACGGCCGGCCCCCGGCAGGACTGGGGTGATAACCCGTCTTCACCCTCCCAGCCGGGGACAAACCGCCCTGGGGAGCCGGTCGGCCAGCGCCCTCGGCGGCTGGTCAGCTGTCCTGGGCCGCGGTGAGGCGGCGGCCCGCACGTACGACGAGGGCTGATCGGAGGCTCGTCCGTTTGGGCCTGCGGCGGAGGTGGATGGGTCAGTACAAAGCGTCGTGCCTGCCGAGTCAGGTGACGATTCCGAAGCTGCCGGTCCACGACGCCGCGGCCGAGCTGCGCACCTTCGTGCACTCCGTGATGCCCGCCGCGCTGGTCGAGCGCGGTCTGTGCGAGTCCGGGCTCGGGGAGGCTGTCGTCAAACGCCTACGCCGCCGCGCCCGACCGCGCTACTGATGTGCGACGTGCTGCCCGCGTGCAACCGTCGTGCAAAGCTGCCTGACCGCGGGCATCGCCGCGGTCGCCACCCACCGAGGTGTGCAGCTGCGCTCGGTCAGCGCCGTGCTGGAGGCCGATCACGACGTCCGTGGAATCCTCGGCGCCGACCCCGACGTGCGCAACGGGTTCAACGGCGTGCGGGTGCGCTACGCGATCGACGCCGACGCCTCACGCGCGGACATCGAGGCCATCGTCGCGCAGTCGCAGAAGCGGTCGGCGGTTTACGACATGCTGACCAACCCCACCGCTGTGCAGGTCGAGGTCGAGTGAGGTGCGCACCACCGTCGTCGTGATCGGCGGCGGGCAGGCGGGGCTGGCGATGAGCTGGTGGCTCACGAGCGCAGGCATCGATCACGTCGTGCTGGAACGGGGCATGATCGCCCAGTCCTGGCGAACGCGACGCTGGCACTCGCTGCGCCTGCTCACCCCGAACTGGATGACCCGGTTGCCGGGCCACAGCTACGACGGCGACGAACCCGACGGCTACCAACGCGCGGACGACGTCGTCGCCCTGCTCGACGCCTACGGCCGCATGTTCGGTGCCCCGGTGCGCCCGCACACCACGGTCATCGGAGTGGCCCGCAGCGCGTCAGGTTTCCAGGTGGACACCGACGACGGCCCGTGGCGCTGCCGGGCCGTCGTCGTGGCCACCGGGATGGAAGGCGAGACGAAAGTGCCCGCCCCTGCCGGTGATCTTCCCGACCACTTCCAACAGATCACCGCGATGGGCTACCGAGAGCCCGGACAGGTCGCGCCGGGCGAGGTGTTGGTCGTCGGCGCCTCCGCATCGGGCGTGCAGATCGCCGACGAGCTGCAGAGAGCCGGGCGACCGGTGACCGTAGCCGTCGGCGACCACGTCCGGGTGCCGCGGACCTACCGCGGCCGCGACATCTACCGCTGGATGCACGACCTGGGAGTCCTCGACGAGCGCTACGACGAGGTCCCGGACCTGGTCCGGGCCCGACGGCTGCCGTCACTGCAACTCGCGGGCACGCCGCAGCGGCGCACGCTGGATCTGGCCGCGCTGACCGCAGCGGGCGTCGAACTCACCGGCCGCTTCGTGGGCGTCGCCCGCGGCCGCGCCCAGTTCTCCGGGTCGCTGCCCAACCTGCTCAAGGCGGCCGATCTCAAGCAGGGCCGCCTGCTCGACCGCATCGACGAGCACGTCGCCGAGCACGGCCTGCAGGACCAGGTCGGGCGACCCGACCGCCCAGCGGCCACACCGATACCCGCGGTCGTGACCGAGCTGGACCTGGCCCGTTTCGCCGCCGTGGTCTGGGCGACCGGACACCGACCCCGCTACCCTTGGCTCGACCCGGCTTTGCTCGACCACCGCGGCGCCATCCGCCACGACGGCGGGATGCTCGAGGTGCCGGGCATGTATGTGCTCGGGCTGCCCTTCACGCGCCGACGCAGATCAAACCTGCTCGCCGGTGCCGGGCCCGACGCCCAGCTGCTCGCCTCCCACCTCAAGGAGCATCTCCGCCGATCACGGGAAGCCGCCTGAGCCGACCCCGAACGAGGAGATCCGCATGACGGTCCGGGAACAGATGCAGCAATGGCGGCTCGTCGACGAGGGTTGGGGACGGGCTGCGGTCGACTTCGCGACCCTGTCCGAGCCTGCCAACAGCCGCGAATACGTCGCCCTCCATCACCAGCTGAAGGTCGATGACGGCGACCGACTGCTCGACGTAGCTTGCGGCTCCGGGCTGGCCATCGAGCTCGCCACACTCCGGGGAGCAGCGTGCGCGGGCATCGACGCCTCCCCCCGGCTCGTCGCGATCGCACGGGACCGCAGCCCCGACGCCGACATCCGGGTCGGGGACATGCACGCGCTGCCATGGGAGCCGGAATCGTTCGACGTCGTCACAAGCTTCCGCGGGGTATGGGGCACCACGCCCGCCGTGGTCACCGAGATCTACCGCGTCCTCGCTCCCGGCGGTCGCCTCGGCCTCACCGTCTGGGGCCACATCAAGGCCTCGCCAGGCGCGTGGGCCCTGTCCCCGTTCCGGCTGGCCGACCCACCCGCTGTCGCGAACCAGGCCGCCATGGTCGCGCTGGGCAGGCCGGGCGTTGGCGAGAAGCTGCTGAGCGCAGCAGGCTATGTCGACATCCGCCGACTCGACATCCGGTTCATATGGGAGTTCGCCGACCCGCAGATCTTCGCGCGCGCCCTGGCCTCGACCGGCCCCGCCTACGAAGCCGTCCGGGCCGTCGGTGAACAGGACTTCCACGACGCAGCCGTGCGCATCGCCGCCGAACAGGTCCGCGACGGCCTACCGCTGCACGCCGAGATCGCCGTCACCGGGTACCTTGCGCGCAAACCCCGAGGCTGACCTCGCCGACCGCGTCGAAACCGCGTCAACGACGCGCGCGAGCTCGGCTGCCGTCGACGTTCGTATCGACCGATATGGGCTCCTCGGGGGAGCCAGGCTGCGCCCGGGCACCGCTGGAGTAGACGGCCTGGGTCCCTTCCCCCCGGGCCGTCGTCGGCGACCATCCTGGGCCGATGTTCGCGCGTCTCGGCAGTCGCGGCGCGCTGCGCCCCGCGTTGTTGTACTTTTTCGGTGCGACGTCGCTGCTCCTCGCGGGCGTGGAGCTGGCGCTGCTCCGGGGGCTCCGGTGATCGGGACCCTGCTGTTCACCGGGGCGGCTCTCGTCTACATCGGAACGGGCCTTGTCGCTTTGGCCCGGCGGCCCAGCAACCGCCTCCGCGTCGTGATGGTGGCGGGCCGGCTCAGCCTGTTCGCGGTTCGCGGGCGATCTGGGAGTGCCACGGCGGACCGGGTGCTGGTCGCGGCGGGCACGATCGTCACGGCGGGCAGAGTGACGCCGCGCCCGGCACCGGTGAGGTGAGGGTTTCCGCGCCCGGCCACCGGCGCCGGATGCCGGGGAGCCCGGACGACGGCTCGCCGACAGTGGGCCGACGTGCCGATGCCCGAGGAAGGCATGACGGGGCTGGCGGCCGTCGTGGTCGCCCGCCGGCACCGACCACAGCGGGTGTCGGTCTGCGGCTACCGCATCGACACCTTCTGCCTCGGCGTGAAGAACACGCTCGGCCCGGAGCTGATGAACGAGCGGGACCTGCCGGACTTCCCGCACACGTTCTTCACCAGCTTCGAGGCGGTCGGGCAGCCGCTCGCGGAGCCAATGGAGCTGGGGCGGCACCTCGTGTGGGGGCAGTCGACCACGCCCGCCGCTTGGGTTTCGAACCAGCCCCCGACCGAAGATCAATGAGGTGTTGCCGCTGCTGTACCTGCACGGCCTGTCCACCAGCGACTTCGGTCCCGCGCTGGGCCAGTTCCTCGGGACTCCGGGGGCGTCCACCTCGGCGATATGAGACCGACACCAGCAGGCGATCAACGCGCGTTCTGTCGGCGAGACCTGTCCGAAGTGGACTACGTCTATCTGTGGGCCGACGGGATCCACGTCAACATCCGCCTCGAAGAGCACAAGCTGTGCCTGCTGGTCATGATCGGCGTGCGCGTCGACGTGCCGCAAGGAGCTCGTCGCCCTACGACAGCTACCACTACGTCCACGAGTCCTGGCGGTCGGCTGCGCACTGCCGGCGGCGCGGGATGCGCACCCCGGTCCTCGCGGTCGGGGACGGCGCGCTCGGGTTCTGGGGCGCGCTACGCGAGGTGTTCCCGACCACCCGAGAGCAGCGCTGCTGGTTCCACAAGATCGCCAACGTGCTCGGGGCGCTGCCCAAGAGTGCCGGCGGCCAGCCGGGCCGGTTCCGACTTTCGCGCACCCCCACGGTCTCCTCAACACAACAGCGCCGACCCGAGTCTCGGGCACCCAGACCGTCAAGCTTTGCGCACTACGCGATATGGACGTACAGTATCCTGTACGCAAGGAGGGCAGAATGAAGACGATGACGTACTCCGAGTCTCGGGCACACTACGCCGAGACTCTCAACGCCGTAATCGACGACCGCGAAGAGGTGGTGATCACTCGGGCCGGGCACGACCCGGTGGTCATCGTCGCACTCGACGACTACCAGTCGCTCAAGGAGACCGCCTACCTGCTACGCAGCCCCGCGAACGCCCGGCGACTGTTGACCTCCATCGATCGTCTGGAGCACGGCGCCGGGGTATCCCACGATCTCCTCGACGACACCGCTGCCGACCGCACCACTTGACGAACACCCACCGATGAAGCTGGTGTGGGACGACAGCGCCTGGCAGGACTACCTGTGGTGGCAAACCCAGGATCGCAAGGTGCTCAAACGCATCAACGCCTTGATCCACGACGTGGCACGTCACGGCAACGAAGGCATCGGCAAACCCGAGCCGCTCAAGCACGGCTTCCACGGATACTGGTCACGGCGCGTCACGGACGAACACCGGCTCATCTACAAGACCGTCGAGGACGAGATCCGCATCGCTGCCTGCCGCTACCACTACGGTCACTGACCCGATCCCCTGCACAGTCGGACTGTAGGTGCCGTTGCAAGTATCAGGCGCAAGTATCAGGCGACGGGCGAATCCGGCCGTCAGGTGTTCCCGCGGGCCGCCAGATGCCTGCCCTCTCGCGCGGTGAGGTATCGATCAGCGCCGAACGGTCCCCGGCCGCATCCATTGCTGCTGCTTCTGGCCGGTCCGGTGCTGCCGCTTCTGGCTGATCCAGTCGGCGGGCACGGAAGAACCGGCGGGCAGCGACCGGGCACGCTCGCCCGCATCAGCCAGGACCGCCTCGGCCAGCCTCGGCATCGACCAGCTCCCGTCGGCCAACGCCGCACGGATGGTGTCCATCACTCCCTGACCAGGCACCCGAGGGCCGAGATCGAGGCCCAGCGACCGTCGCGCCGTCCGAAGGTGGTGCAACCCTTCGACGGCAGTGTCCTGAGCGATCCGGCACTGCCGTCGGGACCTCGCGGCCGCCAGCTCCGCATTGGCGGCGGCAAATCGCTCAGCAGCTTCCCCCAGCCCCGCCGGGTCGACCGCTCGGCGGCGAACCGCCGCAGCGTCCAGCACCAGCAACTCGGAACCGAGGCGTTCAACCCAGTGCCGAGCCTGCGCGCGGGCGTCGTCGAGCTGGCGACGACGGTACGCGCGAGCCGCAAGCGCAAGGGCGGCGACAACGACGAGGAGCATCACCGCGACCAGCACGATCGCAGCCAGCAAGACGGTGGTCACTGGACCGACAGTACGCCCGCGACCAGCCTGCGGGGTGGGTCCGACGACCCGCCCCGCATTCGTGCGGTCAGTACGGCAGCGGCACCGATCTTGACGACCGACGGATCAGACGCCAACCGGTACTGGGAAGGCTGATCAACAAGTACGAACGCGCAGCCTAAACCGCAGGTCCGCATCTATGACCACGTTCTTCCCACGTGGAAACACGCCCACCCGAGGCGACCTTCGAGCCGTCGCTACCCAGAACCCGAAACCCAGGGGCCGCAAGATTATTTCGCCAGGCTAGAGATCATCCGGGCGTTACTCGCGGATTCGGGTCTGATGTATCACCCGCGGCACGGTCCGCCTCATTTCAACGCGAGAACGTCGCGAGGAGGGGAATCGATGGCGTCTGTCACGCTGGCCGAGCTCCGTGAGCCCAAGGACCTGTTCGACCGGGCCGCGGTGATGCCGCGTCCCGTGCGCAAGCACCCGCATGGACCACACCACGAGCTGGAGATCGAGCAGCGGGCCGTCGCCGCGTCGCTGCACCCGCAGCTACCGGTGACCCCGGCGTGGACCTACGACGGCCGGCTGCCGGGCCCGGTGGTCGTGGTGGACGCGGAGAAGCGCGTGCGGGTCATCCAGGACAACGACATCGCCGGGACGCTACCGTACCGCCACGTCGTGGTCGACGACGGCCCGAGCGGTGTGGCGATGAACGACGCCGGCTCGGACGGGACGTCGACCGACCCGGTCGACGCAGAGGAGGCCGCTCACGCGGCGGCGCTGCACGCGTGGACCGTGGTGCATTTGCACGGCGCACCGACCGCTCCCGACAGCGACGGCTGGCCGGACAACGTCATCGGCACCGGGGCGAAGCGGCGCGACGAGTACCAGTTCGCCCGCGAGACCTGGCCGATGACGGCCGCCAACGGCTCGGGCACCGCGACCTTCCGGTCGGGGGCCGCTCCGATGTACTGGTACCACGACCACGGCATGGGCGTCACCCGGCTCAACGTCTACGCCGGCCTGGCCGGAGCATGGCTGGTGCGCGACCCGCTCGAGCACCAGCTCGGGCTGCCGGTCGACCAGGAGCACGAGATCCCGCTCGTCATTGCCGACCGCAACCTCGACACCGTCGACGGCACCGCCGGTGCCGCACTCGACGGCAGGATGCTGCACAAGGTGCAGGTAGGTGTCCGGGAAGCCTTCGCCCCAGTCACCGTCGTCAACGGCCTCATCTGGCCGCGTTGCACGGTCGACCGGCGGGTGCACCGGTTGCGGATCCTCAACGGCTCGAACGCCCGGACCTACCGGCTGCACTTCCACGCGTTGCGGCATGCCGACGAACACCCCGGCGAGGCCGTCCCCGCCGCGGCCGTGCAGCAGATCGGCACCGACGGTGGGCTGCTAGGCGCCGCGGTCGACCTGCCGGACAACGGGCTTGTCCTCTCCCCCGGTGAGCGGGCCGACGTGCTGGTGGACTTCGGCCTGCTGGCCGACGACGTTCACCACGTCGTCGTGTGGAACAGTGCACTGGCACCGTTCAACGGGACAGCACCCGCGGCCCCGATCGGCACTCCTGACGACTCGGGGTTCCTGCCGATCCCGCACGTCATGCGCTTCGACCTCACCGGCACCGACCGGTGTCCGGGACTAACGCACGGGCCGATCGCCGGAATGGCACTCGACCCCGAGTTCCGCCGGGTGCCCACCGATCACGGTTCGCTGCCGGCGGAGCACGGGCACACTCTCGTCGCGCTGCTCGAGGAAGAGGTGATCCAGCGCGACGGGCACGGCGACCCGCGCCGCGACCCGGTGACGAACGAGATCATCGCCCATCCCATGCTGTTCGTGCACGAGATGGTGCCGGCCGAGGTGGCCAACCGGAGCGGGTGCAACCTGTTCCTGCAGCAGGTCGAATCCGTCGACCCCGCCGACCGCACCCGGCTCACCACCGCCCCCGCCGGAATCGAACTGACGTTGCCGGACAAGCCCACCCGCTACGTGACCGCGGGGAAACGCTTCAACGACGGCACGATGACGCTCGCCACCCAGGGCGCCTGGCACCAGTGGAAGATCATCAACCTTAGCCCGGACACCCACCCCTTCCACATCCACCTGAGCCAGTTCCAGCCGATCTCGCGCGACGAGCTCACCCCCGCCCCGGCGGACCCCAATACCCCGCGGAGCGTCCAGTTCGTCGGGAGCACACCCGGGGTGCTCGACGACAACGAGCAGGGCTGGAAAGACACCTTCCGAGTCAACCCCGGCGGTCGAGACCCCGCCGACAACGTTCTCACCGCCGAGATGGTGACCGTGGTCGGCTGCTTCGCGGCGCACGCCGGGCGCTACGTCTACCATTGCCACATCCTCGAACACGAAGACACAGAGATGATGCGCCAGTTCGTGGTGCTGCCCGCCGAGCTGATGGCGTTCATGAGCGACCACAAGCACTGACGGCGCGACGCCGGCGGCCGCTACGGTATCCGGTGATCGAGGCCGGTTAGGGGCTGTCAAGTCTCGGCTCTGGCACAGAAGAGGTCGTCGGCTCGGCGTGTCGGGTCCGCAGCGCATGTTCCGCCAGCAGGTTCTGGAGTTGGCGCTGCGGTACGCCCGGCGCACACTGCGGCTCACCGCGACGGTCGGGCAACTGGCGATCACGCTGGCCGGTCGGGCCGGTGCCGCCGTGCTGGCCGGGCTCGGGATGCCGATCTCGCGCTCGACGGTGCTGCGGGTGCTGATGGCGCTCCCGATCCCGCCGGCTCCGACGCCGACGGTGCTCAGCGTCGACTTATCCCGACCAGGCGGTTATCCCGACCGCTTCCCGTCCAGCCGCAGAAAGCCCTGCTCAGGGTGGGCTTCGTGAGCGGGTGAAGGCGTTGGTGATCGGGATAATCACAGGCTTTCCAGGAAGGCCAGCAGGTGGTCGCCCGGCTGGTAGCGGCCCGGTTTGGACGTGGTCGGGGTCGTGCGCGCGAGGGCCTTCTCCTTGATCGTCATGTCGGCGTGCATGTAGGCGTCGGTCGAGCGGATGTCGGCGTGACCCAGCCATAGGGCGATGACCGCGACATCGACCCCTTCGTGCAGCAGGGTCATTGCGCAGGTGTGCCGGAGGGTATGGGGGGTCAGCTTCTTGTGCCGCAACGAAGGACAGCGCTCAGTGGCCGAGGTCTTGTGCACAGCGATGCGGGCTTCCACGGCGTCTGGGCTGAGGCGCCGACCGGTGCGGGTCGGGAAGAGGGGATCGTCGCGGTGACCACCACGTTCCTTTCGCCAGACGCGCAGGATCGCGACGTTGCCGGCGGTCAGCGGGACACAGCGCTGCTTGCGGCCTTTACCCTGGCATCGAACGTGAGCGTGGGCGTCGAGCTGGATGTCGCCGCAGGTGAGCCCGGTCAGCTCGGAAAGCCGCAGCCCTGTCTGCACGGCCAGGGCGATCAGTGCGTGATCGCGCCGTCCTTCCCAGCGGTGCCGGTCCGGGGCGGCGAGCAGCGCATCGACTTCGGCGGGCTGCAGGAACGACACGGTGGTCTTGTCGAAGCGCTTCTGGGGAATCGCGAGCACCTGCGCGATGAGTTGAGCATGCTCAGGGTGGCGCAGCGCGGCGTAGCGGAACAGTGAGCGCAGCGCGGCCAGCCGGGTGTTGCGGCTGCGCGCGCTGTTGTGCCGCTCGGTCTCCAGGTGCTCCAGGAACGTCGAGATCACCTCGACATCGAGGTCGGCCCAGTCCAGCGCCGAGGGCGCCTTGCCGGTGCGGTTCTGCACGAAACGCAGGAGTAGTCCGAAGGTGCGGCGATAGGAGATGATCGTGGCCGGGCTCGCCTGACGCTGCTTGATCAGCCGCTCGGTGAAGAACAGCTGCAGGGTGGGGGCCAGCGGACTCATCGGGCTCGTCTCCGGTCTGCGTCTTGCAGACGGCCGGCCGCGAGCGCCAGCAGCTCGGGGGCGGCAGAGAGGTACCAGTAGGTGTAGCCCGGGGTGAGATGGCCGAGGTAGGTCGACAGCCTGGGCAGCAGGGCCGCGACGTCCTCGTCGGCTTGATACCAACGGACCAGGGTGTGCACCGCGAAGCTGTGGCGTAGGTCGTGAACGTGGGGGACGGCCGGTGAGTCAGCCCCGACTCCGGTCTTGGCCACGAGTGCGCGGAACTTGGCTCCGAAGTCGGAGTAGATGATCGGTGTGCCCTTGCCGGAGACGAAGAACGTCGGGCTCGCCGGGCGGGGCACGCATCGATCCCGGATCTGGGCGTAGCACGCCAGCGCGTTGATCGTGGACGAGTCCAGGGGCAGCTCCCGGGACTTGTTGAACTTGGAGGACCTGACCACTATCACGGCCTCGGCCCAGTCGATGTCGTTGCGGTCCAGGGCGATGGTTTCCCCGACGCGCATCCCGGTGGCCGCCAGAAGTCCGATCATGGTCTGGAAGGTGGCCGCCCGCAGCGGCGTGGGGACCAGCCGGGTCACCGCGGCCATCAAGGTCTCGACGTCGTCGGAGGAGTAGATGAACGGCGTCCTCCAGTGCCGCTGGAACGTCACCAACCCGAGCGGCGGGATTTCGGTGTCCGGGTCGATGCCCGACATGTGCCGAGCGAAGCCTCGGACCACGGTCATCCGCCGCGACCACACGGAGCTTGCCGGGTCAGCGTCGGGACGTCGCACCCAGACCAGAGCGGCCTCGACGGTGATCCTCGAGGCGCCGAGCGAGTCCAGGAAGGCCACGAAACGGGGCAACAACCGGTGGGCGTCGTCGAGCTGATGGCCCAACGCGCGGCGCAGACGCAGATACTGTTCGGCCCGCTGGGCAAGCGCGCTCATCGCGCCACTCCCGGCCAGAACTGCGCGACAGCGCGCAGAGCGATCCGGTCGACCTTGGCATAGCCCGAGGTGGTCCCGGGGTCGGACTGGCGCAGCACCTGGGCGATCTCCATCAGGTTTCCACCCCGGCGCAGCATCTCTGTCGCCAGCGCGTGACGTAATCGGTGCCCGCCCACCCGCGGCATGCCGGCCCGCCGACACGCGCGATAGACGATGTTGGTGATCGAGCTGGGATGGATCGGCCGAAATGGTGCGTAGAGGGTCAGAATCACCTGTCGGCATCCGCTGCGCGGTCTGCCGCGGCGCAGGTAGTCCGCCAGCGCCTCACCGACCTCGACCGGAAGCGGTAACCGGTCCTGACGTCGGGCTTTGCCCCGCACCGCGACCTCACCGGCACGCCAGTCCACATCACCCAACTGCAGCGCCGCGACCTCCCCAGAGCGCAGGCCCAGCCGGGCCAGCAACGCCAACACCGCATAGTCGCGCCGTCCGCTGACCGTTGAACGATCACAGCTGGCCAACAGGGCATCAACATGCGCTGCGCTCAACGACGGAGGCAGCCGGGTGCCCCGCCAGGTCGCGACCGGCGGCATGGCGGTGCCCAGATCGGTCTCGAGGACGCCCCGCAAGTAGAAGAACCGCAGCAGGGACCGCAGATCAGCGGCCTCGCGCTTGGCCGACTCGACCACCAACCGTGATCCGGTCTCCAACATGAACGCGCTGATCTCGGGACTGGCCAGCTTCTCCGTGCCGATGTCGGTGCCGGTGCGCAAGGCGCGCTGGGCCAGAAACCGCCTGGCGAAACGCTCGTAGCGCACCACAGTGCTGGGAGTCAGTCCCCGCTCGTGGACAAGATGATGGTGATAGCCGGCCAACAACACCTCGCGAGCCGTTGGCGGCTTCGGCTCTTCAGCCCGCACCGCCCCTTGCTTCTTCAGGTACTCGAACAGCGGGACCAAACTGGCCAACGTCGGCACCCGCCGCTGACCGCGCGCTCGTCGAGTGACCAGGAATTCCTCGGCCACCGCCGCCGTGAGCTCGACGACCTCACGGCCTTCGACCATCAGCCAGCCGTCGAGCTGGCCCATCAAGACCAGGTAGTGCTTCACCGACTCCGGTGGATGATCCAGCCCCAGCAGCTCCTGCCGAAAGCCGTCCGCGAACGGCGCCAGGGGCCCCGTGCCCGCCGTCCATGAAACCGTGCCCATAGCTCCTCCTCCCACAGAGCGCTCTGCTCAAGGAAGAGGATCGACGCCGACCCGCAGCGGAATTATCCCGAGCCTAGCCGCCGCTAGCCAGCCCTGAGCAGGGCTTTCTGCGGCTGGAAGGGAAGCGGTCGGGATAACCGCATGGTCGGGATAAGTCCAGTAACTCCGAAGTCGGAGTTACTGGACGATGTCGCACTCCGCCGCGGACGCCGCTGCGCGACGGTGTTGATCGACGCGGTAACCCGCCAGCGGATCGACGTGCCACCCGACCGCAAGGCCGCCACCCTCACCACGTGGCTGCGCGAGCAGCCCGGATCCGAGATCGTCTGCCGCGACGGCTCGGCCGCCTACGCCGAAGCCGTCCGCCAGGGCGCACCCGAGGCGGTGCGGGTCAGCGACCGCTGGCACCTGTGGCACGGCCTCGCCGTGTGGAGGAGAAGATCGACGAGCGGACCCGGGCCCGGCACGCGGCCGTGCACGACCTGCTCGGCCAGTGTGTGGGCCTGCTGGACTGCGCGCGGCGTCTGGGCTGGGCGTTGAACACCGTCAAGCGCTATGACCGCGCCGTCACCGCCGATCAGCTGCAGCGGCCGCCGCGTTACGGCCGCACCCTGGTCGACCCCTCCCGCGAGCACCTGCGCCGCCGGCTCGGCGACGAACCGAATGTGCCGGTCACCCGGCTGCTCCCCGAGATCCGCGAGCTGGGCTACACCGCCAGCGCGAACCTGCTGGTGCGCTATCTCAACCAGGGCGCGCCCACACTGAGCGCGCAGCCCCGCCACCGCGGCGCCTCGTCGGGTGGATCATGAGCAGGCCCGCCGAGCTGGCCGAACACGACCGCATTCACCTCCACGAGCTGCTGGCCCGCCCATCACCGTTCTCGCCGAGCGCGTTCGACCTCGTCCCGGATTGCCAGCGCGAGCTCACAGTCCGGCAGATCAACGCCGCCACCGCACGCATCGTCGTGTGCGTGTGGGCCGTGCTCACCGGCTGACACGTGCTGTGGGTCGGTGCCGCCGAGGGAGTGTGGCGGTTCGTGGGCCGTCCCGCTCGCCGTCGTGACAGCGCTTGGTGCCGTCCACGCCGTCGGCGCCCTGCTCCTGACCGGCCGCCTCTGCCGTTCGCTGCGCCCCCCGGGCCGCTGCGGCTCATGCGGAGCGGCCATGGCTGACGAGGGCCCGCTCGCCGGCCCGTCCGCCGAGCCTCCGGACAGCTTCGCCGTTGCCGAGCAGTCGGTGCAGCGCCTCCGCGACCGCACCGCGGTCGACCCCACCGCGCACCCGCACCTCGCTGCCGCACTGAGCGAGCTGAGCCGACAGCAGCGCGCCGCCGGCCGCCCTGCCGACGCATCGGCCTCGGCAGAGAAAGCCGCCGAGATCCACCGGATGCTCGCCGCCCACAACCCCTCCTGGCTTCCCGAGCTCGCGGCCGCCCTCGTTCACCGGTCCGACCTGGCGAGCGGCCTCGCCGACCGCCCGGGCGACGCCCTGTCCGCCACCGCGGAAGCCGTCGGGATCCGCCGGATCCTCGCCGCCGCCGACCCGGGGTACCTGGGCGACCTGGCGGTCTCCCTCGAGGGCCTCGACCGTCGCCACGCGGCGGTCGGGCGTCCGGCGGACGCCCTTCCGCCTGCCGAGGAGGTCGTCCGCATCCTGCGCACCCTCGTTGCCGACCGGCCCGGCCGGGTATCCGATCTCGCCAGCCAGCGCGCTCTACGCCCTCGGCACCCACACGAAGCGCTCGGCCGGCCCGATCTCGCCGACTCGGCGTGGTCGGAGGTGCTGACTCTCACGAGGGTGGTGCAGACACCGTCGATGCGGGAGATCATGCTGCGCGGGCCGGGGGGACGGTGACGGTGAGGTTGGTTCGCTGGCGACGTACACCGACTCCCGGACTGACGAACCGGCCTGCTCGCGCGGTTCCGGCACTTGGGCCTGGAGATGACCGACATGCACGGGTTGGGTTGCCCGACTGACCGACATCACGGTCCACGACGCCGCCACGGCGTCGTGGCCGGCCGGCAGCAAGTTGGGAGTCCTCGCGTCGGCCTCGCGCTCTGCTTCTTCGGGGTCCTCTCATTGCACTTCGCGGTGGCAGCCTCGGGACTCGCCCTCGGTTGGCTGCTGACCGAACCTTCGAGGCTTCGGTCCTCACCACCTTGGTGATCACAGTGGCGGCCGCGCTGGGCGCCTGTGTCGTCGTCGGTGTGGTGTTCCGTGCGGCCGGCTGACCGAACGCCCCCTTCAGCCGGCTCGTGCGCCGCAGTACCGTACTCGCGCGACTCGGCCTTCGGCTCTTTCTGAATGTGCTGAACACCG
>CAVRHG010000026.1:0-14420 GCA_963720845.1 uncultured Actinomycetota bacterium | reverse complement strand
ACGACACTCATGGCGGGGGCCCCGACCCGGCGTAGGCCGTGTCCCCGGGATCGGCCCGGCGGGCGAGGCGGGTACGGCGCCCGGTCAGCGCGTCCACCCAGAGCGGGCCCGCAGGCGCGACGATCGGCTCCGCCTGCTCCGTGCCGAGATCCTCGTCCGCGCCCTCGACCACGCAGCCGTCGCGCATCCGGACGATCCGCTGCGCTCCCGCGGCGACCTCCCGGTTGTGGGTGACCATGAGGATCGTCTGGCCCGTGTCGTGCAGCCGGTGGAACAGGTCGAGCACCTCGGCGGCGCCCGCGGAGTCCAGCGCGCCCGTCGGCTCGTCCGCGAGCAGCAGCGTCGGGCGGTTCGCCAGCGCCCGCGCGATCGCCACGCGCTGGCGCTGGCCGCCCGACAGCGCGTCGGGCGGCTCCGCCGCGCGGTCGAGCAGGCCGAGCATGTCCAGCAGGTCGCGGGCGCGGGCCGTCGCCTCCGCAGGCCGCGCGCCGGCGATCAGCGCGGCCAGCGCCACGTTCTCCAGCGCCGACAGGTGCTCGATCAGGTGGAAGAACTGGAACACCAGACCGACGTGACGGCGGCGCAGCCGGGCGAGCTTCGTGCTGCTGAGCTCCTCGGTACGGACGCCGGCGATCGCGACCGTGCCCTCGTCCGCCCGGTCCAGCCCCGCGACGAGGTGCAGGAGCGTCGACTTGCCGCTGCCCGACGGGCCCATCAGCGCGACGAACTCGCCCGCGCGCACCGTGAGATCCGCTCCGCGCAGCGCGCGCACGGGCGGCGCACCGTAGGTCTTGCGCAGACCCCGGACGACGAGGTGGGGCACGCCGGGGTCAGGCGGCTGGTCGGACACGGATCCAGCGTAAAGGCGTACCCCGTCAGGAATCGCCGCCCGGCACGCACAGGACCGGGCGATCCGACAGCTGGAGCAGCTTGTGGGCGATCGAACCGAGCAGCAGGCCGCGCAGCGGGCTCTCGTTCCACGTACCGACGACGATCACCTCGGCGTCGTGCTCGTCCGCGACGGCGACGAGCGCCGCGGCGGGCCGGCTCTCGCCCCCCCCCCCCCCCCCCCCCCCTCCCTCTCCCCTCTTCGGCCTCGCCCACCTCCTCGCCGACACGGCCCGGCGGCTCGATCCCGTGCACCAGCACGAGGGGGACGTCGAGGGCCCGGGCGATCCGGATCGCGACCGTCAGGGCGCGCTGTGCACCGGGCGAGGTGTCGAGGCCGAGCACGACGCTCTTGCCGCTCTTGTCCGGCGCGCTCACCGGGTCACCACCGGTCCACCGGTCGCCGGGTCACCGGGTGCGGGGTCACCGGTCACGGGATCGGGTGCCACGCCGGGGCGCTCCTTCCAGAAGGTCGCGTCGTGCCGCCGCCAGCCGATCATGATCACGACGCCGATGAGGAAGATCGCGACGCCGATCACCAGGGGCGGCCCGAGACCGAACCAGGCCGTGCCCGTCGACGACGCAGCGGGGTCGTTGAGGTCGATCACCGAGCGGATCAGCAGCCAGAACAGCAGGATCGCCCCGATCACCGGACCGACGCCGATGAGCAGCAGGTTCTTCAGGCTGTGCCGCAGCTGCCTGCGGTAGTAGACGGCGCAGGCGATGCCCGTCAGGGCGTAGTAGAAGGAGATGAGCAGCGACAGCGCCGTGAGCGAGTCGAGCAGCGCGTTCTCGCTGATGATGTTGGCCAGCACGTACCAGCCCGCCGCGATCCCGGCGACCAGCCAGGTCGAGACGTCCGGGGTCTGGAAGCGCGGATGGATCCGGGCCAGCTTGCGCGGCAGCGCGGCCCGTCGCGCCATCGACAACCCCGTCCGGGAGGCCGGGATGATCGTCGTCTGCGTCGACGCGAGTGCGGAGGTCGCGACCGACAGCAACAGCACCCAGTCCCAGCCGCCGAGCACCTCGTGGCCGAGCACCGCGAAGATCTGCTCCGCCTGATCCTCGTTCTCGGTCAGGAACTCCGTGCCCGCGTACGCCACCACCGCGTAGGCCACCGACAGGTAGGTCACGAGCAGCACGACCGTCGAGAAGATCCCGGCCCTGCCCGGCGCCGACGCGGAGTCCTCGGTCTCCTCGGTGAGGTTGACCGCCGACTCCCAGCCCCAGTACGTGAACACGCCCAGCAGCAGGCCCGCCGTCAGGGTCGCCCCGCCTGCGCCGAACGGGTTGAGCCAGGTGATCGACGGGGTGAGCGCCTCGAGCGAGCTGGTCCCGGCGACCACGCGCCCGATTGCCACGCCGGCGAACACCAGCAGCGACACCACCTGCAGCAGGATCAACCCGTTCTGCAGGTGCGCCGAGGTCTCGGTGCCGATCACGCAGACGGCGGTCATCGCGATGATCACGACGACGGTCAGCGCGACGACCAGCGGGGTGTTCTCCGCCAGCGAGTCCAGTCCGACCGTCAGGAGCCCGAACCGGACCGCGGTGTCGGCCAGGGAGCCGACCACCAGCACCCCGGTCATCGAGATCGCCCAGCCGCCGATCCAGCCGAACCACGGGCCCATGGCCCGGGTGACCCAGGAGAACGTCGTGCCGCAGTCCTGGTCTGCCTTGTTCAGGTAGTAGAACGCCGAGGCGATGAGCAGCATCGGCACGAACGACGCCAGCAGAACGCCCGGGGCGTAGATCCCGACGAGCGCGACGATCGGGCCGATCACGGCGGCCAGCGAGTACGCGGGCGACGTGGACGCCAGGCCGATCACCAGGGCGTCGAGGAACGAGATGGCGCCGTGCTTGAGCTCCACCTCCGGGGCGCGTTCCGCGGGTACCGGGGGGTCCGCACTCGTCACAGGGATCTTTATCCCAGCTTCGATCATTCACCCACAAGGCGTCCGCGGGTTGCGTTCCGATCCTCCGTATGCCGAACTCGTAACCCGGAGCGTCCAGTGCGCATACTCCTTGTGGGTGCCGGCGGCGTGGGCGGCGCGGCGGCGGCCATCGCCGCCCGCCGCGACTTCGTCGACTGCCTGATCGTGGCCGACGACGACCTCGCCCGCGCCGAGGCCGTGGTGAAGAAGGTGGGCGACCCGCGGAGACGCCCCACGAGCGCACGGGGGTCAAGCTCGGCGACGAGCAGTTTGCGTTGGAGTCGGCGTGGCGCGAGACGCCGCCGTTCAGCGAGCCCGAGGTCTTCGACTTCCCGGCCGGCATCGGCCCGCTGGAGTGCGTCAACGTCGAGCACGAGGAGGTCCTCCTCATGCCGCGGTGGGTGGAGGTGCGCGAGCGGGTGACCTTCAAGTACGGGCTCGGCGACAAGATGATCTCCACGCTGCGGACGCTGCACGAGCTGGGGCTCTCGTCGACGGAACCGTGCGGGTCGCACCGCGTCGGTGTCGCCGCGAGGCCGCGGGCGACGATCTCGGTCATCTCGTAGCTGCGCATTCCTGGGGCGGTCATCCAGGCCTGCCCGTGCCCGACCAGGGAACCGAACTCGAGGTCCCCCGTGTCCGCGTGGGCGTCGAAATGGATCATCGAGATGCGGCCCTGCAGGTCGCGCACCGAGCGCTCGGCGTCGCCGGAGAACATCTCGACGTCGCCCGCGTCGTAGACGGTGAGGTCGCTCGACAGGCCGTCCACGCGCAGCGCGAGCGACGGGCGCGACCCGTCGTGGGCAGGCTCATGGTCCGCAGTGGCCCGGATCGTGCGTCGAGGCCTGGGGCGCGACGTCCAGTGCCGGGTTGCGGTCGAAGAACCCGGCCGGGGTGAGACGGAACGACACGACGTCGACCGGCATCACGGGCCAGTCCTCCACGCGCGGCACGTGGTGGATGCCGAAGACGTACCAGAGCACGACGTCGGTGTCCTGGATCGGCCGCTGCGCCTGCGTCCACACCGCGAGCCCCTCGTCGTACGCGGACTGGTTGACGAACTCCCCGCACGGCCAGCGCTCGTCGGGATGGAACGGCGTGACCCACAGCGTGTGCCCGATGATCTGGGCCCTCTCGAACACCGGCGACGACGGGTCGAGCATCGCCGGGAAGGCCCCGGACGGCGCGAGCTTGTAGGCGGTCGGCGTGCCGTGGGCGTTGCGTCGGGTGCTGCTGGTGACCTTCCAGGCGCGCTGGGTGGCCCAGTTCGGGTCGAACCCTCCCTCGGTGGTGAGCGGCTCGTTCGCCTGGGTGAGCGCGAGGCCGTACGGGTTGTCCGGGCCGATCGGCAGCTGCACCGTCTCGGTCTCCACCACCGTGTTCGGCTCGCCGTCGACGTCCATGTCGAGGCGGGCGACGATGAAGTGCTGGTGGATCGGCGCGTAGGTGCGGAGCGTCGACGACCGTCCCGTACGGCGGCGCCTCCCCCTCCGGGAAAGGCGTGGTGACCATGATCCCGGTGGCCCGGACCTCGCACTCGATCGTGCCGTCTTCGTAGAACCGCCAGTACACGAGGTACTCGTAGTTCGCGACGGTGACGTGGCTGCTCACCACCAAGCGCCGGCGCCGCCGCACCTCCGCCCCCACGACGCCGTCGACGTGCTTCCATCCGACACCGTCGTCCTCCTCGTGCAGGCAGATCGCATTGCCGATCACCTGCGGCTCGCCCGCCGAGTCGTGCAGCACGGCGTCGACATAGGTGATCTCGCCGAGGCAGTCGCAACCGAGCTCCAGCGACGTGGTCATGAAACCCAGGCCCCACTCGCCGACGTCGAACGCCGTCCGGTTCGCGTGCTCCGAGCTCGGATCGCGGTAGGGCACGACCATCTCGGCGAACGAGAGCCGGTGCGCGATCGGCCTGACGCCTGAACCATCGGCGCCCGATCCGTCGGCCCACCCCACCTCGTGCAGCACGAGGCCCTCGCGGTAGGTGAAGCCCAGCCGCATCCGCCAGTTCTCCCAGGAGAGCGCGTGGCCGTCCAGGGTGAACGACGCGCCCTCGGGCTGGACGACCTGCAGCGGCCGCCGCGAGGTGCGCGCGGCGTAGCCGGGGATGTGCGCCGGGGTGTACTCGCCCATGACCGGCGGGAAGCCGGGGTCCGGGCCGTCCTGGATCTCCAGCAGCTCCATCGTGTTCATGTCGACGACGAGCTTGAGCCCGGCCACCGGGTGCGCGTACGGGTTGGCCCCGGGGGCGGCGCGCAGCCACACGTCGCACCAGCCGATCCGGCGGCCCGCGAAGGGCTCGGGGATCAGGCTGGCGCCGTAGGTCCAGACGTCGATCAGCGTCAGCGACGGGTCGTCGATGCCGCGCTCGACGAGGGCCGCGATCACGTCCGGGTGACGGCGCATCGCCTCGTCGCACTCGTGCCACTCGTCGACGGTCGCGTTGGGCTGGCGGCCGGGCTGGGGTTCCCATGCCAGCAGGGTGTCAGCGGACCCTGTCGAATTCCCGAGGGACAAAACCGCGACATACGCGAGGCCGTCCCGGGTGTCCCACACGATCGCCCGCGCCACCCGCTCGACCGGGTCCCCGGGCCGGTGCCCGCGCACCACCTCCTTGGCGGGCTCGCGCAGCTCGATCGCGGCGATCCGCCACTGCGGGCGGGCGACGCCGCGCTCGCGGCGCAGCAGCCCGGTGACCTGGCGGATCTCGTCGGCGGTCAGCGGATCCAGCGGATGGGGGTGGGTCACGGGAGCGCCTCCTGCCCGGCTCGGCGCCCGCAGTGTTGATGATCGGCGGGACCTCGGGCAACCGGTCCCTGCGGCCGAGCGCGCCCGCGGACCCGCCTGCCTGCCCCCGGTGACCGGCTCCGGGGCGGCGTCGATCCACCGCGGGATCCCCGTCCCGGGCCCCGATAGAGCGATCGGACCCGCGGCAGTACCCCGTTCACCAGGGCAAAGCCCGGCGAGGGGGGCGTTGTTGCCCGGCCCGGACACCGGTCGTAGGGTGGTCGCCGCGGTCGCGCCCGGCCGCTGATCCCGAATTCGCAGGACCGTCGAGGAGCCCGGTGCGCATGAACTATGAGGCACCTGCCGATCCGGCCGACGAGGCCGGCGAGGTCGGTGAGGTCGTCCGCTTCGATGTCGTCAGGCACGGCGACGACGCGACCGTCGTGCACGTCGTCGGCGAGATCGACACGCTGACCGCGCCCGTGTTGCGCGCCCAGCTGGACGAGCACATCCGGGTCGTCCCGCTGCTGGTCCTCGACCTGTCGGACGTCACCTTCCTGGGCTCGGCCGGGCTCGCGGTGCTCGTCGCCGCCAAGGACGGCGCGGACGCCCGCAGGCACACGCTGCGGCTGGTGTGCGGGTCGCGGATCGTCACCCGGGCGCTGGAGGCCACCGGTCTGCTGACCCTGTTCGACGTCGCCGACGGCGTCCCGCAGGCGCTCGGCTCGTCCGCCTGACGCGGAGATCCACAGGTGGGATGACCACGCATGTCCTGTGGATCAACGCCGCAGCGGAGCGAGGCGGAGATCCACAGGTGGGATGACTAGCCCGTTGTGGTGATCGGCGGGTCGCCCACGTCGCGGCCCGTGACGGTGGCACGCTGACCCGGTGACCAGCGGTACCGTCGCCGACGCCGCCGACCTCCTTGCGTCGACCGCCGGCGAGATCGCCGACCGGGTGCGTGGGGGAACCACGACCGCCGTCGAGGTCGCCCGCGCCCACCTCGCCCGCGTCGCCGCCCGGGACGCCGAGCTCGGCGCCTTCGAGGCCCTCGACGCCGACCGGGTGCTCGCCGAGGCAGCCGGGGTGGACGCCCGGCCGGACCGGTTCGCGCTGCCGCTCGCCGGCGTCCCGGTGGCGGTGAAGGACAACGTGTCCGTGGCCGGGCACGCGACGCGCCACGGGTCGGCCGCCACGTCGACCGCGCCGGCGCGGCGCGACGACGAGCTGGTCAAACGGCTGCGGCGGGCAGGCGCGGTGGTCGTCGGCAAGACCCGGATGCCGGAGCTGGCGGTGTGGGGGTTCACCCAGTCGGCCCTGGGTTTCACCCGCAACCCGCGCAGCCCGGCCCGCGACCCCGGCGGCTCCAGCGGCGGGAGCGCCGCGGCGGTGGCGGCGGGGATGGCGGCGCTGGCGCTGGGAACGGACGGCGGCGGCTCGATCCGCATCCCGGCGGCCTACTGCGGTCTGGTCGGCCTCAAGCCCGGCGCCGGCGAGGTGCCGCTGCCCGGGGGCGCGGACGAGCACTGGTTCGGGCTCAGCGCCGCGGGCCCGCTCGCCCGGACCTGCGCCGACGCTGCAGTGATGTTCGCCGTGCTCGCGGGACGCGATGCCGGGTCGGCCCGGCACGCGGTCGAGGCGGGCGCGGCGCTGCGCCGGGTGGCGGTGTCGTTGCGCAGCCCGTCGCCGGTCGCGGAGCTGACGGCGGAGAACCGGCTCGCCACCGTCGGTGCGGCCGTGCTGCTCCGGGAGGGTGGAGCGGTGCTGGCGGCCGAGGATCCGCCCTACTCCGGATCGGTGGCGTCGCACTGGTCGGTGCGCTGGCAGGCGGGCGTGGCCCGGGAGGCCGCCGACCTCGGCCTGGACCTCGACGCCGTCGAGCCGCGGACCGCGACGGTCGTGCGGCACGGCCGCGGTGTGCTGCGCCTCGGCGGTCCGCGCCCCGCGACGGCCGCGGCGTGGCGGAAGCGGGTGCTCGCGTGGTTCGACGCGGGCCGCCACGACGTGCTGCTCACCCCGGCGGTCGCCGGCCCGCCGGTGCGGGCGGGGGCGATGCGGCACCGCGGCTACCTGTCGACGACGGTGCTGTCGGCCTCCCGCGTGCCCTACACGCAGGCGTGGAACCTGGCGGGAGTGCCGGCCGTGGTCGTCCCGGTGTGCGTGTCGGGCCGTGCGGTGGCGGTCCAACTGGTGGGCCGGCCGGGCGACGAGCTGGCGCTGCTGGCGACGGCGGCACGGATCGAGGGCCGGGAGGTCCCCGACGCCCGGCTGGGCCGGACCACCACCGGGGCCCCGTGATCGCCGTGATCGCCGCCGGACGGCGGTGACGGGAGCCGTGGGGCGACGGTCGCGGTGCTCACCCGGCCCTGCGGCGACGCCCGCGGCGATCAGCGCAGCATGATCCGCCCCGTCCCGGTCCACACCTCGCCGATCACCGCCGCCGACACCCCTGCTGCGGCCAGCTCCGCCACCGCTTCCCGCGCCCGCTGCGGCTCCGCGCCGAACAGCAGGCCGCCCGAGGTCTGGGCGTCCGCCAGCAGCAGCACGTCGATCTCGCCGAACCCACCGGCGTCGACGGACGGCGCCACCCAGTCGCGGTTGCGCTTGCTGCCGCCGGGCAGGATCCCGGACTCCGCCAGCGCCCGGACGCCCGGCAGGACCGGAACCGCCGCGACGTCCAGCACCGCGTCCACCCGCGACGCGGCGGCCATCTTCACGAGGTGCCCGAGCAGCCCGAAACCCGTCACGTCCGTGCACCCGGTCGCCCCGGCGGTGATCGCGGCCCGCGCCGCCGCCGCATTGCTCGCGGTCATCGAGGCCACGGCCGCCGCGACGAGGTCGTCCGGCGCGGCTCCGACCTTGATCGCCGTGGTGGTGATCCCGATGCCGAGAGGCTTGGTGAGCACCAGCGCGTCGCCGTCGCGCAGGCCCGAGTTGCGCAGGATCCGGTCCGGGTGCGCCTCGCCGACCACTGCCAGCCCGTACTTGGGCTCGGGATCGTCCACGCTGTGCCCACCGACCACAGCGAACCCACCCTCCGCCGCGATCTCGGCGCCACCCGCGAGCACCTCCGCGAGGAGGGACATCGGCAGGTCGGACGACGGCCACGCCACCAGGTTCAACGCGAACAGCGGCCGCCCGCCCATCGCGTAGACGTCCGACACGGCGTTCTGCGCGGCGATTCGGCCCCAGGTGCGCGCGTCGTCGACGAGCGGGGTGAAGAAGTCCGTCGTCGCCACGAGGGCGCGGTCGGCGTCCAACCGCCACACGGCGGCGTCGTCGCCCGTCTCCGTGCCGACGAGCAGTTCCGGAGCGGTCGGCGGGGTGAGGGAGGTCAGGACCTCCGCCAGCAGGCCGGGAGCGAGCTTGCACGCGCAACCGGCACCATGGCTGAACTGGGTGAGACGGCGGGTCACGGGCCCGAGCCTACGGACCGGCCGAACGCGGCGACGGCCCGACGACGCATGCGCCCGGCCGGGACGCCGGTCCGCACGCGCCGCCGTACCCTCCTTCCGTGACCCTCGCGTCCGATCCCCGGCGCCGGGTGCCCCGCACCGACGCCGTGCTCGCCGAGCCCCAGATCGCCCTGGCCGTCACCCGGCTGGGCCGTGCGCTGGTCAAGGAGGCGGTCGGCAGCGCGCAGGAGCGGGTCCGGCGCGGCGAGATCGCGCCCGAGGCTGTCGTCGACGCCGTCCTCGACCGGCTGCCCGAGACCGCCACCACCCTGCGGCCGGTGCTCAACGCCACCGGCGTGCTGCTGCACACCAACCTCGGCCGCGCGCCGCTCTCCCCCGCCGCCCGCCGCGCCCTCGACGTCGCCGCCGGGACCTGCGACGTCGAGCTGGACCTGGCCACCGGTGCCCGCGGCGCCCGCGGCCGAGGGGCCGTCGACGCGCTGCTCGCGGCCGTCCCCGCAGCGGGGGCCGCGCACCTGGTCAACAACGGCGCGGCCGCGCTCGCGCTCGTCGCCACGGCGCTCGCCGCAGGGCGCGAGATCGTCATCGCCCGCGGCGAGCTGGTCGAGATCGGCGACGGGTTCCGCATCCCCGACCTGCTCACCGCCACCGGCGCCCGGTTGCGCGAGGTCGGCACGACGAACCGGGTGACGCCCGCCGACTACGCCGGCGCGATCGGCCCGGACACCGCGTTCATCCTCAAGGTCCACCCCTCGAACTTCGTGGTCACCGGCTTCACCCGCGCCGTCGACGTCGACGAGCTTGCCAAGATGAACGAGCTCACTGCGCTCGGCGTGCCGGTCGTCGCCGACATCGGGTCCGGCCTGCTCACCCCGCACCCCCTGCTGCCCGACGAGCCGGACGCGACCACAGCGCTGACCCGCGGCGCCACCCTCGTGACCGCGTCCGGCGACAAGCTTCTCGGGGGCCCACAGGCCGGGCTGCTGCTCGGCGCGCCCGGTGCCGGTGCCGAGCTGGTCACGCGCCTGCGCCGGCACCCGCTCGCCCGCGCGCTGCGCGTGGACAAGCTGACCCTCGCCGCGATGGAGGCCACCCTGCGCGGCCCGGCCACACCCGTCCTCCAGGGACTCGACGCCGCGCCGGCCGCGCTGCACGCCCGGGCGACCCGGCTGGCGGAGTCCCTGCGTCGCCGGGGCATCCCGGCGGAGGCGGTCGACGCGGAGGCCACCGTCGGCGGCGGCGGTGCGCCCGGCGTCACGCTCCCGAGCGCCGCCGTCGCGCTACCGGAGTCGTTCGCCGCGGCGCTGCGGGCCGGCGAGCCCGCGGTGCTCGGCCGCCTCGACCGCGGCCGCTGCCTGCTCGACCTGCGCGCGCTGCCCCCCGACGCCGACGACGTGCTGGCCGCCGCCGTCCTGGCATGCAGGTAGTCGCGACCGCAGGGCACGTCGACCACGGCAAGTCGACGCTGGTCCGGACGCTCACGGGGATGGAGCCCGACCGCTGGGCCGAGGAGCGCCGCCGGGGCATGACGATCGACCTCGGGTTCGCCTGGACGACATTGCCGTCGGGCGCCGAGGTCGCGTTCGTCGACGTCCCGGGGCACGAGCGGTTCGTCACCACGATGCTCGCGGGCGTCGGCCCGGTGCCCGCGGTGATGCTCGTCGTCGCTGCGGACGAGGGCTGGATGCCGCAGTCGGCTGAGCACGTCGACGCGCTGTCGGCGCTCGGTGTGCGGCACGGGCTGCTGGTCGTGACCCGCAGCGACCTCCTGGAGCCCGACCTGGCCCGCGACGAGGCCCAGGCCCACCTCGCCGGCACCCCGCTGGCCGGCATCCCTGCCGTCTCCGTCTCCGCGGTGACCGGTGCGGGGATGGACGACCTGCGCGCCGCGCTCGACGATCTCGCCGCCGCGCTGCCCGTCCCCGACCCCGACGCCGACGTCCGGCTCTGGGTGGATCGGGCGTTCACGATCCGTGGGGCGGGCACGGTGGTCACCGGGACGCTGCCCGCGGGCCGGGTGCGGGTGGACGACGAGCTGGAGCTGCACAGCGCGGGCCACCCGCCACGGCGCGTGACGGTGCGCGGGCTGCAGAGCCTCGGGCAGCCGCACGACCGGATCGCCGGGGTGGCCCGGGTCGCGGTGAACCTGCGCGGCGTGCCGCGCGAGGCGGTCGCGCGGGGGGACGTCCTGCTCACCCCCGGCGCCTGGCTGCCGACGGCGGAGCTGGACGTCCGGCTGTCCGGGGTCCGCGAGGCGGCGCCCGACCCCGGCGAGCTGCCCGTGCAGTTGACCCTGCACGTCGGCTCGGCGGCGGTGGCGACCCGGGTACGCCCGCTGGGCGGCGACGTGGTCCGGTTGCGGCTGCGGTACCCGGTGCCGCTGCGGATCGGTGACCGCGCGGTGCTGCGCGATCCGGGGCGGCGTCGGGTCGCGGCGGGCCTGCGCGTGCTCGACGTGGCGCCCCCGGCGCTGGTCCGTCGGGGTGCGGCCGCCCGACGAGCTGTGGAGCTGTCCGGTGTCGTCGGCCCGGATGCGGCGGGGGAGCTGCGCCGTCGGGGGGTGGTCCGGCGGGCCGATCTCGTAGCGATGGGCGTGCCTGCGGAGCAGGTCGACGCGCTGCGCGCTCCGGGTGCGGGTGGCTACCTGCTCGACCCCGAGCTTGCCACGGCGCTGGGAACGCGCCTGGCGGCCGCCGTGGCTGCGCACGACGCCGCGGACCCGGTGGACCCGGGGCTTCCGCTGGAGGCTGCGCGGCGGGCGCTCGACCTGCCGGACGGGCGACTGGTCGAGGCGGTGCTGCGGCACGGCGCCGGCGCCACCGACCCGCACCGCGGCGTCGAGGGGCCGACGGGGAAGCTCACCCTGCGCGACGGCCGGGTCGCCACCGTCGCGGGTGCCGGGCTGCCCACCGCCGTGCGCACGGCTCTCGACGAGCTGCGCGCCGACCTGCAACAACGCCCCTTCGACGCCCCCGAGGCCGCCCGGCTCGCCACGCTCGGCCTGGGGCCCCGGCAGCTCGCGTCGCTCGTCCGCAACGGGGAGCTGCTGCGCGTCGCCGACGGGGTGGTCCTGCTTCCCGGCGCGGACGACCGGGCGGTGGAGGTGCTCGGCACACTCGGACCGGAGTTCACCCTCAGCGCCGCCCGCCAGGCCCTGGGCACGACCCGCCGGGTGGCCGTCCCGCTGCTCGAGCTGCTGGCCCGCACGGGCCGCACCGAGCGCACCGCCGACGGCGGGCACCGGCTCGTCCGGCCGGCGCCCGGCTGAGCGACGGCCCGAGGCGCGCATCCGCGCTGACGAAGGTGCCGACTCGCGACGGCGAACGTGCCGACTCACGCCGTTCGGCGCTCACCCAGCGCGATCGGGTACGTCGAGTACGGCCCCCGGTGGCAGCCGCGGCGCGGGGGCTCTACGGTGACGCGTGATGCCCGACACGCGCTCGAACCCGCCCGTCGACCCGCCCGCCGTACGGCGGAGCGGCGATGCCGACGACCAGATCACGATCTCCTCGTCCCGGCCCACGCCGGGCCAGATCGTGATCGAGGTCGGCGGCGAGGTCGACATGCTCACGTCCCCGCAACTGCGTGCCGCGGTGCTCGAGCAGTTCGAGCCGTCGGCGAATGTCGAGCTGGTCGTACTGGCGATGGACGACGTGACGTTCCTCGGCACCAGCGGCCTCGCCGTGCTGATCGAGGTGCGCGAGGCCGCGCACTCGGCGGGCGTCGAGCTGCGGCTGGCGTGCACGGCGCGCCGGGTGCTGCGCCCCCTGACCATCGCCGGCCTCGTACCGCTCTTCGACATCCACCCGAGCCTCGACGAGGCACTCGCCGCAACTTGAGATTTGTGATCTAGGCCACACACCTGCCGGCGGCGCCTCTACCGACCGGCTTTCGCTGTCCCGCGCCCGATGTGGACGGTGACCCCTGTCACCTGGCAAGTCGTGCGCGAACATCACCCATGAGGACGCGTCGTCCTGCGCGGGGGGCGCACGCGGCGTGGCGATGTCGGTGCAGTCGGGTGGCGGACGCGGTGTCCAACGGGTGGATGGAAGCGTTTGTCCGCTTGCGGAGGTGGGAAGTCGAGCGCGATCGCCCGGAACGACTCGGGCCCACGGACATCTGCGAGGTGGTTCGCGACATGAGCGACGTTTCCCGGCTCCCCGGCCCGATGGACCACGCGTGGCAATGGCAGCGCCTCGGAGCGTGCCGTGGCATGGACAGCTCGGTGTTCTTCCATCCGGACGGCGAGCGCAACCCGTCGCGGTCCCGCCGCACCGCGCGGGCCAAGGAGGTCTGCCACCGCTGCCCGGTGATGGACCTCTGCCGGGAGTTCGCACTGCAGACGCGTGAGCCGTTCGGGGTGTGGGGTGGCCTCGCCGAGGCGGAGCGGCGCATCATCCTTGAACGGCGGGGACTCTCCGCCGTGAGCTAGAGGGCCGCGAGGAACCGCCGGCGCCGGGACACTGGCACGGCTTCCTCACGATCCCGGGAGCACGGGGTGGGCGCGCGGCGTCGGGGGCGGCGCGCCCACCCCGTGCGCCCGGCGACGGATCAGGCGTCGACGACGCTCAGCTCGAGGCACCGGTAGCGCAACACCGGCAGGCTATAGACCTGCGCGATCCGCCACACCGCCCGCTCGATCGCGGCGCGAGCGGGGTCGGTCGGCAGCGGCAGGGGAGCCAGGCACTGCACACCGGGCCCGGGGTCGAACCCGACCAGCTCACTCAATGCCGCGACCAGATCGCCGTCCGCGGCGGTGCCCAGCGGCGGGCGCAGGCCCAGGCGGTGCACGTGCAGCTCCCCGAGCCTGAGGAGCGCGACGGCGGCACGGACGTCATCGACGACGTCCGTGTCGTCGACGTCGTCGAAGTCGTCGTCCGCGCCGTCACCAGCGCCCTCGGCCGCGTCGGGCGTCGTGAAAGCCCCGCCGCCCAGCACGCACACCGGGCTGGGGTCGGGAACGGGCTCGTCCTCGCAGACCAGCAGCAGGTCGACGTAGCCGGCGTCGCGAATCACGGTCAGCAGATCCGAGCCGGGCCGCAGCAGCTCCATCGGGCTCACGGCGATGGCGACGACGCGACGCTCGTCGTCGGCGGATTCGCCGTCGGCGGGTCTTCGAAGGTCCACGGGCACGGTGAGGCCCGTCTCCGAAACCGCGACCATCTCTCGTCCCCCTTGACGCTGACTCCGCGGGTCGGCACAGCAAAGCGCATTCCACGCAGTGGAAGCGGTCCTAGACCTTGACAGAACGACGAGCGGGCGGAAGTGATCCGTGAGCGGTCCGCCGGGATCCACCGACGTCAGAGAGTCAACCAGACGGCGAGCAGCGCCACATCGTCGCGTAACGGCCCGGGCACTCCAACAGCGCGGTGGGCCGTCCGTGGGCCGACGTCCGGTTCGTCGAGGTGACTACCGGTTCGTTGCCCCAACAACCGTGCAGGCTGCCGCG
>CAVRHG010000025.1:0-124119 GCA_963720845.1 uncultured Actinomycetota bacterium | reverse complement strand
CCTCAGGTCGCCCTCGCGGGTGCGCCGCAGTCCCTCCTCGACGAACTGCACGGCCATCGCCGCGGCGTAGGCGACGAAGTAGACCCGTGCACGGTCGCGTTCGAGCGCGTTCGACCACTTCGGGATCTTCCATTCCAGCGTGGTCTCCGGCAGCTCGGTGCTGCGCGGCAGCGAGATCTGCACGCTGTGCCCCGTCGACTTCACATACGGAGTGTCGAGCAGCCCGGACAGCGCGGTGGTGTAGAGCCGGGCGAACGCGCCACCGCCGGTGTCCAGCGCGAGATGCTCCCCGGTCCCCGGGTGCAGCCATCGTGGACTCATCACCCAGCTGTAGCGGTCGTCGAAGTCCCGCTTCCCCGGTTCGGGCAGGGTGGTCTGGTTCCACGGGTGGCGGATGTCGACCGGGTTCCCCAAGGGATCATGAGTGACGAAGGGCTGCTCGTTGACCCAGTCGCCGTAGAAGGAGCTGCCCAGCAGGATGCGGATGCCCAAGTTGATGTCGACCAGGTTGTTCGTCACGAGCTTGCCGTCGACCACGACGCCGGGCGTGACGTACATCGCCTTGCCCCAGTCGTTCATCGTCTCGTAGCGGTAGTCGCAGACGTCCGAGTTCTGGAATGCGCCCCAGCAGGCGAGCAGGATGCGCCGCCTGCCCACCTCCTCGTATCCGGGCAGCGCCTCGTAGAAGAAGTCGAAGATGTCGTCGTTCATCGCGACGGAGCGCTTGACGAAGTCGAGGATGCTGACCAACCGCGAGATGTAGTCGGTGAACAGCGTCGGTCCGGGCGTCGTGCCCACCCCGCCCGGATAGACCGTGGACGGGTGCACGTGGCGGCCCTCCATCAGGCAGAACATCTCCCGGGTGATCCGGGACACCTTCAACGCCTGGCGGTAGAAGTCCCCTTCGTACGGGTTGAACGAGCGCATGATGTCCGCGATCGTGCGGTAGCCGTGCAGCCCGGCGTGGGTGCCTCGGTGTTCTCCGCGCGGGCCAGCACGCTCGGGTTCGTCTGCTTGACCATGGCCTCACAGAAGTCCACGAAGACCAGGTTGTCCTGGAAGATCGTGTGATCGAACATGTACTCGGCGGCCTCGCCGAGATTGATGATGTTCTCCGCCTGCGGCGGGGGCGTGATGCCGTAGGCCATGTTCTGCGCGTACACCGAGCAGGTGGTGTGGTTGTCCCCGCAGATGCCGCAGATCCGGCTGGTGATGAAGCCGGCGTCCCGCGGGTCCTTGCCCTTCATGAACACCGAGTAGCCGCGGAACAGTGACGACGTGCTGTGGCACTCGGTCACGACCCGGTTCGCGAAGTCGATTTCGTGTAGACGCCGAGGTTCCCGATGATGCGGGTGATCGGGTCCCAGTTCATCTCCACGATCTGCGGGAGTTTCTGCCCAGCTCGACTACCTGTGGTCATCCGTCGATTCCTTCGGGGTCGCTGCGGGGCGGGGTGGGCGCGGGTCCGGGTCACCGGTCAGGGCGCCGCACTCCGGATCGGGGGGCGCGGGCGCCGACGCGGCTCGTAGCCGCTGGTCAGGTACGGACCGTTGTGCCGCCACTCCGGCTCCAGGTTCAGCGCCATGGCGGTGATGCGACGCATCCGGTGGACGAAGTCGCCGTACTCCTTGATGATCGCGGAGGAGAGCTCGCCCCCGGCCGGCTCGTCCATGAACGGCATGAACGCGTCGGGGAAGCCGGGCATGGTGCAGCCGATGCAGATGCCGCCGACGTTGGGGCACCCGCCCACCCCGCCGATCCAGCCACGCTTGGGCACGTTGCAGTTGACGACCGGCCCCCAGCAGCCGAGCTTGGCGTGGCACTTCGGCTGGTTGAAGTCCGTGGCGAAGTTGCCCTGCTCGTAGTCGCTGGCCCGCTCGCAGCCGTCGTGCACGGTCCGCTCGAAGATCCACTCGGGTCGGAGCATCCCGTCCAGCGGCGGCCGTGGCGCGGTGCCGGCGGCGTGATAGAGCATCCAGGTCAGGGTGTCCATGAAGTTCTCCGGCTGCACCGGGCATCCCGGGACGTTCACGATCGGCAGCCCGCCTGCGGACTCGAAACCCCATCCCAGGTAGTCGCCCAGCCCCATGGCTCCGGTCGGGTTGCCGGCCATCGCGTGGATCCCGCCGTAGGTGGCGCAGGTGCCGACTGCCATCACCGCCCATGCCTTCGGGGCCAGGTGGTCGATCCACCAGTTCACGGTCAACGGCTGGCCGGTGTCGAGGTCGTTGCCGAACGAGGTCCAGTATCCCTCGCCTTCGATGATGTTCTGGTTGGGGATCGAACCCTCGATGACCAGGAGGAACGGCTCGAGCTGTCCGGCTGCGGCCGCGCGGAACGGGGCCAGGAACTCCTCGCCACCCTGGGTCGGGGACAGCAGCTTGTTGTGCAGGTGGACCTTGGGCAGCCCGGGGATGAGTCCCAGCAGGACGTCTTCGAGCGAGGGCTTCTCGGCCGCGGTGATCGAGATGGTGTCGCCGTCACAGCTCATGCCCTCGGAGATCCACAGGATGTGGATCTCCTCGAAGCTCGCACGCTGCTCCGCGCGGCCGGGCTCGTGGCCATTGCGGGCTTCCGGGGCGAGCTCCTCGCCGCGCTCATCGTCGGCTTCCCGGCCGTGGCGGGGGCGTCGGCTGGATTCGGGTGGGATGGTGCGCGCCCGGATGATCATCTGTTCATGTCCTGCCCACCTCGGCGTCAAGGGGTGTCAGTTCCTCGGGGGCGAAGTAGTGGTACCGCCCATACCACTGGTGCAGGTCCGCACCCGGATCGTCGTCCAGCACGACGGCCACGTGCCGGTCGTCGTCCACATCGAGCAGGACGGCCTCGACGCGCGCCGTCCGGCCCTGAAGGAACATGTCGTGAGCATCGGTGCCGCTGCGCCTCGGGTGCAGGCGCACCCTGCTCCCCCGTGCGACGCGAACCCGGCCCACGACGACCGCGTCGCTGCCGGGCGACAACGCGTCGTCCGCGCCCGGGTCCCACCACCGGGGGGCGCGCTCGGGCGGCGCCGGCGTATCGGCGCCCTCGGACACCGGGCGCTCGGCTACCGGGCGCAGGGAGCGTACGGCGCCGTGCAGCCGGGCGAGCATCTCCTTCGGCATGACGTCCGCCCGGTCCACGATCGCCTTGGCCCTCGGGTCGGTGGCCCGCGCCTCGCGCTTCTCGTCGTCGGTCAGGGTCAGCGTGCGCAGCGTGAGGATCTCGTCGATCTCACACGCGTCGTGCAGGTCTCCCGGGCTCTCCGGCGCGACCCCCGGGTGGTCGTACATGATGATCGGCGAGGACAGCACGACGTCCCGCCCGCCGTTCTCACCGGCCAGCACGGGGAACGTGTGCAGGTTCGTGCATTCCTTCGCGGCGGCGTCCGCCCAGGCCGGCGGGTCTAACAGGGACAGGAAGACCCCGTCCCGCACGCTCAGCAGGCAGTGGGTGGCGATCAGGCACCGGCGCAACACCTCGGCGCGCTCCGCGTCGACCGGCTGCCCGGTCACGGCGTTCTCGATCTCCACCCGCAAGCGCCGCACGGGGAACGGCGCGGGCGCGTCCGAGAGCGACAGCCGCAGGCGCGCGGACAGCGGCCACCGGGTGCGTACCACCCGGCCGTCTTCGGCGGGTCCCAGCGGCTCGGTGTCCTCCCCGCCGGGAACGGTGATCAGCTCGGTGTGCTCCCGCCCGTCCAGCTCGTCCGGCTGCACGGCCACGTCGAACTCCTGCGGGACGGCCTCGTCGAACGTCAGGTGCCGCCGTCCGTCCACCTCCAGCTCGCTGACCTCGACGAACTCGCCGGCCGCACCGCGTCGTCGCACGGACCGGTGCTGGAGCTGCAGGAACCGCAGCCGCACGCGCAGCTGCGCCGACGCCCCGGCCTCCAGCAGGCACTCGGTCCGCTGCCGCCATGTGTCCGCCGAACCCGCGACGCTCTCCCTGGCCGGCCCGCGCGCCTCGATCCACTCCCGGGGTGCGAGCACGCCGAACTGCCAGCGCACCCGATTCTTCTCGGACGACGTCCGGTACGGGTAGAGCAGGTAGCCCTCGTACAGCACGGCGTCCGCCACCAGGCGCGCCGACTCGCATCCCGCCGGCCAAGCGAGATCCGCACCCCCGGCGCGACCCGCGGCGTCGGGGTGGCCCGGGTGACCCAGTCCCATCGGCTGCCCGCCGTCCCCAGATGCTGTCACACACTAGATGGTGTCACACCGTACCGCAGCGGTCGCTGTGCGTGGTATCGAGGATCTCCTGACCCCACTCGATGCCCACGTCAGGCGCACAATCGGTCGAATGGGGAGTCCGCCCCGTCACGCAGATGACCACGCGGAGAACCGGCTCGCGTCGCGGCTGGCCGACTCGAGTCGAATCGTCCGACGAGGACACACTCGCCGTGGAACGTCAGCCGGTGCCGGACCGGGTCGAAGGACTTGGGCAAGAAGGCCGTCGGCCGCTGCCGGGCCATCCGGTGACGCAGCCAGGATCAACGGCAGCGCAAGACGCCGGACAGGCGAGGTGGGCTCTGATGCAGCCGTCACGAGATCGTCGACCGTCGCCCTTGAGGGGTCCGCTCAGGCGGCGAACCGACCAGGTGGAAGACGTGGCTGCATGGCTGCTGGCGGCCGTCGCCTTGTTCGTGCTGCTGCTGGCGGTCTGGGGTGGCGCCGGCGTCTATGCCGACGCACTCGACAAGAGCCGGCTCGAGCACGGGCAACGGACGGAGGTCGAGGCTTTGCTGCTGGATGACCCGCCGCCGGCCTACCGCGAGGCCGATTCCGACGGGGTGGCGTGGAGGTCGGTCCGCTTTGCGGACACCTCGGGCAACGAGCGCGTCACCGACGTCCCGGTCACCGGTCGGCAACCCGCCGGCGGCACAGTGGGGCTGTGGGTGGACCGCGACGCTCGGGTCATGCCGGCACCGTTCACGCAGACGGACGCGGCGGTGATCGGCGCCACGGCCGGGATCGGTATCACCGCTCTGGGCGCGGCGGTCCTCACCTCGATGTGGTTCGGTCTGCGGCGGCTGCTCGACGCCCGCAACAGCGTGGCCTGGGATCGCGAGTGGGTCCAGGTCGAGCCCGTGTGGAGCGGCCGAGACCACGGGTCGTGAGCGGAACCGGCCTGGCACTGGTCGGTTGACGGGAGAGGACAGCCGAGCTACGCGGAGCTACCGGCCGCCGTTGTCTCTGCGGGGGTCTCCGCCACAGGCACATGGTCGAGGAACTCGATGACCGCCAGCGCGAGGACGAGCCCGAGTGCGAGAAGCACGACGGCCATGCCCGTGGGCCGGTCGAGAAGGACGAACACGAGCACGGCGAGCCCGAGTGCGGCAGCCCGCAGCAGCATGACATGTGCGTGGACCCAGGGTCCTACCGGACCGGCGCCCAGCGCCTCGGCGACGCGCCCCCGCCGCACGCCGGCGACCGCTCGGCCGAGCGCCCCACGCACCTGGACCGCGCCCGCCGCCGGCCCCGTGAGATACGCACCAAGGGCGATGATCAGACCGAGCACCGCGAGGGTTCGCAATGCGGTGCGCAGGAAGCGCACGAGGATGTCATACGTGGCGGCCGCAGCGGCAGCACCCTGTTCGGGCACACCGCTGACCAGCAGCGCGCGGGCGACCATCAACGCCGCGGCCAGGACGAGCATCCCGGCGACGACGCCCAGCCCGATGCCGAGCAGCGCGCGCCGCCGATGCCGGGCCAGATACACCCCGGCCGCCAGCAGGAGCAGCGTGATCCACGGCAGCCAGGTGGCCACGACGTCGAGCGTCTGGTACGCCGTCTGGGCACGGACCAGCGTGCTGGCCGCGAAGAGGTCGACCGTCGGGTGAACCTCCGGGATTCTGGCGGCCGCGGCGAAGCCGGAGTCGATCAGCTGCTGCTTCGCGGCGTCGATGAACGGAGCGAGGTCGAGGACAACCACTCCGTCCTTGATCGCGATTGCCGCTGCCTCGCCGGACAGCACCGCGTTCGCCTGGTCATGGGCAACCTGCACGGCGCGGTTCCACGCCGCGGTGAACTGCGGGCTCGCCACCAACTTCCCGACCCGGTCCCGAACGAGGCCGGCGACCCCGTCGGCGAGCGGCCCGGTGAGGTCGCGCAGACGATCCACCAGCTGTGGGCGCAAGCCCTGCGTGGCCAGAGCGTCGACCGTCTCGTTCGCGATCTGCTGCACATCGACGTAGGCGAGAACCTCCCGGGTGATCCGGTCGGCCAGCGCGGACTGAACCGCCGGGTCCGCGATCACGGGACTCACGGTCTCGACGAAGCGGTCGGTGTTGCTGACCTGATTGTGTGTCCACACCGCCAGCACCGAGGCCGGAACACCCACGCAGCCCAGGACCAGGAGGACAGCCGCGGCGAGGGACGCCCACCGAATCCGGCGGCGAGGCACCGAGGGCGCAGCCCGTAGACCCGCTACCTCCTGGCGCAAGCGCTCGAGCTCAAGCCGCTCGTCCTCGTCGAGCCCTGAGGAACCCGACCCCGCCTGCGGATCATCATTCACTGCGGAGGACTGGGACACATTCGCTCCCTCAGCGGACCAAGTGCTCAACGTGTCAGTCACGGCAGGCTACGGCCTCACCCACAATGGGTGATCGTCGGGATCGAGCGCGTGGTGGTCCGCAGACGGAAGCTGCTGGGGCGAGATCCCGGCGGCGCATCACCCCTCGTTTGTAGGGGTCGCTCGCCCGCGCACCGGCCTCTCGCGGGATGGGAACGCCCCCTGATTAGGACGACTCTCGTCGTGTGAGCCGCCTCGCCGTACCGGCGATCCCGGAGATCGATCAACTCAGTGGGTTCGCGGCGGCCACTTCTCCGGCCTTCTCTCCGGCCAGATCGACGGCCTTGTGGTCATCCCGTCCGACCCCGACTGGGACGAGAGCCGCACCGGCTGGCAGCTCGGCGTCGACCAGCGACCGGTCGCGGTCGTCCGCGCCCGTTCGGCGGGCGACGTGGTCGCCACCGTCCGGGCCGCCGTCGCGGCAGGCGTGCGGGTCGCTCCGCAGGCCACCGGGCACAACGCCTTGCCCCTGGGTCCGCTCACCGACACGGTGCTCCTCCGCACCTCGGACATGCGCGGTGTCGAGATCGACCCCGTGTGCCGGGTCGCGCGCGTGGAGGCCGGAGCCGTGTGGGGCGAGGTCACCGAGGCCGCGGCCGCGCACGGTCTGGCCGGGTTGATGGGTACGGCGCGCGACGTGGGCGTCGTCGGCTACACCCCCGTCTCGTCGAGCAAGGAGGTCTTCCCGACACCGGGTTCCCCCGGACCACCGGTTGTCCGGCGCGGTCGGCCGTCGAGCGTGCGGTGCCCCATCGGGCACGATCGACTACCCCTACGACTGCCCGCTCTCCGGTTCACTCGCTCCGGGCGGCGCCTGAGGATCTGGACCATGCGCCGCGCCGGGAGAGCGTTCAGGGCGCTCGCCACGCTGCGTCGGTGTCGATGAAGGATCAGTCGGAGCGGCACGAGCAGGGTGAGGCGGCCCGCCCCGGAGAGGTTCACCGCGGCCCCGAGGATCAACTGCGGTCCGCTGCCCGGCCGGATACCGCCCCGACGACGGCGCGGGTGCCGCGGGCGGCCATGCATCGCGGCGCGGTCATGCGCTTGCAGTCCGGTGCCGGCAACGCCGCCGTGTCCCGGCTCCTCGCCACCCGGTCCCCCGGCGCCCGCACAAGGCCGGCGCCGGGCACGGAAACGGGGGCGGGCGCCGGGCCGTCGGCGGACCATCTGCCCGACCACGACGGCGCCGCCTCCCTCCAGCGACACCCCGCGGGCACGGCCTGGGGCTCCCCCGTCGAGCCGCCCGAACCCGGCGCCGGATCGGGAAGGACGCAGGCCCGGCGTGCCGAGGACGTCGACATCGTCCCTTCTGTCCAGCGCCTCCCGGCCGCAGCGCCCCAGCGCGACTCGCCGCCGGCGCCGGCGGGGGCTCCACCCGTCGCGGTGGCCTCGCTGTCCGGCGGAGCCACGACCCCGCCCGGGCCGGCGCAGGCATCCGGTGACCTCGGTGCCGTGAGCGCCCTGCGCGGTCTGCTCGACGCGAAACCCAGCACCTTCGCGCAGCACCTGTCGGGCGCAGGGGGCCTCGTTCCCGCCGCACTGGCCAGCGAGCAGGCTGCGAGTTCCCTCCCGGCCCTCCCCGCCCCGACGGGGTTGACACCCGGCGCGCCCGCCGCCGTGCCGGCCGCGCCCACGATCGGCGACCAGGCACCGCCCACGGTGTCGGCACCATCCCAGGGCGGCGACCGCCCGGACCCGGGCGTCGCCGATCAGTGGGCATCGGGCGGTACCGCCGCGGTGCGCCGCGCCGCGGCGGAGGGCGACGTACCGGCGCCGAAGCTGGGCGGCTCCCTCAACCCGACCGTCGACCCGGTCGCGCTGCCCGAGGTCGCCCTTCCGGCCGGCGGCCCGGTCGGCACCGCACCCGCCGGTCCGGCACCCGCCGACCCACACGAGGCGGCCGCCCTCGACGCCGCCGCCGGCACCCCGGTGCACCAGCTGGTCGGCCGGCTCCTGGCCCCCGCGGGCGCCGCCGGGGTAGCCCACCGCGCGGAGGCGACGCAGGCACGCCTTGCCACACAGACACAGATCGCGAACCTCGGCACGGACGCCACGGCCCGTCAACAGGCGGTACGTGCCTCCACCGATCAGGAGCTCCTGCACGAGCACGCGCAGTGGACGACGAGCCGCGAGAACATCGTCCAGGCACACGCCGCCGACATCAGCTCCGTCGCCGGTGGCACCAAGACCGAGATCTCGCAGACCGTCGCGCAGGCCGACTCGCAGGCGGCGGCCCAGCACGCCGCGGAGGGCGGCAACGACGGCGGCTCGAGTGGCGGCCTCTGGGACCGGGTCAAGCGCGGCGCCTCCGCCGTGGCCGGCGCCGTCAAGAGCGCCGTCACCGCGGTCGGCGGGGCGATCGCCGGCATCATCGCCGCCGCCCGCAGCCGCGTCACCGGGCTGCTCACCCAGCTCGCGAGCGCCGTCCGCCAGCGCGTATCCGCCACGGTCACCGCCCTGCGCGCCGGCGCCGCCCGCGTCTGGGGCGCGATACGCGCCGCCGTGGACCGCGCGCAACAGGCGATCACCCGCCTCGCCCGGGCCGCGATCGACGCCGCACAGCGCCTGTGGGCCGCGGTCGCCGCACGGCTGAAGCAGAGCTGGGACCGGCTCGTCGCCGCCGCGAAATCGGCGTTCGCCGCCGCGGTCGACGTCGCCCGCAAGATCGGCGCCGCCCTGGCGAAGATCAAGGAGATCCTCAAGCTCCTCGCCAGCCCGCTCGTCAAGTTCATCATCGACGCCTACGGGGACGTCCAGAAGAAGATCGTGGATCCGCTTCTGGCCAAGGCCGCGCCGCTCGTCGGCAAGGTCCCCGGCATGGCGAAGGACATGGTGCACCAGCAGTCCGCCGCGCCGACCGCTCAGCCGACCGTCCCGCTGCAACGGCAGCCGACGACCACCGCGCCCGCCGTCGACTTCTCGGCAACCGTCGACCGCCAGATGTCCGCTGACGCGGCGTATTTCAAAGAGAACTGGCTGATGACACTCGGCCACGTCATCTCGCAGCTCATCTGGCCGACGGCGATCTTCACCGAGGAGTTCCCCGGGCTGTGGGAGGAGCTCAAGGGAGTCTGGGAACCGGCCCCGGGCCTGGACCGGCTCGACCATTTCCTCGGAATCGCGCGGCGGCTCACCAACATCGTCAACGGCGCCCTCGCCTTCATCGGGATCTGGGCGGCCCTCATCGCGCTCGCGGGTGGTCCCGTCGCCGAGTTCGTCACGGTCGGCACCTACTACGCGGTCAGCCTCGTCATGATCCAGGTCGACATCGGCCTCGCCCTCGCCCAGCTCCTGAAGTACTGGTACAGCGGTACCCGCGCCGGGGTCACGCCGGACTCCGTGTCGCAGTACGCGAGGATGTACTCGGCGACCGGCATCGGCGCCATCGTGACCGCCGTGCTCGTCGTCCTCGGCATGGTCGCGTCCCGGTACGCCAACAAGCTCAAGGCCCTACTGCCGAAGAAACCGGTCGAGCCCGTCGAGAAGGCGTCGGTGCCGCCGGAGGAGAAACCGACGGTGCCCGACGAGAAGCGCCCCGCGGAGGAGACCACCGCGTCGCTGGCCACGTGGCGGGTCAAGCTGCAACTGCTCCAGAGCAGGGTCACGGCGCTGCGCCAGAAGTTCACCGCGTCGGGCTCCACCGATCAGGCGTTGAACGCGGACATCACCCGCCTCGAGACCACCGCCCAGAACATGGCCACCCGCCTGCAGGGCGCCCACGGCCCGGAGGAGCTCACCGGTTTCGGCCGCGAGCTGCGAGACCTGGAAAGCGGCGTCCGCGACGCCGAGCGGAAGCTGGACGGGCTCGACGTGCGCCCACCGTCCGCGGTGCAGGCGGAGTTGGCGCGGGTCCTCGGCATGGACCCCGCGACGATCGCGGGGTTCCTGGACGACGCCCAGTGCCAGCGGATCATCGACCTGATCAACGCCCGCGGGATCGTCGGCGACCGGCGGGCCGGGCTGCGCAACTTCGTCCAGGAGTACGCCGCCCGTGGCCGCCAGGCGGGCAAGTTGATGGAGCTGCTCGACACCGAGTGGACCGAACTGCGGCAGATGCTGGACGACCGGGCCCGGGTCTCGTGGGAGCCGAACTGGCGCGACCATCCCCACATCGAGAACGGCAACGCCGGCGAAGGCTGGCAGCACATCGACGAGCGACACGTCTCCGGCACGTCGGCGCAGGGTCCCGGCGACCTGTTCGCACCGGGCACGACCAGGGCCGACGTCCAGGCCGCGGTCGAGGCCGTCGTGGCGAACGGAGCGCGACGGTCCCCGCCCGGGGCGCGCATGCAGTCGTTCGAGCACCGGGTTACCGTCCACGGTCGGTCCGACAACGTCCGGGTGACCGTGGACGCCTCGGACGGGCGGGTCATCACGGCGTTCCCGGTGCGAGGAGGCTGACGTGCTGCGGATCGAGGCCGACTTCCCGGCCGGGACGCAGCCCGGTGATCTGGCCTACGGCGACCTGCGGGTGAGCGGTGACCTCGGCGCCTGGTCGACCGGTCCGGGCACCCGGGTGCAGCTGATCCCCACTCTGATCACCATGGCCGAGGAGCTGCTGGCCTGGTGCCGATCCGGGGGCAGCGCCACGCTGCACAGCTTCGAGGCGAAGCGCCTGCTCACCCTCGACGACGCGGGCCGCGGCCGGGTGCGGGTGTCCGGTCCGGACGGCCCGCTGCACGTGGCGGCGGACGCACGGGAGGTCTGCCTGGCCTTCCACACCGCAACGATGGGCCTGATCGACCGCCACCCCGCCATGTCGTGGGCGGTCGCGCGGGAGGACTTCTGGAGGGTGATGGCCGACTTCCGCGTGCAGTGCCTCCCCGGCTACGTCGTGGAGGGCTGACGCCGCGCTGCGCCGGCGCGGGATCCCGGCCTACCCGACCTGCGCGCCCCCGGCGTGGAGGTGGCCGCGGACGAGGCGCGCTGCCGACGCTCGAGTGCCGTCACGGTCAGCGATGCCGCGACGGAGGCCAGAACGGCGGCCGGAACGGCATCCTGGCCGGCACTCCCGACGAGCAGGGCGGCGAACAGTACCGGCGAGAACAGCAGCCCGAGCTCGCCGCCGTAGCCGACCGCCGCGGCGACGAGTCCGGGCAACAGCGTCGGGACGAGTGCCGCGCCGAGGAACAAGCTGGCCTCGATCAGCATGAAGCTCGCGACCAGTGGTCCGCCGAAGATCGCCGCAATCGCCGAGAAGGCGCCCGCCATGGCGAGAACGGTCGCGTCGCGCGCTCCCAGACGCGCCAGCGGCGCCACCGCCGCACCGACGACCGCATCCAGCGCGATGAGCGGTGCCTCGGGTCCGAGCACGGCGCCGAACGCGAGCGAACCGAGCGCGGCGGGAGCGACGCCAGGGGCGTGGCGCAGCGGGGTGGGGGTAACGGCGAGAACCCTCGAGCGGCGAGTGGCCACCGTCGCCCGGGAGCAGGGTGCGTGCCGCCAGCACGATTCCTGCTCCGACGACCGGCAGGCCGAGCACGAGGAACCAGGGTGGCGCGGCCGACCCGAGCGCGGCCGGCAGCGTGTGCCACAACCAGTGCTCCAGCACGTAAGTCACGGCCAGGAACGCGGCGGCGAGCAGCGCGGCCGGGACCCCGATGGCGGCCGCGAGCGCGACGACCTTGAGGTTCGGCACGAGCCGCGGAGCGGGTTCCTCCCGCTCGGTCATCGTCCGCCCCCGGCGCCGAGGTGACTGGTGCACTACTCGTCGTCGTCGCTCATCTCGGTGTGCACCGTCTCCTCGGCCCTCTCACGTCCAAGGTCGACGTGCCTCATTCGGTTGACGCGCCCTGGTCTGTGCGCTCGTCGACGCCGAGCCGATCGGCCAGCTCGGCCCGCGCCGGCCCGGTGACGGCGACCTGGCCGAGCAGGGCGTCCGGGTGCCCCCGGACTGCAGGAGCTCCAGCAGGGTGGAGGAGTCGTGAGAGCATGCCGCCGTGAGCGGGGAAACGGAGCGGGACCGGGTTCCGCCGGTGCTGCGGGGCAGTCTGATCACGATGCGGCGCCGGTGTGGGAAACCGACCTGTCGGTGCGCCGACGGGACCGCGCTGCACGAGTCACCGGCGTTGTCGGTGAGTCTGTCCGGCCGGTCGGTGACGGTGAGCCTGCGGACCGCGCAGGTGCCCGCGGTGGCGGCGGCGCTGGCCCGCTACCGCTCCGCCCGCGACGCGCTGGAAACGCAGGCGAGCGCCGGGGTGGCGGCGCTCCGGGATCGGGATCGGGATCGGACCCGGCGGCGGTAGCCGGCTGGTCCGCGCTGGTCGGGCTGAGTGCCGCGGTGTTCACCGCGCCCGGCTTCGCGGTGTTCACCGACCTGCTGGCCGGCTGGGTGCTCACCCCGGGACGACGCACCATTACCCGGATGTTGTCCGTCGCTGACCCGCAGGGCCGGCGCGCGCACGACGCCTACCACCGGTTCGTCCGGGTCGGGCGGTGGAGCATGACCGCGTTGTGGCGGGTGCTCGCGGGGCACGCCGTCGCCCTGTTCGCCCCCGACGCCACGGTGATCCTGGACTGCGACGACACCGTCTACAAGAAGACCGGCCGGCAGGTCACCGGCACAGGGACCTTCCGCGACGCAGTGCGCTCCACCCGCGCCCGGGTCGTCTACGCCTGGGGACTCAACCTGGTGATCATCACCCTGCGGGTCACCCCGCCCTGGGGTGGCTGCCCACTGGGGTTGCCGATCAACATGCGGGTGCACCACAAGGACGGCGCGACCACCGTGGAACTGGCCGCCCAGATGATCCGCGAGATCGCCGACTGGCTACCCGGGCGGGAGCTGGGCCTGCACGCCGACGGCGCCTACGCCAGCCTGGTCGGCGCCGACCTGCCGCGCACCGTGGTGACCTCCCGGCTGCGTCGCGACGCCGCCCTCTACGAACCGCCCCGCCCCGCACCGGCAAACGCGGACGACCCCGCACCAAGGGCGACCGGTTGCCCACCCCACCCGAACTCGCCGCCGCGGCCACCGACTGGGTCGAGGTCGACATCGACCAGCGCGGCACCACAGTGGCCCGCCGGGTATGGCACCGCGACGTGCTCTGGTACCGCGCCTGCCCGCGGCGCCTCGTGCGCCTGATCGTCGTGCGCGACCCCACCAGCGCGCAACCCGACGACTTCGTCACCTCCGCCCCCGCCGCCGACCCCGCCACCATCGCCTCCGGCTACACCGGGCGCTGGTCGATCGAGGTGACCAACCGCGACGCCAAACAAGCCCTCGGCGGCGAAGACCCCCAGTCCTGGAAGGGCCAGGGCCCGGCCCGGGCCGCCGCGCTGTCGCTGTGGCTCCACACCGCCATCTGGTGCTGGTACCTGAGCACCCACGCCGACACCACCAGCTGGCGGACCCGCCCCTGGTACCGCCACAAGCACACCGCCAGCTTCGCCGACGCGCTCGCCGCCCTGCGCAGAAACCTGTGGCGGCAACGAATTACAGCCATGTCGGCCAACCCCGCGCTCCACACGAAAATCACCAGCACCCTGCTCGACGTCCTCGCAGAAGCCGCCTGAAGATCATCAATAATGCGAAAGTCCACTGTCCGGTATCGGTCATAGCGTACGACGCATACCGCTCGCCCGACCGAAGCACGAGCCGCCACGACGAGGAGTGAGCACCATGGAGTTCGTCTCGATCCGGATCATCACCGACGACGTCGCCCGGCTCGTCGCCTTCTACGAGCAGGTCACCGGCACGACGGCGACCTGGGGCAACGAGAACTTCGCCGAGCTGGCGACCACCTCGGGCACGTTGGCCGTCGCCGGCACCCGCACCGTGCCGCTGTTCGGCGCCGGTGCCGCCGAGTCGGGGGCGAACCGCTCTGTCATCATCGAATACCTGGTGGACGACGTGGACGCCGTCCACGAGAAGCTGCGCGGCCTCGTCGAGTAGGCCGTCGTCACCGAGCCCACCACGATGCCCTGGGGCAACCGGTCGTTCCTGTTCCGCGACCCCGACGGGAACCTGGTCAACCTGTTCACGCCGGTGACTCCGCAGGCCCGGCAGAAGCTCGGCCGTTGACCCCCCGGGCGGGCAACCGAGACACACTGTCTCCGTGACGTCGTCACTGGAGCGGGCACGCGCAGCCTTTACCGCGCGGGCGTGGCGCATTGCCGCCGACGCGTTCGGCGCGGCTGCGGCGAGGGCCCCGCTGACGGCCGACGACCATGGACGACGTGCCGTCGCGGCGTTCCTCGTCGGTGATGACGTCACGTGCGAGCGGGCGTGGGACGACGCGTTCCACGTCGCGGTCGAGGCGGGCGACCGCTCGACCGCGGCGCGGTACGCATGGTGGATCGCGTTCTGTTTTCACCAGCCGGGGCAGGGCGGCCTTGGGTCGGAGGGGGGTCGGAGGTTGACCAGCAGGTGCACGTCGTTGGCCTCGCCGTTGACCTCGAGCAGCTCGACCTCGACGTCGTCGCAGACGGCCCGCATGATCGCGTGGAGCAGGAACGCGTAGTGGCTGCCGGGGGAGCGGGCCGTTCTTGTCGGTCCGCGACCGTACGGTGCTCGTGGGCAGCTCCGGTACGCCTACCGCTTGAACCCGACCCCGGGTCAGCGTCAGGCGTTGGCGCGGGCGTTCGGGTGTGCCCGGGTGGTGTTCAAGCTGGCCGAGGTCTCCGCGGTGGTGCTGCAGCAGGCGGCCGGTCAGCCGGTCCACGTCTTCGCCTCGGTGAAGGGCGCACGGCAGGGGCGGCGGTTGGGGGCGCCTCGGTTCCGGTCCAAGCGGGACCGGGCCCAGTCGATCCGGTTCACCAAGGCGGCCCGGTTCCGGGTGACCGCGGCGGGTCGGCTGCGGCTCCCGGCGGTCGGCGAGGTGGCGGTGCGGTGGTCGCGGGAGCTGCCCGGTGAGGCGTCGAGCGTGACCGTGATGGTGGACGCGACCGGCCGGTATCACGCCTCGTTCGTCGTCGACGCCCCCGACGCACCCCTCCCCCCGACCGGGCGAGAGGTGGGGATCGACCTGGGCCTGGCGCACTTCGCGGTCCTGTCCGACGGCCGGAAGGTCGACAACCCGCGCATCGCCCGGAAGGCGGCCCGCAAGCTGCGCCGGGCACAGCAGGAACTGGCCCGCCGCCAGCGCGGCTCGAAGAACCGGGCCAAGTCGGTCCGCAAGGTCGCGAGGTGCCATGCCCGGGTCGCCGACACTCGGCGGGACTGGCTGCACAAGCTGTCGACCACCATCGTTCGGGAGAACCGACTGATCGCGGTGGAAGACCTGGCCGTGTCGGGTATGGCCCGCACCCGGCTGGCCCGCAGCGTCAACGATGCGGGCTGGTCGAGGTTCGTGGCGATGCTCGCGTACAAGTGCGCCCGCGCAGGGCGCACGTTCGTGAAGGTGGACCGGTGGTTGGCCTCCACCCGGGCGTGCTCGGCGTGTGGGGCCGTCGGCGAGGCCAAGCCCCTGCACGTGCGGGAGTGGACCTGCCCGTGCGGGGCACCGGCCGTGAAGCGAGAACCCGCCGGGAGCACGGCATGAGCCGCGCAGACCGGAATCCCGCCCGTCAGGGCGGGGAGGACGTCAATTCGTACCCAAGATCGCCACGCCGGCGTCGGTCACCCTGCTCGCGCTCGCCGCCCTGCAGCCCGGCGAGCGCGTCCTCGACGTCGCCTGCGGCACCGGACTGATCGCACGGCTCGCGGCCGAACAGGTCGGCTCGCGCGGCGCTGTCACCGGCATGGACCTCTCCCCCGACATGATCAAGGTCGCCGGCGCGGAGTCGCCGTCGACCATCGCGTGGCACGTCGGCGACGCCACGTCGCTGCCATTCCCCGACAACGCCTACGACGTCGTGCTCTGCCAGATGGGCCTGATGTTCATGCAGGACCGCCGCGCAGCGGCCGCCGAGATGCGGCGCGCTGCCGGTGGGCGTGTCGTGGTCAACACCCCAGGGGCCATCCAACCGCTGTTCGCACTCATGGAGCAGGCGCTCGTCGAGCACATCGATGCCGACCTCGGCGGCTTCGTCCGGGTGGTGTTCGCCATGCACGACCCCGACGACGTCGCATCGCTGCTGCGCGACGTCGGTCTCGTCGACGTGACCGCCACTGTGTCGACCGCGACGTTCGGACTGGGTAGGCCCACCGACTTTCTGTGGCAGTACATCAACCTCACCCCGATGGCCCCGTTCATCGCCCGCGCCCCGGTCGCAGCGCAGGAGGCCCTGCAGCGCCACGTGGTCGAGTCGTGGCAGCAATTCGTCGTCAACGACGCGATGTCGATTGATCAGCCGATGGTGATCGCGTCGGGGCAGTGGTGACGCCCGACGGCTGTCACAGCCGGGCCGGCGTCGCGTCCAGCGTCGTGGTACGCCGCGAGGCGGCGTCCTGGCTCGGGGCGCGCCGAACTGGCGGCGGTACTCGCGGCTGAACTGTGACGCGCTGTCGTAGCCCACCTGGTGACCGGCAGCGGTGACGTCGGTGGGGCGCCACCCGGAAGGCCTGCGCGTAGTGGTCGCGGATCCACCGCACCGCGCGGGCGATGTGGGTGAGGCTGCTGTCGGCGAGCCCGAGTTGCCGGATGATCATGCCCTGCTCCCCCGTGATGAGCCGCCAGAGGATCTCCCGCTTGACCAGCGGGGCGAGCACCCTGGTGTCGCGGGGCCGGTCGAGCAGGCGGAGCAGGCGGACCACCGCGTCGAGCAGCTCGTCCGGCGCGTCGCTGACGGCGAGCCCGGGCGGCGCGCCGGTGCCGGCGGGCGGGATGTCCCCCGGGCCGGGCCGGCCTGCAGCAGCAGCTCGGCGACGGCGGACGGGTGCAGGATCAGCCCGAAGCCCAGCGCCGGCCGCCCGGGGCCGACGTCGAAGAAGTGACCGGTCACTGGCAGGTCGACCGACGCGACGAGGACGCCGTCGATGGCGGTGGTCTGGTCGGGCCGCGCGTGGCGAGCGAGCAGCTCGCGCAGCTCGTCGAGGTGCACAGCCGGAGTCAGGCACCATCCCCCGCTCGCAGCCCGCGCCCGACGACATCGGAATGGCCATCGCGGGGCTGGTCGGCGACGACGGCCGCTGGATCACGGCGCAGCACATCGAGGTCTCCGGCGGCCACGGCCTGTAGCCCGCCCATCCGGGTCGTCAGGCGCTCTCGGGGCGGATGTCGCCTGGTGTTCCTGATCGCCGTCGCGGTCGTCGCCTTCGCCGTGCGAGTACCGGCGTTGTCGAGCCGTTCGGTACACCGTAGGCTCTACACCGTAGCGCTACGACGGCACCGGGTGACGAGGAGACGAGTATGGCCCATCGAACGGTGACCTGGTTCGACGGGTGGCGCTCAAGCTGTCGGCGTGTGGGTGCCGTGACGCCATCGGCCGCAACCGTTCAGATCGTGTGACACCGCCGCCGAGGAACCCCGACATGGACTCCGCTGGGCCCCCGGACTTCGTCGAGGCCTTTGCCTCGCTCGACCAGGCGCGGCTCACGCACATGAGCGGCGAGGCACGTCAGCTGCAGTTGGACGCACGCCAACTGGTCTGGCAGTACGTCGATGCACTGTGGCAGGACGTCCAGCGCGCCGGCGAGCGTCCCGAGGTCGGGGACAAGTACCACGCGCTCGGAGTCGTTCGCTCGCTGACCCGCTCGCTGCGCACCGTCGCCTTCGACGCCGTCTACGACGCCGATCCGCGCGACGCGGAGCCGGCCGGCTGATTTGCCCGTCAGGTGAGGTAGGCGTGCAGCATCCGGGCGCGCGACGGCTGCCGCAGCTTGACCATGGTCCTGATCTCGATCTGACGGATCCGCTGGCGGGTGACCCCGTACACGCTTCCGATCTCGTCGAGCGTGCGGGGACGGCCGTCGGTGAGGCCGAACCTCAGCCGGATGACGCCGGCCTCGCGGTCGGACAGCGTGGCCAGCACCGTCCGGAGTTCGTCCTGCATCAGCGCGACGCCCACCACGTCGGCGGCGTCGGGGGCGCCCGTGTCCTCGATGAGGGAGCCCAGCGAGGTGTCGCCGTCGTCGCCGACCGTCTCGTCGAGCGACGCCGGCTCGCGCGCGCATCGCTGGATCTCCAGTATCCGTTCCACGGTCAGCTCCGCCGCCGTCGCCAGCTCCTCGGGCGTGGGCTCGCGGTTGAGCAGCTGGATCAGCTCTCGGTGGACCCGGCGCAGCCGGTTGAGCGCCTCGACCACGTGGACCGGCAGTCGGATGGTGCGGGCGTGGTCGGCCATGGCGCGGGTGATGGCCTGGCGGATCCACCAGGTGGCGTAGGTGGAGAACTTGAAGCCCTTGGCGTAGTCGAACTTCTCCACGGCGCGGATGAGGCCGAGGTTGCCCTCCTGGATCAGGTCCAGCAACGCCATCCCGTGGCCGGTGTAGCGCTTGGCCAGGGAGACGACCAGGCGAAGGTTGGCCTCCAGCAGGTGGTTGCGGGCGCGGCCGCCGTCGCGGGCGATCCACGCCAGGTCAGCTCGCAGCTCCGGGGGCAGCACCTCGGCGGCGCTGTCCGCACGGCGCAACCGCTCGGTGGCGAGGAGACCGGCCTCGATCCGCTTCGCGAGCCAGACCTCCTCTGCCGCGTCGAGCAGCGCGACCTTGCCGACCTCGCACAGGTACGCACGTACCGGATCGGCCGCCGCGACGACCTCGGAGTCGGCGTACCGCCGCCTGCCCGTCATCTGCAGGATCCGGTTCCCTCTGCCATCGGGCCCTCCCCGCGATCGGACGCCGGAGGCGACTTCTCGCACATCGAGCGCTACAGTGTAGACACTACGCTGTAGCGGGCAGGCTGTCGATGGAGCCCGATGGGCCGGGACGGACGGGAGCACCGGGATGGACGCCGAGGATCGGCAGCCGTTGATCGACAAGCCCGTGCCCGAGACCACGCGCACGCGGATCCGGCGGCGCGGTGCCCTCACCCGCGACGAGGTGCTCGACGCCGCGCTGCGGATCGTCGACACCGACGGGGTGGAGGCGCTGTCCATGCGCCGGCTCGGCGCCGCGCTCGACCGCGACCCCATGCGCCTCTACCGCTACGCGGCCAGCAAGGACGCCCTGCTCGACGGGATCGTCGAACGCGTGCTCGTCCAGCTGCGGGTGCCCGCCGCGAGCGACGGCGACTGGGCCGATGCCCTGCGCCGCACCGCACACGCCTTCCGCGAGCTCACCCTCGCCCATCCCCACGTCGTCCCGCTGCTGGTGACCCGACCGCTGGCCGCCCCGCTGGCCCTCCGCCCGCTGGGCACGCTGAACCCCCTGGAGGACCTGCTCGAGCTGTTCGCCACTGCAGGCTTCGACGAGCGCGGAGCGCTCCAGGCCTACCGGCTCTACATCGGGTTCCTCTACGGCCACATGCTCAACGAGCTGCAGGAGCGGGTGCTCGACCCGGACGAGACCGACGACCTGCTGCGTCTGGGCCTGCACCGCCTTCCCGCCCGCGAGTTCCCGCGCATCCGCGCCCTGGCCGCCGAACTCGCCACCTATGACGGAGCTCGAGAACTCGACGAAGGCCTCGACGTCGTCCTCGCCGGCCTGCACCGCAGCCTCGGGGACAAGCGCGCCGTCCACCCTCGGAACTGAGAACGCGTCTTCCGAACGCGCGCGGGAGCGCGACAGGTCGGTCGGAATCCGGATCGAGTGGCGCACCGGTGGTCGTCCGCGTCGGTCCGGCACTCGTCGCCGCCCGGCGCACGAGCGGGATGGGCGAGTGGGACACAGGTCGGTTCCGGAGCCGAGTGGTGACCCGCTCGGCGACTGCGTGGCGTCAAGTGCCCCGGGGGTCGTCTCGCCCCGGGTGCGCCCGCACGAGTGGCCGTTGGCGTCACACCCCTCGCGTGCTGTCGCATACCGTGTCCGGGTGTCACAGCTGTTGTGCAGGGTGCGGCGGTCACGGACGCCGTGCGACAAGCCCGCCACGGAGTGCGCCAGCAGCGTCGGACCACAGCACCGTCACACCCCAGGCAGCATCACCGCACCCCGTGCGGCGCCGTCACACCCCTGCCGTCGCAGCCCAGGCGATCCCGCCGCGGACCACCTAGAAGATCGCGTCGAGTACCAGCCGCCGCGGGCGCTTCTCGGCCCGCCCGCCCCGACCTCGGTGCTCCCCGGAGTGGGGAGCAGCAGTTCGATCACTGCCTACTCGCGTCAGTTATCGACGACGAGGGGTAAAACCCGCAGCTCACCGGCTTATCCGCTGCCCCGGGTGGGCCGGGCAAGTTCAAAGACGCGTTCTGAGTGCCCCAGGCGATGCGCCTCGTGCCCGCGCACGTTCCGGGCCCGTCGTGCACGGTCCGCGGGTACCGTCGCGCCATGGTCGAGCAGAATCTCAGCGAGCAGGCCCGCGAGGCAGTCCTCCAGGCGATCCTCAAGGCGGCGCCGAAAGTGGGCAACAGCCCGTCGGGAGTCCGCGACCTCGCCGAGGCGTACGCCCTCATGGAGCGGAACCTGATCCCCAACGCCGGGGTCGTGCAGCACAGGACCTGAGTCGAGCCGCCGCGCACGGCGAAACGTTCATCCGATCGAGAACTGGAGACGGGGTGCTCCCGTCCGTACGGTGATCAGCACCGACCGTGGCCGGGGATGGCCCCGCCGGATGACGACCGGAGGATCATCGATGTCGTACGCGATTGTTCATCATTTCCCCGGCGGCACCCGGTCACAGTACGAAGCGGTCCTCGCCGCGGTGCACCCCGGTGGCGGCCTGCCACCCGGGCAGACGTACCACGCCGCAGGCCCGTCGGAGGGCGGGTGGACGGTCTTCGCCACCCACGACTCCCAGGAGAGCTGGGAGCAGTTCCGCGACGGGACGCTGCTGCCGACGCTCAAGGCCGGGGTCGAGGGCGGGTTCGCCGGGCCACCCCAGGAGATCTCCTTCGAGATCGCGACCGAGACCAGCGCGTCCCCGACGAACGCCTGAGCGTCAGAGGGTCCCTCGCGGTGGTCGCACCTGAGTGAGACTGTTCCACTCAGGAGGTCCGGATGACGAGCGAGCCCGATCCCATCGCCGCGGTGTCGGCGGCCATGCGCCGGCAACTCGACCGCTTGCCGCTGACATCGGCGTCGCGCCGGGAGTTCCTCCAGACCTACCTGCGGACCACCGAGGCCGTCGGCACGGCGGTCCGCAACGGGACGTTCGACGACCCGGAGTGGGTGCAGCGCTGGGACGCCGCCTTCGCCGGTCTCTACCTCGCCGCCCTGGACGCCGACCTGTCCGGCAGCGGCGGGGTGCCCCGGCCGTGGCGCCTCGCGTTCGACGCCCCCGCCGCGCTGCCCCCGCTGCGGCATGTGCTGCTCGGCATGAACGCCCACGTCAACTACGACCTGCCGCAGGCACTACTGATGGTCATTCCGGACGAGGAGTTCGCCGACCCGCTGGTGCTCGCCCGGCGGCGGCGTGACCACGAGCGGATCGACGACGTCCTCGCCCGCCAGGTGCGCGCCAAGGACGGCGAGCTGGCCCGGCGGTCAGCGCGCGGCCTTCTGGACCGCGTCCTCACCCCTCTCAATCGATGGGCGTCCCGGCGGTGGCTCCGCGAGGCGCGGCAGAAGGTCTGGCACAACGCGGTCGAACTGCAGCGCGCCCGGATCGCCGGGCCGGAGGCGTACGACGCGCGGCTGGCGGAGCTGGAGGAGCTCTGCGCGGCGCGGATCGGGGATCTCCGCGCTCCCGGCCAGGTCGTCCTGCGCCTGGCGATCAACGGGTTCGGCGTCGTCCTGCCGCCGCAGCGCTCCGTGGCGACCGGACGGCCGACCCGTCGCGCCGAGGAGGCGTGATCTGGTCGACCGGGCCGGTCACACGACCCGCAGCTCCGGCGGTCGCCGCCGGTCGTCCGGGCCGTCGTCCCGGTAGCCACCGTCGTTGCCATCGGCGCACTCGAACCACGCGCCGGTCACCACCACGTCCACCCAGCCCGGCGCACGCCTGGAGACCCGGAGCCCGCCGACGCCCAGTGCGAGGGCCAGCCGGGGCGCCGCGGCCCTGATGTCCGCGGCCCGCTGCCCCGGCCGCAGCTGGACGGTGAACGACACGGGCGGACCGAAGTCGGCCCGGGCCACCCGCGGCACCGACACGGTGACCCCGCTCGGCGTGTAGACCATCAGACCCAGCCCGACGTGCCGGCAGGCCTCCTGCCACTCGTAGCGCAGCGCGGCCAGGCGCTCGGCCTCGATCCGCGCGAGCGCGTACCGCTTCCTGCTGCCGGGGCCGACCTGGTGCCAGAAGCGGGCCAGCCCGCTCCGCTCCGGACCGTCTTCCGGAATGACCGGGTGAGGCGTGACAGAGGTGAACATGCGACCCTCCTCGAAGCGATCGTGTCGGCTGTTCGTGCTGGCCACACGCTGCTCCGGAACCGAACCCGCGACGATGAGGCCCACACCCGGAGCAGGCCGGACCCACCCCCGTCACGACGTGGGGTAAACCCCCGGGAACCTCGACAGGTGCCCTTTCGGGCAGCTGTGAGTGCCCGAACAGTTGCTTACGTGGTGGTAGCCCAGACCGGCCTGCTCGGCGAACCTCGTTCCATGGGCGGCGCGCGAAAGACGCCGGACCCCGCTGCCACACCGCGCGACACCGCCTCGGCGGAAGCGGCCCGGAAGGCCGGCAAGGGTCGCGGACCCAGTGGTCCGCGCACCATGCTGGCGTTGCAGCGCAGCGCCGGCAACGCCGCGGTGAACGCGTTGTTGGCGGGGCGGATGCGCTCGCCCGGCGAGCCTGCCGTGGCGGACATCGACGCCGCACTGCGCGAGGTACGGCAGGGCGAGCCGGTGGTCGACACGGTCGAGAAGGGTCTGAGGGCGGCCAAGGCCGCGGGCGTGCCGGTCGACCTCGAAGGGACCAAGCCGCCCGCGTCCGCACTCGCGGTCACGAAGACGGGTTTCGGGCCGGAGTCGGTGCCGGCCAAGAAGCCCGTGCCGACGCCGAAACCGGTGCCCGCGGTCAGCCCGCTGGGCAAGGCGGCCGCAGCGACGGGGCGGCCGACCGTTCGCGCGGGGCCCACCGCAGCCGGCGGCACTCGCCCTACCGCGACCCCGGTCGGTGGTGGTCCCGTACCAGCCGCACCCACCGCGTCGGCCGCACCGCCCGCCTCCGCGTCTGCGGTCAGCGCGCTCGCCCCACCGGTGCCGCCACCCGGCGTCGGACCCGCGGCCGACCCGTCCTTCCGGCAGGTCGCGACGGGTGTCAAGGGAATCGCAAAGGCCAAGAAGGCCCACCCGCCCGCGGCGGCCAAGGCGAAGGAGGCCCAGGACGCGGCGCTGGCGCCGAGCGATGATCTGGCGGGTCAGGCCAAGGCGGCCAAGGTCGACACGATGGACGCCCAGCAGCCGGGGGCGTTCGACAAGAAGGCGTTCATCGCGGCGGTGAAGGCGGCGATCGAGGCGAAGTCGCCCAAGACGCTCAAGGAGGCCGACGACTACAAGGAATCCGGGAAGGCAGGCGAGGTCAAGGGCGAGGTCGCGGGCCTCGTGTCGGGTGGGAAACAGGGGCAGGCCAAGGACATCGAGGCTGCCACCGAGGCTCCGCCGGACCAGTCGAAGGCCGTCCCGAAGCCGGTCACCCCGCTTGCTCCCGAACAACCCGGCTCGGTCCCGGCGGTGGCCGGCGCCGGTGCGGCGCCCAAGCCCGCGCCGCCCGAGCAGCTCAACCTGGCCGCCGGCACCCACGAGGCCAAGCAGGAGATGGCCCAGGGCGAGGTCGACGAGCAGCAGCTCGCCCAGTCCAAGGAGCCACAGTTCCAGCAGGCGCTCGCCGACAAGCAGGCCGCGGCGGCCCACGCCACGGCCGCGCCGGCGCAGTACCGCCAGGACGAGAAGCAGGTCGTCGCGCAGAGCAAGGCCGACGCGGGCGCGCAGACCACCACGGCGGTCGCCGGCATGCACAGCAGCAAGGGAGCGGCGCTCGCTGCGCTGGTCGCGGCCAAGGGCAAGACCAAGACGAAGGACGAGGCGAAACGGGCCGAGGTCACCACGAAGATCCAGGGGATCTTCACCGCGACCGAGGCCGACGTGAAGAAGCTCCTCGACGGGCTCGACCCCAAGGTCGACGCGGCGTTCACCGCAGGTGAGGCGGCGGCGCGGCAGGCGTTCGAGACCTACGTCGACGCGAAGATGTCGGCGTACAAGGAGGACCGCTACGGCGGCTGGCTGGGCCCCCTGCGCTGGGCCAAGGACAAGTTGCTCGGGATGCCCGAGAAGGTCAACGAGTTCTACGCGGCCGGCCGCGAGCTCTACCTCAAGCAGATGGACGGGGTGATCACGAAGGTCGCCGACATCGTCGCCACCGACCTGACCGCCGCCAAGAAACGGATCGCCACAGGCCGCGCCGACATCGCCGCCTACGTCAAGAGCCTGCCCACCGACCTGCAGAAGGTGGGGTCGGAGGCGTCGAAGGAGATCGGCGACCGCTTCGCCCAGCTGGACAGCGACGTCGACGCCAAGCAGGAGTCGGTGGTCGACGCCCTCGCGACCAAGTACGTCGAGGCGCGCAAGGGGCTCGACGAGCGGATCGAGGCCCTGCAGGCCGAGAACAAGGGCCTGGTCGACAAGGCCATCGGCGCGATCAAAGCCGTCATCAATACCATCCGCGAGCTCGCCGCGATGCTTCGCAACGTGCTCTCGCGCGTGGCCGGCGTGGTGGGCGACATCATCAAGAACCCGATCGGCTTCCTCGGCAACCTCATCGCCGGGGTGAAGGGCGGCATCCTCAAGTTCAAGGACAACATCCTCGACCACCTCCGCAAGGGCCTGATGAGTTGGCTCTTCGGTGCGCTGGCCGAAGCCGGGGTCGAGCTGCCCGACAAGTTCGACCTGATGGGCATCGTCAAGCTGCTCGCCTCGCTGTTCGGCCTGACCTGGACGAACATCCGCAACCGGCTCGTCAAGCAGATCGGCGAGAAGGCCATGGCCGCCGCCGAGAAGGGCGTGCAGATCTTCTCGGTGCTCGCCAGCCAGGGCGTCGCCGGGCTGTGGCAGATGTTGCTGGAGAAGCTCGGCGACATCAAGGAGATGATCCTCGAGCAGGTCAAGGACTTCGTCATCACGAAGATCATCACCGCCGGGATCACCTGGCTCATCGGCCTGCTCAACCCGGCCGCGGCGTTCATCAAGGCCTGCAAGATGATCTACGACGTCGTGATGTTCTTCGTCGACAACGGCAGCCGGATCCTCAAGTTCGTCAACACGGTCATCGACTCGGTCGCCGACATCGTCAAGGGCAACGTCTCCGGTGTGGTCAACAAGATCAACGACGTGCTGGGCCAGATGGTACCGATCATCATCGGGTTCCTGGCGAGCCTGGTCGGGCTCGGCGGAATCGGACAGAAGATCCGCGCGATCGTCGAGACCCTGCAGAAGCCGATCACCAAGGCGCTGGACTTCGTCATCAAGACCGGGCTGAAGCTGGCCGGGCCGATCATCCGCGGGATCAAGGGGATCAGCGGGAAGGTCAAGGCCAAGGTCGCGGCGGGGAAGGCGTGGGTGAAGGGCAAGGTTGAGGCGGGGAAGCAGTGGGTGAAGGGCAAGGTCACCTCCCTGGTCTCGCCGATCGTCAGGACCTTCTCGATGAAGGGAGCCTCGCACCGCTTGACGGCTGTTCCCGGTCCACCGTTCCGGCTCCTCATGGCCTCGAACGACCCGGGCCGCATCGTGAGCCGGATCGACCACGCAACACAGCAACTGCGCCGCAGGAGCCCTGAAGCCACCGACCAACTGGCCGAGCTCGGCAAGCTCCGCGAGCTGGGCGTCCGGATCGAGAAGACCGGGTCACGCGCGGAACGAGGCGACGGGGAGGCCGCCAAGACACTGGAGACGCAGCTCGCCGAACTCTCGAGCAAGATCGCAGAGTACGGGTCCCGGTTCAAGGCGACGGACCTCAACGAGCTCGATCCGGCCAACGACGTGGAGATGACGCTGCGGTTGGCGGACTCCGCGGCCAACAAGAAGCGACTTGCCGCTGTCGACCTCGCGATCATCCGCCTGCAGGTCGAACGCGTCATGGGGCCGGTGTGGAAGGAGTTCGTAAGCACGCTCGGGCCCAACATCTGGACGCTCTCCCGGGAGTCGCTGATCGCCGTGTACGGCAAGGAACGGGCCGAGCGGATGATGCAGAGCGGGAACAACCCACTGGACGGGAACGGCCTGTACGACAACCAGAACAGGCAGCTCTTCGTCAAGATGGGCCGTTCGATCAGCGAAGTCGCCTCGAGCATCGTCCACGAGGGGACCCACGCCCTGCAGAAACAGTTCAGCCCGAGAATGGAGAGGTTCGAGAAGGAGTTCCAGGCATTCAGTGTGCAGCGCCACTACCTGCTGAAACTCAGCCCGGAGGCACAAGCCAGACTTCCCGAGGAGTACAAGTTCCTCTTGCGGTGCGACACCGAGGACAAGCTCCGCGACTTCGTCGGCGGCAAGTACCCGGAGCACCGGGTCGTCGAAGACCTGCGGCAGCGGGCGAACGTGCAGTACGTCAAGCAACTCGTCAAGCGGGAGTTCAGCCGATGACCGACCTCGACGAGGCACGGCGTCTCGTTGCCACGCTCATGATCGACGAGGGGACCGAGGTCGACGACGTCCGACCGGACGGGACGGCCGCACTCGTGCGCAGCGGGACGTGGACGTGGCGGGTCGAGCCCGCCCCGGTGAGCCTGGCTAACACCGCTGTCGTCGTCTACGACGTCGCGCTTGACCTCATGTCCGATCCCGGACCGCAGCCGACGGGATTCGCACTGCATGAGGGAAGGATCTACCGGCTGAGCGAGAACCCGGGTATCGACGAGTTCTGGCGATCCGTCGGCCCGACGCTCGATTGCCTCGATCTCGTGACGCTGATCGTTCGCTACCACCCGGGCGGGTCGGGCGAGCACCTCGTGAAGTCCGACGACACGCTGGAGAAGGTCGTCGGCCCACGGGTTGCCCGCACGATCGACGGTGTCGGCGCTCCCGTCTGCACCACCGACGAGCGCGGCACACTGAACGCCGTCGATTTCCACACCTGGCGCCTGCATCCGAATCTCAAGGTCTCGATACATCGGTGGCACGTCGTGGTCGGCACGGCCGGACTGATGTGGGACGTGGAGGCCGTCGCGGGTGAACTCGCGTGGCGGGTCGGCGGGTAGTCGCTGCGGGGCTGGGGTCGGCGGGCTCGGCCCGGAACCGACCTCGTCGGGTCGGAGGCGGCGGCCGAGCGAGCCGCGGGCTGCTGATCGATCCGGGCGGGACGTGAGGGCGGTGTGGTCGACAACGACGTCACGCCGGCGCGGGCGCAGGCTGGTGATCCACCGCGCCGGACGGGCGGGTGCCCGACCGAGCACGAATGGTGAAGCCCCGCGGAGAGTATCGGCGGTGCGTGGCATCCGCTCTACCCTCCTGGGTCACCACTTGTTCGGCACGGGGCGCTGTGGGTTACCGGCTGGGTGTGGATCTCGGGACGACCTACGCGGCCGCCGCCGTGAGCGTCGACAGCCGGGCGGAGATGCTCGGGCTCGGGATCCGCGCCACGCCGGTGCCGTCGTGCTGTTCGTCCGCGACGACGGCGAGGTCGTGGTCGGCGCCACCAGGCCGGGCCCGTTTCCGGGCCCGCACGAGCGTGGGACACCGCTCGCCGGCCGTCAGACGGTGGTCACCAGGCGGGCATCGCTGATCCGCGAGCCGGACGGGCTCGTGGTGCGGGTTGTTACGGTGTAGGTCGTGGCCGGGTCGAGGCCGGTGACGACGAAGGTGTGCAGGTCGTCGAGGTGGGTGGGATCGGCGCCTTCCTGGCACCGCTGGGTCTCCTTGACCGCGTCGTCGACCAGCACGGCGATGTCGGTGTTCTGCTCGGGGCCGCGGAGGTCGGTCTGGCAGACGGCCTGGACGGTCACCGATCCGTCAGGGTTGGCCGCCACGGAGCTGATCTGGGTCGGGTAGGTGCAGTCGACCGGGTCGGGCACGGTCGCCGTGACCGGCTCGCTCTCGGCGCTCGTCGCCGTGCCGGTCAGCGTGGCGGTGGTGGTCACCTGGTAGGTGGTGTCGGGCGTGCAGAAGCGGGTGCTGTCCGGGTCGAGGAACTCCGTCGCGCCGCTCACCGTCGACGTGCTGGTGCCCGTCTTCACCTGGTAGCCGGTGATCGACCACGCTGGGTCGGCGGGGGTACTCCAAGTCAGCACGATCCCGGTGGAGCCGCTCATGTTCCGCCGGCTCGCCGTCAAGCCGGTGGGCGCCGGCGCGGGCGCCGGGGGTGCGGGCGCCGGGGGTGCGGAAGCCGGCGGGGCGGGAGCCGGGGGTGCGGGAGCCGGCGGGGCGGGGGCCTGCGGCACGGGGACCGGCGGGGCCTTGCTGTCCGCCGCCTGCGGGACGTTCGGGGTGTTCACGCCGCCGGTGGTGTCGGCTGCCGATGTGGGCGGCCCGGCCAAGGCGGTGGTGGCCGCGTCGCCGGTCGGCGGCGACACCGGGCCGTCGGGGGTGGTGACGCACTGCGCAGCAAGAGCATCGGAGACGAGCGTGCCGCGCACGGCCTTCACTTGATAGCACGCGTGGGTGAGCGGCTTGTCGACCTTCACGGCGATCGCGGTGGCGCCGTCCGGCACCTCGACGACCCTAGGAGGCCGGGGCCACCCCCGTCCACCCGCTCGACGCGGTAGTGCTCGGCGCGGTCGGTCGGCTGCCAGCGCAGCCGGATCTCCTCCGGCGCGACCGCCTCGGCGACCAGCCCGATCGGCGGTTCCGGCCGGATGTCCGCCTTCCGGGCGCCGACGACGCTCCTCGCCGTCGTCGCGACCATGACCAGTCCGGCGATCGCCGCGACGAGGAGGACACCGAGAACGACCGCTCCCCGGGACAGGACGGGTAGCTGTTGAATCGCCCCGTCGAGCACCGGACGATTCGGATCGGACACACCGCCGCGGGCTGTCGAGCACTCCGGGTCCGGTTCGCCCACGACCCGGAAGGGCCGACGCACCGGTGCGCCGCGGAGGAACGGGTTGCGCGGTCGGACCTGCAGCCGAGCCGTTGCGGAGCCGCGACCGGCACCACCACCTGTTCGGGGTCGATCCGGAAGCCGAGCTCCTCGTCGTCGTCGCGGGGCGACAGACGCAGCGGCACGACCGCGTTGCCCCGGGTTGGTTGAAGGCGAGGGTGTGCCGGCCCGACCAGCGGCCGTGGGACGTGACAGGTGAGACGGCGGCCTGCAGGTCCTCGATGCGGCCGATCTCGAGGTCACTCTCCTCGGCCACCTCGCGTTCGGAGTCCAGGGTGGAGACCGCGGACGGCGAGGGGAAGGGCCTCGTCGGACGCCTGCGCGTTCACCGGCGGCGTCAACACCACGACCGCCGACGCCTCCGTCCCCTGGTAGACGTTGAGCTCCGGCGGGTGCACCTGCCACCACGACGGTTCGAGCCCGACGACGTCCATCCGGAACGACTCCACAAGGCGCCCCGGATTGCGCAGCTTCACCGGCGGCTGCGCCTGGCCGCCGGGCTCGGCGTGAAGCCGCGTCGTCTCCATCGTGAGGACGGGCTCGTCCATGACACGCACGGTATGAACCCGACTACTCGGCGCTAAGGGCCATCGGACCCAGGCCGCGCAACCGCTCGACCCGGCCGCGCGGGAATGCCTGGTCGGGACGCCACCTTGCACCTGTGTGTGAGCCCGTCCTCCCGTACTGGGGTCGGTCTGCGCTCCGAGCGCGGGCCCGTCCTGCTCGCCCTCATGGTGTCCACCGGCCTGATCGCCATCGACGCGACGATCCTGGCGACCGCGGTGCCGTCGATTGTCCGCGACGTCGGCGGGTTCGCGCAGTTCCCGTGGCTGTTCTCGGTCTACCTGCTGGCCCAGGCCGTGTCGGTGTCGGTGTACGCCAAGCTCGCGGACACCGTCGGGCGTAAGCCGATCATCCTGCTCGGGATCGGTCTGTTCCTCGTGGGCAGCGTGCTGTGCGGGGTGGCGTGGAGCATGCCGGCCCTCATCGCCTTCCGCGCCGTGCAGGGTCTCGGTGCCGGCGCGGTCGCCCCGATAGCGATCACCATCGCCGGCGACATCTACACCGTGGCGGAGCGCGCCACCGCCCAGGGCTACATCGCCAGCGTCTGGGCGATGTCGTCGGTGGTCGGCCCCACGCTCGGTGGTGTGTTCGCACAGCTCGGACTGTGGCGATGGATCTTCTTCGTCAACGTGCCGCTCTGCCTGCTCGCCGCAGGACTGATCATGCGGAACTTCCACGAGACCGTGGAACGCCGCGAGCACCACGTCGACTACCTGGGGGCCGTCCTGCTGACCAGCGGCATGACCCTGGCCATCCTCGGTGTGCTGGAGGGCGGCCTGGCATGGGCGTGGAGCTCCCCGATCAGCATCGCCGTGTTCGCCGGCGGTGCCGTGCTGCTCGGCGCGTTCGTTCTCGTCGAGCGCCGCGCGGCCGAGCCGGTTCTGCCGCCGTGGGTGCTGCGCAGGCGCCTGCTCGCGACGACGAACGCGCTCGCTCTCGGCGTGGGCGTGATCCTCATCGGGCTGACCTCGTTCGTCCCCACCTACCTGCAGGGCGCGCTCGGCGTACCCCCCGTCGTCGCGGGCCTTGCCCTCGCCGCTCTGACGATCGGCTGGCCCATCGCCGCGACCCTGTCCGGGCGGCTGTTCTACATGCGGTTCGGGTTCCGCCCGACCGTCCTCATCGGGCTGGGGCTCGCGGTCCTGGGCACCGGGTCGCTCGCGCTGCTCGCGCACCGGCCGTCGGTGATCGTGGTCGCGGTGACGTGCTTCGTCACCGGCCTCGGGATGGGCCTCGTCGCCTCCCCCTCACTGATCGCCGCTCAAGCCAGCGTCGCGTGGCACGAGCGCGGGGTGGCCACGGGGACGAACATGTTCGCACGTTCCATCGGCAGCGCGGTCGGCGCCGCTGTCCTCGGTGCCGTCGCGAACGGGGTGATCGCAGCGTCCGGACGCGACGCGACCGACCCGATCGCCGCCACGGAGTCCGGTGCGGCGGTGTTCCTCGCCGTGCTGGTGGCAGCCGTCCTCACCGTCGTGGCCGGGCTGCTCATGCCGAAGGTGGACGCGGCGGTCGGGCAGGTTCGGGAGGAACCCGCCGCAGCCGAGCCGCTGACGCACGGCTGACCGGGCATCGCACCCCGCCCACGCCGTCGCACCCCAGCCGCGCAGCCGCAACTCGTCCGCGCCCGTCGCACATCGCCGGGGGGTCGTCGAACGTGGCGCCGTCGTATCCCAGCCCGCGCTGTCGCAGCCCGACCGCGGTGTCACACCCCGGGCGGTACTGCCGCACCTGTCGGACGGAGTGTGACGGCCACACGTGGTGGGTGACGGTGGCGGTAACCCCAGCGCGTGTTAGCCCGAGCACGCACAGTGGCACCATGGGGGCGGCGCTACAGACGTCCGCCTCCCCGACGACGGACCCACGGCTGTCAGCGCAGAAGGGGCGGTTGTGGGCTACCGATTGGGCGTCGATCTCGGGACGACCTACACGGCCGCGGCGGTGAACGTCGACGGCCGGGGGGAGATGCTCGGGCTCGGCATCCGGGCGATGCAGGTGCCCTCGGTCGTGTTCGTCCGCGACGACGGCGAAGTGATCGTCGGAGAAGCCGCTGAGCAGCAGGGCGCCGCCGACCCGTCCAGGCTGGTTCGGGAGTTCAAACGCCGCATCGGCGACGCGGTACCGCTGATCATTGGTGGGTCGCCCTACTCGGCCCAGGCCCTGACGGCGCGCTTGCTGGCCTGGGTGGTCGGGATCGCCACCGAGCGGCAGGGCAGCCCACCCGAGCACGTGTGCGTGACCTACCCGGCGAACTGGGGCCCGTTCAAGCGCGACCTGCTCGGTCAAGCGATCGAGATGGCGGGCCTGCGGGGCGTCGAGACCAGCACCCGTACGGAACCGGAGGCGGCGGCGATCGCGTACGCCTCGCGGGACCGGGTGGCCGAAGGCGACCGGGTCGCGGCGTACGACCTGGGCGGCGGCACGTTCGACGCCGCGGTGCTCGTGCGCGAAGGGGCGGGCTTCCGGCTCGCGGGTCCGCCGGAGGGCGTCGAGCACCTGGGCGGGATCGACTTCGACGAGGCCGTGTTCCGGCACGTGCTGACCGCGCTCGGGGACGAGGTCGCCGCGCTGGACGACACCGACCCCGCCACGGCGACGGCGCTGGCTCGGCTGCGCCGCGACTGCGTCGAGGCCAAGGAGCTGCTCTCGTTCGCCGTCGACACGGTGGTCCTTGTCGGCCTCCCCGGGATCACCCGCTCGGTCCGTCTGACCCGCGGCGAGCTCGACGACATGCTGCGCCCGGCGATCGGTGAAACGGTCGCGGCGACCCGCCGGGTGCTCGACTCGGCGGGGGTCGAGCCGGGCGACCTGGCGGCGATCCTGCTGGTCGGTGGCTCGTCGCGGATCCCGCTGGTGAGCGAGATGCTGTCGGCTGCGTTCGGGCGGCCGCTGGCGCTGGACAACCATCCCAAGCACGACGTCGCGCTGGGTGCGGCGATCCGGGCCACTCCCGCCGCGCAGCCGGCCGTATCGGCCGCCGCCGACGCGAACTCACCAGTGGCGGCTGACGTCCCGGCACGATCCGGTATCCCGACGGCCGCGCCGGCCGGAACCACCCCGGCCGGAACCACCCCGGCAGGCCGGCCGGAACAGGCCGCCGTCGGCTCGGCGGCAAGCGACGCCGGCGAACCCGATGCCCCGGCCGGGCCGTCGCCGGACTGGCGCCCGCCCGCGGTCGTCGGCCCGATGCACGCCGAGCAGGAAGGCAGTGAACCGACCTCCGCTGCGGCGACGCGGCGTCGACGACTCGTACGGACACCGTCGGTGCTCATCGTCACCCTGCTCATGATCGTCTCAGCGGGCGCGGTCATCGTCAACTCGCTGTCGGGCGAGACCGTGCACCGCGAGGCGGTCGCGGCGATCGGCGCCCTTCCGCCGTTCGTCCCGGCGAACGGCAACCCGGGCGTGCCGCTGGTGTCCGGATCCGCCGTGGAGAACACCGCCGCCGTCACCGGCGACACTCCCGGCCTGTACGGCGGCACCCGCAGCGACACGTGCAACGCCGCGGGGATCCGGACCTACCTGGAGGCGAACCCGGCGAAGGCGCAGGCGTGGGCGACCGCCATCGAGGTGCCGCTCGCGCAGGTCAGCCCCTTCCTCGCGGCACTGACGCCGGTGACGCTCCGGACCGACACCGCCGTCACGAACCACGGATTCAAGGACGGCGTCGCGACGCCGTTCCAGTCGGTGCTCCAGGCCGGCACGGCGGTGCTCGTCGACCCCCAAGGCCTGCCGCGCATCCGCTGCTACTGCGGGAACCCGCTCGGTGAACCGGACCGGCAGACGTCTGCCCGCTACACGGGCGCGGCGTGGAACGGCTTCTCGGGCGATGCGGTCACGGTGATCGCCAAGGCGCCGGCGCAGGTCAGCGAGTTCGTCGTGGTCGAGCCCAACACGAACGAAGTCGTCAAGCGGCCGCGGGGCACCAGCGGGGACAAGGATCGCGCCGCCGATCCGGAGACCGCGAAGAAAGTCAAGAACTCACTGCGACACGACGGCGCAGGTGGACCGGCGAGCGATCCGGCCACGCACGATCCGGCGGAGGACGACACGGTCCAGCAGATCCCGGACCAGCGCGCCGACCACCCCGGCGGCACGGGCCAGAACGCCGTGAGTGCACCGGACGTAGGCGGTGCCACCGGTGGGCCGGCCACCGGCCAGGCCCCCGGGACCGGTGACAATCCTGCGCTCAACTCCGTCACTGGGCCGGGCACCGAAGCACACACCGGAACCGAGCCCGGCACCGAACCCAAGACCGACACCGAACCGAAGACCGACACCGAACCGAAGACCGGCACCGCCCCGAAGACCGGCACCGCCCCGAAGACCGGCACCGCCCCGAAGACCGGCACCGGTACCGGTACCGGTACCGGCACGGACCCCGGAACCGGGCCGAAGGTCGGCCCGAACCCGGGCGTCGGGACCAAGCCCGGCGCGGGCGCGGACCTGAACGGTGGAACGCAGCCGACCGGGGCGGGTTGAGGCCGGGCCGGGTGTCACGCCGGGAACGAGCATGCCGGTTCGTCAGCCGTTCTTCCCGCTGCACGACCTCGCAGCGCTCACGATCATCTCGGTGCACGCCTCGATCGGGATGCGGGTGCTGTCGACGACGAGGTCGTAGTGGCGCGAGCTCGCGGCGTCCGCGCCGTAGAAGTGCCGGACGTAGGCGGTGCGCGCCCTGTCGTTGCGGTCCATCGCGTCCCGCGCGTCGCGCTCGCTCATCCCCTGCAGGGCCATGGCTTGGCGCAGACGGCGGTCCGGGTCGCCGTCGAGCCGCACGTGGAGGGCGCCGGGGTGGTCACGCAGCACGATCGCGGCCGCCCGTCCCAGGATGACCCCGCCGTTCCCCCCGACAACCTTGCGGATCACCCCCTCCGTGCAGCGGAGGACGGCGGCGTCGGACAGCAGCACCGTCCGCGGGTGGTCCGGCCCGATCATCCACTCGGCCGACAGCGGCGCCGTGGCCGTCAGCAGCCTCGACAACCATCCCCCGACCTGCTCGTCGCGGGACAGCGCGTCGTCGACGGTGATGCCCAGGTCGTCCGCCACGGCCACCGGAATCACCCGATCCACGAACGGCACGCCGAGCCGCTCGGCGACCGTGGGGCCGACGAGCGCACCCCCGGCCCCATAGGTGGCGGAGATCGTCACGACATGCATACGCCGCTCCCGAGGACCCGTGCTCGCGCCGTCGTCAGAGAGGACATTTCCCAACCCGGGCCGCGTGACGGCACGCCCTACGGGTTTCGAAATGCCCTCTCACGTTAGGCCAGGCTGATCGCGTCGACCATCGTCCGATGTGAGGAGTGATCCACTCGGACGGCGGACGCCGACGTGTTCACCTCGCCGTAACCGTTGGCGCCCGTCCGCTGTTTTACAGTCCGGCCATACGCGACGAAGTTGATCCCTTCATCGGTACTGCCGCGACCTGCCTCCCTCCCCCCAGCGGGCTGGCGGCCACGTGGTGGTGGCCCAAGCCGCAGGTCGGCAACACCCATCCGGGCGCGACCTCCCCGCTCGGCATGGTGTCCGCCTGCGCGTTCTCGGGCGCCTACCCGACCGGCTACGGCCGATACGGCAAGAACACCGAAGGCGTGCCCGACGAGATGTTCGAGGTCGCACAGGCGTCGGGGTTCACGCACTTCCAGCAGTCGGGCACCGGCGCGATCCGCAAGTACTACAACTACGCGCGGGTGACGCCGATGGTGGGGCCGCTGGACGACCTCGGCGAGTCGTGGACGCTGCACGACGAGAGGGCCTCGCCCGGGTACTACTCGGCGACCCTGGACACGGGCGTGCACTGCGAGCTCACGGTCGGCGAGAAGGTGGCCGTCCACCGGTACGCGTTCCCCCAGACCCGCAGTGCCCGGGTCGTGCTCGACCTGTCGTGCGGCGGGCTCGCCATCGAGCACGGCCAGACGGTCCCGCTGCGCGGCCACGTCGGGAGCATGGGGTACGGCCGCGCGGAGGGCACCGTCGTGATGGAGGGTGTGCCGCTGTCGGTGTACCTCGAGGTGCACAGCCCGAACTGGCGCCAGATGCTCTGGTACGACCGCCGGCTGATCGAGGGCGGCACCCGGCTCGACTTCGACAGCATCCGACAGACCACCCTGCGTCCCTTCGGCCTGCTCTTCATGGGCCCCGGACGGGCCGGCCAACCCGTCGAGGTGCGCCTGGGCTTCTCGCTCCGCGGTTGTGAGCAGGCGCGGGAGAACCTGTGGCGCGAGTGCGGCGATCCGTCGCCGGTCTTCGATGTGATCAGGGCCCGGACCGAGGCCCGCTGGGACGACCACCTCGACCGGGCCCGCGTCGAGGGCGGCACGCCCGCCCGGCGACAGGTGATGTCGACCGCGCTCTACCACTCGCTGATCAAGCCGTGCTTCGGCGACGACGAGAGCCCGTTCTGGCCGGCGCCGGGGCCGTACGCGTTCGACGTCTGCACGATGTGGGACATCTACAAGACCCAGATCCCGCTGCTGATGGCGATCGTGCCGAACCGGGCCGCGGACCTGCTGGAGTCGCTGATCCGGGTCTGCGAGGAGGAGGGCAACTTCCCGATCGGCTATCGGATGGCCCGCGGCGCGGACCGCTTCTTCCGGCAGGCGAGCGCGCTCGCCCACACCGCGCTCGCCGACGCGCACTCCCTCGCCCTCGGTGGCCTCGACTGGACCTGGGCACTGGTCCACATGGAGGCGGATCTGCGGCGCCTGTACGGGGAAGACTTCTTCGCGCACGGTGTCGTGCACCCGATCACGCACACGCTCGACCTGGCCTACGGCCACCACTGCACGGCCAAGGTCGCGCGGGCGCTGGGTGACAAGCGCCTGGCCGACGACCTGGACGCACGCAGCCGGCTCTGGGTCAACGCCTTCGACCCGACCACCGGACTGCTGCGCGACTCCGAGTTCTACGAGGGCGGCAAGTGGAACTACTCGTTCCGGCTGCTGCACGACATGCGTGCGCGGATCGCCCTCGCGGGCGGTGACGAGGCGTTCGTCGCGACACTCGACGAGTTCTTCGGTTTCGGCGCCGGCGCCGTGACCCAGCCCGGGCGCCAGCCGCTGCCCACGGAGATGGCCGCAGGCTACGGGCTCCACCGGTTCGAGGGACTGAACAACGAGCCGGACATGGAGGCGCCGTGGGCCTACCACTACGCCGGGCGCCCGGATCGGACCGCTGAGATCGTCCACGCGGCGCTGACCTGGCAGTTCGGCACCGGAGCCGGGGGGCTGCCGGGCAACGACGACTCGGGCGGGCTCAGCTCCTGGTACGTCTGGGCGTCGCTCGGCCTGTTCCCGATCGCCGGGCAGAGCCTGTTCCTCGTCAACGCCCCAGCCTTCGCCCGCTCCGCGCTGCGGGTGGACGGCGGGGAGTTCGTCGTCGAGACCACCGGGCATCGCGAGACCCCGGTCGGCACCGACGGCATCGAGGAGACACCTCCCGTTCACTATGTGCAGGCTGCGACGTTCAACGGCCGTCCACTGGAGACCACTTCCATCCGCGCCGCGGATGTGCACAATGGTGGGGTCCTGCACCTTGAGCTGGGCCCGGAGCCGTCGCCCTGGGGGCGCTCGGCCCGCCCGCCGTCCCTGTCCGACGCTCGCCCGGGAGGTGCGACATGAGGTACGCGCAACGCAGGCTCGTCATTGTCGTCCGGGCCGATCCGGTGATCTGCGGCCACTCCGGCGAGGCCCGCAACCTCGCTGAGGTCGCGCTGACCCGGGGCTTCGACGACGTCCGGCTCCTGACGTGGCCGATCGCCACGCTGCAGGCCACCGGGCTGCCGCTCAAGCCGCTGGATCGGTTGCAGCCCTACAGCCCGGGGATCACCGTCGAGCGCCCCGAGCCCGTCGGCGACTACCGGGTGCCGGACGGCCGCCACCTGGCGGGGCTCACGGGGCGGCTGGTCGAGCTGCTGGCCGAGCCGGTGCAGACCACGTGCCTCGCCATGTACCTGGTGCCGCACGCGAACGTGGTGATCGACGCCGTGAACTCCGCCCGCGCCGCCGGCTTCGCGCCCGACGTCCACACCATCGCCAAGGCGGTCGGGTCGGACATCACGAACGTCGTGCAGAACTGCCTGCGCGAGGGGCGGTTCGGCGCGGCTGCTTTCCTGCTGACCACGTTCCTCGCGCACGACGAGGTCGTCGCCGTCTCCGACTACACCCGCGACGAGATCGTCCTCGCGGCCGAGGCCGTCGACCTGCACTGCGGCACCCGGTTCGCGCCGGAGTGCCGCAGGCGGGTGACCGTCAGCTACCCGCCGATCGACACGTCGGCCTACGTCGACGTCGATATGGCGGCGGTGGACGCCGCCCTCGCTCGGCGTGGGCTGGAGCGCGACGGCTACATCCTGTTCCTGTCGCGGGTGACCAAGGCCAAGGGCGTCCACGACCTCATCGAGGCCTACGCCACGTCGCGGGCCCGCGACCGGGTCAAGCTCGTGATCGCGGGCACCGGCACGGCGCTGTCGGAGGTCCGCGCGCTGGCGGCGGGAGACGACCGCGTCGTCTTCCTCGCCGACGTCGACGACGACGAGAAGCCGTTGCTCATGCGCGGCTGCGCGACCTACGCGCTGCCCACGAAGCCGGAGTCCGACTTCGTCGAGACGTTCGGGATCGCGCTGGCCGAGAAGCTGCTGACGGGCGGCGGCCCGGTGATCACGACGCTGACCGGCGGAACGGGCGAGGCGGTGGGCGACACGGCGGTGATCGTCGAGGCCGGAGATGTGGCGGGCCTGCGGGCCGCTCTGGACCGGGTCGTGCTGGAGATGTCCGATCACGACAAGCGGGCGCTCGAGTGGCGCGGGCGCGAGCACGCGCTGGCGTTCGACCGGGTGCGGGTGTTCGACGATCTCTTCGCCCCGACGATGCAGGACGCGACCGTGACGCCGCTGCGGCTGTCCGAGGAGCGGGCGGCCGGCGGCAGCTGACGGTCACACCGCCCGGAAGGCGCGGTGGGCGTCGTCGCCGAACAGCACGAACCGCACCAGCGCGACGTTCGTCGACGTCGCCCGCACCGTCTCGACGGCAATGCGGGCGGCGTCGTCCATCGGCCAGCCGTAGACGCCGGCCGACACGGCAGGGAAGGCGATGCTCGCGGCGTCGAGTTCGTCGGCGACCCGCAGGGACTCCCGGTAGCACGACTCCAGCAACACCGACCGGTCCTCGCGCTTCGACCACACCGGGCCCACGGTGTGGATCACCCAGCGGGCGGGGAGCCGTCCGGCGGTGGTGGCCACCGCCTCGCCGGTCGGCAGCCCGTCGCGGTAGGGGCCGGCCCGCAGCTCGTGGCACTCGGCGAGGATCTCCGGGCCACCGCGGCGGTGGATCGCCCCGTCGACCCCGCCGCCGCCGAGCAGGGAGGAGTTGGCGGCGTTGACGACGGCGTCGACCTGCTGATCGGTGATGTCGCCGCGCACGATCTCGATGTCCACGAACCCGAGATCGTAGCTCCGGAAACTGCCACATCGCGCCGCCGGCCGGCATGTCGCGCCGGCTGTTGCGGGCGCGCAGTGGGCGAGGGTGGCGCAGGGTCGGCGACCTGGCGCGGGGTCGCGAGGCCGAGCGGGGGCGACGGCCGGGGCCGGGCCGGGGGGCTGGCGCACAGTGGGCGCCCCGAGCCCCACGCCGCGCCGCGCGTCGGACTCCGCGCCGGGCGTCGGACTCCGCGCCCAGGACCGGCACCAGGCGCCGGCTGTCGCGGGCGCGGGGTGGACGGGGATGGCGCAGGGCCAGGAGCCTGGCGCGGGGCCGCGCGCGCGGCGCGGAGTCGCGAGGGCGGCGCGGAGTCGACGGTCGCCCGGTCCAGAGCACGGGGGTCGCGAAGGTGGCGCGGAGTCGCAGTGGCACGGGACTCCCGGGCTGATGCGCGGTGTGCACCTCGCCCTCCGGCGGGCCGGCGGAGGTCGGGCCGCTAAGGCGTGAGCGTCGCAAGTCTCGCCGAGGCGCCAAGTGGTCGCTCCGGTCGACGGTCTCTTCGCCAGTTGCCGGAACGACTGGCGAGCAGGCCGATCAGGCAGTAGTATCGAACGTATGTTCGATGACGTCGGCGTCGAGTCCCGTGCGGGCTTCGGCGACGGAGTGCCCGACGACGATCTCGACGGGGTACTGGAGCGGCTGCTCGCCGAGGCCGACACGTTGCCGGAGTGGGTGCCGGACTGGTCGCCCGGGGAGTGGGCGCTCGGGCCGTCGGACGATCCTGTGCCCGACCGTCGGTGCGGCCAGCAGCAGGAGCAAGGAGGCGAGCAGGGAGCCGGGGGCGAGCCGCCGCTCGGGTACGGGTCGTGTGTGCCGTCGGGGTGGCTGGCGTTGGACCTGGACTCCGCCACCGCCGACCCGGCCGGGTTGAGCGACCACGCGCTGATCGAGGCGATCGTCGGGTTCGACCGGGTCGCCTCCTGGGCGGCCGCCCGGCAGGCCCGGCTGCTGGCCGAACTGGCCCGCCGCCGTCCGACCGACCAGGCGCCTTACTCGGCGCGGTGGGCGGGGGTGGGCAGCGAGTACGCCCCCGACGAGGTCGGCGTCGCACTGCACCTGGCCCGCGGCACCGCGTGTGCCCGCGTCGGGCTGGCCTGCCGGCTGCTGGCCACGTTGCCCGAGACCCACGCGCTGTGGGAGGCCGGGCAGATCGACACGGCGAAGGCGCGGGCGATCGACGACGCCACCTGGATGCTGACGCCAGAGCTGGCCCGCGCGGTCCAGGACCGGGTGCTACCCCGGGCGCCGGAGCAGACCCTCGCCCAGCTCAAGGCCGCCCTCGCCCGTGCCGTGATCGCCGCCGACCCCGACGGCGCCGAGCAACGCCACCGCCAGGCCCGCCGCGACCGCCGCGTCGTGATCACTCCGGAAGCCGACGGCATGGCCTCGCTGTGGGCGCTCCTCACCGCCACCCAAGCCGCCGGGGCGTTCACCTGGCTCACTCGGCTGGCCCGCGGCCTCGGGTCCGACGACCCCCGCAGCATGGACACCCGCCGCGCCGACATCCTCGCCGCGCTGCTCAGCGGTCGCCTCCTCCGCGACACCGAGGCGGCTCCCGGTGAGGGCGAGGCCGACGGCCGCGGGTCCGGTCCCGGCGACAGCGGCGACCTTGCCGACAGCACCCACAGCGCCCCCGGTCCGGGCCGCCCGATCCAGCCGGTGACCCCCGGCAAGCCGCTGATCCAGGTCGTGATTCCCTACTCGACCCTGATCGGCACCGACGACCACCCCGCCGAGCTCGTCGGTGTCGGCCCCATCCCCGCGAGCCTCGCCCGCGAGGCCGCCGCCGACAGCATCTGGCGCCGCCTGGTCACCGACCCGCTGTCGGGTACCCTGCTCGACCACGGCCGCACCACCTACCACCCACCCGCCGGGCTCGCCGACCACGTGAAGGCCCGCGACATCCACTGCAGATTCCCCGGGTGCCGCAGGAAAGCCGCCGACGCCGAACTCGACCACGTCACAGCCTGGAGCGACGGCGGCACCACCAGCGAACCCAACCTCGCCAGTTGCTGCACCCACCACCACCGAGTCAAGACCTATGCCGGGTGGCGGGTCGAGGGCCGCCCCGACGGACAGCTGACCTGGATCACTCCGACCGGACACCGGCACGCCACCGAGCCCCATGACTACCGACCCGAACCCGTGTGCACGGTTCCATCACCAGAACCCGAGCCGTCCCCACCGGCACTCGACGGCGCCGACCCGGACCCGCCCCCGTTCTGATCTCCTCGGCCTGCAGCAACGTGCACTCTCGAGCGGCCGGACCCGGTACGGCGCGTCGACGTACCGAGGTATCACCCCCGGCCATCCCCCACTCCAGTCGAAGGACACGGCGTGATGCCGGCGAGAGGTGGTGCGTGAGCCATGGTGGAGGCGCCGGGACGACCGGCCACCGACCGGGCGCGGGACCAGGCCGCCCGGTCGGGGGCGTGGCCACAGCAGGTCCGGGTCGAGGTGACCCGCATCCGCCACCAGACCCGGATCGCGCGGGCACGCAGCACGAGCACCCACGCCGATGCGCTGGTCGACGCCATCGAGGCGCACCTGTGCGACGCCGAGGCGGTCATCCGGCAACGCCCCTGGTACCGCCGGGCGGCCGTCCTCGACTGGTGGCACGGGACGTCGATCGAGCAGGCGTTCCGCAGCCTGCACGCGGCGCGCGCGTTCCTCGTCGACCTGATCCCCGACAGCGCGCTCGACCCTCTCATCCCCGGGGCGATCGCGCGGGTCGGGTCGAGCCTGCAGCCGGCCGATCCGCGGCGGCTCGAGGTGGAGCGGCTCGCCGACCCGCACATGTGTCCGCGGCGCAAGCGCGCCGAGCTGGTCCACGCCCTGCAGATGGGATATGCCGTCTCCGACGAGTCGCACGCCCACGTCCGCGACTTCCGCAACCTCCTGCTCTGCACGACCGGCCTGATCCTGCTGTTCATGGTGCTGTTCGTCGTGGAGATCTCGGACCACCCGAGCGGCGTGCCGTTCTGCTTCCAGCCCGAGATCACCACCGCGCAGGCCGCCGGAGCCGCGACCGGATCGGGCGCGTCGACGGCCGGCACCCGGCGCACGGTCTGCCCGAGCGGTGAACAGGCGGTGGGCGGTGCGCCCACGCAACCCACCCCGACCGACGTGTGCATCGTCGCCGGTCTCGGCCTGCTCGGCGGCGCACTCGCCTCCGCGGTCAGCATCCGCAAGATGACCGGTGGGATGACGCCCTACGACGTGCCCGCTGCACTCGCGCTCCTCAAGGTGCCGAGCGGGGCGCTCACGGCCGTCGCCGGCATCCTGTTGCTCGGGGGCGGGTTCGTGCCCGGCCTGAGCGATCTCGACTCCCAGCGCCAGATCCTCGCGTACGCGCTGGTGTTCGGGTACGCCCAGCAGCTCGCCACCCAGTTCCTCGACAAGCGGGCCGAGACCCTGCTCGCGCAGGTCCCGAGCAAGCACGCGAAGAATCCGCCGACGAAGTCGATCCCGCAGCCCGCGACCGCGGTCCCGCCCGTGGACTCCACCACCAACGGCCGCTCCCCCGCCTATGCCACAGACGGGTGAGGCACGGCACGATCCACTGTGGCGCACCGTCGAGGGCAGGAGGCGACATCGTGATTCCACGGTGGCGGACGGCGTCAGCGCGGCGATGCGGACATTCGATCCGTGCCGCCTCGGCGCCGCGGAGTGCGACACCGGCAGCGCGATGCCCCGGACGACGACCGCAGGGCACTCGACCACGCGCTCACCGCGCTGTACGCCCACGTGTACGGGGTCGCCCCGGAGGCGGTGCGGGCGGCCGCGGAGCAGCGGGCGGAGGCGGCCCGCATCTCCGACCGCTGGGTCGACGACGGCTGCGACCCCGGGAGCCCCGCGCTCCCCGCCGAACGCGCCATGCTCGTCCGCTCGTACGCCGCGCTTCTGGCAGCGGTGCACCGCTGAGCGGGCGGACTCACGCCGTCCCCTCCGTCTCTGCCAGTGCGGCCCTTCGGTCCGCGTCCGCCGCCGCCCGATCCGCCACGGCGGCGTCGCGGTGCTGCCGGGCCTGCTCGGCGTTGCCGCGCCGGTCGAGCAGGTCGGCCACGTGCAGGTGCAGGTCCGCGGCCTCGTCGTGGCGCTGCGCGGACCGCTCGTGCGCCTCCCGGGCGTTCCAGCGCGCACGCTCGGCGTGCTGCCGGGCCTCTTCCGCGTCCCGGGCCGTCCCTTCGCTGTGGTGGTCCGCGAGCTCTCGCGTCCGCTCGTGCAGCTCGCGGATCCGCTCCAGGATCTCGTCGCTGCGCCGCCGCAGGTGGTCGGCATGCTCCTGGTAGTCACTCAACGGCGGCCGCACCCTCGTGCGGCAGGACCGAGTCGGCCGGCTGATCGGCGCCGTTCTCGATCCGCTCCATCGTCAGGATGATGCCCCGGACGTCACCGGGCGCGCCCCGCAGAGCGCTGGCCAGCACACGAACGTCGATACGGCGGCCGCGACGGTCGACCGCGCCCAGCGTCGTCTCCTGCGGGCCGGCCTCGTCGGCGAGCGTGCGCCGGATCAGCGACCGGAGCAGATCGGTCGGCAACCCGATGTCGAGGTTGAAGAAGTGCTGCCCGACGGTCTCCTCCTGCCGCAGTCCCCACAGCTCCTGCGCCTGCCGGCTCCACACCCGCACGTGCAGCTCGGTGCTCAGCACGACCACTCCCGCGCGCAGGCTGGTGAGGATGGTCTCCAGGAACTCGTTGGCCACGTCCAGCTCGCCGGTGCGGTCCTGCAGCTCGTCATTGATCGTCTGGAGCTCGTCGTTCGTGGACTGGAGCTCCTCGTTCATGGTCTCCAGTTCCTCGTTGGTGGACTGGAGCTCCTCGTTGGTCGTCTCCAGCTCCTCCACGGTCGACTGGAGCTCCTCGTTGGTCGTCTCCAGCTCCTCGTTCGTGGACTGGAGCTCCTCATAGGCGGTCTCCAGCTGGCGGTTGGCCTGCTCGAGCTCGTCCTGCAGCCGGCGGAAGTCGGTGACGTCGTGGAACGAGATGGTGGAGCCGATGACCTCGGTTCCGTCGGTGATCAGCGGACTGACCTGGATCTCCAGGTTGGTGACCGTCCCGCCGCGGCTGAGCGTCACGTCGGTGACGCGCACGGTGCGCCGGGCGGTCTGCGCCTGCTCGAGGTGGCGGCGCAGCTCCAGCGGGCGGTAGGAGAGCTCGAGGTCGCGGAAGGGGCGGCCGACGTCGGTCTGGGACATGCCGAACATCTGCTCGGCCTGCCGGTTGACCACGGCGACCACGCCGTCCGCGGTGACGACGACCTCGGCCAGAGGGGCGGCGAGCAGCGCTTCGGCGCGCAGCATGTCCAGTCCGGCGGGTTCGGTGCGGAGCACCGAGGTGGGCAGCTCGCCGAGCATCATCCCGTTCTGGGGAACGCCCCGCACCGCCTTGCGGAAGATCCGCCGCTTGAGGTCTACGGGCGTGAACAGCGCGCCGTGGCTGAGCAGCATCTCCGCCTTGCCCAGCAGCAACACCCCGAGCGGACCGAGCGCGAAGTGGAAGCGGCTGAGGATGCGTGCCTGGGTCTCGGCGTTGAAGTACATCAGGGCGTTCCGGCATACGAGCAGGTCGATCCGGGAGATCGGGGCGTCCTGCACGAGGTCGTTCCGCCCGAAGATCACCGACCGACGCAGGTCCTTGTGGAACAGGTAGCGCCCGCCGACGAGGTCGAAGTAGCGGTCGAGCAGCTCGGGCGGGATGCCCCGCACCTCGCGCTCGGAGTAGCTGGCCTGCCGCGCGTAGACCAGTGCCTCCTCGTCGACGTCGGTGGCGTAGATCTTCACCCGGTCCCGGAACTCGGTCGGCCCCAGCAGCTCGGCCAGCACCATCGCGAGGGTGTAGGCCTCCTCGCCGGAGGCGCAACCCGCGCTCCAGATCCGCAGTGGCTGGGTCGCCCCCTTCGCCGCGAGCAGCGCGGGCAGGACGTCGCGACGGAGGCTGTCCCACGCCTCGGGATCACGGAAGAAGCCGGTGACGTTGATCAGGATCGTGTTGAACAGCGCGGTGAACTCGTCGCCGTACAGCTCGAGATGGTCGAGGTAGTCGACGTAGCCCGAGATGCCGACCTGGGACATCCGGCGGTCGACCCGCCTCATCAGGCTGGATCGCTTGTAGCCGGTGAAGTCGAAACCACGGCTCGCCTTCAGGTGCTCCAGCAACGCCTCGAACGCGGGGTCCGGCTCGTCCACCCCTGTCCTCCGAACTGCCCGGCCGTGCGCCGGGGCAACGGAGCCTAGACCACGACGGGTCCTCTCGGCGCAGATGTCCGGGGATTGGTCCGGGCGAGGCGGGGGAATGCTGCGCCGTGGACGGTGGCGACGGCGTGCTGGTGGTCGGCGGATCGGCGGGCGGGATCGAAGCGCTGGTCGAACTCGTCGCGGGCCTGCCGGCCGACCTGCCCGCCTGCGTGCTGGTCACGGTGCACGTCCGCGGCGACATCCGCAGCAGTCTCCCGCGGATTCTCGCCCGCGCTGGCACCCTGCCCGCGGCCCACGCCCGGCACGGCGAACCGCTGCAGCGTGGACGGATCTACGTGGCACCACCGGACTTCCACCTGCTCGCGGCGCACGGCATCGCCCAGCTCAGCAGCGGGCCGCGGGTGAACCGGCAGCGCCCCGCGATCGACCTGATGTTCGCCAGCGCCGCGCGGTGGGCCGGTTCCCGGGTCGTGGCCGTCGTGCTGTCCGGGGTGCTGGACGACGGCGCGGTCGGCGCCGCGCTCGTCGCGCGGGCCGGCGGCACCGTGATCGTGCAGGACCCGGGTGACGCGCTGTTCTCCTCGATGCCACGGGCGGCGTCCTCCGCGGTCCCGGCCGCCGTGCCGACCCCGGTCGCGCGCATGGGGAAGCTGATCGAGGAGAAGCTCGACGAGCTGCGCGAACGGGGCCGGATCGCCGGTGACGGCGACGCGGTCGGGGAAGGTGATCCGCAGATGCGCGAGAACCGCATGGGCGAGGGCGACGACCCCGGGTTCCTGTCGGCGGACGAGGCCGGCCTTACCCGCATGTCTTGTCCCGAGTGCAATGGGGGTCTCGCGGAGAGCGACCTGAGCGGTCTGCGGTACTACCGCTGCCACGTCGGGCACCAGTACAGCCCGCAGTCGCTCGAGGCGGCGCAGCGCGAGGCGGTGGAGGCCAAGCTCTGGGCGGCGGCGGCCGCGCTGGAGGAGCACGCAGCCCTGGCCCGGCACCTGGCGGCGCAGCCAGGCCGAGCGCTCGGCGAGGAGACCGTGGACGGCTACCGGCGGCTGGCCGACCGGTCCACCCGCACCGCGGACACGCTGCGGGACCGGCTGCAGAACCGCGGGTCCAACGCACTACCGGTGATCGAGGACCACGGCCGGAGGCCCGCGACGGAGCACTAGGACCGCAGCGTGATGCTGGGCGAGCAGCCGTAGGTGCGCAGGTAGAGCGCCGAGAAGTTGCCGTGGTGGGGAAACCCCCACCGGTCGGCGATCCGGCTGACGGTGATCTCGGCCGGGGTCGCGGCCTGCAGGTCGCGGTGGGCGCGGTCGAGCCGGACGCGGCGCAGGTACTCCAGCGGAGTCATGTCCTCGTGCCGGCGGAAGGCGAGCTGCAGCCCGCGAGCACCCAGGCCCGCCGCGGCGGCGATGTCGGCGAGACCGATCTCGCCACCCGCGTGCTCCTCGATGTAGCGGATCGCCCGGCGCAGCGTGGGCGGCCTGGGCCGCGCGCCGTCGCGGGCCGGTTGGGCCACCGCGGGATTGGGGAACGTCTCGAGCAGCATCGCGACCAGGATCCGGAACAATGCCGTCCGGGTCAGCGGGCCGGCCATCACCTCGTCTCCGGCCAGCACGTCGCGACGCAGGTACGCCACCGTGGCCCGCCAGTGAGTGGCCCTGGCCGGGGAGAGCGCCCGGCACAGCTCGATCGGCAGGGTGGGGGCGCGGAACCCGGTGAGCTCGGTGACGACCCGGGTCACCGCCCGGGCGTCGAGCCGGACCACCTCCACGTCCAGGTGCGGCGACGTGATCCGCACGTCGGTGGATGCGTCGCAGAGCAGGACGTCGCCAGGCCCGGCACGCAGCTCGTCGCGTCGGCTGGTCAGCCGGAGGCTGCCGGCCAGGGGGTGCACGGCGACCAGGGCGTCCGCGGGGGCGAACAGGCTCTCGACGGCGGTGGCGTGCCGGACGCGCTCGACCGCGAATCGATGGGTGGCGACGCCGTCGTATTCCAGGTGGAATCCGTCCAGGTCAGCGTCGGCGAGGTGCAGTGTGAGCGGGCCGTACACGGTGCGGAGGAAGGCGTGGGCCTGCTCGGGGTCGGCCGTGGCGAACCGGCGGCGTCGGGGTGCCCGGACGGCGACCGGGTGCGGTGCCGGCGCCGCGCTGCCCGTCACGGCGGGCGTGAGCCGGGTCGTCCGGCCGGACGGCAGGTTCGCCCAGACCGACTTGCCGTCCGCGTAGTGCAGCACCCCCCACGACCGGCTCAGCCGTGCCACGTTCCGCAGGCCGGGTCCCGGGGTGACCGTGGCGGGGAGCTGGTCGCGGACCGACACCCGCAGACCGTTGCGGTCGAGCACGAAGCGCAGCCGCAGCCCGGTGCCCGCGTGCAGGACGGCGTTGGTCACCAACTCGGCGACGACCGACGCGGTCTCCTCACGATCGGGCATGCCCCATCGGTCGTCGGTGTCCCGGAGGAACTCGCGGGCGCGCTGGACCGACTCCGGTCGGGCAGGCAGGTCGATGCCGCGGCTGAGCCGGTCCGGCCGGACGTCGACGAGCGCCTCCGCCTGCTCCAGCGTGCCCGCCAGGAAGACGGCTTCCGGCACGCGGCAGGAGCGCAGGCGCTCCGCGGTCACCGCGTCGGCGCCGAAGAGCACGAGCCGAGCGTAGGGCCAGCCGCCCGCCGATGTGACAGCCGCGACGAACACCTCGGGGGCGGGCGCCCATTCGAGCTGCAGCTCGGAGACGTCCAGCAGCACCGGCACGCCGTCGATCAGCAGCTTGACCAGGTCTTCCAGGAGGAGCGCCGACGTCGCGCGGGCCACGGCGCCGTGTGCGGTGACCACGACCCGCCCGGCATCGAGCGCGGTGGTGCGCAACTCGACGCGGTGCGGAGCCGCCATAGCATTGTTCCTCCGGCCATCGACGACGTAGGTACCCGGAAACAATAGCCTTCGTTCAAAACGAACTGCTATCAGTGGAGCGAACAACTCCGAGGAATTGTCTCATCGGAAACCACCCCGGAAATCGCCGAGGCCCGGTCAGAGAAGATCGCCCGCGAACTTCCCCGCCGGGTCGCGGCGCCGGGCCAGGTCGAGGGCGTCCGGCAGCCGCGGGAACCGCTCCACGATGTCCGCTCCGGAGAGCCGGTGCAGCTTGCCCCAATGCGGGCGGGGCGCGAAGTCGGCGAGCACGGCCTCGACGTCGCCCAGCAGGGCGTGGACCTGTTCGGGGTGCTTGCGCCACGTGAAGCCGATGCTCACGCTGTCGCGCTCGTACACGGGGCTGAGCCACAGGTCGTCCGCCGCGACCGTGCGGATCTCCGCGGCGTGCAGGTGCGGGGAGATCCGGTCACCCAGCGCGCGCACCGCACGGAGGGCGTCGACGGCGTGCCGGCGGGCGACGAAGTACTCGGTCTGCAGCTCGTCGCCGCCCGACCGACGGCGCCGCATCGAGCCGGAAGTGCGGAAGCCGCTCCGACCAGGGCCCGACGACGCCGGCACGCGGGTTGAGGCCGATCCCGTCGTGAACGTCGGCGTCGTCGTACCAGCGCCCGCCGTGCAGCGACCGGGGCGCCGGCACGGGAGGCTCGTCGCCGACCCGGGTCTTCTGCCAGATCTGGCCGAGCACCGCGGCACCGGGGTCGCCCATCAGGCTCACGCTGTAGGCGCCCGCCATGATCTCGTCGAACGCCTCCAGCACGCCGTCCCACGGCGCGCCGACGTAGACGTCCTGCCGCACCTGGTAGGTCGGCTGGATCTCGAGCACGACCCGGGTGATCACGCCGAACATCCCGAGGCCGACGGCCATCGCCGCGAGCGCCGGGTGCGCGCGGTCCACGGACTGCAGCGTGCCGTCCGCACCGACGACCTCGAGCGCGACGACGGCGGTGGCGAGGATCCCGTTGGCGTCGCCCGACCCGTGGGTGCCGGTCGCGGTGGCCCCGGCGACCGAGATGTGCGGCAGCGAGCCGGTGTTGTGCAGCGCGAAACCCTGCGTGTGCAGCGCGGCGGCCAGCTCCCCGTACCGGGTGCCGCCGGTCACGGACACGGTCATCGCGCCGGAGTCGACCGTGATGTCGGGCGGCAGCGCGGCAAGGGACACGAGGTCTCCCCCGGGGCGGTCGGCGACCGCGCTGAACGAGTGCCGGGTGCCCAGCGCCCGGACCCGCGGGAGCCGGGCGACGAGGTCCTGCACCTGCGCGACGGTCGCGGGGTGGTGCACCGCCGCGGCTCGGTAGGTCAGGTTCCCGGCCCAGTTCGCCTCCGCCGGCACCGCTCCCCCTCATCTATCGAACCCTTCTGACCAGCCTATCGCCGCGAGTGTCACGCAGAACTTGATCAGTTGACGCAGCGCACGCCTGCCGCGGTGATCGGTGACGCGGCCGCCTCTGCCGCATCCGGCGCCGGTCGCGCCGCCGTCGCCGACGGCGAGGGTGGGGCCGGCGGCGTCGCCGTTGCTCCTGCGGGCGGTATCCCGACCGGCGGTGTCCCGGCGGGCGTGCCCTCGGACAGCGTGCCGACGAAGTCGCGCACCGCCGACGGGTCGATCTGCACGGCCACCCCGTCCTCCGGGGTGGCCAGGTTCGGCCGGCCGGTCGGGATCGTGCGGAAGGTGATCGCGCCGGTGGCCAGCCCGGGGGTCTGGGTCGCAAACGCAAGCGGGTCCCAGCCCGGGTCGATCACCACATAGCGGCCGACCGTGGTGATCAGATCGGACAGCTGCGCCGGGTCTGCCAGGGTCCCGGCCGACCGGACCTCGTGCGCGAAGCTCGCCAGGAACGCCTGCTGGCGCACCACGCGGTCGAGGTCGCCGCGCGGCAGTCCGTGCCGCTGCCGCACGAACGCCAGCGCCGCCGGGCCCTCCAGCCTCTGCGGTCCCGCGCGGAAGTTCGCGCCCGAGTAGGAGTCGCGCACCGGGGCGTTCAGACAGACCGGCACCCCGCCCACCGCCTGGGTGATCTCGGCGAACCCCGCCAGGTTCACCTCCGCGTAGTGGTCGACCGACACCCCGGTCAGCTGCTCGACGGTGGTGATCAGGGTGCGCCGACCGGCCTGGGCGCTCTGCTGCTCCAGCGCCGGGCCCGTCACACCCTGCGCGACGAGCCGCGCGCGGGCGGCGTCGGAGCCCCGGGCGTAGGCCGAGTTGATCTTGTGGGTGCCGAACCCCGGGATGGCTACGTACGAGTCGCGCGGGATCGAGACGGCCGTCGTCGGCAGGGTCGCGTCGTCGGGGATCCGCACGAGGATCAGGGTGTCGGTGTTGAGCGTGCCCTGGTCGGGCCCGGCGGTGAGCGCGTCGAGCAGTTCCCGGGGCAGCGGGTTCCCGGCGGCGTCGGTGCGGCTGTCCAGGCCGACCAGCAGGATGTCGGTCACGCCGTCCGAGGGCCGGTCCCGTGTCAGCACGTCGCTGGTCACCAGCCGCGCGCCGAGCTCCCGGTAGGCCGTCCAGCCGTAGCCGGTGACCAACAGCACCAGCGCGGACGCGACCGCCGTGACGATCCGCGCCGCGCGCATCACCCCTGCTCACTCCCCTCGTCCCGGGCCGCCTCGACGGTCTCACGAACGGCTGCCGCGGCCGGTTCCCGCGCCGGGCAGGCCGTCCTCAGCTTCGACACAGATCCACCCGGCACGATCGGGGGCATGAGAACGCGCGCCATCCGCATGCTCGCGGTGACCGTCGCCGGCGGCCTGGTGCTGGCCGGCCTGCTCGCCCCGGTGGCCGCCGGTGTCGCGCTCGTGTCGAACGGGACCCCGGCACCGGCGCGCGACCCGCTGCCCTCGGAGGCGGACATGCCCGCCGTCACCACCGTCCTCGACCGCAACGGCAACCCGATCGCCCAGCTGAACGACCAGTACCGCATCCCGGTCGCGATCGACGCGATCGCCCCCGCCATGCAGGCGGCCGCCGTCGCGATCGAGGACCGGCGGTTCTACGACGAGGCGGGCGTCGACCCGATCGGCACCGTCCGGGCGCTGGTCAGCAACAGCCTCGGCAGCGCGACCCAGGGCGGCTCCACGATCACCCAGCAGTACGTCAAGAACTACCTGATCAACGTCGTGGACCGCGAGAACCCCGCCGCCCAGCGGGCCGACCGCTCCGACACCCTCGGCCGCAAGGTCCGCGAGGCGGAGCTGGCCACCGGGCTCGCCCACACGATGTCCAAGAACGACGTGCTGGACGGCTACCTCAACGTCGTCGAGTTCAGCGGAAACGTCTACGGCGTCGAGGCCGCCGCCCACGCCTACTTCGCCACCACGGCCGCCGCGCTCACGGTGCCGCAGGCCGCCCTGCTCGCCGGGATGGTCAACAACCCCAACCTCTACGACCCGTACGACCACCCGCAGCAGGCGAAGGACCGTCGCGACGTGGTCATCGCCGCGATGGCCCAGGTCGGATCGATCACGCCCGTCCAGGCCGCCGCGGCGACGGCGGCACCGCTGGACGTGCGGCCCGACGGCCCGGTCGTGCCCGGTGGCACCTGCATGGCCGCCGCTCCCGACGCCGGGTTCTTCTGCCAGTACGCCGTGGACTACCTCGAGAAAGCCGGGATGACCGCCGACCGGCTCGCCACCGGTGGCTACACGATCCGCACGACGATGGATCCGTCGGCGAGCGCGGCGGCGAAGGCCGCGGTCGAGGCCAACGTGCCGACGCGCCAGAACGGCGTCGCCAACACCTTCGCGATCGTCCGGCCCGGTCACGACGGCCACGAGGTCGTCGCGATGGTCGCCAACCGCAACTACGGGACCGACGCGGCGCAGGGCGAGCGCGCCACGGACGTCGTGGCCGACCCGAGCAACGTGTTCGGCGCCGGCTCGTCGTTCAAGATCTTCACCACGGCGGCGGCCCTGGAGAACGGCACCGTGGGCTTCGACTCGACGCTGCCGAACCCCGGCTCCGACTGCTTCACCCCGCCGAACGCGAACCGGTACACCTCCTGCTACCCGGTGGCCAACGACGGCACCAGCTACCCCGACCCGATCAGCCTCCAGGACGCGCTGGCCACGTCGCCGAACGTGGCGTTCGTCGGGCTGGAGGCCCGCACCGGGCTGCCGTCGGTGCTCGCCATTGCCCAGCGGCTCGGCCTGCGCGAGTCCCTGGCCAGCAACGACGCCGGCGGCACCCCGGTCACCGACCCGGCCGACCCGCAGTCGAAGAACCCCCAGTACAACCAGCCGCAGTCGCGGTACTTCCAGAACCTGCTCTCGTTCACCCTCGGCGTCAGCCCCGTCAGCACGCTCGAGATGGCCAACGTCGCCGCGACCATCGAGAGCGACGGCGTGTGGTGCCCGCCGAACCCGATCCAGTCCGTGACCGACCGCGACGGCCACCCGGTCGCCGTGGCGCAGCAGGCGTGCGAGCAGGTCGTCGCGCCCGGCCTCGCGCACACGCTGGCCGCCGGGTTGAGCCAGGACACGATCTCCGGCACGTCGGCGGCGGCGGCCCGGGACGCGGGCTGGACCCGACCGGACATCGGCAAGACCGGCACGACGAACGCGAGCGAGTCGGTCGCCTACGTCGGCGGGGTCGGCGGGCTCACCGGCTACGCCGCGTCGTCGATGGTCTTCGCCGACGGCACCCACCCGCGGGAGATCTGCCCCGGCACCCCCGTGCACCTCGGCGACTGCGGACACGGCGCGTTCGGCGGCACCGTCGCGGCGCCCCCGTTCTTCGCCACGATGAGCAAGCTCCTCGCCGGCACCCCGGACACCCCGGTGCCCGGCCCGGACCCCGCCTACCTGCAGACGGCCCCGCATCCGACGGTGCCCTACGAGGTCGGCGCCACCCAGGACGCGGCCACGGCGGCGGTGGCGAAGGCGGGCTACCAGCCGACGACGCGACCCGTCACGGCGACGGAACCCGCCGGGGTCGTGGTCGGCCAGACACCCCAAGGCAACGTGCCACCGGGCGTGGCGGTGACCCTGCTGGTGAGCAGCGGCGCGAGCCGCTGAGCGACACACGGCTGCAGTCCCACCCCACGGAGCGGGTCAGGCCGGCGGGCCCAGGAGCAACGCCGCCACCTCCGCGACCAGCAGGCCCGCGGCCCCGGACGTGAGCGCGCGCAGCCCCGCACCGATCGGCCCGTCGCCGCGCTGGCGGCGCAGCAGCTCGTCGTCGCCGCAGCCGGCCAGGGCGTCCAGCTCTGTGCGCGAGGGGCCGCCCGTGAACAGCGGATCGGCGGCCCGGGCCCGATTCGGCTGCAGGCATGCCGCCAAGTCACGCAGCCGGCGGGCCGGCGCGGCGGCCACGACGCCGAGCTGTGCACCACCCACGGTCGGCTTCGCGGAGCTGAACCGCGTTCAGCTCGTGGCGCTGTCGGTCGCCGGCATCGTCTCGGTGGTGGCGCTCGCCGGGGTCGTCTCGGTCGCCGCACTCGTCGCAGGCGTCGCGTTCCTCATCACCCTCGTCGGGCGCGCCATCATCCGCTGACGGGTCCCATTAGCCTTTCCCCCCGTACCGGTGAGCGAGAACGGGTGGCGACGGAAGGGCGAGGATGGGCGACGGGCTGATCTTTCAGCTGGGCACCAACAACTGGCAGCGCGGCGGGGAGTTCGCGCCGGGTTCGGGGATCCTGCACGAGGCGCACCACCACGCCTACAACGCGCTGCCGGGGCTGCGCTGCTACTCGATGTACCCGTCGAGGCGCCAGCGGTTCCGCGAGGACCAGGTGCGGGTGTTCGCGCTGGACCACGACATCCCGATCTGCGAGTCGATCTCGCCGACCAGCAACTACCGCTGGCACAGCATGAGCGAGGACGAGGTCGACGCCTACCGCAAGCGGCTCACCGACGAGGTCGCCGAGTGGATCGACGAGATCGAGGACGGCACCGGCGACCGGTTCGTCCTCGGGATCGCCCATCACGGCTTCATGAACACGGTGGTCATGCGCGACGTGATCCGCCGCCGCGCCGAGGCCGGACGCGGCACGATGCCGTTGCTGTGCTTCGCGCACGGCACCGAGCTGAAGATGTACGCCAACGAGAAGCGCGGCGACAACCCCGCGGAGTTCCCGCTGCGCTTCCTGCCGTTCATGCAGCGCGAGAAGATCTTCGACTACGCCGACCCCGAGCACGGCGTCGATGTCGTCGCATCGATCTCTGCGGAGCAGATCGACGCGTTGACCGCGGTGTTCCCGGAGTTCCCGCGCGAGCGCGCGGTGCTCTCCCACAACGGCTACAACCAGCAGGTCTTCGAGGAGCTGCCGGACGTGTACGCCAACCGCGCCGAGGTGCTGGCCGGGTTCACCACCGCGCCGCCCGAGGGCCACGGAGAGCCCGAGCCGGTCGCTCCGCCGGACGGGTTCGATGCGGTCGTCGCGTTCTGCGGGAAGTTCGCCGACTGGAAGCGGCTGGACGCCCTGCTGCGCGCGGCGGCGCTCTACGAGCAGCACGAGAAGAAGATCCTCACGCTGGTGATCGGGTCGGGACCGCACGAGGCGCAGGTGACCATGCACGACCTCGCCGCGGAGCTCGGGCTGCGCCGGACCTACTTCGTCGGCCCCCGCCCGCAGGACGAGCTGACGACGCTGTTCAACTGCGCGGACGTCGGCTGCTTCCCGTCCTACCGGGAGCCGTTCGGCCTGGTCTTCATCGAATGCATGGCCTGCGGCACTCCGGTGATCGGCGCGGACTCCGGCGGCCCGCGCGACTTCGTGACCTCGGAGGTCGGCACGCTGGTGCCCGAGACCGACGACCGGCAGGAGCTGGCGCGGTCGCTCGCCGCGGCCGTCACCACCGCCGTCGACGAGGACTGGAAGAAGACCAAGGGCCCGGTGGCGCAGGCCTACGCGAAGGAGAACTTCGGCGTGACGAAGCAGGTGGCCGACCTGCTCGCGGCCGTGGACCGGCTGACGTGACGGCTCGCGCGGGGCGGTTCGCCGTCCCGCGCTACAGCTCGCCGAGCAGGCGGCGCAGGGTGTCGCGGGACTGGGCCGGGGTCTCGGCCTGGACCGTGACGCGCTCCATGATCAGCATGTAGTCCTCGACCTCCGACCGCTTGTCGAGGTACACGGCGCTGGTGAGCTGCTCGAGGTAGACGACGTCCGGGAGGTCCGGCTCGGCGAACCGCAGGATCGAGAACGACCCACCCGCCGCGGCGTGCGCCCCGCTGCGGAACGGCAGCACCTGCACGTGGATGTTCGGCGCGGCGCTGACCTCCAGCAGGTGCCGCAACTGATCGCGCATCACGCGGACCGGCCCGAAGGGCCGGGTCAGCGCCGCCTCGTCGATGACCGCCCACAGATGCGGTGCATCGGGCTTGTACAGCATCTCCTGCCGCTCCAGCCGCAGCATGACGCGGCGGTTCAGCTCCTCCGCGGACCGGCTGTGGCCGTGCCCGATGACGGCGCGGGCGTAGTCCTCGGTCTGCAGGAGCCCCGGGACGAACTGGAGCTGATAGGTCCGGACGACCTTCGCGACCTGCTCGAGGCGCAGGTAGGTCTCGAACCAGTTCGGCAGCAGGTCGCTGTGCTTCTGCCACCAGACACGCATGTTCGCCTGCCGCATGAGGTCCAGGACCGCGGTGCGCTCGTTGTCGTCCGTGACCCCGTAGAGGGTCAGCAGGTCGGCGACGTCCCGCTCCTTGAAACCGACGCGGCCCAGCTCGAGGCGGCTGATCTTGGCGTGGGAGGCGCGGATGTGGTGACCGGCCGCCTCGCGGGTGATCCCGGCGCCTTCACGGAGCCGCCGGAGCTGCGTGCCGAGCAGGATCCGGGACACGGTGGGCGCCTCGCTCTGGCCCGCACCGGCCGTGATCGACGACGGCTGCGCGGTACTCGACGGGGATCGCCGACGCCCTGTTCCTGCGTCCACCTCGTCCCCTTTCGTCACGGCCTGCATCGCTACCCGATACCGCCGCCCCATCGCACGGTAGTACCGCGACGATGATACGGACCACCTGAACCGTCAAGATTTGAGGTGGTTCACGTGACGAGGTCGTCGAACTCCCCCGCCTTGGCTCCGCGAAGGAACGCGTCGATCTCGGCCCGGGTGTAGATGAGCGCTGTCCCGAGCGGAGCGCGGGAGTTCCGGAGCGCGACTCCCCCCGCCGGCAGCGGCGCGAGCTCCACGCAGTCGCCGTTCGGATTGCTTGCAGCACTCTTTCTCCAGGTCAGAACGCCGAGCAGCGCGGTGGGCGCCTCGGTGGCCTCGTCGCTGAGACCCGTCCGACAGCTGTCGATCTCCACGCAGTCCTCCCGCTTGCCGTCACTCCTGCCACACTTTCGACCACGGTGCGTACACCGTAGACGAAGTGTTCTTGCAGATGAAATAGCAGACGCACGAACTGTTGTCCGCACCGGCTGCTTTGCAGATGAACAAGCAGATGTGCAGACTGGAGAGGTCAACCACTCGATGGTGATACTTTGGTGACGGGAGGGACACGGTGAGTAAGAACGCCCGGCCGAGCCCCTCCCGCCGCGAGGTCCCGACGGTCACCATCACCTGCATTCGGGACGGCCGCGCCCACCACGTGCCGGACGCCCAGATCGCCGGCCCGCAGGCCGACGGTGCAGGTCGCTACGTCGCGGTGTGCGGGCACGTGGTGACGGCGGCCGCGATGGTCGAGCCCGAGGGCGCGCCCTGCCCACTCTGTGCGGCGTTCTGATCTCCCGCGGGTACGCGCGGGTCGGTGCCGAACCGCCCGCTCAGGCCTTGCGGGCGACCCCACCCAGCTCGTCGACGTCCGTCGCGTCGCCGAAGGCGTTCGGCTCGGGCCGCCACCGCGTGATCTGCACGACGCCCGGCTCGACCGGTTCGAGCCCCTCGTAGAGGCTCACGATCTGCTCGTGCCCGCGGACGTTGTAGGGCACCCCGCCGCTGTCGCGGTAGCGCTCGAGCGCGGCCACGTAGTCCGGGTTCGAGTCGGTGCCGTCGCACTGCACCAGGAAGCTGCCCGGCGCCAGGCCGTCCATCAGGCTCGCGACGATGCCGCGGGCCACGCCGGTGTCCGCGACGTGCCCGAGCACGCCGATGAGCAGCAGCGCCACGGGCCGGTCGAGGTCCAGCGTCTTCGCGGCCCCGGCGAGGATGTGCGCGGGATCGTGCAGGTCGGCGTCGATGTAGTTGGTGACGCCCTCGGGCGAGCTGGTGAGCAGGATCCGGGCGTGCGCGAGCACCAGCGGGTCGTTGTCGACGTAGACGATCCTCGACTCCGGCGCCAGCCGCTGGGCCACCTCGTGGGTGTTGTCCGCCGTCGGCAGACCCGTCCCGACGTCGAGGAACTGCCGCACGCCTTCCTCGACCACCAGGTACCGCACGGCGCGGGCCAGGAAGTGGCGCACCGCCCGCGCCTTGTCCCGTTGCCCCGGATAGACGGCGAGGAACTCGTCGCCCGCCTCCCGGTCCGCCGCGAAGTTGTCCTTACCGCCCAGCCAGTAGTTCCAGATGCGCGCCGAGTGCGGGACCGAGGCGTCGATGTCGCGCAGTTCCGGGGCGTCCGCCGCGCCGTTCGCCATGCGTGTCCCGCCGTCCGGTCGAGTTGATAATCGTCGTTTCACACTAGCTGTTGGGCCAAGTACGGTGAGCAGGCGCTCACTCTGACCCCCGGGAGGACGCGGGCCGATGCTCAGTGACCCTGCTCCCCGGCCACCCCGCTGCTACGACCCGACGACCGCGCCGCATCGCGACGAGCAGGGCGTGCACGTCTACGACCACGCGACGGTCCGCGCGCTGTTGCGCGACCCGCATCGGGTGACGTCGGACGTCAGCGAGATGCTGACCCCCGAGGAGCGGGCCCACCTGCACCCGGTGAGCAGCTTCGTGTGGGCGACCGACCGCCGGACGCTCCGCGGCTGCCCGGGCCGGCATGCGGCCCTGCGCTCCGCGATGGCCCCGTGGTTCGCCGTCGAGACGGCCACACGCCGCGCCTCGGTGGCGGCGGACATCGCCGCCGACCTGCTCGCCGAGCCTGCCGCGACCGGCGCGTTCGACCTGTACCACGACTACACGCTGCCGGTCGCGGTCACCTACCTCGCGGACTGGTTGGGCGTCCCCCCGTCGGACGTGACCTACGCGGTGGACGACCAGCTCGCCGCGGGCGACACGTTCGCCTCCTGGCCCGCGCTGGCCGAGCCCGAGATGGACACGTACTACCGCGGCCTCATGGCCCGGCCCGGTCTCTCGGGCGTGGCCGCGCAGGCGCGTGACCTGGTCGCCGCCGGGGTGCTCACCGAGCGCGAGTCGTGGGGTGTCGTCTACTCGGTCTCCGTCAGCGCGGTCGCGACCGCGACGGCGGCCGCGCTGACGGTCGGCCTCCTCCTCGAGCACGACCGGTGGCAGGAGACGACCGAGCCAGAGCAGGTTCGGGCCGCCGTCGAGGAGGCGCTGCGGCTCGGCTCACCGTTTCCCGAGTCCAGCCGGTTCGCCCGCGAACACTTCACCGTCGGCGACGTCGCCGTCGAACCGGGCGACCAGGTGCTGCTGTGGCTGACGGCGGCGAACCGCGGCATCCCCGGAGAGCACCGGCAACCGCTCGACCGCTTCGATCCGGACCGCGACACGAGCGAGCACCTGGGCTGGGGCTCGGGCTACCACCGCTGCGCCGGGCTGCACCACGCCCGAATCACGGCCGCCGCCACGGTGACCGCGCTGGCGCGGCGCTGTCCCGGCCTGGCGATGGCCGGGCCGTGGAAGCGATATGTCGGGATCGACGACGGTTACGTCGCCGCCCCGGTGGTCACCCTGCCCGACCGACCACCGCCGGGCCCCCGATAGGGTCCGCGCCTGCACTACGGAACGTGACGATCACGGCCCACTGTTCAGCATTGTCTCAGCATTGTCACTCGATTGCCGCAGTATCGAGTCGGGGAGGACGCGACCCATGGGTATCGACCCTGCACGGTTGCCGGAGGACCCGGCCCCCTCCCGGGCAGGTGGCCGCCACCGCAGTGACGGCTCACCCGGCTTCGAGGCGTCCGGGTTCGAGCGCAACGGGGTCGACCGCATCGCAGAGGGCGACCGCACCTCGACCCCCGCGACGTTCTTCGTCATCTTCATCGGCGGCTCCGTCGGGCTCGGCGCGGTCGCCTTCGGCTGGGTCGGGCTCACCTTCGGCCTGGGCCTGTGGGCGACGATCTCGGCGATCGCCGTGGGCACCGCGGTCGGAATCGTCCTGCTGATCCCGCTGGTTCTCCTCGGGTCGCGGACGGCGACGAACAACGCCACGGCGTCGGGCGCGGCGTTCGGCGTCCGGGGCCGACTCATCGGGAGCGGGATCGGCCTGCTGACGTGCCTGGTCTCGGTCGCACTCACGGTCTGGACCAGCGGGGCCGCCGGGGTCGCGGTCGCGGGCAGGCTGTTCGGCCTGCCCGACTCGCTCGGCGCCCAGGCCGTCGTCTTCGCGCTCGTGGCCGCCGTGTCGGCGGCGGTCGCCATCTGGGGCTACCGCTGGCTGGTCCGCGCCACCGCAGCCATCTTCGCGATCGGCGGGATCCTGATGATCCTCATGCCGGTCGCCTTCGGCGGCCGGATCCAGTGGGGCTACGCCGGCGGGGAGTACCTGCTCGGCACGTTCTGGGCCACCTGGCTGCTGGTCGCCACGACGGTCGGGGTCGGCGGTGCGCTGGTCGTCTGCACGATCCTCGGCGACTGGACGCGCTACATCCGCGCGGATCTCCACCCCTCGCGCAGGCTCGCGCCGGTCGCGGCCGTGGCGCTCTTCCTCGGATTCGTGGTGCCTGCGGCGATCGGGGCGATCGTGTCCACCGCCTTCACCGACCCCTTCGCACCGTTCCCGCTCAGCCTGGCCGGGGAGTCGCCACTCTGGTACGCCGTCCCGCTGCTCCCGTTCGCGGTCCTCGGCGGCGTCGGCCTGGTCGCCCAGTCGCTCTACAGCGCGGGGCTCGACCTGGAGGCCGTCGTCGTCCGGCTCACCCGCGCCCGCGCGACCGTGATCATCGCGGTGGTCGGCGTCGTGCTCGTGTACCTCGGGCTGCTGGCCCCGACCATCCAGGGCGCCATCGGTGCCGCGCTGCTGGTGCTGGCCGAGCTGAGCGCGCCCTGGGCCGTGATCGTCGGGATCGACTTCCTCCGCACCGGTGCCCGCTACGACCCCGACGACCTGCAGGTGTTCAACCGCGGCGAGACCGGCGGCCGGTACTGGTACAGCGCAGGCTGGCACGTCGGTGCGGTGATCGCCTGGGCGGTCGGCTCGGTCGTCGGGCTGCTCACCATCCAGACGCAGCTGTTCAGCGGCCCGCTCTCGGGCATCGCGTTCGGCGTCGACGTCAGCCTCCTGCTGGGGGCGCTCGTCGCCGCGCTGATCTACCTGCCGCTGCGGAGCCGCGGCACCCGGGCGGCCTGACCCGCCGGCGGCGGCCCGGCCGGGCATACCGCCTGCGCCCGTGCACACCGGACCGCGCTCGTGCACATGGCGCACGATGTGCACGGCGGGCTGCCGGTGTGCACGAGCGGGTCCTCAGGCCCGGATAGGGTGGGGCCGTCGAAGCCAGAGGCGACGACGGGAGCGGGCGCGACGAGGCGGGTAGGAGGAGAACACGTGACGGGCCCCGTCGCGGAGCACGCCTTCGGCGAGGAGCGCCGGGACCGGATCGTCGCCGTGGTCACCGCGCGCGGGCGCGTCCGGATCGGCGAGCTCGCCCGGGAGGTCGCGGCCAGCGAGCCCACCGTGCGCAAGGACCTGGCGCTGTTGGAGCGGGCGGGGCTGCTGCGCCGCACGCACGGCGGCGCGCTGGCGCTGCGGCCGCCCGCCGAGCGGCCGTTCCTCGACCGGCTCGACCGCGAGGCCGAGGCCAAGACCGCCATCGCCCGCGTCTGCGTCGACCTGGTGGCCGACGGCGACGCGATCTACCTCGACAGCGGGACGACGACCCTACGCATCGCCGAGCTGCTCACCGCCCGCAACGTCAACGCGCTCACCAACGGCATCGCGGTGGCCGCCGCGCTGGCCGAGAAGCCGACGGTCCGGCACACGCTGCTGGGTGGGGTGCTGCGCCCGTCCGCGGGTGCGGTGGCCGGGGCGTTGGCCGTCGAGAACCTCGCGCGCTTCACCGTCAGCACGGCCTTCATCGGCGCCACCGGCCTGACCGGGGACGGCATCACGGTGGCCGACCACAACGAGGCGCAGCTCAAGGCGGCGGTGCTGGGCCGGGCCCGGCGGGTCGTGGTGCCGGTGGACGCCTCGAAGATCGGCATCAGCGACTTCGCCCTCGTCGCCCCGCTCGACGCGGTCGACACGGTGGTCACCTCCGACGCACCGCCCGGGTTGGCCGAACTGTGCGCGCGGCACGGGGTCGAGCTGATCGACGCCGGCGCCGGGGCGTGACGTGGCGATCCCGGAGGACGCGCGTCAGGAGGCCGCGGCCTCTTCGACGGCGTCGGTGTCGCCCACCGGGATCTGGTCGAGCAGCGCGTGGAGCGCGAGGGCGCACCCGTCGTCGTCGAAGGGCTCGGTCACCAGGTGCGCGGCCGCCCGGATCTCGGCGGAGGCCTGACCCATCGCCACCGCGGTACCGGCGACCGCGAACATCGACACGTCGTTCCCGCTGTCGCCGACGACCAGCAGCTCGCGGGCCGGGATGCCCACCCTGCGGGCCGCCCACTCGACGCCGTTGCCCTTGCTGATCCCGGGCGCGGTCAGGTTGAGGATGGTCACGCCGGGGAAGACCGGCGCGGTCGAGGGGTCGATGTGCAGGCCGAGTTCCGTGCCGAGCGCGACGGCGGCCGGACCCTGCTCCGGCGCGAAGGCGTAGATCGTGATCTTGTAGGTCTCCGCCTGCGTCAGGTCGACGTCGGCCACCGCGCCGTCCGGACCGCCTGCGATGTCGTCCCAGGCCGGACGGGCCACCTCGCGGACGTCGCTGACCAGGAAGTCGGATCCGACCGCGAACTCCGCGTACACGCCGTGCTCGAGGCACCACCGGGCGATCCGGGCCGCGGCGGTGGCGGGCATGGCCCAGCCCCCGATCTGAGTGCCGTCCTGCAGCACGACGGCACCGTTGTGCACGACGTCCGCGCCGCGGGAGCCGGTGCGCGCACGCACGACGTCCACCCCGGCGGGCGGGCGTCCCGTGGCGAACGAGAGCGTCGCCCCCCGATCCTGCACGGCCTGGCAGGCGTTCACGAAGGCCGCAGTCGGTTCGTCGTGCTCCCCCACCGACGTCCCGTCGACGTCGAGGAAGACCCCTCCGACCGGCGGCCTGCGCCATTCGTCGAACCGGCCGCCGGGCTGGAGACCCTTACTGAGATGCACCATGCGTACGAGACGACACTCCCCGCTCCGGCCGGGCCATCCGGCAGTCGTGACGACCGCACGGAGAGCCCGGGCGCCGGAGCATCGTCACTCACCCGAGCACGATTCGATGCTAGTCGAGCACGTTCGAGCCCAACCGACATCGTATCGAACGTCACCGGTCGCCGAGGTGAACGGCGCCTGTCTACGACTCCCGCTTCACGGACTGGCCGTACGAGTCGATCACCTTCGCGACCTCGTCGAGCTGCTCGGCCGTCAGCAGGTTCGGCTCCCCGATCTGCTTGGCCTGGTGGTAGAGCCTGCACACCCACTCCAGGTAGATCGACCGGGTGTAGGCCTCGGCGAGGGTGGGGCCGTACGTGGTGGCCCCGTGGTTGCGCAGCAGGACGCCGGTGCGCCCGGCCATCGCGTCCACGCTGCCCTGCGCCAGCTCGGGGCTGCCGAACCGGGCGTAGGGCGCCACCCGCACCGGACCGCCGAGCAGCGCGAGCATGTAGTGCACCGGGGGGACCTCGTCCAGGGTCACCGACACCGCTGTGCAGTACAGCGGGTGGGTGTGCACGACGGCGCCGGCGTCGGTGGCGCGGTACACCGCGGTGTGCATCGGCACCTCGGACGACGGCTCGAGATCGGCCTCGACCACCGCGCCGTCGAGGTCGATCACGCAGATGGTTTCCGGAGTCAGGTCGTCGTAGCTCACCCCGCTCGGGGTGATCGCGACGAGGTGGCCGGAACGGACGCTGAGGTTGCCGGAGGTGCCGACGGTCAGGCCGTCGGCCTGCATCTTCAGGCAGTACTCCACCAGCGCGGCACGTTCGTCGGGCAGCAGCATGTGTCGGCGTCCTTCCTCACGGCGTTCGGATCACACGATCTCACGGGTCCGCCGGTCGGCGCGTGCTGCTGAGCAGGGCCGACCGGGCGCCGTGGTCATAGGCTGCGTCGGTGGAGTGGTGGCGCCCGTTCCCGACACGGCTGGTCGCCGCCGATCCGGGGATGCGCCGGTTCCGGGCCGCGACCCAGGTGATCGTCGCCGTCGTGCTCGCGGTCGGGGTCGCGATTCCCGCGCTCACGGCCCTGCACCAGCCGGTCACCGCGGTCGCGGCCGCCGCCGTCGTCGCGATGGTGAGCATGCTCGCGGTGCGCGCGGGAGGCCGGGAGGGCGTGCTCACCACGCTCGTGCTGCCCGTCGCCGCCACTGTGTCGTTCACCCTCGCCGCGCTCGTCCACGGGTCGCCCCGGCTCGCGGAGGTGCTGTTCGTCGGCGTGATGTTCGTGGCGGTCTGGATGCGCCGCTTCGGACCGCGCGCGTTCGCGGCGGGAATGGCGGGATTCCTCGGCTACTTCCTCGCGCTGTTCCTGCAGGTGTCGTTCGCGGCGCTGCCGGCGATGGCCGGGGCCGCGGTGGTCGGGGCCGGCGCGGCGCTGCTCGCCCGGTTCGTGCTGCTGCCGGAGCGGCCGGACGCGGCATGGCGGAGCGGGGTGCGCGCACTGCGTGCGCGGGTGCACACGCTCCTGCACGCCGTCGACGCCCTCGGCGCGGAGCCCGGATCGTCGGTGCGCCGCAGGCGGGTGCACGACGAGCTGCTGCGCCTCAACGCGACCGCGCTGTCGCTGGGCACGACCTTCGCGGCGCTCGACCAACTGCCGCCCGAGCGGGCGGACGCGCTGCGCCGGCACGTGCTGGACGTCGAGCTCGCGGCCGGCGCTCTCGTCACCGCGGTGGACGGGCTGGTCGACGGGCCCGTGGACGCGGCGGCGCGGCCGGCGGTTGCGCAGGTGACCGCGGCGCTCGACCGCGACGTCGCAGAAGCGGCGCGGGCGTCCCGGGAGATCGCGGACCAGCTCGACGGCGCCGGGTCCCCCGCGGTCGGCATGGCGGTGCGCCGCCTCGCCGCGGCCGCCGCAGACCTCGGGACGGCAACCCTCGCGATGCAGCACGACACGGACCTCCCGGCCGTGCCCGAACCGGACGCCGAGGAGCCCGACGAGGAGCCCGACGAGTCCGACGAGTCCGACGACCCGGAGGGGCCCCGCGGGCTGCAGCCGACGACACGCACCGCGATCCAGGTGGCCGTCGCCGGCACCGTGGCGATTCTCGTCGGCGGCCTGGTGGCGCCCGGCCAATGGTTCTGGGCGGTGATCACGGCGTTCGTGGTGTTCGTCGGCGCGAACAGCCGCGGCGAGCTGCTCGTGCGGGCGTGGTCGCGGACCTTGGGCACCCTCGGCGGCGTGATCGCGGGCGTCCTGGTTGCGAGCCTGGTGACCGGGCACGTCGCGCTGCAGGGCGGCGTCGTGCTGGTGTGCGTCTTCCTCGCGTTCTACCTGCTGCCGATCTCCTACGGCCTGATGACCTTCTTCGTGACGACGATGCTCGGCGTGCTCTACGGGCTGCTCGGCCGGTTCAGCGTCGCGTTCCTGGAGATCCGGCTGCTGGAGACGGTGATCGGGGCGATCGCCGGAGCGGTCGCGGCGCTGCTCGTGCTGCCCACCCGCACCCGTGGCGTGGTCGCGGAGCAGGCCGCCGCCTTCCTCAGCCCGGTTTCGGCTCTCCTGCGCGGCGCGGCCGACGACCTGCGCGCCGGAGCGGACGTCCGCCCGCTCGCCGCCGAGGCCCGCGACGTCGACACGCAGATGCACGCCCTGCTCGTCAGCGCGCGCCCGCTCGGCAGCTACCGCTTCGGCGATGCCCGGGCCCGGTACGAGCGGTGGCGGTTGCTGGTCGGCTCGTGCGCGGCTGCCACGCGGGGGTTCGCCCGAGTGATCGCCCCCGCCGCGTGCACGAGCGACCCCGACACCCGGGAACGGCTCGCCGAGCTCGCCGCGACCGTCGCCGACCTGACCGACGCCGTCGCCGCGCGCGATCCGGACGCGGCCGCAGCGCTGGTGCATCGGGCGTGCGAGCAGGAGGGGACGCTGGTCGACGTTGTCGAGGCGGTGGCGGCCGGCCCGACCCTGCTGCGGGTGGCGATCCACGACCTCGGCCGGCTGCGCGGCGTGCTGGCGGACCTGGCGAACGAGTTCGGTCCGCGGCCGGCGCACCGGGTGCCGGCCTCCTGACCACCGTCTGCCGCAGATTCGTAGCCCTCGGCAGCGGTCGGGAAGACACTTCGGCGGTGGCCACGACCGCCGTACCCCGCGCGCACCTGACGGTCGTGCGCGGCGCCCGCCTCTTCGACGGCGCCGGGCCGGTGCCGCTCCCGTCGCCCACTGTCGTGATCGACGGGAGCCGGATCACGGCGGTGGGGGTTCCGGTACCCGAGCACGCCGAGGTCGTCGACCTGCCCGGCGCGACGCTACTGCCCGGCCTCGTCGACACCCACGTCCACCTGGCCTTCGACGCGAGCACCGACCCGGTCGGCGCGTTGGCGGCCCGCGACGACGCGGCCGCGCTCGCCGCCATGACCGACGCGGCCCGCACCGCGGCCAGGGCCGGGGTCACGACCGTGCGCGATCTCGGGGACCGCTGCTTCCTGGCTCTCGACCTGCGGGATCGCGCGGAGCCGGGCCTGCCGACCATCGTCGCCTCCGGACCGCCGCTCACCACGCCCGGCGGCCACTGCCACTACCTGGGCGGCGAGTCGACCGACGTCCGGGCGACCGTCCGCGCCCACGCCGAGCGGGGCGTCGACGTCATCAAGATCATGGCCAGCGGCGGCAACCTCACCCCCGGCAGCCGCCCCGAGATCGGGCAGTTCGAGCCGGACGAGCTGCGCGCCGCGGTCGACGAGGCGCACCGGCTCGGCCTGCCGGTGACCGCGCACGTGCACGGCACTCAGGCGGTCGTCGACGCGGTCGCGGCGGGCGTCGACGGGCTGGAGCACGTCACGTTCATGACCGCCGACGGCGTGGACCCGATACCGCGCGACCTGCTGCCGGAGATCGTCGCGCGGCGAGTCGTCCTCGGGCTGACCGTCGGTTCGGTCCCCGGCGCGGCCGTTCTCCCAGCGATGGCCGTGCGGATGCCGGCGCTGCTGGCCAACGCCCGGCTGCTGTGCGCCTCGGGGGCGCCGATCACGGCGGGCACCGACGGAGGCGTGAGCCCGGGCAAGCCGCATGACGTTCTCCCGTACGCCATCGAGGCACTCATCCGGATCGGGATGAGCCCGGCCGGCGCGCTGGTGGCCACGACGTCGCGGGCGGCGGAGGTCTGCAGGCTCGGCGACCGCAAGGGCCGTCTCGCACCGGGGTTCGACGCCGACGTGCTGGCGGTCGACGGCGACCCGCTCACCGAGCCGAGCGCGCTGCGCCGGGTCCTGGCCGTGTTCGTGCGGGGCGTGCGGGTGCGGTGAGTCAGCCCTCCCACCACCAGCCCGCCGGTTCGAAGGTCAACCCGATCACGATCTTCCGCAGCCCTGGTTCCCGGAACATCTCCACCTCGGAGGCGCCAGTGGCGTCCTGGATGCGCTCCCCGGCCCGCAGGATCAGCTCCGGCCGCATCCCGATCGGCATCAGGATGTGCACAAGCACGCCCGAGGGCGTCGGGGCGACCCACCAGACCACTGGCAGCCGCCCGTCCGGGGCGCAGATCCGGCCCCGGCGGAAGGTGGCCCGGATGCGGCGGTCGACCCGGATGCAGCGCGCGCGGCTGAACACCCAGCGGCGCAGCTCCGGCGTCGCCGCGTAGGCGATACCGGCGGCGGCGACCACACCACCCGGCGCAGTCGGATGCGTGACGACCCCGAGCTCGACGAGACCCGCGGGCAGCACGCCACCGAAGAGGACGGCGTGCCGCGCATACCACAGGCGCACGAGAGCGGAGGGCCGCCGCACCCGCGGGATCCGAGCGAGGGCCTCGGAGAAATCGAACGATTCGGGGTCAGGACGCATCGCCGATCACCTCCCGGTGCGTCGGAGGTATGTAGGCGACGTGCAACGAGGTAGGCTGCATGGTGGGCTCCGAAGCCGTGCCGAAGCGGGTGGCGGGGTCACGCGCCCCGGTGCTGCGGCAGCGCGGGTCGGGGCGAGGTGAGATGCGAGTTCGCAAGCATCGACCTGAGGCGCTGCCCCTGCGTTGCCGCGCAGTGAGCAGCGCCTCCGCCGTAGGTGGCCGATCACGAGCGGAGGGCCTCGACGTGAAGCTGACCCCCAATGTTGACCGATTCCGCAACCGGAGTAGGCTGCGTGCGTAACATATTGAACTACCATTGCGACCACCTACAGTGTCTTCCTACGGAAAGTAGGTTGTCCTACAGTGGCAAATTCGCAGCCTACGCCCAGCGTAGGTAACCGTCTAGCCGAAGCCGGCGGTTCACCTACGTCGTTCGGCGAACTGCTCCGGGCATACCGTGAGCGGGCTGCGATGACCCAGGGCAAGGCTGCCGGTCTGGTAGGCGTGAGCCGGGCGACGTTCGCGCAGTGGGAAACAGATCGTCATCTTCCCGCCGAGGAGCGGGTGCACGAGCTCGACCGGCGCCTGGGAGCCGGCGGCGAGCTGATCAGTACTGCGGAGCAGGCCCGGTCGGCGGCCCCGCGGCTGCGTCCCGTGGTCGTCGATGAGCCGGCCCCGCGGACCGGAAGCCCGTCGTTGCTCCAGGTGCTCGACGACGCCCGGCGGCTCCTGCTCGAGCAGCTGTGCTGCGACGAGAGCGGGCAGCCGATCGGCTGGCGGCACAACCTGGTGCCCTCCCACGATCCGCCCAGCGTTGTGTCGACCACCTACGGGCTGAAGGTGCTGGCGATGCACGGTGGCCCGGACGGGCGAACGCCCGCTGTGGTCCGGTGGGTGCTCGACAAGGCAATCGTCGAAGACGGCCGGCGGATCGGCTGGCGGTCCCGCGCGCAGGTCGCCCCGCGAATGGAGATCACCGCAGACGTCATCAACGCGCTGCTGCGAGCCGGTGTCGATCTCCCGGTGGACGACATCGTCCGCATGCTCGACGGCCTCGTCGATGAGACCACCCTCGCGCGCCCGACCATCCTGTGCATGGCGCTGGAGCCGCTTCTCCGCGTCGCACCGGCAGCGGAGCTTACCGAGCGGCTGGTCCGTGCATTGCTGGACTGCCGGGCGCCGTTCGGCGACATCCTGCTGTGGCCGGAGAAGCTGCTGCACCGCGACCAGCCGCTGCTGACCCGGTCGGTCGCCCACACCGCACACGCCATCACCGTGCTGCGGGCGGCACCGGCGGCCCTCGTCGGCGACGCGGTCACGATCGCGGAGCAGTGGATCACCGAGGCCGACGAACTCAACGGTGTCACCGAGATCATCCGCCGGGATCTTGACGGCGGCCGGTTCCAGGAGTCGCTGCCCCTGCACCGGTTCACCTCCACGTGGGTCGTCCGCGCACTCGCGGGCGCTACCGCGCCGGACCGGCGACGCATCGAACTCGCGCTCGACCAGGTCTGGGCGCGCTACGACCCAGGTCTGCATCTCTGGGCTTGGGGTAACGGCGACGCCCCGGTCTGGATGCTGGGCGACGCAGTCGCCGCACTCCACGATGCCGCACTCGCTCTGCATACGAGGCCGGCACGTGCTGCCAGCCCCATATGACTCCTGCCCGGCCCGCCGCTCGCCCCCTCCGCGCCCTGCTCCCCGGGCGCGGATCCCGCCTTTCCGCCCGTTCCCGCTCGGATCCCTGAACGGATGTTCCTTTGACCCTCCTGCGTCGCTGCGCCCCACTGGACGAGATCGTCACGGAGATCGTCACCGCGCTCCGGCCGGGTGCGCCCCTGTCCGGGCTCGTCGACGCCGTACACCGGGTGCGCGAGAAGGCCGACCTGGTCCGGTCTCATCTGCGGTTCCTTCTCTCGAACCCCGACCGGCTTGCCGAGGTTACGCAGCGCGCCTACTGGCATGTCAACGGCTTTCTCAAGATCAAGCTGGCGTCGGACGAAGGCTTATGCCTGCGGCTGCACATCTGGCCACCGGGCGAGAACCGCCGTGGCGACGTCGAGCCACACAGCCACCGGTGGGACTTCGCGTCGTGGGTCGCCGTCGGTCCCGGCCTGTCCGAGACGTACTTCACCAGAACCGACAGTAGTGATCCCGCGGGCAGCGCTCACGTCCACTACGACTACGGCCGTCCGGCCGAGCAGGAGCCCCGCCTGCAGTCGGGGGGTGGGGTCGCGTGGCTGCGCCCAGAGGCGATCCACGAGCGAACTGCCGGCACGGTCTACGGCTGTGCGCACCAGATGATCCACACCGTCGCGCCCCGCGGCAGTGACCTCATCGCCACGGTGCTGCTGCAAGGTCCGACGCTGACCAAGACGACCCCGGTGTACCGGCCCTACGGCCATCAAGAGTTCCGGGTTCTCGAACCATCCATCGGAACGGACGAACTCGCTGCTCTGATCGGCGCTGTCGAGAACGCTCTCGCCGCCAACGCCGTGGTCTGACGCTACGTCTGGCGGGATCCAGCACGTAACGTTGTGCGCTCGGCCGTGCAACCGCTACACCAGGGACGTCTGTGTACCAAAGCTCAGCATCCACGCCCACGTACGACCTGATGAAATGGTTCCTCGCCCCGAAGCTCGGGTCGGGTACCGACCTCACGGCAATGCGGAAGTGTGCGGAGACACTCCGGGACAATCCCGTGCTGCTGCGGAGCGCGTTGAACGTGCTTCGGCATGATGACTGGGGACTTCGTGTCATCTCCCGGCGCTCCTCGGTGCACCCCAACGGTTTCGCCAAGGTGATCCTCTCCTGCGATGACGGATGGAGCCTGCGGCTGCACGTCTGGAGCCCGTGGATCCAACCGGAGCACCATGACGTCAACCCACACGGGCACCGGTGGGCGTTCGCGTCGTGGATCATCGTCGGGATCCTGCGGGAGACGAGATTCGATGTGGCTCATGACGGCCGCCCGTTCCGTCGATACGAGTACCTCGGCGAGTATCGGCTGCGGACAACGCGAACCGGCAGAGCGGGACCGTGACGTTGGTGGAGGTTGAGGAGATTGACCGGGAGGCAGGAACGGTCTACGAACGCTACGGCTCCGAGGTGCACACCGCGGCGCCGTGCACGGACCTCGTCGCGACCCTCGTCCTGCACGGAGAGTCGGCCGAGTCGGCGGACGTCTTCAAGCGGCCCGGGAAGAGCGGCGACGAGCGGGAGAAGCCGCTGTCCGTCGACGACCTGACGGAACTGCTCGACGCGGTCCTCGCCGCGCTGCGGTGATCCCCCGCCGCGGGCTACTCGTCGACCGCGACATCCGCGCTGCCCTGCGCCGCGGCGACCTGGTCGTCACCGACCTGGACCTCGACCTGATCCGGCCCGCGGCCGTGAGCCTGCGCCTGGGCGACGAGGCGTACATCCTGGCTTCCCGGCGGGCCGTGGACGTCACCGACCCCACCACCTATCCAGACCTGGTCCCCCGCCCCGCCGACGCCGACGGGTGCCTCGTCGTGCATCCCGGCGAGGTGCTGCTCGCCCGCACTCGGGAGCGGGTCGGGATCTCCGAACGCCTCGCCGGGCTGCTCGACGGCACCTCCGACTGGGCGCGGCTGGGTGTCAGCGTCGTGCTCTGCCATCAGGTCAGCCCCGGGTTCGGGATGCCGGACGGCGCGCCGCTCACCCTGGAAATCGTCAACCGGCTGGCGCACGAGGTGTGGCTGCGGCCAGGCACCCGTATCGCGAACCTGCTGCTCGTACGGGGACGGCGCGCTCTGCGGTCGTACCACAGCATGCCGGCGAACCACTCCTTGCCGGGTTGGTCGGTCGCCTCGCGGCTCGCCGACGCCGAGGCCGCACGCCGGCAGCCGTGACGCGCGCGAGGATTCGCCGGTCCCGCATCTCGCGGGTGCGTGAACGGGCGCCGACGGGCACGGTGGACGCATGTCCAGACCGCGTGACGTCGCCGTCCTGGGTGGCGGTGTCCTCGGCGTCGCCACCGCCACCCAGCTCGCGGAGCGCGGCGTCGCCGTCACGCTGATCACCGACGGGGCGCTCGCAAGCGGGGCGTCCGGCCGGTCGCTGTCGTGGCTCAACTCGGCCGCTCCTCGATCCCCCGCCTACCACCGGCTCCGGATGATCGGGATCGACCGCTTCCGCACGCTGTCCGCGGGCCTGCCGGACGCTCCATGGCTACAGTTCGACGGCGGGCTGTTCTGGGGCGAGCAGGCCGACGCGATCGCCGCGCACCACCGGGGAGTGGGGTACGAGGTGCGCCGGGTGCGGTCGGTGCCCGGCGTCGCGGTGCCGGCGGAGGGCGCCCTTCTGAACCCCGGCGAGGGGTGGGTGGACCTCCCGTCCCTTATCCGGCACCTCGTGGGCCGGTTGGCGGCGGCGGGCGGGCGGCTACGCGACGAGGCGGGCTCGGTGCGGCCGGTCGTCGGCGAGGCCCGGGCGCAGGGCGTCCGGCTCGCCGACGGGACGCGGGTCGACGCGGACGCCGTCGTCGTGGCCACCGGCGCCGCGGTCCCGGCCATGCTCGGCGAGCTGGGCGTGCCGGTCCGCGCGCAGCACTCGCCTGCTGCCCTCGTCCGCACGCGACCCGTCGACGCCGGTCTGCGGGTGGTGGTCAACGCGCCGCGCGTGTCGCTGCGGCCGACGCCCGACGGGTGCCTCGTCGTCGGTGCCGGATGGCTGGACGCCGAGCTCGCCGACGACACCGTGCCCGAGGAGCGCGTCCCCGAGCTGCTCGCCGAGGCGTCGGCGGTGCTCGCGGGCCATCCCGTGCTCGTCGCGGACGCGGTGCACGCCGGGCCGCGGCCGATGCCCGTCGACGACGAGCCGGTGCTGGGCCGGGTGGCCGGGATCGCGGGCCTGCACGTCGCGTTCACCCACAGCGGGGCGACACTCGGCCTGATCGCGGGCGAGCTGATCGCCGACGAGATCGTCACGGGCACGCCCCACCCGCTCCTGGACCCGTTCCGGCCGGACCGGTTCGCGCGCTGACCGCGACTCGCGGCACGTGCGACGGCGCCGGCGGCGGACGTGGCGGGTCAGCCGGGCTCGGCAATCCACTTCTCGACGGTGTCCGAGATCGCGATCTCCTGCACGGCCTCGGCGATCGTCGGGAAGCCGTCCAGGCAGAACCACTTGTCGTGGCCGGTCCGGGCGGTGTGCCCGGTGGCCCACAGGGCCCGCTCCCGGTAGGACCGGAACGGGATCATCAGCGGGTTCGTCGCCGAGGAGCATGACCGGCAGACGATGACGCAGCGCTCGCCCACCTCCGCGACGCTACGCCCGACCTGCGGGAACCGCGCGTCGATCAGCGCGAACGGGCGGGTAGGGTCGCCGCATGCTCGGCCGCGTCTACGGGATCGCCCGGTCGCTGGTGATGTACCACGGCGTACCGGGGCGGCACCGCAAGATGGTGCGGTTCTACGGCGCGTTCCTCGGGCCGGGCGACATCGGGATCGACGTCGGCGCGCACGTCGGCAGCCGCGTCCGCGCCTGGCGGGCGCTCGGGGCACGGGTGATCGCGGTCGAGCCGCAACCCGACTTCACGCGCATCCTGCGCCTGTTCTTCGGGCGTGACGACGGCGTCACGATCCTTCCGCAGGCGCTCGGCGCGCGACCGGGGACGGCCCGGCTGGGCATCTCGACGGCGACTCCGACCGTGTCGACGCTGTCGACGGACTGGATCGACACGGTGGCGACGGACCGCAGCTTCGCCAAGGTCCGCTGGGACCGGTCGGTGGAGGTCCCGGTGACGACGCTGGACGCGCTGATCGCCGCCCACGGCGAGCCGGCGTTCTGCAAGATCGACGTCGAGGGCTTCGAGGCGGAGGTCCTGGCCGGGCTCACCCGGCCGGTGCGCGCGCTGTCGTTCGAGTACCTGCCGATGGCCCACGATGCCGCGCTGACGGTGCTCGGGCGCGTGGCGGAGCTGGGTTCCTACCGCTACAACTACTCCCCCATCGAGACGATGACGTGGGCGAGCGACGGCTGGCTGGACGACGCGGAGCTGCGCACGCTGCTCGACCGGTACCGCCCGCTGGGCCGCTCGGGCGACGTCTACGCGCGTCTGACGGACGACCGCTGACCCTCGACGCCCGGCTCAGCGGGGTCTGCGGCGCCTGCGGTGAACGGCACGACGGGTCGGCCGGCTCGGTCGGCTCGGCCGGAAGTGGTATGCGGCGAACGCCAGCGCGGCCGCCACGAAGCCGGGGAGGACCAGCGACAGCAGCAGGCACAGCACTGCGGTGGCCGCTGCCACCACGACGACGACATGATGGCCACGGCCGGCCCGGCCCGGCTGCAGGCGCCCGATCGACACCGCGAACTGCGGGTCGTCGGCCGCGATCTGCTCGGCGATCTGCGCGAACGCCTGCTCTTCCTGCCCGCTCAACATCGAAGCCTCCGGTCGTCCGGACGCCGCCGACGCGCGACCTCCCGCCATATGAGGCCCGGACGGTTCCGGAGATACATCGTCAGCCGACGTCCCAGGCCGTCACGACGTCGTCCGCCGTCAGGTGCACCGAGCGGTTGCGCAGGACGATCCCGTCGGTCACGCGCAACACGCCGAGGTCCCCGACGGCCTCGGTGCCCGCTCCGATGATCCGGGGCGCGGTGCCGACGACGATCCGGTCGACCAGCCCGGCGCCGAGCAGCGAGGTGATGACCTGCGCGCCGCCCTCGACCATCAGGCTGCGCACGCCCTCGGCGCGCAACTGCTGCAGGGCCGCCTTGAGGTCGACCCCGCCCGGGCCCTCCGGGAGCACCCGGATGCCGGCGCCGAGGTCGCGCAACCGCGACCGGTCGGCCTCCGTGGAGCGCTCCGTGGTGAGCATCAGTGTGGGAGCGGCGCCCTCGTCGAGGCCGGTGAACAGCAGCGCGTGCGACGGCGTGCGCAGCGTCGAGTCGAGCACCACCCGCAGCGGCGACGCACCCTGCACCAGCCGCACGTTGAGGCGGCAGTCGTCGCGCAGCACCGTCCCGACCCCGACCATGATCGCGTCGCAGGCGGCGCGCAGGGCGTGCGACAGTGCGCGCTCCTCCTCGCCGCTGATCCACTTCGAGTCGCCGACGCCGGTCGCGATCCGCCCGTCGAGGGTCTGGGCGTACTTGAGGACGACGTAGGGGCGGTCCGGGGGCGGGTCGACGTTCCCGATGAGGTCCACGGCCTCGGGCGGGACCGCCGGACCGGGCAGCTCCTCCCCCGCCGTGTCGCCGTGGCCCAACCGCTGCTCCTTGGTGCGCAGGTAGCCGACGTTGCGCACGTGCGCGGCGGTCCGCAGGGGCTCCATCCGCTCGACGGTGATTCCGGCCTTCTCCAGGCCGTGCACCTTGTCCGGGTTGTTGGTCAGCAACCGCACCGACGTCACACCCAGCTCGCGCAGCACGTCCGCGGCCTCGGTGTAGCTGCGGTCGTCGACCGGGAGCCCGAGGCGCAGGTTGGCGTCGACCGTGTCCGCGCCCTCGTCCTGCTCGACGTAGGCCCGCAGCTTGTTGAGCAGCCCGATCCCGCGGCCCTCGTGCCCGGTGGCGTACAGCACCACGCCGCGGCCCTCGGCGGCGATCCGGCGCAGCGCCATCCGGAGCTGGATCCCGCAGTCGCAGCGCAGCGAGGTGAGCGCGTCGCCGGTCAGGCACTCCGAGTGCACGCGGGTGAGCACTGGCGTGCCGTCGGTCACGTCGCCCCTGGCCAGCGCCAGGTACACGAGTCCGGGTCGGACCTCGACGGCGGTGACGTCGAACTCGCCGAACTGCGTCGGCAGCATCACCCGGACGGAGTCGAACACGGTCTGGCAGCCGGTCACGCGGGGCTCCTCTCGAGAATCGCGGGGGCCGGAACGCGTCGGGCTGACGCGGCGAGGAGCAGCACCACGGCGCCCGGCAGGCAGGCGATCAGGCTCAGTACCCCGTACACGACGGCGGTCGTGAGCCCCTGCGCCGCGCCGAGGCCGACCGCGCCGAACGCCACGGCCATCACCCCTTCGCGCGGACCCCACCCGCCGATGTTGAGCGGCAGCGCCATCGCGAGCAAGCCGAGGACGAGCAGCGGCAGCAGGTCGGCGAGCGCCGCCTGCGATCCTGCGGCCCGGGCGGCGACGACGAACAGGGCGAGGTAGCCGGCCAGCGTGACCACCGACAGCGCCAGCAGGCCCGGCCACGCCGACCGGGACAGGACCCCGGACCGCGCGTCGACGCAGGCCGACCGCAGCGCGGTACGGAGCCGGGCGGTGCGCGGGTCGCGGGCCACCCACAGCACCGCCGCGACGAGCGCGACGAGGCAGGCGAGCAGCCCGGCGGCGCCGAGCCGTTCCGGGAGCAGCGCCCCCAGCAGGCTCGGCCGGGAGGTGAGCAGCACCCCCAGCCCGACGACGACGATCGCGAGCTGGCCCGTGACGCGCTCGAGGGCGACGACCCGGACCCCGCGGCTCACGTCGCCGATCCGGCGGCCGTAGCCGACGGCCCGGTGGACGTCGCCGAGCACGCCCGCGGGCAGCACGGAGTTGAGGAACACCGCCCGGTAGCAGTCGGACACCGCGGCGGCCAGCGGCAGCCGCAGCCCGAGGCCGCGCGCGACGAGGCACCAGCGCGCCGCGCTCGCGACCGTCGTCAGAAGTCCCAGTGCGAGCGCGGCGAGCACCGACCCGACGCCGATCGCCGCGAGGCCGTCGACAAACGCCTGCGCGCCCAACCGCGCGACGAGCCCGACGAGAATGCCGACCCCCGCCGCGGTCTTGACCAGCGGCCAGAGGCCTCTCACGTCGTACCTCCTTGAAGCGGTGGACCTTGAAGCGGTGGACCTTGAAGCGGTGGACCTTGAAGCGGTGGACCAGGTAGGGCGAGCACGTCGACGTTGCCGACGACGACCCGCAGCTCGCCTTCCGCGCTGGCGGCGAGCCGGCGGCGCAGGTAGTCGGCCGCGAAGGCGGCCAGGTCGGGTTTCTGCGCGCAGGCGGCGGCGATCCAGCCGCGCAGCCACTCCTCGGTCAGCTCGGCCCACTCCTGTCCGGCCCAGCCCGGGCCGAGCCGCCACGGGCTGGACCGGAGCTCGGTCACGGCGCCACGCTGGGCGAACGCCTGCTCGGCGGTCGCGCCCGCGTCGGGCCCGAGCAGGCGACGGCCATCCACGATCCGCCGCTGGTGAGCGTCGAAGGCGGCGCCGAACACGGAGTCGAGGGGCTCGGCCGGGAAGAACCCCACCGAGCCCGTGACCGAGAGCGTCAGCAGCGCGGGGCAGCCGGCCGCGGTGCAGGCGTCGGCCAGGGCGTCGACCTCCTCCGCGGTGAGCAGGTCCAGCAGGGCCGACGCGGCCACGAGCGACGTGCCGGCGAGCTGCGCGGCATCGAGGTCGGTGAGGTCGCCCTGTTCGATCCGGGCGCTGACGGGGGTGCCGTCGGCCGCGGTCGACGGCAGGCCGGCCTCCGCGCGGGCCAGCAGCTCGGCGTCGCGGTCGTGCAGCACCCAGCGCTGCGGGCCGGGCAGCTGCGGCGCGAGCCAGCGACCGAGCGAGCCGCTGCCGCAGCCGAGATCACGGATCACGAGCGGCCGGTCATCGCCGAGCCCCTCCGCGGTGAGCGCGGCGAGCTCGGGGTCGCGGGCGGCGGCGTCGGCGGGCTCACGCAGCGCGAGCCAGTCGGGAGTGCAGACCGGCGATCCGGGGGCGCTCAGGCGGGCGTCCCACCCGTTCGGGCCAGTTCTGCTGTTCCGATCAACACTGTGGCTACCCATCGCGACGTCACCTCCCATCCCTGCAGCATGCCCCGCCGCCGTTGCGCCGAGCGCCGCAGCCCCGCCCGCCGGTCCGGGTCCACCGACCAACCGTGCAGTGCGGCACCGAGCTCCGCAACGCGACCGGCCGGGACGACCATCCCCGGCACGCCGCCCTCCGGGTCGCGGCCGAGCGTCTCCGGCAGCCCGCCCGCGTCGCTCACGAGCACCGGGATACCCCGGGCCAGCGCCTCGGTGACGGCCATCCCGTAGGTCTCCGCGCGCGACGGCACCACCAGCAGGTCCGCGTCCGAGTAGGCCGCGTCGAGGGCCGCGCCGGTCAGCGTGCCGGTCAGCCGGACCCGGCCGGCCAGCCCGTGCCGCTCGATCGCGGCGCGGACGGCGTCGACGTGCCGGGGGTCGCGCAGCGGGCCGACCAGCGTGGCGGTCCACGGCTGGTCACGGACCTCGGCAAGTGCCGCGATCAGCAGGTCCTGGCCCTTGGTCGGGGTGAGCGCGCCGACGCACAGGAGGCCGGTTCCACCCGAGCCAGGGGCGAGCGGAGCGGGATCGACGCCCGGCGTCGCGACCGTGATCCGGGCGGGGTCCAGCCCGTGCTGCGTGACGACCCGACGCGCCGCCCACGGGCTGGTGGCGATCACCGCCGCGGCCGCGGCCAGGACCTCCTGCTCGCGCACCGCCAGCTCCGGGGGTGCCCCCGTCTCGTCGCCGAGCGGCAGGTGCAGGAGCACGACGAGCGCGAGCCGGCGAGCCGCCGGGACGACGACGTCGGGGACGCCGCAGGCCACCAGCCCGTCGACGAGCACGACGGCGCCGTCCGGCATCGCGGCGAGGGCGGTCGCCAGCCCGGCGCGGGCCATGGCGTCCGGGCGCGGCCAGCCGCCGGGCGTCGCGCGCTCGTGCACGTCCCAGCCGGTCGACGCCAGGGCCCGCACGACGCGCCGGTCGTAGCGGTTGCCCCCGCTGGGCGAGGCCAGGTCGTCGATGCCCGCGGGGACGACGACATGCACCTCACGGGTCATGACCGTCGAGGTCGGAACGGAGTCACAGGTCACGCTCGTAGCTCGCCCACGCGACGTGCGACTCGTGCAGGGTCACCGTGATGCCGGCCAGGCCGCGCGCACCCTCGCCGAGCGCGCCGGCGTGCACCTTGTCGGCGAGCCGGTCCGCGATCACCTTCGCGAGGAACTCCGTCGAGGTGTTGGTCCCGGCGAAGGTGGGCACGTCGTCGAGGTTGCGGTAGTTGAGGTCGGCCAGCGTCGCGTGCAGCTCCTGGGTGGCGAGGCCGATGTCGACGACGATGTTGTCGGCGTCCAGGTCGGGCCGCCGGAACGTCGCGTCCACCACGAACGTCGCGCCGTGCAGGCGTTGCGCCGGGCCGAACACCGCGCCGGTGAAGCTGTGGGCGACCATCAGGTGGTCGCGCACGGTGATGCTGAACATCTTTCGCTCCTTTCCTGCGTCCGGTCGTCGTCGTAGGTGACACGCACGCACAGCGCGGACGGTTCATCGGTGATCTGCGGCATCTCCCGCGGCAGGTCCGCGAAGCGGATCTCCCTGGTGATCAGCGTGTCAAACACCGGGTCGGCGAGCAGGCGCAGTGCCAGCGCCATGCGGTCGGCGTACGAGCGGCGCCCGCGCCGGGCCCGGGAAACGGTGCCGACCTGGCTCGCGCGGATCGTCAGGCGCCGGGAGTGGAACGCCTCCCCGAGCGGCAGCGTGACGGGGCGGTCGCCGTACCAGCTCAGCTCGAGCACCTCGCCCTCGTCTGCGAGCAGTTCCAGTGAGCGGGCCAGCCCGGCGTCCGTCGCGCTGGCGTGCACGACGAGGTCGCAGTCGCCCGCGGCGTCGGCGGGTGCGGCGAACCCGACGCCGAGCGCGGCGGCGATGCCCGCCCGCGCCGGGTCGACGTCGACCAGCTCGACCCGCACCTCGGGGATGCGGGCGAGCAGGGCCGCGACGCAGCAGCCCACCATCCCGCCGCCGATCACCGCGATCCGGTCCCCCACCAGGGGGGCGGCGTCCCACAGGGCGTTGACCGCGGTCTCGACGGTGCCGGCCAGCACGGCGCGGGCCGCGGGAACGGCGTCCGGGACCGGGGTCACCGCGCCGGCCGGGACGACGTACCGGGTGCGGTGCGGTGCGAGGCAGAACACGGTCTTCCCGACCAGCCCCGCGGGACCGGACTCCACCTCACCCACGTTGAGGTAGCCGTACTCGACGGGCGCCGGGAACTCCCCCACCTGGAACGGCGCCCGCATCCGGGCGTGCTGGCTCGCCGGGACGCCGCCGCGGAAGACGAGGGTCTCGGTGCCGCGGCTGACGGCCGAGAATCGGGTCCGGACCACGACATCGTCCAGCCCGGGGGCGGGCAAGTCGACGGTGCGGATCTCCCCCTCACCGGGGGCACGCACCCAGAAGGCGCGCGCGGTGTGATGCACGTCATTTCCTCCACGTTCGAATGAACCTGTTCCCCAATGGGCACGTGCATCTCATCGTGTCCGACACCCCGACGACCCCGACCCGGGTCGACCGCCAGCTCGCCGCCGCCGTGGCCGTGCAGCTCACTCTGCTCGCCGTGCTGTCGGTGCAGGTCGGTCTGGGCCTGCTCGGTTGGCTGGCGGGGGCCGCGTACGCGCTCGGGCTGCGCGCGCTGCTCGGTGGGGCGGCCCGGCGGGCCGGCTCCATCGCCCTCGGGCCGGCCGACGTCGTCACGCTGGCCCGGGCATCGCTCGTCGGCGGCGTGACCGCGCTGGTCGTGGACCGGGTCGGCAGCGGGGCGATCCCGGTCGCGACGCTGGTACTGCTGTCCTCGGTCGCGCTGGCGCTCGACGGCGTCGACGGCTGGGTCGCGCGGCGTACCCGGACCGTGTCGGCACTGGGGGCCCGCTTCGACATGGAGGTCGACGCATTCCTCGTCCTCATGCTGAGCGTGCACGTCGCCCAGACGGTGACCCCGTGGGCACTGGTGATCGGAGCCATGCGCTATGCCTTCGTGGTGCTGAGCTGGCTTCTGCCGTGGCTGTCGGGGGCGCTCCCGACCCGGTACTCCGCCAAGGTCGTGGCCGCGGCGCAGGGGATCGTGCTGGTGGTGGCGTCGGCGCAGCTGCTCGCCCAGCAGATCGCAGCGACGCTGGTCGTCGCGGCGCTGGCCGCGCTGCTCTGGTCGTTCGCCAAGAGCGTCACGTGGCTGTGGCGGGCGCGTCTGATCCGGCGCGGGGCGGCCGCCCCGCCCTTGATCCGGCGCGTCGGTGCCGGATCGGTCACTGCGCGGGGTGGACGCGTCGTGGCCGGATCGGTCACAGCCCGATGACCGCCCGCGACCGCCTCCGGCGGGTCGCCGGTCACCCCGCCGTCCGTGCGAGCCTCACCGCCGTCGCGTTCCTGATCGTCTACCTCGCCCTGGCCCTCCCCAGCGAGGTCGACCAGCTCATCCCCGCCGCGCTGGTGCGCATCCCGGTCGAGTTGCTCCTCGGCGTCGCGCTCCTGCTCGTGCTGCCACCGCGGATCCGGCACGCCGCGGCCGCGGTCGGCGGCGGCGCCCTGGGAGTGTTGACGATCCTCAAGGTGCTCGACATGGGCTTCCTGTCCGTGCTCGGCCGCCCCTTCGACCCGGTGTTCGACTGGGTCCTGCTCGGCAACGCCCGGGAGTTCGTCGAGGGCTCGTTCGGCTCCGCGGGCGCGATCGGTGCGGCGGTCGCCGCCGTCGTGCTGGTCGTCGTCGTGGTCGTCGCGACGACACTGGCCATGCTGCGGGTGGCCCGGGTCGCCGGCAGGCACCGGCCCGCCGCGGCCAGAGCCGTCGCCGTCCTGTCGGTGGCGTGGGTGGTCTGCCTCGCCCTCGGCGCGCAGCTCGTCGCCCCCGTGCCGGTCGCGTCCCGCAGCGCGGCCGCGCTCGCCTACGAGAAGGCCAGCCAGGTGCCCGCCAGCCTGCGCGACGAGCGCGTGTTCGCCGCGCAGGCGGCCGACGACGCGTTCCGCGCCACCCCGCCCGACGAGCTGCTGACCGGGCTGCGCGGCAAGGACGTGGTGCTGACCTTCGTCGAGAGCTACGGCCGCAGTGCCGTCGAGGACCCGCGGTACGCGCCGGTGATCGACCCGCTGCTCGACGCTGGGACGGCCCGGCTCGCGGCCGCCGGGTACGGCGCGCGCAGCGGCTGGCTGACGTCCCCGGTTGCAGGCGGCGGCAGCTGGATGGCTCATGCGACGCTCCACTCCGGCGTGAAGATCGACAACCAGAACCGCTACCGCAGCCTCGTCACCAGCGATCGGGTGACCCTCGGCTCGGCGTTCCACCAGGCGGGCTGGGAGACCACGAGCGTCATGCCGGCCACAAACCGGGCCTGGCCGGAGGGCGCCTTCTTCGGGATCGACCGCGTGCACGACGGTCCGAGCCTGGGCTACCGCGGCCCCGGCTTCAGCTTCTCGCCGATGCCCGACCAGTACGCGCTGTCGGCGTTCGAGCGCCTCGAGCACGGCCGGACCGATCGCGGGACGGAGTTCGCGCAGGTCGAGCTGACCTCCAGCCACGTGCCGTGGACGCCGTTCCCGAAGCCGGTGGCGTGGGACGCCGTCGGCGACGGCACGGTGTTCGGGCCGCAGGTCGAGGGTGCCGAGCCGACGGACGAGGTCTGGAAGGACGACGACCGGGTGCGCGCGGTGTACCGCGACTCGACGGCCTACTCGCTGGACACGCTGATCTCCTACGTCGAGAAGTACGGGAACGACAACCTGGTGCTGATCTTCCTCGGCGACCACCAGCCGCAGACGCTGATCACCGGCGACGGTGCGAGCCACGACGTCCCCATCACGATCGTTGCGAAGGACCCCGCAGTGCTGGACCGGATCTCGGGCTGGGGTTGGGCTTCGGGCCTGCGGCCGGGCCCGCAGGCGCCGGTGTGGCCGATGGAGTCGTTCCGCAACCGCTTCCTGACGGCGTTCGGGCCGGAGCAGGTCGAGACGCGCTGACCCTCATACCGGACGAGGGGAACGAATCGGACCGCCGGCCGAGTGACGTAACACGGCTGACCCGGCCAACATCGATTGTTCACACAGCGCTGACCCGTCGTGCCGCGGGACCACCGACCGTCACCGGGGAGCCGACAGCGTCCGGGCCGGTCGAGCCGGTCCGGCGAGAAGGGTGACCGCCAGTCCGTCCCTCGACGAGCTGCACCACGAGTACGGCAGCAAGGCCACGGCCGTCGAGCCCGGCGGTGCCGAACCGATCCCGCTGGAAGACCGGCACGGCAAGCCGTCGCAGATGTTCTGGACGTGGGTGTCGCCGAACATGGAGTTCGCGACGATCTTCGTCGGGGTCATCGCAGTGCTGTTCTTCGGCCTGACGTTCTGGCAGGCCGTCGCGGCGATCGTCATCGGCAATGCGCTCGGCGCGATCTCCCACGGCGTGCTCACCAGCTGGGGGCCCGAGCGCGGGCTGGCGCAGATGGTGCTCAGCCGCAAGCCGTTCGGCTACCGGGGCAACGTGCTGCCCGCGGGGATCAACGCGATCGTGGCGGGCGTCGGCTGGTTCGCCGTGAACGCGATCAGCGGCGCGCTGGCGCTGTCCGCGCTGACCGGCTGGAACGGCTACCTGTGCCTGGTGATCGGCGTCGTCCTGATGCTCGCGGTCGCCTTCCTCGGCTACAACTTCGTGCACCTGTTCGAGCGGTTCGCGTTCCCCGTCCTCGTGGTGATCTTCCTCGCCGGGATGGCCGTGATCCTGCCCGCGACGCAGACCGGCCCGGTCGGCGACGCCCTCCCGGGCGGGTTCTGGATCGCGTTGGGCGCCTCGTTCGGTTACACCGCCGGCTGGAACCCCTACGCCGCGGACTACTCCCGCTACCTGCCGCCCACCGCCGCGAAGCGGTCGGGGATCTACGCCGGCGTCGGCAACTTCCTCTCGTCGACCGTCCTGCAGATCGCGGGCGCGGCCGCGGTGACGGCCGTGGGCGTCGCGAACTGGAACGGCGCCAACCCGACCGGCTCCTACATCTCGCTGATGCCGGGCTGGCTCGGCGGCATCACGCTGTTGGCGATCTTCATCGGGGCCATCTCGGCGAACGCGCTCAACCTCTACTCCGCGGCGATGTCGTTCGCCGCGGTCGGCCTGCACCTGCCGACGGCGTTCGCGCGCGCGGTCATCGCGCTGGTGGTCGGGCTGGCGGGCCTGGTGGTCGCGATCTTCACACTGAGCCACGTCGAGGTGTACGAGGGCTTCCTGCTGCTCATCGCCTACTGGATCGGGCCGTGGCTGGGCGTCGTGTTCGCCGACCGCGTCCTCGACAAGACCACGACCGACCTCACGCCGTTCACCAGCACCCGGCACGTCAACCTGGCTGGCCCGATCGCGATGGCCGTCGCGATGATCGTGTCGATCGTCCTGTTCAGCAACCAGCAGCTCTACGTCGGTGTGCTGGCCTCGGCGTTCCCGGCGATCGGGGACATCACGTTCGAGGTCGGCTTCGTCGTCGCGTTCGCGCTCTACGCCGCGCTGCGGCCGGCGCTGGCCCGGCGAACGGCCGCAGCGACGACCTGAAGACGCCGACGGCCCCGGCGCGGCTGCCGGGGCCGTCGACCGCTCGTGGCAACGCCTCAGGAGAGAAGCGTCAGTAGATGGGCACGAAGAGGGAGCGGGCCTCCTCGACCGGCGCGGTGGTCGCGGGCACCTTCTCGGCGCGCACGATCGTGACCGGGCACGTCGCGTGCAGCACGCAGTGCAGCCCGACCGACCCGAGCACGGCGCTCTTCAACCCGCCGCGCCCGCGGTGGCCCAGTACCAGCAGGTCCGCGTCCCGGGCCTGCTCGATGAGTGCCTTCGCGGCCGGCCCGGGGAGCGCGACGACCTCGGTCGGCACCCGGCCCAGCCGGGGCTCCTCTGCGACGACGGCGGCGTGGGCGTCCGCGCCGGCCTGCTCGCAGTCGCGAGCGAGCTCGTCGAGCGTCGGCAGCGCCGACAGGCCGTAGGAGACCGCCCAGTACTCCGGGGGCACGTAGGCCGAGACGACCCGCACGCCCACCCCGCGGCGGGCGGCGTCCGCGAGGGCGAACCGCAGCGCAGCCACTGACTCGGGCGAGCCGTCGACCCCCACGACGACCGCATACCGCTCGTTCATGACACCTCCGACCTTGCCCTTCGATCTGTCCGACCGATCTGTCCGACCGATCTGTCCGACACTGTTGACACTTCCACCGCGCCAAGATCGCCGGCAGGGACGAAGGACCTTCCCGGTGGGGCCGAACCGATGGTTTACCGGCCGCGGCTGGCAGAATCGCGCTGCGAGGAGGTGGGCCGTGCTGATCGTGGCCGTGATCGGGTCGCCGCACGCGGGCGGGCGCACGCGGGTGGCCGTGGACGCGGTGCTGCAGGGTGCCGCGGCGGAGGGCGCGCAGACGCGGGTCGTGGAGCTCGCCGACACGCCCGTAGCAGACGCCGTGGCGGCGCTCGGCGAGGCCGACGCCGCGGTGTTCGGCTCGCCGACCTACCGCGCCGACATCAGTGCCCAGCTCAAGGGGCTCCTCGACGCCACCCCTCGCGGGATGGCGTACGAGTCGGGTGATCCGCTGCGGGGCACGGTCTGCGCGACGGTGCTGACCGGCGCGAGCGACCACCACTTCCTCGCGGTCGAGAAGGTCCGCGCGATCCTGGGCGGCTTCTTCGGCACGCAGTTGCTCTCGCCGGGCCTCTACCTGCCGTCCGCGGCCTTCGTCGAGGGCGGGGGCGCCCTGCGCGACGAGTCGCAGCAGCTCGCGGAGCTGCACGGGCGGGCGTTGGTGGAGCTGGCGACCGCTGTCGGGTCGTCCCGATGGCTGCGGACGATGCGCGCACTGATCTAACACGACATCATGGCGCGGTCCCCCGACCCGAGGAGAAAACGTGGCCGACCACACCTACCGCATCGCCGAGCTCGTCGGGACGTCGCCGCACGGCGTCGACGCCGCGATCCGCAACGCCGTCTCCCGCGCGAGCCAGACGCTGCGCAACATCGACTGGTTCGAGATGGTCGAGGTTCGCGGCCACCTGGCCGAGGGCCAGGTGGCGGACTGGCAGGTCACCGTGAAGATCGGTTTCCGGCTGGAGGACTCCGACGAGTAGCGCGTCCGTCCCGGTCAGGGCACCGAGGCGGCAACTGCCTCGGTGCCCTCGACGCGCGGGGCGTCGGCAGGCTCCTGCTGCGGGCGCACGACCGTCACGGGGACGGTCGCGTGCAGCACGCAGTGCATGCCGACCGACCCCAGCACGGCGCTCCTGAAGCCGCCGCGCCCGCGGTGGCCCACCACCAGCAGCTCGGCGTCCTGCGCCTGCTCGAGGAGCACCTTCGCGGGCGCGCCGGGCAGCGCGACGATGTCGACCGGTACGTCGGCCAGGTCCGGCGCATCGGCGACGACCGCATGGAGCGCCTCGCGGGCGACGATCACGTTGTCCTCGACGACCTCGTCGATCGTCGGCAGTGCCGACAGGCCGTACGAGGCGGCCCAGTACTCCGGCGAGAGGTAGGCGGTGACGGCCTTGACCTGGGCGCCGCGCCGATGAGCGTCCTCGAGCGCGAACCGCAGCGCCTCGCGGGACTCCGGCGAGCCGTCCACCCCGACGACGACGGTCTTGCTGAACATGACGCCCTCCGACTCGTGCGGTGTCGCCTCTGCGAACACCCCCGAGGCTAAGCAGCCGGTCCGGCGCGCGGCGCAGGGCGAACGACCCTAGTCGGTGGGCCGGTGGTCGGGTGCGGTCACCCGCCCGGCGTTTCTCCTTCGTCGAGCCGCAGGCTGGCGACCGCCCGGGTGAGGTCGTGGTGCACCGGCCACCGCCGGTCCAGCCCGAGCAGGCACACGATCCGCCACACCGGACCCCGGTCGGCGCACACCACGCGCACCGTGCGCCCCCGGTCGCCGAGCGCGCCGACCGCGTCGTCCACCCAGCCGGCCCCGGCGACCGCCAGGAAGCGCACACCGCAGAGGTCGACGACCACCGCGGCACCGTCCGCCGCGAACGCGTGCCGGAACGCCTGCTGCACGGGAGCACCGTGGCTCATGTCGATCTCGCCGGCGAGCCGGACTAGCACATGGCCTTCCGGCTGCTGCGCGACCTCGACCTCGACCATTCCTCGCCCAGTCCCGTCCTGCGACAACCGTTGCGGCACGTGCGATCCCGGGACCTTACGGCGTAAGTGATGTCGCCGGTCGAGGGGGGTTACCGTGTGCCCGCATGGGGGACGTGGATGCCGGCGAGCGGCCGCCCCTCTCGCGCGAGCGCATCGTCGCCGCCGCGATCGCCTTCGTCGACCGGCGGGGGCTGACCGCCCTGACCATGCGCCGGCTGGGAACCGAGCTCGGGGTCGAGGCGATGTCGCTGTACCGCTACGTCGCCGGGCGTGACGACCTGCTCGAGGGCATGGTGGACCAGATGGTCACGCAGCTCCACCTGGACCCGAGCGGCGGCCGGCCCGGTCCGGGCGACGGCTGGCAGGCGTACCTTCAGTGGCTCGCCCACGGCGTGCGGCAGCTGGTCCAGGAGCATCCGCACGTCTTTCCCCTGATCGCGACGCGACACCCCGCCGCGCCGTGGCTGCGCCCGCCCCTGCGCAGCCTGCGGGTGGTCGAGGACTTCCTCGGCACGCTCGTCGCCCGCGGGTTCACCGACGACGCCGCGGTGGCCGCCTACCGCGCGTTCTCCAGCTTCCTGCTCGGGCACCTGCTGCTCGAGGCGGCCATGCTGGGCAGCCGGACGGCTCCGGCGGTCGACATCGAGGACGCGGGGCGCTCGGGGGCCGACACGAGCCGCACGGTCGACCTGCGGGAGTTCCCGCTCCTGCGCCGGCTGGAGGAACGCCTCTCGCAGGACCACGCGGCCGCGGAGTTCGAACGGGCGCTGGAGGACCTGCTGGACCGGCTCGAGCGCGACCTGCCCGCCCTGCCCGACTAGGCGGCCGGGGCTCAGTCCGCGATGTGCAGGCGGTAGTCGCCCACCGTGTCGTCCCACTCCATGTCCAGCAGCCCCTGCGCCCGCGCGGCGCGGACGAAGGACAGGAAGCTGCCGAAGCCGAACCGCTTCTCGCTGAAGTCGGGCTCCCGGCGCCGGAGCTGGTTCTTCAGGCCGCTGAGCAGCGGCGTTCCGAGATCGGCGACGACGGCGGCGAGCAGGTGGAAGGCGTCGTCCACCGGGGACGCCGCCGACGGGAAGGTCACCTGCGGGTCGCCCTGCGCGCTGCCCTCGCCCAGCTCGACGACCCGCTGGGCGGCGAGGTGCCGCAGCAGCTCGGTGAAGCTGCGGAACCCGTGGTCCGCCTCGTCGAAGGTCGGGTCCTTCCGCAGGATCGCCCGCTTGAGCCGGGAGGCGAGCACCGGGCCGTCGGTGTGCCGCTGCAGGCCGGCAAGGGTGCGGGCGACCAGCGGGCCGACGTCGGGGTTGCCGTCGACCGGTGGCTCCGGTGACGGCTCGGGGGCCGGGGCCGAGGAGCGCCGTTCCCGCAGGCGCGGGTCGACGCCGGGCAGGCGGTCGTAGAACAGGAACTCGTCGCACGCGGGCGGGAGAAGCGCGGAGGTCGACGACTGCACGCCGATCCCGATCACCCGCTTGTCCATCTCGCGCAGCTTGTGCACCAGCGGGGTGAAGTCGGAGTCGCCCGTGCCGATCGCGAACGTCGTGATGAACCCGCGCTCGTACGCGAGCTCGATGGCGTCGACGGCCATCTTGATGTCCGCCGCGTTCTTGCGCGAACCGCCGAGCCGCTGCGGGATCTCGATCAGCTCGACCTGCGCGCGGGCGAGCAGACGGCGGTCGTCGGCGAAGAAGGACCAGTCCGCGTAGGCGCGCCGGGACAGCACCCGCCCGCGTTCAGCCAGCGCGTCCGCGACCGGCCCGAACTCGAACGGCGACACACCCAGCCCGTCGCGGGCCCCGATGGCCAGGTTCTCGTAGTCGAGGAAGAGCGCGATGCGTTCGTCGTCGTTGATCAATCAGACCTCCCGTGGGGCCCACACTAGGTGACCCGTGTGCGTCCACTCTGCCCGGCGCTAGGGCCGAAAGGACTGGATCCGGTCTCTGATCCCGTCCCGGCCCGGGGCGTTCGTCCGCTGTCGGCTCGGCGCCGTCCGCTCCTAGTGTCCATTCAGACGCTGCCGACGGCCCGGACGACACGAGCGCGGCGCCGAAAATCCGTTCTCGGGAGGTCGAGATGTCGAAGTATGTGTACGCGTTCGCGGAGGGTAACAAGGATCTCAAGGACCTCCTCGGTGGGAAGGGGGCGAACCTCGCCGAGATGGCCGGGATGGGCCTGCCCGTTCCACCGGGGTTCATCGTCAGCACCGAGGCGTGCCGCGTGTTCCTCGACAGCGGCGTGGTCCCCGCCGAGCTGAACGCGCAGGTCGACGAGCACCTTGCCGCCCTGGAGGCGGACATGGGCAAGACGCTCGGCGCCGCGGACGACCCCCTGCTCGTCGCGGTACGTTCCGGCTCGAAGTTCTCGATGCCCGGAATGATGGAGACCGTTCTTGACGTCGGCCTGAACGACAGTTCGGTGATCGGGCTCACGAAGGCCGCCGACGACGAGCGGTTCGCCTGGGACTCCTACCGTCGCCTGATCCAGATGTTCGGCAAGACCGTTCTGGGGATCGACGGCGGCCATTTCGACGAGGCGTTCGACGCCGTGAAGAAGGCCCGCGGCGCCGTCAGCGACCTGGACCTCGACGCGTGCGGATCTGCAGCAGGTCGTGGGTCCTACAAGGGCGTCGTGCGCACGCATGCCGGCCGGGAGTTCCCGCAGGACCCGCGGGAGCAGCTCGACCTCGCGATCAACGCCGTGTTCGAGTCCTGGAACTCGTCGCGCGCCAAGCTCTACCGGCGCCGCGAGCACATCCCGGACAGCCTGGGCACCGCGGTCAACGTCATGGCGATGGTGTTCGGCAACCTGGGCCCCGACTCGGGCTCCGGCGTCGCCTTCACCCGCGACCCGGCCACCGGTGAGCGCGGGATCTACGGCGACTACCTGCCCAACGCCCAGGGCGAGGACGTCGTCGCCGGCATCCGCAACACGATGTCGCTGGCCCAGCTCGAGCAGCTCGACGCGCCGTCGTTCCACCGCCTGATGGAGATCATGGCGACGCTGGAGCACCGCTACCAGCGACATGTGCGACATCGAGTTCACGATCGAGCGCGGGCGGCTGTGGATGCTGCAGACCCGCGTGGGCAAGCGGACCGCGGCCGCGGCGTTCGTGGTGGCGTGCCAGCTCGTCGACGAGGGCCTGATCGACATGGACGAGGCCCTGCGCCGGGTGACCGGCGAACAGCTCGCCCACCTGATGTTCCCGAGGTTCGACGCCGGCTCCGGCGCGACCGTGCTCGGCATCGGCATGAACGCCTCCCCCGGTGCCGCGAGTGGTGCCGCCGTCTTCGACAGCACGACCGCCGTGGCGCGGGCCGCCAAGGGCGAGAAGGTCATCCTCGTCCGCCGCGAGACGAACCCGGACGACCTGAAGGGCATGATCGCCGCTCAGGGCATCCTGACCAGCCACGGTGGCCGCACCAGCCACGCCGCCGTCGTCGCCCGCGGAATGGGCAAGACCTGCGTGTGCGGGGCCGAGGCGCTGCTGGTCGACGTCGCGAACAAGACGCTGACGGCGCCGGACGGGACTCAGGTCGTCGAGGGCGACATGCTCTCGATCGACGGCGGCACCGGCGAGGTGTTCCTCGGCGAGGTGCCCGTCGTGCCGTCGCCGGTCGTCGAGTACTTCGAGGGCACCGCGGACCCGGAGGCCGCGGATGCGAGCGACCTGCTGCGCGCCGTGCACCGGATCATCAGCCACGCCGACGCGCGGCGGCGGCTGCTGGTGCGCGCCAACGCCGACACCGGTGAGGACGCGGCGCGCGCCCGGAGGTTCGGGGCACAGGGCATCGGCCTGTGCCGCACCGAGCACATGTTCCTCGGCGACCGCCGCGCGACGGTCGAGCGGCTGGTGCTGGCCGTCGACGGACGCGGAGCGCGAGGCGGCGCTGGCCGAGCTGCTGCCGCTGCAGCGGGACGACTTCATCGAGATCTTCACCGAGATGGCCGGCGACGCCGTCACGATCCGGCTGCTCGACCCGCCGCTGCACGAGTTCCTGCCGAACTTCACCGAGCTCTCGGTCAAGGTCGCCCTCGAGCACGACCACGGCGAGCACATCGACAAGGACGAGAAGCTGCTCGCGGCGGTGCGCCGGCTGCACGAGGAGAACCCGATGCTCGGGCTGCGCGGCGTGCGGCTGGGCATCGCCATCAAGGGCCTGTTCGGGATGCAGGTCCGGGCCATCGCCCAAGCGGCCGCCGAGGTCCGCCGCCGCGGACTCGAGGTGCGGCCGCAGATCATGATCCCGCTGATCGGCTCGGTGCGGGAGCTGCGCCTGGTGGCCGAGGAGACCTCCGGGGTGCTGGCGGAGGAGGCCGCACGGGCGGGAGTGGAGCTGGGCGCCACGGTCGGCACGATGATCGAGCTGCCGCGGGCCGCGCTGACGGCCGCGCACATCGCGGAGGACGCGGAGTTCTTCTCCTTCGGCACGAACGACCTCACACAGACGACCTGGGGCTTCTCCCGGGACGACGTGGAGGGGGCCTTCTTCTCCCAGTACCTGGAGCACGGGATCTTCGAGGCATCGCCGTTCCAGACGATCGACCGCCACGGCGTCGGCCAGCTGGTGCGGATCGCCGCCGCGGAAGGCCGCAAGGTGCGCCCGGACCTGGAGCTGGGCGTCTGCGGTGAGCACGGCGGCGACCCCGCATCGGTGCACTTCTTCCACGAGGTCGGGCTGGACTACGTGTCCTGCTCGCCGTTCCGGGTGCCGGTCGCGCGCCTGGAGGCGGGCCGGGCGGCGGTCGAGACCGCGAGCGGCGCAGACACCGCCTGATCCTCACCCGCGTACACGACTGCGGCCCCCGTCCGATCCGGACGGGGGCCGCAGTGTGTGTGCGCTACTACCGCTCGATTTGCTCGTCGAGCGCGCGACGCGGGGTGAGCGGGGGAACCGTCCCGGCGCCCGAGGGCCACCCGACGCGGATCACCATCTGGGGCGACAGCGTGCCGTCGAGCACCTCGTCCGCGACGACCGCACGGGTGCGGGCGACCTCCAGCGGCTCGGTCAGCGGGCTGCTGCTCATGCCGGCCAGCGCGGCCTGCAGGAGCACTGCACTCACCGCCTCACCTGCGCGCAGCTGGGAGAGCCGGTCGTCCGACGAGGTGCCGATGACCAGCAGCGTCGCCGAGTCGGGCGCCACCGCGCCGCGCTCGGTGAGCTCGGCGTCGGCGAACCGGCGCTCGGGCGGGCCCTCGGAGCGTTTGCCGGGTACCGGGATGTTGGCCGCCGGGATGCCCGCGTCGGTGTCGTGCAGCCCTGTCCACGCGATGAGCTCGGCCTCGACCACGGCGTCCTCGGCGTGCTCCGCGGCGGCGGCCCGGATCGCGGCGTAGAGCGTGTGCAGGGCCATTCCGTCGGTCACCACCCGCAGGATCGCGCCTTGCGCGCCGGCGTGCTGCACGAACTGGGTGGTGACCCCCTCGGGCACCGCCCACCCGTCGAACCGCCTGCGGTCCGTGCGCCGCACCGGGATCGCGGCAGCCTGCTCCGGGTCGACCCCCGAGTGGCGCCCGCTGCCCGGGTGCAGGTCGATCGTCGCGAGCAGGTCCGGCCGGGTTGGGTCGGGCAGCCGGTGCACGGTCGTGTCGACGCCTGCGGCGGCGAGTGCCACCCGCAGGTGGTGCAGCGCGGCGCCGCAGCTGAGCATCAGGTCGCGACCGTCCTGGTCCGTCGCGCGCAGCCGGCGTGCCTCGTCCGCGAGCAGCTCCACGGAGCTGTCGCCGACCCGCCACTTCCAGGGCTGAGTGTTGTGCACCGACGGGGCGCGCGCCGCAAGCTGAAGGGCGCTGCGCACGGTGCGGGGATCGACAGTCGTCGTGGTCATCATCACTCCCGTCCGTTCGGTCGGCATCGACCCGATTGCAGAGAGTCCCGCCGACGGTATCCATTCAGCCACCGTCACCGCGACGCGGGCAGTGCCGCAGGTCTGCGGGCCGTGGGACGTTCGGCCCGTCACCGGTTCAGCGGTCTCGCCACCGTTCCCAGGCAGCCTGGCGGCTGGTGCCCGCGATCTCCGCGACGCCCGTCCAGGAGCTGTGGTCGGCAAGGATCCGCGCCGCCGTCCCGACGGCCTCACCCGTGACCCGCGTCAGCCGCAGCAGATGGCCGAAGGAGGCCGGGTCGCCGCTGCGGGCGAGCGCGTCGATCGCGGAGGCGGGCAGCGGTCTCGTCGCCGTCAGCGAGGTCGACGAGACGTCGCCAGGTCGGCACGAGCTCGGGCATGTGCCGACCGAGCCTCGGGCGCGATCATCCTGTTCGTCTACCTGATCATCTGCCTGTCCCAGTTCGTGCTGCGCAGGCGCACCCCGGAGGCAGAGCTGCCGGTGAAGATGTGGGGATTCCTGGTGCTCACGCTGCTCACCATCGCCGCGATGGTGGCCGTGCTGATCTCGATGGGGATCGCGGCGCACACCCGCTCCCAGCTCGTGCTCAGCCTCGTGTCGCTGGCGGTGGTGCTGCTGGTGTACGTCGCGGGCGCGGCGGCACATCCAGGGCGGGGCCGACAAGACCGAGCTGGCGCGCGAGGGCTGACGTCGGGCGCGGTGTTCGGCCGCCGCGCCGGGTCGTGCGCGTAGACGATCGCCGCGGGCGGGCGTCCACGGTCGTCGGGAGGACCATGAACACCCGCAAACGGCGATCAGTCGGGTGCCCGACGGCGCAGCAGGTAGGTGTCCATGATCCACGTCTTGCGTTCGCGAGCCTCGGCGCGGCGCCGGACGATCTCGTCGCGCACCGCGGGCAGGTCGCCGGACACCAGGATCTCGTCGGGGGCCCCGAGGTAGGCGCCCCAGAAGATGTCCAGGTCGGTGTCGGGCAGGTCGGCGAAGGCGGTGCGCCCGTCGAGCATCACCACGACGTCGTCGACGTCACGGGGCATGCCCTCCTCCGCGAGCCGGCGGCCGGTGGTGATCAGCACGGGTGTGCCCACCCGGTTGAGGACCAGCCCGTGCGCGGCGGCGAGGGCGGCGACGCTGCTGATCCCGGGGATCGACACGATCCGCAGCTCGTCGTGGGAGCGCTCGGCGATCCGCTGGAGCAGGGGCAGCGTGCCGTCGTAGAGCGCGGGGTCGCCCCAGACCAGGAACGCGCCGGACTCCCCCGGGCGCAGCTCCTTCGCGATCATCCCCTCGTAGAGCATGCCGCGGCGGAGCTGCCATCGCGTTGCCAGATCGACGTACGACGCGGTGTCGACGTACGCGGCGGGGTCTGCGAGGTCACGGTCGCGGGGCACCTCCGGAGCGGTGACCACCCGGTGCGGACGCGTGACGTGGCGGGCGAGCAGCTCGGCGCGCAGCGCGGCGAGGTCGGCCGTCGCCTCGCCCTTGTCGATCGTGAAGAACACGTCGACGCGGTTCATCGCCGCGACGGCCTGCAGGGTCAGGTGCTCGGGGTTCCCGGCGCCGATCCCGATGACGTAGACGGTGCGGGTCACTCGGCCTCCAGGTCGCCCTCCGTGTCGAGGTATGCCTGGCGCAGGGCGTCGAGGGTCGTCGCCTCCGGCGCCTCCCACAGACCGCGGTCGACGGCCTCCAGCAGCCGCTCGGCCATCCCGTGCAGGGCCCACGGGTTGGCGTCGGCGAGGAACTCGCGGTTCACCGGGTCGAGGACGTAGCTCTCGGTGAGCTTCTCGTACTGCCAGTCCGCGATGACGCCCGTGGTGGCGTCCCAGCCGAAGAGGTAGTCGACGGTCGCGGCCATCTCGAACGCGCCCTTGTACCCGTGCCTGCGCATGGCCTCCATCCAGCGCGGGTTGACCACGCGGGCACGGAACACGCGCGAGGTCTCCTCGTGCAGGGTGCGGGTGCGGACGGCCTCGGGGCGCGTGGAGTCGCCGACGTAGGCGACCGGCGCGGTGCCGGTCAGCGCGCGGACCGTGGCGATCATGCCGCCGTGGTACTGGTAGTAGTCGTCGGAGTCGGCGATGTCGTGCTCGCGGGTGTCGGTGTTCTTGGCCGCGACGGCGATGCGCCGGTAGGCGGCCTCCATCGCGCCGCGGGCGGGGACGCCGTCGAGCCCGCGGCCGTACGCGTAGCCGCCCCAGGTCGAGTAGACCTCGGCGAGGTCCGCGTCGTCGCGCCAGCTCCGGGAGTCGACGAGCTGCAGCAGGCCGGCGCCGTAGGTGCCGGGCTTGGAGCCGAAGATCCTTGTGGGGCGCTCGTCCGGTTCGAGGTGGGCGCGGACGAAGTTGCGCTCGGCGGGCTCGTCGAGGGCGGCGACCAGCTGCACCGCGTCGTCGAGCAGCGCGAGCACGTGCGGGAAGGCGTCGCGGAAGAAGCCGGAGATGCGGACGGTGACGTCGATGCGCGGCCGGCCCAGCTCGGCGAGGTCGATCACCTCCAGCCGGGCCACGCGGCGGGACATCTCGTCCCAGACCGGGCGGACCCCGAGCAGCGCGAAGACCTCGGCGATGTCGTCACCGGACGTGCGCATGGCACTGGTCCCCCAGACGCTCAGGCCGACGCTTCTCGGGTACGCGCCGTCGTGGTCGCGGCGGTAGCGCTCGACCAGCGACTCGGCCATCGCCTGCCCGGTCTCCCAGGCCAGCCGCGACGGGACGGCCTTGGGGTCGACCGAGTAGAAGTTCCGGCCGGTCGGGAGCACGTTGACCAGCCCGCGCAACGGCGAGCCGGACGGGCCGGCGGGGATGAAGCCGCCGTCGAGGGCGTGCAGGATCCGCGGGATCTCCTCCACCGTCGCGTCGAGCCGCGGCACGACCTCCTCCGCCGCGAACCGGAGCACCCGCTCGACCTGCGCGCGAGTCGCTACGTTTGCCGGCGCGAGTTCGCCGGTTTGGCAGACGGCGGCGACGACGGCCGGCGCCGCGTCGGGCTCCCAGCCGGCGGCCTCCATGCCCGCGACGAGGGCGTGCGCCAGCGCCTCGACCTCGTCGACCCGGGCCTTGGGCGCGTCGTCGGACAAGCCCAGGGCCTCGCGCAGGCCCGGCAGGCTCAGCTCGCCGCCCCACATCTGGCGGGCGCGCAGGATCGCGAGCACCAGGTCCACCCGAGCGTCGCCGGCCGGGGCGGCACCGAGGATGTGCAGGCCGTCGCGGATCTGGACGTCCTTGATCTCGCAGAGCCAGCCGTCGACGTGCAGGATGAAGTCGTCGAACTCCGCCTCGTGCGGCCGCTCCTCCAGACCGAGGTCGTGGTCCAGCTTCGCGGCCTGCATCAGCGTCCAGATCTGCTGGCGGATCGCCGGCAGCTTGGCCGGGTCGAGCGCCGCGACGTTCGCGTGCTCGTCGAGCAGCTGTTCGAGCCGCGCGATGTCGCCGTAGGTCTCGGCCCGGGCCATCGGCGGGATGAGATGGTCGACGAGCGTGGCGTGCGCGCGGCGTTTTGCCTGCGTCCCCTCCCCCGGGTCGTTGACCAGGAACGGGTAGACCAGCGGCAGGTCGCCGAGCGCCGCGTCGGTCCCACACGAGGCACTCATCCCGAGCGTCTTGCCGGGCAGCCACTCGAGGTTGCCGTGCTTGCCGAGGTGCACGATCGCGTCCGCGCCGAAGCCGCCCTCGCTCTGCGGCGCCGCGAGCCAGCGGTACGCGCCGAGGTAGTGGTGGCTCGGCGGGAGGTCCGGGTCGTGGTAGATCGCGACCGGGTTCTCGCCGAAGCCGCGCGGCGGCTGCACGATCAGCACGACGTTGCCGCTGCGCAGGGCGGCGACGACGATGGCGTCCCGGTCGACGTACAGCTCACCGGGCGCCGGACCCCAGTGCGCCTCGACACCCTTGCGGAGGTCGTCGGGCAACGTGTCGAACCAGCGGGCGTACGTGGCGGCGGAGATCCGGACCGGGTTGCCGGCCAGCTTCTCCTCGGTCAGCCAGTCGGGGTCCTGCCCACCGGCGTCGATGAGGGCGTGGATCAGCGCGTTCCCGTCGTGCTCGGCGACGCCCGGGAAACTGGCTCCGTCCTTGTCCTGAACGGAGTAGCCGGCCTCGGCCATCGCCCGGATGAGGGCGACGGCGCTGGCCGGGGTGTCCAGACCGACGGCGTTGCCGATGCGGGCGTGCTTGGTCGGGTACGCGCTGAGCATGAGCACGATCCGCTTGTCCGCGTTCGGGATGTGCCGCAGCCGGGCGTGGCGCACCGCGATCCCGGCGACGCGGGCGGCGCGCTCGGGGTCGGGCACGTAGACCGACAGCCCGTCGCCGTCGAACTCCTTGAACGAGAAGGGCACGGTGATCAGCCGGCCGTCGAACTCGGGCACGGCGACCTGGGTCGCGACGTCGAGCGGGGAGAGGCCGTCGTCGTTGGCCGCCCAGTCGGCGCGGCTGCTGGTGAGGCAGAGGCCCTGCAGGATCGGGACGTCCAGCGCGGCCAGTTCGGCGACGTCCCACGCCTCGTCATCGCCGCCCGCGGACGCGCCCGCCGGCTTCGTACCCCCCGCGGCGAGCACGGTGACGACCATGGCGTCGGCCGCCTGCAACGTCCGCAGCAGCGCGGGCTCGGCCTGCCGCAGCGAGGCGCAGAACACCGGCAGGGGGCGCCCGCCGGCGTCCTCGATCGCGGTGCACAGGGCCTCGACGTAGGCGGTGTTCCCCGCGAGCTGCTGGGCGCGGTAGTAGAGGACGGCGACGGTCGGGCCGTCCGTGTCTGTCGCGGTGCGGTCGAGGATCCCCCAGCTCGGCAGCTCGACCGGCGGCGCGAAGCCCTCGCCCGTGAGCAGGACGGTGTCGGAGAGGAAGGCGTGCAGCTGCGCGAGGTTCTCCGGGCCGCCCTGCGCGAGATAGATGTGCGCCTGGGCGGCGACCCCGGCCGGCACGGTGGACAGCTCCATCATCTCGGCGTCCGGGGCCTGCTCGCCGCCGAGCGCCACGACCGGCAGGCCTGCGGCGAGGACGGCGTCGATGCCGTCCTCCCAGTACCGGCGGCCACCGAGGACGCGGACCACGACCACGTCGGCCTCGGCGAGCAGCGCGGGCAGGTCGGTGACGCGGTTCGGGTTGGCAGGCCGCCACGCGGCGCCCGATGCGCGCGCGGAGAGCAGGTCGGTGTCCGAGGTGGACAGCAGGAGGATCACCGGGACTGCTCCCGGCGCGACGCGCGGCGCATGGCGGACCTTCCTCGGGATCCTCGTCCCAGGTTGCGGCAACGGGCGGGGCAGTGTCCTGGCTCCCGGATCGGCGCTCGCCCCGGCCTTCCGGGGGTGGCGCCCGTGGCCGTCGACGGGGTCCGCTCCCCGGTGACAGTGGCGGGACCGCGCCGGACTCGCACCGGCTTCCTGGCCCCCGCTCGCAGTGTGAACTTGTCGGCTCGTGAACTTGTCGGCTCACTGTCGCACGCGCCGGACCGACGGCGTCAACCCCGACGGGGATGCGCCACACCGCGATGTGATCGCCCGCTCGCAGGGGCGCGGGTGCGCGGGGTCGTGCTTACAGTGGCGCGGTGCCCGTCCGTACTGTTGCCGACACCTGTCCGGGGGTCTTCGCGCCGCACGACGCGGCGGACGGGGCACTCGCGCGCATCCGGCTGCCCGGCGGCGTGATCGGCGCGGCCCCGCTGCGGGTGGTCGCGGACTGCGCGCAAGACTTGGGCGACGGGCGGGTGCACCTGACGTCCCGCGGGAACCTGCAGCTGCGGGGCCTGTCCCGGTCGGATGCGTTGGCGGCGCGCCTGGCAGACGCCGGGCTGCTGCCGTCGGCGACGCACGAGCGGGTGCGCAACGTGCTGGCGTCGCCGCTCGCGGGGATCGTGAGCGGCGGTGATCCGGTCGTGCACGAGCTGGCCGCGGGGGTGGATCGCGGGCTGTGCGCGCGGCCGGGGCTGGCCGCGCTGCCGGGGCGGTTCCTGTTCGCGCTGGACGACGGGCGCGGGGACGTCCTGGCGGAGGAGCCGGACCTGTGCTGGCAGGCGCCGAACCGGCTCCTGGTGGCCGGGGTGGGCACCGGGCTGCGTGTGGTCGCGGCGCAGGCGGTGGACGCGCTCCTGGACGCGGCGGAGGCGTTCCTCGCGCTGCGGGCGGCGGATGGCGGGACGGCGTGGCGGGCGGCGGAGTTGGCTGGCGCGCCGGCGCGGATCGGGGCGGCGCTCGCCACGTCCGGGCAGCGCGCGTCGGTGCAGCATGACGGCCTTACTGCACTCGGGGCGGCGGCGGGACCGGGTCCTGCAGCCCGGCCCGGCCCCGTGCCGCGCGACGACGGCGGGCTCGCGCTCGTCATCGCCCCGCTGCTCGGCGAGCTGACCGCCGGCCAGGTCCGCCTCCTCGCCGACGCCGCCCCGTCGGTCGTGATCACCCCCTGGCGCACCGTCGTGCTGCCCGACCCCCGCATCCCCGCCGCGGAGCTGGCCGCCGCGGGACTGCTCGTCGCGCCGGGGCCTGCCGCCGACGTCAGCGCGTGCACCGGGCGCCCGGGCTGCGCGAAGGCCCTCGCCGACGTCCGGGCCGACGCGCTCGCCGCACTCAGCCGGCCTTCCGGCGGCCGCGTACACGTCTCCGGCTGCGCCCGGCGCTGCGGGGCGCCCCGCACCGCGCACGTCGACGCCGTCGCGCTCGCCGGGGGCGGGTACCTCGTCGACGGCGTCCCCCGCCCGGGGCTGGCGCCGTGACCCGCAGCTACGTCCGCGACGGTGCCGAGATCTACCGCCGCTCGTTCGCCACCATCCGCGCCGAGGCCGACCTCGCGGCCCTGCCGCCGGACGTCGCCCAGGTCGCCGTCCGGATGATCCACGCCTGCGGGCAGGTCGATCTGGTCGACGACCTCGGCTTCTCCCACGGGGTCGTCGCGGCGGCCCGTACGGCACTACAGAACGGCGCGCCGATCCTCTGCGACGCGGAGATGGTCGCCTCGGGCGTCACCCGCGCCCGGCTGCCCGCGGGCAACGACGTCGTCTGCACCCTGCGCGATCCGCGCGTTCCCGCCCTGGCCGCAGCGCGAGGCACCACCCGCTCCGCGGCCGCCCTGGAGCTCTGGCGTGACCGGCTCGACGGCGCGGTCGTCGCGATCGGCAACGCCCCGACGGCGCTGTTCCACCTGCTCGACATGCTGGACGCCGGCGCGCCCCGGCCGGCCGCGGTGCTCGGCATCCCGGTGGGGTTCATCGGGGCGGCGGAGTCGAAAGAGGCGCTGGCGGCGACCGACCTCCCGCACCTCGTCGTCCACGGCCGCCGCGGCGGCTCGGCGATCACGGCGGCCGCGCTGAACGCGCTGGCTTCCGAGGAGGAAATCCTGGCTGAGAAGGAGATCCTGTGACCACGGGGCGGCTCTACGGCGTCGGTGTCGGCCCCGGCGACCCCGAGCTCGTCACGGTCAAGGCCGCCCGCCTCATCCACGCCGCCGACGTGATCGCCTACCACTCCGCCCGCCACGGCCGCTCGATCGCCCGCCGCATCGCCTCCCCGTACCTGCGCGCTGATCAGATCGAGGAGGCGCTCGTCTACCCGGTCACCACCGAGGCCACCGATCACCCGGGCGGTTACCGGGGCGCGATCGACGAGTTCTACGCCGCCGCCGCGGAGCGCCTGGCCTCCCATCTCGACGCCGGTCGCGACGTCGTCGTGCTCGCAGAGGGCGACCCGCTCTTCTACGGCTCCTACATGCACATGCACAAGCGGCTGGCCCACCGCTACCCGACCGAGGTCGTGCCGGGCGTCACCTCGATCAGCGCCGCGTCGGCCGCCCTCGGGCAGCCGCTGGTGGAACGCGACGAGGTGCTCACGGTGCTGCCCGGCACCCTGCCGCGCGCCGAGCTGGCCCGCAGGCTCGCCGACACCGACTCCGCGGCAGTCATGAAGCTGGGCCGGACGTTCGACAGCGTCCGCGCAGCCGTGACCGACGCCGGTCGCGCCGGCTTCTACGTCGAGCGCGCGACGATGGACGGGCAACGCACCGCCGCGCTCGACGACGTCGACCCGGCCTCGGTGCCCTACTTCGCGATCGCCCTGCTCCCGGGCTCGGTCGCCGCGTCCCTGCCCGAGCCTCCACCGGCCGTGCACCGGCCCGGCGAGGTCGTCGTCGTCGGCACCGGTCCGGCCGGGCGCGACTGGCTGACCCCGCAGGTCGCCGCCGTCCTCTCAGCGGCGGACGACCTCGTCGGCTACGGCCCCTACCTGGCTCGCGTGCCGCCGAACCCGCGCCAGGACCGGCACGCCAGCGACAACCGCGTCGAGGCCGATCGCGCCGCCCACGCCCTCGACCTCGCCGCCGCCGGACGCAGCGTCGCCGTCGTGTCCGGTGGCGATCCGGGCGTGTTCGCGATGGCCGCGGCGGTCCTGGAGGTCGCGGCGCAGGAGAAGTACGTCGATGTCCCGGTGCGCGTGCTGCCCGGGGTGACGGCATCGAGCGCGGTCGCCGCGGCGGTCGGCGCGCCGCTGGGCCACGACCACGCCGTGATCTCGCTGTCCGACCGGCTCAAGCCGTGGGAGGTCGTCGCCGAGCGGCTCGTCGCCGCGGCCCGCGCCGACCTCGCCATCGCCATCTACAACCCGCGCTCGACGGCCCGGCCCTGGCAGCTGGCCGCCGCCCGCGACCTGCTGCTCGAGCACCGCGCCCCGGACACCCCGGTGGTGCTGGGCCGCGACGTCGGTGGAACCGGTGAGCGGGTGACGGTGACGACGCTGGCCGGGATGGACCCGGAGCAGGTCGACATGCGCACGCTGGTGATCGTCGGCTCGTCGACGACGCGCGTGGTGCGCCGCGGCGACCGGGACGTGGTGTTCACCCCGCGCCACCACCGCTGCTGACCACTCGCCCAGCCGCCTGGTTCGCTCACTCCTCGGACGGGTGAACGCGGGCGAGGGCAGCCTCCACGGTGTCGACGGCGTCGACCCCGGGCGGTAGCGGCGGTCGACGGACCACGAGCACCTGCACGCCCTCCGCCCGCGCCGCCGCCAGCTTCGCCGACGTGAGCGGCCCGCCGCTGTCCTTCGTCACGAGCACGTCGATGCCGTGCTCGCGCATCAAGGCCCGCTCGCCGTCGACGGTGAACGGGCCGCGGTCCAGCAGCACGCGGGCCCGGCGCGGCACCGGGCCGGACGGCGGGTCCACGCATCGGACCAGGAAATCCAGGTCGAGCTCGGCGAACACCGCGAGGCTCGTGCGCCCGGTGGTGAGGAGGACGCGCTTGCCCAGCGACGGCAGCAGGGCCGCGGCGGCGGGCAGCGAGTCTGCCCACACCCAGCCGCGCCTCGGGCGGCCAGCCCGGGCGGTGGAGCACGACCAGGGGGACGGCGGTGGCGGCGCAGGCGTCGACGGCGTGCGCGGTCATCGTCGACGCGAAGGGGTGCGTGGCGTCGACGACCACGGCGATCCCGTGGTCGCGCACCCAGGCCGCCAGCCCGTCCGCCCCGCCGAACCCGCCGATGCGCACCTCGCCCGCGGGCAGCGCGGGGTCGCGCACGCGGCCGGCCAGGGACGACACCACGCGGACCCCGGCCTCGACGAGTGCCGCCGCGAGTGCGCGGGCCTCGGCCGTGCCGCCGAGGATCAGGACCGGGCTCAGCTCCGGCACCGGGTGTCCGAGTAGAGGTGGCTGTCCGGGAAGTGCTCCGCGGCGAGCGCCGGACCGACGATCACGACCGCGGCCATCCGGATACCGGCCTCGTGGACCGCGGCGGGCAGCCCGTCGAGCCGGCCGCGCAGCACGACCTCGTGCGGGTGGGTGGCGTACGCGACGACGGCGGCCGGGCAGTCCGCTCCGTAGACCCCCTTGAGCTGCACGACCACCTCGTCGATCCGGTGCACCGACAGGTGCAGCACCAGCGTCCCGCCCGAGCGACCCAGCTCCGCCAGGCCCTCGCCGTCCGGCATCGGCGTGGCCATCGCAGCAATTCTCGTCAGGGTGACAGTCTGGGCCACCGTCGGCACCGTCAGCTCCCGACCCAGCGCCGCGGCGGCCGCGGCGTAGGCGGGCACGCCGGGGCACAGGTCGTACGGCACACCCGCGGCGTCCAGCCGCCGCATCTGCTCGGCGAGCGCCGAGAACACGGACAGGTCGCCGGACGCGAGCCGGGCCACGTCGAGACCCTGCCGGTGGGCCGCGACCATCTCCTCGACGATCTCGGCGAGCGTCAGGTTCGCGGTATCGATCTTCCGCGCGCCCTCGGGGCACAGGTCGAGCATCTCGGGCCGGACGTAGGTGCCGGCGTAGAGGCAGACCGGCGAGGCCGCGATGAGGTCGCGGGCCCGGAGCGTGAGCAGGTCGACGGCGCCCGGCCCGGCGCCGATGAAGTGCACGGTCGCCCCGCTGCCCCCCGGACCGTCCATCCCGCAATCCTCACCCATCGCTCACGGCTTCGGAACGGTCGGCCCCGACTGGTGTTCGGATCACACGGACTGCGAGGGTGTCGGGGCCGCCCCATCACGGCAGCGGTTTGCGCACCGCCCAGATCGTCACCGGCATCGCCGGGCGCCAGCCGGTGAACACGCCCAGCGGCGCCGCGCGGGACACCTCGATCCGCGTCAGGTCCCCGCCGCGTGCGGCACGACCGGCGACGAGAAGCGCCTCGGCCTCCAGCGTGACGGCGTTCGCCACGAGCCGGCCGCCCGGACGCAGCGCGGCCCAGCAGGCGTCGAGCACTCCCGGTGTCGTGATCCCGCCCCCGATGAAGACGGTGTCCGGGGCCGGCAGCCCGGCGAGCGCGTCCGGGGCTCTCCCCCGCACGACCGTCAGCGACGGCACGCCCAGCGCCTCGGCGTTCGCGACGATCCGGTCGGCGCGCGGCTCGGCGCTCTCGACGGCGACCGCGCGGCAGGTCCGGTGGGCGCGCAGCCACTCGATCGCGATCGACCCGTTGCCCGCTCCGACGTCCCACAGCAGCTCACCAGGCCGCGGCCCGAGGTGCGCGAGGGTAACCGCGCGGACCTCGCGCTTGGTGAGCTGCCCGTCGTGGTCGTAGGCGTCGTCGGGCAGGCCCGGCACCTCGGCACGGACCGGCGCACCGGGGTCGGCGACGCAGGCGATGGCGACGACGTTCAGCGGGTCGCCGGCCGGGTGCGCCCAGTCGCGGGCGGTCCCGTGCGCCGTGTGCTCGTCCGACGCGCCCAGCCGGGCGAGCACGGTCATCGCCGATCCGCCGTACCCGACGTCGACCAGCAGCCCGGCGACCGCTCTGGGCGTCGCCGCACCCTCGCTCAACACCAGCACCCGCGCCCCCGGCGCGAGCACGCGCCGAACCCCGGCGAGCGGCCGGGCGACAGCGCTGACGACCTCGACCCTGTCGACGGCCCACCCGAGCCGCGCGCACGCCAGCGACACGGCCGACGGGTGCGGGACGACGCGCAACCGGTCCGGCCCGAGCACCCGGGCGAGGGTGGCGCCGACGCCGTGGAACATCGGGTCGCCGCTGGCCAGCACGCACACCCGCCGGTCGGCGAGCTCGGCGAACAGGCCGGGCAGCGCGGGCAGCATCGGCGAGGGCCACGGGCGGATGTCGGCCTCGGTGTGCCCGGCGACGAGGTCGAGCTGCCGCGGCCCACCCACCAGCACCTCGGCCGCCCGGACGGCCGCACGCCCCGGCTCGGCGAGCCCGGCCCAACCGTCGGCGCCGATGCCCACGACGGTCACGGTCTGCACGGGACCCATCGTTTCGCACGGCACCGACGTTCCCCCCGGCTACCTGCCCAACGCGGCGATCACCGCCGGCCCTCGGTCCCACCAGACCGCGCCCGGTGATCGCCGTTCACGCGCGTCCACTGCGGTCGATCACCGATCGGGATCGCTTCGCCAACGGAGATATCGATGGTTTGTCGGTGCTGTCCGGGCCGTGCCGGTCCCCCGATCCGGCCGCATGATGCGCCGCGTCGGGGGCCGCCGTCCTCGTCGCGGGCTGCGCGACCGCGCTGCTCGTCGGGGTCGGTGAGGTGCAGCGCGCGGCGGCCCAGACCACCGCCGTCGCCCTCGACACCGCGGGCCGTTCGCCGTGCTCGCCAGTGGCGCCGTCACCGGCACCGGGACGTCGTCGATCACCGGCGATGTGGGCGGCAGCTCGGTCTCCGGCCTGAACAACCAGGTCAGCGGCATGATCCGGGCGCGTCGGCGGGGGTGGAAACGGCCACTACGACGACTGATCCGCCACACGAAAGCGGCTTTCGCAAGATCTGTCCTTGCGAAAGCCGCTTTCGTGCGTGGTGAGCCCGAGTGAAGGTCAGGCGGTCGCGCCGTCCGACACGTTCTCCGCGTCCGCCGTCGGCACCGGGATCATCGGCCGCGTCCGCTCCAACAGGGCGAACATGGCGAACCCGAGCCCGCACCCGATGAACCAGCCGAAGTCGCCGATGCTCGTGAACAGGCTGAGCAGGATCGCGACGACGCCCGTCGTCGCCATCGTCATCACGGCGTTCGGGTTCCAGCCGTTCTTGAACCAGTACAGGCCGTCCGGGCTCATGGTGTACATGTCGGGAACTTCTCGCACACCGTTCGTTCAGCATGTTCATGCGTCATTGCGCGCGTAAACAACTCTCAACATCTATCTGGCTTGCCGATCTCGAATTCGGACATAAGCCCGGTATATGCCTTGGGTGGCGGCGGGGCGAACTCGGCACGGGCGCTGGTGCGGAGACCCATCGCGACCAGACCCTCGACGGTCTTCGTCGCCGCCGCGACACCGTCGATCACGGGCACGCCGACGGCCGCGGTCATGTAAGCCGCCAGGTCGGCCATGCCCGCACACCCCAGCACGATCGCCTCCGCGCCGTCGTCGGCCACCGCGCGCCGCGACTCGGCGACGATCGCGGCGAACGCGTCCGACGCCGGGTCCTCGAGCGCGAGGACGGGGATCTCGCAGGCCCGGACGTTGCGGCAGAACCGGGTCATGCCGTAGCGCTCGGCGAGGTCCCAGGCGCGCCCCGCCGTCCGGCCCAGGGTCGTGACGACCGAGAACCCGCGGCCGAGGAAGCTCGCGGCGTGCATGGCCGCCTCGGCGATGCCGACGACCGGCCCGTCGGCGAGCTCGCGCGCCGCGTCGAGGCCGGGGTCGCCGAAGCAGGCGATCACGAACCCGTCGGCGGCCGGCTCGCCCGCCTGGGCCCGGGCGATCTCGGCGAGCAGCCCGGGGACGCTGAGCGCCTCGTCGTAGTGGCTCTCGATCGAGGCGGGGCCCATGTCGGGGTTGACCGCGGTGACCGTCGTCCCCGGCGCAGCGACCGCCCGCGCGGACTCGCCGATGAGCCGGGTCATCGACGCCGTGGTGTTCGGGTTGATCACGATGAGGTGCACTGGGCCACTAGCTCCCCCGGTCGTCGGGCTCGGTGGCGAACAGTTCCTCGCCCGGCGGCACGGTCGCCAACGCGCCGAGCAGGCGGCTGTGGTGCTCCGCGGCGCACCGCAGCAGGCCGTCCGCGTCGCCCGCGACGAACGCCGCGAGCATCGCGGCATGGTCGGCGTGCAGCCGGCGGCGGTCGGCGTCCGAGACCCGGGCCATCGGCCGGTACGACTCGGTGAGGTTCCACGCCGCGCCGACCATCGCCGTGAACCGGCGCATCCCCGCGGGCTCCAGCAGCGCGAAGTGGAACCGGCGGCTCTCCCGGTGGTAGGCGGGCAGATCGCCGTCGCGGACGGCCCGGTCCAGGTCGTCGAGCGCGGCGCGGGCCCGCGCGTGGTCGGCGGGTCCGGCGGCGGCGACCGCCGCGGCCAGCACAGCGTTCTCCAGCACCCCGCGCGCCTCGTACAGCTCGAGCAGCTCGGACCGCGCGAGCCGCGCGACCGTGTAGGCGCTGCGGCTGCGCTGCTCCACGAGGCCTTCGCCGACGAGGGTCTTCAGTGACTCGCGCACCGGGATGACGCTCATCCCGAGCACCGTGGCCACCTCGTCGAGCGGGATGGCGGTGCCGGGCGGGGCGTCGCCGGCCAGGATCACCCGGCGCAGCTCGGCGAGCACTGCCGCCTGGGTGGGCTCGCCGCGCAGCGGTACGAGGCGGGCGGCGAGCGGCGACGACCGCCGGGGCCGGTAGGGCTCGGTCGGGTGTGCGTGATCGGGAGTCACCGTCGTGAACCACCCCCCTGCCGGCCGCCAACACGCTGCGTCGGGCCGGACGATAGGTGCGCCGTGTTGCCCTCACATGAACGCCGGTGGGGCCCGCCTCGGTCAAGTCGGAGATCGAACGTTCGGCGCGCCGTGCCGCACGGTCGTCGCACGCGGGGTGGTGGCGCGCCGGAGTTGCCCTAGGTTCACCAACGGATTCATGACGACGCGGTCACGCGATGGACACGGGACTCCCCACCCGCCGGTCCCCCCAACCGGACGTCCAGCCGCCGCCGTCGGATCCGGAAGGTTGGTCGTGGCTCGGCATCGCTCCCCCCGAGGCCGCCGCGCGCTCCCGGCCCTCCCGCTCCCGCTGTTCGGGAGTTCGGGAGGCGACGGGGCCCGCCGCGCGTCGCATGCATCCCCCGCCCGCCCGCCCCAGCCTGCGCCCGTGCTGCGCGGCGTCGGCATCGCCACCGTGGCGGCCATCGCCGTCACCGGCGGCGCGGCGGCGCTGACCGGCACCGGTGCGCCGGACGTCGCGGCCGACGGCGCGCACGAGCTGGATCTGGCCGCGCAGCGTGGCGCTTCCGCGCCGTCGCCGGTCGCGGCCGTGGTGCCCGCGCCGGTCGTGCCGATGCAGTCCGCGCCGGTACAGATGGCGCTCGATGCCCCGGTACTCGATACCTCCGTGCTGTCCGACGCCGTCACGCGCGCCCAGGACGAGGCGCGCCGCCTCGCCGACGACGCCCGCGCGCGCGAGGCGCAGGCCCGGGACGCGGCCGGGCGGGCGGGACAGGCCGAGAAGGAGGCCGCGCAGCGCGACGCGGAGGCCAAGACCGAGGACGAGCGGCACGCGGCCGAGCAGGCCCGCCGCGTCGGACGCCTCGGCGAGCCCGACCCGGCCCCGACGCCCCCGGCTGCCCGCGCCGACTGTGGGCTCGACACGGGGCAGCTCGGCCCCGTCAAGCCGTTCGTCCGCACCGCGGCCAACTTCCTCGGGTGCGCGTTCGGCAGGCCGACGGTGCTGGGCGTCGCCGGCCGCAGCAACGCCTCGGACCACCCGAAGGGCCGTGCGCTGGACTTCATGGTGGACCGGGCGACCGGTGACCAGCTGGCCGCCTGCGCGCTCCGCAACCGCGAGGCGCTGGGCGTCAGCTACGTCATCTGGCGCCAGCGCATCGACACCGGCAGCGGTTTCCGCGCGATGCCGGACCGCGGCAGCCCGACCGCGAACCACTTCGACCACGTGCACGTCTCGTTCGAGCCGGGCGCCGGATCGGGGTCACCCGCCTCCTGTTGAGACCCACCCGAGCGGTCTCACCATGATGCGGGTCCCGAGGACTGCCCCCGCGGCCACGGCGCGAGTAGAAACACGTCATGGACGTCGCCGGACGGGTTGCGCTGCGGTTCACCGGCGACGTGGTGCGCGGCGGAAGTCATGACAACCTGACGGCCGTGCGCGCCGACGGCGAGCACCTGTGGGTCGCGGGCGACGAGACCGCCACGATCGACCGCCTCGTGCTCGACTCGGCGACGGCGCCCGCGCGCGCCGGCCGGCAACGCAGCTTCCGGCTGGCCGACCTGGTGCAGCTGCCCGGGCCACCCGACGGCGAGACCGACCTGCAAGGGGTGGCGCGGAGCGACGGGTGGCTGTGGGCGATCGGGTCGCACGCGCTCGTGCGCCGCAGGCCCAAGCCGATCCACGACGACGCGAAGGTGGTCCGCAGGCTCGGCAAGCTGCGGCGCGACCCGAACCGCTTCATCATCGTGCGCCTCGCCGTGCAGCTGGGCGTCGACCGCCACCCCGAGCCGGTGCGCGTCGCCCGCGACGGCCGCCGCTCCGCGCTGGTCGGTGCTCCCCACGCGGAGACCCTGGTCGACCTGCTGCGCACCGACACCCACCTCGCGCCGTTCCTCGCCATCCCGGGACAGGACAACGGCTTCGACGTCGGCGGGCTCGCGGTCGTCGGGGACCGGCTCTACGTCGGCCTGTGCGGTCCGGTGCTGCGCGGCTGGGCCGTCGTGCTGGAGGTGCGCCCCGCGCAGGATCCGACGGACCCGGGCCGGCTCGCGCTGGGGATCTTCCCGGAGGGCGTGCGCTACCGGAAGCACGTGCTGGACCTGGGCGGGCTCGGGGTCCGCGACCTGTGCCCGGACGGCGACGACCTGCTGGTGCTGGCGGGCCCGACGATGGCGCTGTCGGGGCCGGTGCGGGTGCACCGGTGGCGGGGCGCGGTCGCCGGCGGAGGTGGGTCGGTGGTGCGCGACGTCGAGCTGCCGGTCGAGACGGTGGTGCCGAACGGGGAGGGCGTGGACCACGCCTCGGCGATCTCGCTGCTGGAGCCGGACGCGGTCGACCCGGACGCGCGGCTGCTGGTGGTCTACGCCAGCCCGGCGGCGAACCGCAGGCCGTGGCCGGACACGATGTTCGCCGACCGGGTGCGGATCGCGCGCGTCGACGCCGACCTGGACCCGGCCGCTCTGGACGACCTGGGCTCGGTGGAACCGGTCGAGCTCGCCGTCGTCGACCCCGCGGCCGCTCCCGCACCCGCCGACTCCGAGACCCCCGACCCGGGCCCGGTCGACGAGGAGACCGGCGACGACGAGACCGGCGACGACGAGCCGCCGCCCGGCCGCGCGGACGACGAGCCCGGCCGGCAGCCACCCGTCGACCACCCCCCGGCCGTCGTCCTGTTCCCGGACCGCGGCCGCACGTTCGGCACGTGAGGTCCGCCCACGGCGAACATCACCCGCCCTCGGCGAACACCGCCCCTCGGGACCGGCCGCGCTCCTAGCGTCGCGGTCGACCCCAGGAGGAGCCATGTCCCGCACCCTGAGCCCACCGTCCGCCGCCGACACCATCCTCGATCGGCTGTTCGAGGAGCGGATCGTCTATCTCGCGGGCACGGTCGACGACGAGGCCGCACACCGGATCACCGCGCAGCTGCTGCTCCTCGCCGCCGACGACCCGACCCGCGACATCACCTTCTATGTCAACTCTCCCGGCGGCTCCGTCACCGCCGGGATGGCGATCTACGACACGATGCAGCTGGTGACCCCGGACGTCGCAACCTGGGCCGTCGGGCTCGCGGGCTCGATGGGCCAGTTCCTGCTCACCGCCGGTGCGCCCGGGAAGCGGTACGCGCTGCCGCACGCGCGGATCCTCATGCACCAGCCCTCGGCCTCCCTCGGCGGCACCACCACGGACGTCACGATCCGGGCCGGCCTGTTCGGTGAGATGAAGCGCGAGATCGCGGAGCTGACCGCGCTGCACTCCGGTCAGCCGGTGGAGACCGTGACCGCCGACTCCGACCGCGACCGCTGGTTCGACGCCGAGCAGGCCCGCGCGTACGGCCTGGTGGACCACGTCGCGGGACGAACCGGACCGACCGGACCCACCCGGCGTATCGGTTTCCTGGGAAAGGGCACCGGGAACCCGCCCGGGTGACCCCACGCGTGTCCTGTTCATCACCGCGCAGCGGAGCAAGGCGTGATGGACAGGTGAGATGCCACGCATGTCCTGTGCATCACGCCGCAGCGGAGCAAGGCGTGATGGACAGGTGACATGACAGCCGGGCGCTTCCCGTTCCCGCTTCCGATCGCCCTCGTCGCGGCACTCCCAGGCACCTACCTCGGCGCCGCCGCGTACCTGCGCCTGCCGCATCCCGAGCTCGTCCCGCCGCTGGCCGCACTCGTCTACGGCATCGCGATCATCGGGGCGGCCTTCATCCTGTCGTGGGCCGCCGAGGCCGCGCAGGTCGACATCAGCGCCGGGTTGGCGCTGGCGGTGCTGGCGCTGCTGGCCGTGCTGCCCGAGTACGCCGTCGACTTCGTCTTCAGCTTCCGGGCGGGCCAGATCTACGCGGCGGAGGGGACCTGCCCGCCCGCGGCGGACGGGAGCACGCCCTGCGCGCTGGCGCTGGCCAACATGACCGGCGCCAACCGGGTGCTCGTCGGCGTCGGGTGGCCGCTCGTCGTGGCCGTCGCCACGCTCGCCGTCCGGCACTCGCGGCGCCGGGGCGGCGGCGACAGCGCGACGACCCACCAGGGCTGCGTCCAGATGCCGCGGGCGCTCTCGGCGGAGGTCGTGTTCCTGGGCATCGCCACGCTCTACTCGCTGGCGCTGCCGCTGCGGCATACGCTCACGCTCTTCGACGCCGTGGTCCTCGTCGCGATCTTCTGCACCTACGCGTGGCGGCTGTCGAAGGCATCCGCCGAGAAACCGGACCTGCGGGGCACGTCGGCATGGGTCGGCTGCATGGCGAAGACGCCGCGACGGGTCACGTTCAGCCTGCTGTTCCTCGTCGCCGCGCTGGTCATCCTCGCCTGCGCGGAGCACTTCGCGGACGGGCTGGTGCGGACCGGCGAGCAGATGGGCGTCGACCCGTTCATCCTCGTGCAGTGGGTGGCGCCGCTGGCGAGCGAGGCCCCCGAGCTGATCGTCGCGTGCCTGTTCGCCTGGCGGCTCAAGGCGGCCGACTCCCTGGGGACCCTGCTGTCGAGCAAGGTGAACCAGTGGACGCTGCTGGTCGGGACGATCCCGATCGTCTTCGCGGTCTCCGCGGGCACCACGGACGGGTTGCCGCTCGACGCCCAGCAGCGCGTCGAGCTGCTGCTGACGGCCGCACAGTCGCTGTTCGCGGTCAGCATCCTCATCACGCTCGCCCTCACGACCCGCGGGGCCGCGGCGCTGTTCGTGCTGTTCGCGGTGCAGTTCTTCGGCAGCCTGCTGCTCGATACCGAGGCCGACCGGATCCTCAACCTCACGCTGTCCGGGGTGTACGTGGCGCTGGCCGTCGTCCAGCTCGTCCGGCAGCGGCACCTGCTGGTCCGAACGGTGCGCGACGGGGTGGTCACGCCGTTCGCCGAGCTCGAGGAGGCCGACGAGGAGATGTCCCGGGACCGTCCCCGGGACCGGCCTACCGGAGACCGGGAATCCGCATGAGGTGCGCGCCGCGCAAGCGTATGCCCGGGGGCTAGCGTGGACACTGGTTGTGCGGAGTCGGACAGCTGCGGGACAGACAGCGAGGAGTGGAGCAACGTGCGTGTCGGTGTGCTCACGGGAGGCGGGGACTGCCCCGGGCTGAACGCTGTGATCCGGGCGATCGTCCGCAAGGGTGTGCCTGAGTACGGATATTCCTTCATCGGGTTCCGGGACGGCTGGCGCGGCCCGCTGGAGGCCGCCACGATGCCGCTGGACATCCCCGCGGTGCGCGGCCTGCTGCCGCGCGGCGGCACGATCCTCGGGTCGTCGCGGACGAACCCGTTCGCGATCGAGGACGGAGTCCAGCGGATCCGGCAGAACCTGCAGAACCTGGGTGTGGACGCGCTGATCGCCATCGGCGGCGAGGACACCCTCGGCGTCGCGACCCAGCTGCACGAGGCGGGCGTGAACGTCGTCGGCGTGCCGAAGACGATCGACAACGACCTGTCCGGCACGGACTACACGTTCGGCTTCGACACCGCGGTGAACATCGCCACCGAGGCCATCGACCGGTTGCACACGACGGCGGAGAGCCACCACCGGGTACTGATCGTCGAGGTGATGGGCCGGCACGCGGGTTGGATCGCGCTGCACTCCGGCATGGCAGGCGGAGCCAACATCATCCTGATCCCCGAGATCCCGTTCGACATCGACCAGGTGTGCCGCTACGTCGAGGCCCGGTTCCGGCTGCACTACGCGCCGATCATCGTCGTGTCCGAGGGCGCCAAGCCCAAGCAGGGCGACGAGGTGCTGCACAGCGAGGGCACGGACGCGTTCGGCCACGTCCGCCTCGGCGGCGTCGGCGTGTACCTCGCCCAGGAGATCGAGGCGCGCACCGGCAAGGAGGCCCGCGCCACCGTGCTCGGCCACGTGCAGCGCGGCGGGACGCCGACGGCGCGCGACCGCTGGCTCGCCACCCGGTTCGGCCTCCACGCGATCGACGCCGTGGCGACCGGGCGCTGGGGCACGATGACGGCGCTGCGCGGCGCGGACATCGTCACGGTGCCGCTGGCGGAGGCGACCAAGGATCTCAAGGTCGTCGACCCGGCGCTCTACGCCGAGGCCGAGGTGTTCTTCGGGTAGCTCGCCGTTCGCCGCAGTGTCAGACGATGCCCTGGCGGGTGGCGGTGTGCACGATCTGGGTGCGCCGCCGCACGTCCAGCTTGTCGCGCAGGTTGCGCACGTGGAACTTCACGGTGGCCTCGGAGATCAGCAGCCGCTCGCCGATCTCCCGGTTGCTCATCCCCACCGCGAGGAGCTTGAGCACCTGGTTCTCGCGCTCGGTGAGCACCGGGCCGCGGGGCTCGTCCGGGCGCAGGACGTCGACCACCACGGGTCCGGCGTCGAACACGCCCTCGCCGCGCCGGAGCGACCGCACCGCCGCCATGACCTCGGCGGTGTCCGCGGTCTTGCGCAGGAACCCGTGCACCCCCAGCCGCATGGCCCGCATCATCAGGTCGCGGTCCCGAGAGCCCGTGAGCACGAGGATCTGGACGCCACGGTGGCGCTCCAGCAGCCGGCGGGCGACGTCGAGCCCGGCGCCCTCCCGGCCGAGGTCGACGTCGAGGACGACGAGATCGGGCGGGCACCGCTCGGCCAGCGCAAGCGCGTCCCGCGGTCCCGCGGCCTCCCCCACCACGACGAGGTCCGGGTCGGCCGCGAACAGCTGGCGCAGGCCGAACCGGACGATCGCCTCGCCGTCGACGACGAGGACGCGGGCGATCCGGCGCGGGGCGGGCCGGCCCGGACCCGTCCCAGGGCGCTGATCGAGCAGGGTCACGGGAACCTCCTGGCGGCGTCGGCGGCGGCCTCGTGGGCGACGCCGGGACGGTAGCCTCGATCACGTTGCCCTGACGTTGCACGCGGACCGGCACGCTTGCCGCTCGCGACAAGGGGGGTGATGATGGAGGATCCGGTTGGTGGCGATGGTGCCTGGGGTGCTCATGACGAATGTGGGGGCCGCGCAGCGCGACGGCCGCGCGCGTGCTGGCATCGCCGTCGAGAAGCCGGACGCGCAGCAGCCCGGTCCCGACCTTTCCGAGCGATCCGGTCGAGCGGGCCCGCGCGCTGCACGAGCTCTACGACGCCGTGCTCTCCGGCGCGGCCACCGGCTCCGTCCCGCGCTCGCTCGTCTCCGACTCGTGGCAGCGCAGCCTCGCAGCCCGGGTGGATCCCGACCGGCACGACCCGCCCGTCGTCCACCGGGCCGCAGACCTCGACGGGGTCCGTGCCGCACACCCGCTCGGGGCCGTCCTCCCGCTGCTGCGCAGCACGCTGGTGAGCATCGCGGACGAGGCCGTGCACGTCATGATCGTCACCGATGCGGACGGGACGATCCTGTGGCGCGAGGGGGCGCGCAGCCTGCTCCGCGCGGCCGACTCGATCGGGCTGGCGCCGGGGATGCGCTGGTCGGAAGACGGGATCGGCACGAACGCCATGGGCACCGCGCTGGCCGTCGACGAGCCCGTCCAGATCCACTCCGCCGAGCACCTGGTGCGCACCGTCCACTCCTGGACCTGCGCCGCCGCCCCCGTGCACGACCCCGACACCGGCACGCTGATCGGTGCGATCGACATCAGCGGCCCCCTGCACACCGCCCACCCGGCGATGGTGCAGCTGGTCGCGGCCACGGCGCAGCTGGCGGAGAACCAGCTACGGGTGCGGCTGGCGATCGCGGACGAGCAGTTGCGGATCCGCAACATGCCGCACCTGGCGAGCCTGCGCGGCCTGCCGGGCGCGCTGGTGACACCGACCGGGCGGATCCTGGCCGGCGAGCCGTACACGGGGTGGCCGGTGCGCGTGCGGATCGAGCCGGGTGCCGACCGGGTCCGGCTCGACGACGGGCGGGAGATGGCCGTCGAGCCGCTGGCCGAGGGCTACCTGCTGCACGCGACGCAACGGACCGCCGCCCCGGCCCGGCGCCGGGCGCTGTCGCTGCGGTTCCTCGGCGACCACCCGTCCGTGCTGCTCGACGGCACACCCGTCCCGGTCACCCTCCGGCCCGCAGAGCTGCTCGCCGCGCTGGCGCTGCACCCCGACGGGCTGACGGCCGAACGGCTCGCGATGCTGCTCTACGGCGACGGCGGCAACCCGACCACCGTGCGCGGCGAGGTCCTGCGGCTGCGCACGTTGATCGGGTCGGACGTCCTGCGCACCCGCCCCTACCGGCTCGACGCGGCGGTCGACACCGACTTCGGCACGGTGCGGCGGGCACTCGCGGCCGGCAGGCCCGCCGAGGCGCTCCGGGCGTGCGCCGGTCTCCTGCTGCCCCGCTCGGACGCCCCGGAGATCCGCGAGGAGCGGGAGGCACTGGTGGTCGGCCTGCGGCGGGCGGTGCTCGCCTGGGACGAGACGGACCTGCTGGCCGACTACGCCACCCACCCCCTGGGCCGCGACGACCTCGAGGTGTACGACCGGCTGCTGGACCGCATGGGCCCGCACGACCGCCGCCGCCCCCACTTCGCCGCCCACCACGACCGCCTACTCGCGGCCGACGCCTAAACGCGCGAGTCGGCACCTTCGCCGGCGCGAGTCGGCTACTCGACCGTGACGCTCTTGGCCAGGTTGCGGGGCTTGTCGACGTCGCGCTCGAGCGCCACCGCCGCGTGGTAGGCCAGGATCTGCAGCGGGACCGACATCAGGATCGGGTCCAGCTCGTCCTCGGACTTCGGGACGACGATCGTGCGGTCGGCCAGCTCCTCGGGCAGCTCGCGATGCGCGATCGCCACGACCGGGCCGCGGCGGGCCCTGATCTCCGCCAGCGTCGAGGTGTTCTTCTCGAACAAGTCGTCGTCGGGTACCACGGCCACCGTCGGCATCTCCGGGCTGACCAGCGCGAGCGGCCCGTGCTTGAGCTCGGCCGACGCGTAGGCCTCCGCGTGGATGTAGGAGATCTCCTTGAGCTTCTGCGCACCCTCGCGGGCCACCGGCCAGCCGCGGCGGCGCCCGATGAACAGCATGCTCGGGTGCGGCGCGAGGTCACGGGCGATCTTCGCGATCTCGTCGTCCAGCTCCAGGATCTCCGAGATCTTCGTGGGCAGCGTCTTCAGCGCGTCGACGATCCGCTTGCCGTTGCTCGGCGACAGGTCGCGCATGCGACCCAGGTGCAGCGCCAGCAGCGCGAACGCGACGACGGTCGAGGTGAACGACTTGGTGGCCGCGACCGACATCTCCGCGCCCGCGTGCAGGTAGATCCCGCCGTCGCACTGGCGGGCGATCGTCGAGCCGACGACGTTGACGATGCCGATCACCCGTCCACCCTTGCGCTGCAGCTCCTGCACCGCGGCGAGGGTGTCGACGGTCTCGCCGGACTGGCTGACGGCGATGTAGAGGGTGTCGGGCTCCACGACCGGGTTGCGGTAGCGGAACTCCGACGCCGACTCCGACGTGGCCGGCATCCGGGCGAGGTCCTCGATCAGCTGCGCGCCCAGGTCACCGGCGTAGCAGGCCGAGCCGCAGCCGAGGATCTTGACGCGCTTGAACTCTCGGGCCTCGCGGACCGACAGGTTGAGCCCGCCGAGGTGCGCGGTGGAGAACCGGTCGTCGAGCCGGCCACGCAGGGTCCGCTCGATCGTCCGCGGCTGCTCGGCGATCTCCTTCTGCAGGAAGTGGGCGTGGTCGCCGATCTCGGCGCCGATGATGTCCCAGTCGATCGTCGCCGGGCTCTTGGCCGTCGACCGGTCGTCCAGGGTGAAGGTCCGGTAGCCACCGGTGGTGATCGTCGCGAGCTCGCCGTCGTCGAGGTACACGACCTGGCGGGTGTAGCCGACGAGGGCGGCGGCGTCGGAGGCGACGAACATCTCGCGCTCGCCGATCCCCAGCAGCACGGGGCTGCCGTTGCGGGCGACCACGATCCGGTCCGGATGGTCGGCGTCGAGAACGGCGATGCCGTAGGCGCCCACCACACGGCGCAGCGCCTGGCTGACCGCGCGCTCGAGGTCGGGGGCGCCGGCGGCGAAGGCGGCGGCGATCAGGTGCGGGACGACCTCGGTGTCGGTCTGGGAGCGGAACTCGACGCCGTCCGCGATCAGCTTGGCGCGCAGCTCGTCCGCGTTCTCGATGATCCCGTTGTGCACGACGGCGATGCGGCCGGCGGTGTCCGTGTGCGGGTGCGCGTTGTCCTCGGTCGGCTCGCCGTGTGTCGCCCAGCGCGTGTGCCCGATGCCCGGTGCCCCCTTGAAGCGGGCGGGCAGCCCGGCGACGAGGTCGGCCACCCGACCCTGCGACTTGCGGATCTTGAGGCCGCTCCTGGTGACGACCGCGACACCCGCGGAGTCGTAGCCGCGGTACTCCAGGCGTCCCAGCCCCTCGAGGAGGATCGGGGCGGCGTCCTGCGCACCGATGTAGCCGACGATGCCGCACATAGCGTTGTCCCTCTTCCGATTTGAGCTGAGTCAGCCGTAGACGAGGCGCCGCAGCTGCCGCGCCGAGAGCCCCGGGGCGGGAAACAGCCGCGCCGGGAGCTCCGCCGCGATCGCCGCGAAGATCCGGTCGTTCGCGAGCCCGCGCGCCGCCAGCTCGCGGTGCCGGCGCCGGACGAAATCGGGCACCGGCTCGGCGAACCAGTCGAAGACCTCGGCCAGCACCCGGTCCGCCTCGCCCTCGGTGAGCGGGGTAGAACGCACCAGGTGAGCCACGAGGTCGGCGTGCGGCCGCGGGATCACCTGGGGAGGATGCCCCATCGACTCCGAAAATACCAAACTATCCTGCCCGATTTCGGGCAGGAATCAGGCGATTCGCGTGTCAATCTTCACTCTATCGAGATCATCGGCGTCACCGTCCGTCTCGTCCGCGGCGGGTTCCAGCTCACCGGCCCGCCACAACCGGGTGAACCGCCCCTCCCGCGCGAGCAGCTCGGTCGGCGGACCCTGCTCGGCGATCCGGCCGCCGTGCAGCACGACCACCCGGTCCGCCCGCACCGCCGTCGCCAGCCGGTGCGCGACGACGAACGCGGTGCGCCGCCCACCAGGCCCGCCGCCGGTCACGCGGTCTCCGGCCGCAAGGACCGCGGCCTCGGTCGCCGGGTCGAGCGCGGCGGTGGCCTCGTCGAACAGGAGGAGGTCAGGGCTGACGAGCTCGGCCCGGGCCAGCGCGACGAGCTGGCGCTGGCCCGCCGACAGCCCCTGCCCCCGCTCGCCGACGGGCGTGCGGAAGCCCGCCGGCAGCCGCCGGATCAGCTCGAGCGCCCCGACCGCGCGCGCCGCCGCCTCGATCTCGGGCGGCGTGGCGTCAGGGCACCCGTACGCGATGTTCGACGCGACGTCTCCGGTGAACAGGTGCGCCTCCTGCGGGACGACCCCGAGCCGGTGGCGGAAGGCGGCCAGCCGGTACCGCCGGACGTCCACGCCGTCCACGAGCACGTCGCCACTGCCGGAGTCGTAGAACCGGGCGAGGAGCTTGACGAGCGTCGACTTGCCGGCCCCCGTCGCGCCGACCAGCGCGACCGTCTCCCCCGGCGCCACCCGCAGCGACACCCCGTCGAGGGCGGGTCGGTCCGCGCCTGCGTAGGAGAAGCCGACGTCGCGCAGCTCCACCTCGCCGCGCAGCCGGCCCGGCACGTCGAGCGTCCCCTCGTCCGGGACGGTGGTGGGCGTGCGCAGCAGGTCACCGATGCGCCGCAGGCCGATGCGGGCCTGCTGGTAGCCGTCGAAGACCTGGGAGAGCTGCTGGACGGGCGCGAAGAACAGCCCGAGGTAGAGCAGGAACGCGGTGAGCACGCCGGGCGTCAGCGCGCCCGACGCGACGCGGGCGGCACCGACGCCGAGCACCGCGGCCGTCGCGAGGTCGCTCAGCAGCGCGACGAACGGGAAGAAGGACGCAATGTAGCGCTGGGCCCGCAGCCGCGATCGGCGGTAGGCGAGGCTGCGGTCACCGAACACCGCGGAGCTGTGCCGTTCGCGGGTGAACGCCTGCGCGACCCGCACCCCGGTGACGTTCTCCTGCATGTCGGCGTTGACGACCGCCACCCGCTCGCGCGCCTCCGCGTACGCCCGTGACGACAGCACCCGGAACCGGAGCGTCGCCGCCACCAGGATCGGCAGCGCGGCGAGCGCGACGAGCGCGAGCTCCGGATCGGTGATCATCAGTGCGACCGCGACCCCGCCGACCGTGAGCAGGCTGACGACCGCCTGGGCGAGCCCGGTCTGCAGGAACGACGACAGCGCGTCGACGTCGGTGGTCATCCGCGTCATGATCTTGCCCGACAGCTCGCGCTCGTAGTAGTCGAGCCCGAGCCGCTGCAGGTGGGCGTAGCTGCGCACGCGCAGCAGGTAGAGCAGGCTCTCCCCGGCGCGGGCGGTCACCGTCGTCTGGACGGCGACGACGACCCAGCTCACCGCGACGATGCCGAGACCCAGCAGGACCGCGATCACCAGCGGCCGGACCGCGCCCGCGTCGATCCCGGAGTCGACGGCGTAGCGGGCGACGGTCGGGAACGCGAGTGTCGTGAGCGCGTCGAGGGAGACGAGCAGGATCGTCAGCGCGAGCAGGCCGCGGACCGGGCGCAGCAAGCGGGCGAGGCGGAACCCGGGATCGGGTGCGGTCGGGTCCTCGCCGGGCAGGCGGGGGACGTCGGTGGCGGGCGGCAGGGCGTCGACGGCGGCGAGCAGCTCGGGGGTGGCGGCGATGCCGCCGAGATCGGACATCGGCGCGCCCGTGCCGTGCCCGCCACCGGCCCCACCGGCGCTGCGCGTTGGGCCTGAGCCCGCGGCGACGGCATCGGGCCACAGCTCGGGGGTGACGGCTCCGTCGGCGCGCTCCGGGAACCGGCCGCGGTCGGCGCTCTCCGATGCGGCCACCGCTCCATCCGGCGCCGGCGCGTCGGCGGTGGCCGCGAACAGGGTCCGGAACAGCGGGCTGCAAGCCAGCAGCTCGGTCTCGGTGCCGATGTCCACCACCCGGCCGCGGTCCAGCACCGCGATCCGGTCCGCCAGTGCCAGCGTCGAGCGCCGGTGCGCGACCACCAACGTGGTGCGATCCGTGGTCAGGTCGCGCAGCGTCGCGTGGATCGCGGCCTCGGTCGCGTTGTCGACCGCCGACGTCGCGTCGTCGAGCACCAGCACCCGCGGGTCGGTGAGCACGGCGCGGGCCAGTGCGACGCGCTGGCGCTGCCCGCCGGACAGGGTGAGCCCGCGCTCGCCGACCAGCGTGTCGTAACCCTCGGGCAGGCCGTCGACGAACTCCGCCACCTGCGCCGCCTCCGCCGCGGCGACCACCTGCTCGTCCGTCGCGTCCGGGCGGCCGTAGGCGATGTTGGCGCGGATCGTGTCCGAGAACAGGAAGGCGTCTTCGAACACCATGCCCAGGACGGCCCGCAGGTCCGCCAGCCGCAGCTCGCTCAGCGCCACCCCGCCCAGGCGCACCTGCCCGACCTGCGGGTCGTAGAAGCGCGCGAGCAGTTGGGTGACCGTCGACTTGCCCGAACCCGGCGGGCCGACCAGCGCGACCGTCTCTCCCGGCGCGACGCGCAGCGACAGCCCGTCGAGCACCGGACCACCGCCTGCGTAGCCGAACCCCACGTCGTCCAGCTCGACCGACAGCGGGCCCGGCGGCACGGGCACCGGGTCCGGCGGGTCCACGACCTCCGGCTCGGCGTCGACGAGGTCGTAGACCCGCTCGACGCCGGCCCGCGCCAGCTGTGCGCTCACCACCAGCGCCCCCATCATCCGGGCGGGCCCGACGAGCTGGGTCACGTAGGTGGTGAAGGCCAGGAAGGTGCCGAGCGTGATCGAGCCGGACAGCGCCATCGCCCCGCCCAGGCCGATCACCCCGACCTGCCCCAGCGTGGGCAGCGCGAGCAGCGCCGGGTTGAGCCGTGCGGTCATCCGGGCCGCGCGCATCCGCTCGGCGTAGAGCTGCCGCGCCCGGCCCTCCAGGGTGGAGATCTCGCGGGCCTCATGACCGAAGCCCTTCACCACCCGGACGCCCGTGACGGTCTCCTCGACCTGCTGCGCGACGTCAGCCGCCTGCTGCTGGGCCGACCACGTCGCCGGGAACAGCGAACGCCGGGACCGGACCGTCACGATCGCCGCGGCCGGCAGCACGACGAGGATGACGAGGGTGAGCAGCGGCGAGAGCCACAGCATGGCCGCGACCGAGGTGACGACGAGCGTGGCGGTGCCGAGCGTGAACGGCACCATCGACAGCAGCCCCTGCACCAGCTGCAGGTCCGTGATCGCCCGCGACGCCACCTGCCCGGTGCGCAGCGCGTCCTGCCGCTCGCCGTCGAGCCGCGCGACGGCGTCGAAGACACGACGGCGCAGGTCGTGCTGGACGTCGAGCGACAGGCGGCCGGCGAAGTACCGGCGGACGAAGGAGGCGCCGTACTGGACGAGGGCGAGCACGACCAGCGCGGTGACGACGGGAACGAGCACGGCGGTGGAACCGACCACGGCGTCGTCGACGACGACCCGGGCCAGCAGCGGCCCGACGGCCCCCAGGCCCACGCCGACCACGGACGAACCGAGCGCGGCGGCCGTGACCCCGGGATGGCGCAGACAGGCGCCCGTCAGGCGGCGGATCCACCCCCGCCGCTCATTAGGGGAACGGGGGGACTGCACCCCTCCACGGTAGGCCGCTCCCGGCGCGGCCGTCGGAAAGCCCGTTCCGCCGGATTTCCGTGCCGACTCGCGCCTGCAAACCTCCGCGGCGGCGTTCGCCCCACCCGGATCCAGGCTGAACCCGCCTGCGGTTCGCTGCACGAGCGGCGCTGGCAGCGCACGGGCAGCGCACGGGCAGCGCAGGGTCGAGGCAGGTGGGGCCGTTGGTAACCGCTATAGAGGCCGAACATCTCTGGGGGGCGACAACCGCTGGTCCTACATTTCAAGTGTGCCTGTATCAACGTCGGTTGACCTGTCGAACTCGTCGGGCACCGCAGTGGAAGGTGCCGTTGCGTTGCTCGCCGCGGCTGCCGACCTGGTCCGGTGGACGATCCTGCGACGGCTCACGGCCGGACAGGCCTGCGTCTGTGATCTGCAAGCCGAGGTGGCGGTGGCGCCGAACCTGTTGAGCTACCACCTGAAGGTGCTGCGCGAGGCCGAGCTGGTCACGTGCACACGACGCGGCCGGTGGATCGACTACCAACTCGCCGGTGACGCGATGGAACGACTGACGGCGGCGCTGCCAGGCACGCGGAGGGCGGAACTGTGAGCATCGCGGAGCGGATGCCGACCTCGACCCGCGGACGCTGGGGAACCCTGACCGGCGCTGCGCTGCTCTGGGTGGCCGCGTACTGGGTCAACGAACGGCTCTGGAACTGGGTCCTCTACGACCTCTTCGGCATGGCACCGGACGCCCGGCTCACCGAGACCCTGCACTTCTTCTGCTACGACACGATCAAGATTGCGCTGCTGCTCACGGGCATCATCTTCGTGATCACGATCCTGCGCTCCTACATGAGCATCGAGCGCACCCGGGCGATGCTGGGCGGCCGGCGTGAGGGCGTCGGCAACGTCATGGCCGCGGGCCTCGGCGTGATCACCCCGTTCTGCTCCTGCAGTGCCGTACCCGCGTTCATCGGCTTCGTCGCGGCCGGTGTCCCGCTCGGGGTCACGATGAGTTTTCTGATCGCCAGCCCGCTGGTCAACGAGATCGCGATTGGTCTGCTGCTGAGCCTGTTCGGGGTCAAGGTCGCCGCCCTCTACATCGGCGCCGGCCTGGCGATCGCCATTGTTGCCGGCTGGGTGCTCGGCCGGCTCCGCCTCGAGCGCTACGTCGAGCCGTTTGTGTTCGAGACCAAGCTCTCTGGGCAGGTCATCGACTCCACCGCCGGGCTGACGTTCAACCAGCGCGTGCAGATGGGAGCCGAAGAGGTCGCCGCCATCCTCCGCAAGATCTGGCCCTACCTGCTGGTCGGCATCGGGCTCGGTGCCCTCATCCACGGCTGGGCACCCGAGGACTTCTTCACCCGGTACGCCGGGGCGGGCAACGCGTTCGGAGTCCTGGTCGCCGTGGCCATCGGTATCCCGCTGTACTCCAACGCCGCCGGCATCCTTCCGCTGGTCGAGGCCTTGTACGACAAGGGCCTCCCGATGGGGACCCTGCTGGCGTTCATGATGGCCACGGTCGCGCTGTCCCTGCCCGAGGCCATCCTGCTGCGCCGGGTCCTCAAGCCTCAGCTGCTCGCCATCTTCGTCAGCGTTGTCGGGCTGTCCATCGTCGCCGTGGGCTACCTGTTCAACGGCCTGCTCACCTAACCCCCACCCACCCCCCAACGGAAAGTAACGATCATGATTGTCAAAGTCCTCGGCCCAGGTTGCAGGAACTGCGTCAACCTCGAGCGCGCTACCCGCCAAGCCATCGACGACCTCGGGCTCGACGCAACCGTCGAGAAGGTCACCGACTACCCGACTATCGCCGGCTACGGGGTGATGGCCACCCCCGCCCTCGTCGTCGACGAAAAGCTGGTCTGTTCCGGGCGAGTCCCGACCGCCGCAGAGGTGCGCAAGCTGCTCACCGCGACGATGACGCCATGACCAGCCGGCCGGACGTCCCTCCTGGTCCCGGCCACCCACCGACGGAGTACCGGATCACCGCTCACGCCCGAGCGGGTGACGTGGGGGCCGCCGAAACCGGCACCACCTCGATCGACTTGGACACCACGTGGGGCGGCGGGCAGACAGGTCTACCCGGACCGGCCGAGATCCTCGCGACCGCGTTCGCGGCCTGCCTGCTGAAGAACCTGGCCCGCTCCGGTGACCTGCTCGGATTCGGCTACGAGGAGGCGCACGTGGAGGTCATCGCGCGACGCCAGGACAGCCCACCGAAGTTCACCGAGATCCGCTACACGCTGCACGTGGTCACGGACGAACCAGAGCGCCGGGTCCAGCTCGCCCACCGAAATCTGCGCAACTACGGGACCGTCTACAACACCCTCGCTGCCGTCTGCGACGTCCACGGCGAGATGGTCGGCATACCGCCCGCCTAGGTGACGTCGCGGCGGTCGGCGACGGTCCAGGCGAGCACCGCCGCCAGCGCGGCCCACCCCGCCAGCACCGACAGCGCGCCCCACCACGGCGGCGGGGCGGTCACGCCCGCCAGCTGCTCGACCACCCGGTCCGCGTAGTCCGGGCCCGCGAGCGCCCGCGCCGGGAAGTCGTAGATCGCGACGTCACCCGCGTTGCCGGGCAGGTACGGGGTCAGCCGGGCCAGGGCGTCCGAGCCCGAGTTGTTCAGCACCGCCGCCAGCACCAACTCGCCGACCTGCAGGTACACGAGCAGCACGACGAGCGCGCCCACCTGGTTCGCGAACAGCACGCCCACCGCCGCGCCCACCGCGCCCCACAGGGCGGCGACCGCGACCCCCACCGCGGCCACGCCCACCAGCGCGCCGGCGCCGGACACGCGGCCGGCCCCCTGCCCGAGCACCCCGGCGGCGATCCCGACGGCCACCGCCACGACCGCGTACAGCGCGCCGACCGCCGAGCCCGCCACGAGCTTGCCCACCAGCACGCGCCCCCGACCACCGGCGGCGAGGTAGGCCGTGGTGACGGTGCGGTGCCGGAACTCGCCCGCGGCCGTGACCGTGCCGTACACGGCGGCGAACACCGCCGTCAGCGTCAGAGTGAAGGCGACGGACGCGGGCAGCACCGGCAGGTCGCCGCCGGCGTCCCCGAGCCCGTCGCCCAGCAGGCCGCCGAAGAGGTTGACGAGCACGGCCAGCACCGCCACGGGGATCAGCAGCGCCCACCACAGCCGCGTCGTGACG
>CAVRHG010000024.1:0-27315 GCA_963720845.1 uncultured Actinomycetota bacterium | reverse complement strand
TCGGGCCGCCTGCGCGCGCCGGTACGAGTTGCCCGTACTGAGCGGGCCTGTGCAGTACGCCGAGCGCACCGTGCCCATGGACCCGTACGCTCTCGGCCTGCTCCTCGGCGACGGCTGCCTGACCGGTGCGACTACTCCGACCTTCGCCACCGATGATCCCGAGTTGGCCGAAGCCCTTGAGGCTGCGCTGCCGGGTGTGGAGGCGCGGTACAAGGACGGCGTCGACTATGTGCTCAATCGGGTCCGGGCGCCGGGCGAAGTCATCACTCTCGAGAACCCGGTCACCGCAGCACTCCGTTCCCTCGCGCTCATCGGCACCCGATCCCACACCAAGTTCATCCCGCGTGACTACCTCCTCAACACCGTCGACGTGCGCCTCGGGCTCCTGCAGGGGTTACTCGACGCCGACGGTGGCCCGGTCACCCAGGCCGCCCGCACCTGCCGCGTCCAATACACGACCACCTCGCCTCGACTGCGGGACGACGTCGTCGAACTGGTCCGGTCTCTGGGAGGCGTGGTGTACGTGCACACCCGACCCGCCGAGGGTCGCGCGCCGGGATTTGCGAACGGACGCGACGTTCCCTACCGCCACGACGCCTACGTTATCGACCTTCGTCTGCCAGCCGGTATCGAACCGTTCCGGCTGGGCCGCAAGCGCGTGAAGTACCACGCCGCAGGAGGTGGCGGCCGGCCGATGCGGTTCGTCGACAGCATCGAGCCCGCAGGCCGTGCTGAGACCGTGTGTATCCAGGTCGCGGCGGCGGACTCGCTCTACGTCACGGAAGATCACCTGCTGACGCACAACACCCTCAATGACGCCTTCATCATTCTCGACGAGGCACAGAACACCACTCCCGAGCAGATGAAAATGTTCCTCACCCGGCTCGGGTTCGGCAGCAAGATCGTCGTGACCGGTGACGTCACGCAGATCGACCTGCCCGGCAGCACCCGCTCGGGGCTGCAGGTGGTGCGGGACATCCTCGACGGGATCGACGACGTCCACTTCTCCTATCTGACCAGCACGGACGTCGTGCGGCACCGGCTGGTGAGCGACATCGTCGACGCCTACGCCCGGTTCGACGCCGGAAGTAGCCGGCAGACCCTCGCGGCCGCACCGCGCACCGGGCCGCCGCAGGACCGCACCCGCGCCCGCCGCCGGTAGCCCTCCCCCGCGCCGCGCGGGAGGGCTTCGCCTGACGACCGCGTGGCACCCGTAGGCTGGACTCGTGAGTATCGAGGTCGCCAACGAGTCCGGCGTCGCCGTCGACGAGTCGGCGCTCGCCTCCGTCGCGCGGCACGTGCTCGCCGCGATGCGCGTCAACCCGGCCGCCGAGCTCTCGATCATGGTCGTCACCACCGAGGTCATGACCGAGCTGCACGAGCGGTGGATGGACGAGCCCGGGCCCACGGACGTCATGGCGTTCCCGATGGACGAGCTGGTCGACGAGTCGCGGCGGCCGGACGCACCCGAGATCGGCCCGGCGCTGCTCGGTGACGTCGTGCTCTGCCCCGCGTTCGCCGCCGCTCAGGCCCGCAAGGCCGGCCACGGCCTCGGCGACGAGCTGGCGCTGCTCACCGTGCACGGCGTGCTGCACCTGCTCGGGTACGACCACGGCGAGCCCGAGCAGGAGCGCGAGATGTTCGGCCTGCAGAACGCACTGCTCGCGGAATGGCAGTCGGCCCGGCACGAGGCCGCCACGCGGGAGGCTCAGCGTCGCCACGACTCGCGGCTGCTCGGCACCGTCGGGCTCGACGACTCCTGACCGACGATCCGATGAACCCGTGAACCCGGCTGCCCTGATCGTCATCGCCGCGCTGCTGGTCCCGCTCGCCGGGCTGTTCGCCGCCGCGGACGCCGCGCTGAACTCCGTGTCCCGCGCCCGCGTCGAGACCCTGGTCCGCGAGGGACGCGCCGGCGCCCGCGCGCTCGCCGCGGTCGTCGCCGACCGCCCCCGGCACGTCAACCTGCTCCTCCTGCTGCGGCTCGTCGGCGAGACCGCGGCGACGGTGCTGCTCACGGTCGCGCTCGCCCGATTGATCACGCCCGTGTGGGCGGGGATCCTCAGCGCGGGGGCAATCATGGTGGTCGTCAGCTACGTCTTCATCGGCGTCGGACCCCGCACGCTCGGTCGCCAGCATCCCTACGAGCTGGGCGTCGCGATCGCCGCACCGGTCCGGGCGCTGGCGACGCTCCTCGGCCCGCTCACCCGCCTGCTGATCCTCATCGGCAACGCCCTGACCCCTGGCAAGGGCTTCCGCCAGGGGCCGTTCTCCTCCGAGGTGGAGCTGCGCGAGCTGGTCGACATGGCGAGCACCAGCGGAGTCGTTGACGAGGACGAGCGCAAGATGATCCACTCGGTGTTCGAGCTGGGCGACACGCTCGTCCGCGAGGTGATGGTGCCCCGCCCGGACGTCGTCTGGGTCGAGCGCGACACCGCCGTCGACAAGGTGCTGCGGCTCGCCCTGCGCAGCGGCTACTCCCGGCTGCCCGTGCTCGGGGAGAACATCGACGACGTCATCGGGGTGGCCTACCTCAAGGACCTGGTGCGCGCCCAGGCGGAGCAGCCGGACGCCGTGCTCACCGCCGTCATGCGGCCCGCGGTGTTCGTCCCGGACAGCAAGCGGATCGACGAGCTGCTCAAGGAGATGCAGCGCACCCGCAACCACATGGCGATCGTCGTCGACGAGTACGGCGGCACCGCCGGCGTCGTCACGATCGAGGACATTCTCGAGGAGATCGTCGGCGAGATCACCGACGAGTACGACGGCGAGGAGCTGCCCGACGTCGCCCGGCTCGACGATGGTCGGCTGCGGGTCGCCGCCCGGCTGCCCGTCGAAGACCTGCAGGAGCTCGACGGCCTGTTCCCGGAGGGCGGCGAGTTCGACGAGGGCCCGGCGGCGCAGCTGTGGGCCGTGCTGGAGGAGGCGGACGTCGACACGGTCGGCGGCCTGCTCGCCCAGCAGCTCGGGCGGGTGCCGCTGCCGGGGGCGGAAGTCGACGTCGCGGGGCTGCACCTGCTCGCCGAGGGTGGCAAGGACGCGCGGGGGCGCGTGCGGATCACGACAGTGTTGATCACGCCCGTGCCCGACGAGGCCGAAGACGGAGCGAACGCGGCGTCGGGTCAATCTGACGCACCGAACGCCGCGATCGCTGCATCCGAACCCGAGGCGGGTGCGCGGGACGATCACCTGAACGGGCGCCCGGCAGGGAACACGCGAGACGACGCCGCCGGTGCCTACGCCGGCAGGCGGGAGGAGAACGATGTCCAGCGCGGCTGATCTCGACCCGGAGGACGCCAAGATCGTCACGTTGGCCCGGTCGGCGCGGGCGCGCACCGGCGTCGCGGAGGGGGCGGCCGTCCGCGACACCGACGGCCGTACTTACGTGGCGGCGACCGTCGCGCTGCCCTCGCTCGTGCTGACGGCGCTGCAGGCTGCGGTCGCCGCCGCGGTGGGAAGCGGTGCGCCGGGCCTGGAGGCTGCCGCGGTCGTGACGGCGGCGGATCGGGTGGACGACGCCTCGCTGGCCGCCGTCCGCGACCTCGCCCCGGCCGCCCCCGTCCTGCACGCGGACCCGAGCGGCACCGTGCACACCGTCCTGACCCCGGAGATACCGTGAGCGAGCTTGCGAGCTCACCGTCCAACACAGCCGTGCCGCGAACGCGGCCGACGAGCGTCAGCGAGGCGGACTCGTGAGCACCCCCCGGTTCGACGTGGTCGTCGTCGGTGGCGGCATCGTCGGCCTCGCTACGGCGCACGCAGTGGCGCGCACCGGCCGCTCGGTCGCGGTCGTGGAGCGCGAGCCGCGCCTCGCGGCCCATCAGACGGGCAACAACTCGAACGTCATCCACTCCGGGCTCTACTATGCACCTGGCGGCCACAAGGCCCGCCTCGCCGTCGCCGGCTGCGCGGAGACCGTCGCCTTCTGCCGCACGCACGACCTGCCGTGCGAGGTCACCGGCAAGCTGGTCGTCGCCACCGAGCCCGACGAGCTGCCCCGTCTCGCCGAGCTCAAGCGACGCGGTGACGCGAACGGCGTCGAGAGCCACGAGCTGGACCACGCGGGGATGCGCGCGTACGAGCCGCACGTCCGCGGTCTGCAGGCCCTGTTCGTGCCGTCGACCGGGATCACCGACTACCGGGCGATCGCCGAGAAGCTCGGCGAGCTGGTGCAGAAGGACGGCGGCGAGGTCCATCTCGGCCGGGTGGTACGCGGCGTCGTGCGGCGTCGTGCGGACGTCGTCGTCCGCACGGACGGCGGGGACCTGCTGGGCACCCAGGTCGTGGTCTGCGCCGGTCTGCGCTGCGACGAGCTGGCCAGGGCGTCGGGCGCCGACCCGGGCGTGCGGATCATCCCGTTCCGCGGCGAGTACTCCGGGTTCGGCGAGCGCGCGGCGGGGCTGGTCAGAGGTCTGATCTACCCGGTGCCCGACCCGGCGTTCCCGTTCCTGGGCGTCCACGCCACGCGGGGGATCGACGGCAGTGTGCACGCCGGCCCGAACGCTGTGCTCGCGCTCGCCCGCGAGGGCTACTCGTGGGGCGTCGTGAAGCCCAAGGAGCTGCTCGGGTCACTGACCTACCCCGGCATGCTGCGGCTCGCGCGGCAGCACTGGCGCTACGGGATCGGCGAGATGCACCGCTCGCTGTCGCGCGAGGCGATGGTCCGCCGGATCCAGCGGCTGCTGCCCGACGTCCGGGCCGACGACCTGCACCCGGCCGGCGCCGGCGTGCGGGCCCAGGCGGTGCGGAGGGACGGAAGCCTGGTCGACGACTTCCTGTTCGTCGCCCAGGGGGCGGGTTCTGGCGCGGTGCTGCACGTGCTCAACGCGCCGTCCCCGGCCGCGACCGCGGCGCTGCCGATCGGCCGGGAGATCCTCGAGACACTCACCGGCGAGAGGCTGGGGCCCCTGTGACTTTTCCCGAGGTCCCGGAGGGTTTCCGGTCGGGCTTCGCCTGCTTCGTCGGCCGCCCGAACGCCGGCAAGTCGACGCTGACGAACGCGCTGATCGGGCAGAAGGTCGCGATCACCTCCAGCCGCCCACAGACGACCCGCCACGCCATCCGCGGCATCCTGCACCGGCCCGACGCCCAGCTGATCGTGATCGACACGCCGGGCCTGCACAAGCCGCGCACGCTCTTGGGCAGCCGGCTCAACGACATCGTGCGCGAGACGTGGGCCGAGGTCGACGTGATCGGCTTCTGCGTACCGGCGGACCAGCCCGTCGGCCGCGGCGACGAGTTCATCGTGAACGAGCTGAAGTCGGTCGCCGGGCGCACACCGATACTCGGCGTCGTCACGAAAACGGACATCGCCCGACCCGAGCAGGTCGCCGAGCGGCTCACGCAGATGACGGCGTTGATGGCCAAATTCGACATTCACAGTGCCGAGGTGGTCCCGTGCTCGGCGGTCGACGGCTTCCAGGTCGGGCTGCTGGCGGACCTGCTCGTCGCGCGCCTGCCCGACGGCCCGCCGCTCTACCCGGACGGTGAGCTGACCGACGAGCCGGAGGAGACCCTCGTCGCCGAACTGGTGCGCGAGGCCGCTCTGGAGGGTGTCCGGGACGAGCTGCCGCACTCCATCGCAGTGGTCGTCCAGGAGATGATCCCGCATGAGGGCCGTGACGACATGCTGGACGTGCACGCGACGATCTTTGTCGAGCGGTCGAGCCAGAAGGGCATCGTCATCGGGAAGGGCGGCGAGCGGCTGCGGGCCGTCGGCACCGCGGCCCGGCGGCAGATCGAGGCCCTGCTGGGCACGAGGGTCTACCTGGACCTGCACGTGACGGTGGCGAAGGACTGGCAGCGCGACCCGCGGCAGCTGCGGAAGCTGGGGTTCTAGACCCGCATCGGGCCAGCCCGGGTGCCGCGGGTCGAAGGGCCCCACGACGGGGTCCCCTCCGGCACTTATGCCGGCGTGGGCGGGCGAAGGAGGATGGGCGTCAACGTCCGCGGACACCACACCGGGTCCCGGCCGAGAGAAGGAAGGCCATGAGCCGTCCCGCCGCCATTGTCCAGGGCAAGCCCGGCACCGCTGAGATCGGACTCGCCACCGTCGCCCCGAAGCCCGCCCGCATTGTGCTCGCCGCGCTGCGCGTGGTGCTCGGCCTCTACTTCCTGTGGGCCTTCGTCGACAAGCTGTTCGGCTTCGGCTTCCACACTGCCCCGGAGAAGGCGTGGATCAACGGGGGCAGCCCGACCACCGGCTTCCTGTCCGGCGTGAAGGGCCCGTTCGCCGGCGCGTTCAACGCCATCGCCGGCGCCGCGTGGGCGGACTGGCTGTTCATGGCCGGCCTGCTCGGCATCGGGGTCGCGCTGATCCTGGGCATCGGCATGCGGATCGCCACTGTCTCCGCGGTGGTCATGCTAGCGATGATTTACCTGGCATCGTTCCCGCTGGAGACCAACCCGATCATCGACGACCACGTCGTGGACGCCCTCGCGATCGCCGCGCTCGGCCTGCTCGGTGTCGGCGACGTCTACGGGTTCGGCCGCTCGTGGAAGGCACTGCCGATCGTGCAGCGCCAGCACTGGCTGGCCTGACCCGGCCCCGGCCGCGGCCCCTCCGGACATGCTCCGGAGGGGCCGCGGCCGTGCGGGCACCCGGGTACTTCCGGCCCGGCTACGGCTCAGGGGTGCGTGCCTCGTGCAGCAGGGCGATCATCGCCGCGCGGACCTCGCCGACGCTGTCGACCTGCGTGCCGAACGGGATGCGCACCGCCGTCCGGTCCGTGCTGCCCACATCGGTGGCGAGCATCGTGAACCCGTACCGGTCCACCCCGACCATCTCCGCCCGCTCCGTCGTCTGCCGCTTCCCGAACACCCGGCAGTAGGCGACGAGCGCGTCCGCGTGGTCGTCGTTCATGTGCCCGACGATGCCCGCGACGTGGGGGCGGAGCGGGTCCGGCTCCGCGGCGGCGTGGTCGTCGGCCGACACCCAGCTCATCCGGCCGAACCCGCCCACGTACCGGACCGAGGAGACGTCGAGCCGGTACAGGCGGAAGTCGCCGAACACGGCGTAGAAGGCGTCCGGATGCCGCTGGCGGTAGGTGTGCAGGGCCGCCGCGCGCAGGTCGTCCCGCAGTTCGACGACGGTCCCGAGCACCGTGACCCGGGCGAGTGCGAGCGGGTCGCCGGACCCTCCCGCAGACGCGCAAGCCATCAGCGACGCTCGGGAGTCGGCGGCGAGGTTGCGGCTGTGCTCGGCGAGGTCGGACAGGCACAGGAGCGGGCGCCCGACGTCGTCGACGGCGTAGGCGACCAGCGAGCCGAACGGGAACCCGCCGTCGACGGACACGGTGGCAAGCGCGCCGGTGCGGGTGGCCGCGAGCAGCGTGCGGCCGCGCTCGGCGTCGGAGGGCTCGCCCCGGATCCCGGGGGTGGCGGCGAGGGTGCGGGCCGTGTCGGTCCGGGCGTGCTCGGGCACGCGATGGTTGGCGTTCGCGGGGACAGCTCGGGACACCGGGCCTCCAGGCGACGAGGAGTTGGCGTCACCTCACCTGGATGCCTTGCTCGTGTCAAGGCGGATCGCGCCGGGGCCCGTTCGAGCCAGGGCCTGGACGTAGGCTCGTCCCGTGAGCGAGGGCAAGGGATGACCCTGTACCGCGACACCGGCGTGGTGCTGCGGGTGCAGAAGCTCGGCGAGGCGGACCGGATCGTCACCCTGCTCACCCGCCGCCGCGGCAAGGTGCGCGCCGTCGCGAAGGGGGTGCGGCGTACCCGGTCGCGGTGGGGGGCGCGGCTGGAGCCGTTCAACCACGTCGACGTGCAGTGCTACACCGGCCGCAGCCTGGACGTCGTCACGCAGGCGCAGACCGTCGACGCGTTCGGCGCCGGGATCGTGGGCGACTACCCCCGCTACACCGCGGCCTGCGCGGTGCTGGAGACCGCGGACCGGCTGGTCGCCGAGGAGGGCGAGCCCGCGCTGCGGGTGTACCTGCTGGTCGTCGGCGCGATCCGGGCGCTCGCCGACCGCGAGCGCGACGCGTCGCTGGTGCTCGACGCCTTCCTCCTGCGCGCCATGACCCACGCCGGCTGGGCCCCGGCGATCACGGACTGTGCCCGCTGCGCCGCGCCGGGCCCGCACCGGGCGTTCAGCGTCGCGGGCGGGGGAGCGGTGTGCCCCCGGTGCCGCCCGCCCGGCTCGGTGACGCCGGCGCCCGAGACGTTCGGGTTGCTCGACGCGCTGCTGCACGGCGACTGGACGTTCGCCGACGCCGCCGCCACCCCGACCCGCCGCGAGACCAGCGGACTGGTCGCCGCGCACCTGCAGTGGCACCTGGAGCGCCAGCTGCGCTCGCTGCCGCTGGTGGAGCGGCGGCCTACCCCGGCGGGGGGGTCGAGAAGGCCCACTGCACCCCCGTCGGAGAACCCTTACTCCCCGTCGTCGCCGGACCGGGTGCCGAGGTAGGCCTGGAACATCGGGTGGATCAGGAACCGGCGGACATTGCGGATGTTGAGGTTCGTGCACTGGTGGTACGGGACGTAGGCGCTGCCGACGTCACCGGACGGGCGCCGGGTCACCTCCGCCTCGAGGAAGCCCACGCGCCACAGGACCTCGATCAGGGCGTCCTCGTCGTGGTCTGCGAGCCAGCGCCGTGCTCTCGGCCCGACGACCACGTCCCCGGCCAGCACCTCCAGCGCGACGAACTCCAGCTCGGCGCGCTCCATCGTGTCCGGCATCCCCCGGAACGCCTCGAACACGCTGAGCAGGTCCGGGTACTGGAACCGCTGCTCGGCCGCGACGTCGTGGGTGCGGCCGCGTGAGTACTCCAGCTCGGCGACGGTGATCGTCGCCTGGTCCATCGGCAGCGCGCCGCCGCGCAATGCCGCGGTGTGCAGGCACTGGGCGCTGAAGAGAATCATCTCGCGGGGCCGGTGCAGGGTCCGGTCGACGATGTAGCGGAAGGAGCCGCCCGGCTCGCCGTCCATCGTCGAGGCGAAAAGGGTCCGCCAGCAGCGGGCATCCGACGCCTCGGCGAGGCGAGGTACGCAGTAGCGCAGGCGCCGCGAGATGAACGCCTGCGCATCCTCGGGCAGGGGCACCGAGAGTGATCAGGTTGGTGGGCAGGGCTGCAATGCTCACGTCGACCTCCGGTCCCGCGTTTTCCGCCCTGCGGGCGACTGGTCGCGGTACCTCTATGTGAGCCTCGGGCGAGCAGCGGTGATACGGCCGTGCGCGGGTCCGGGCGGTGGGCGCAACCCGCCGTAGGCTGCCCGCGTGGCGCCCCAACCCCCGCCGCCGCACCCCAGCGGCGCCCGGCCCCCGGCCATCCCGCGCGAGCTGGTCCCGAACCACGTCGCGCTGGTCATGGACGGCAACGGGCGCTGGGCCAACGCCCGCGGGCTGCCGCGGATCGAGGGGCACCGGATGGGCGAGGCGTCGCTCATGGACGTCGCCCGTGGGTGCATCGACATCGGCGTCCGCTGGCTCTCGGCGTACGCGTTCTCGACCGAGAACTGGCGGCGCAGCCCGGACGAGGTGCGCTTCCTCATGGGCTTCAACCGCGACGTCATCCGCCGCCGGGTCGACGAGATGCACGCGATGGGCGTGCGGGTCCGGTGGGCCGGCCGGCGGCCTCGACTGTGGCGCAGCGTGATCCGCGAGTTGGAGATCGCGGAGGAGAAGACCAGGCACAACGACGTGCTCACCCTGACCATGTGCGTCAACTACGGCGGCCGCGCCGAGATCGTCGACGCCGTGCGGGAGATCGCACGGCTGGCCGCGGACGGCCGGATCAACCCGAGCAAGGTCGACGAACGCACGATCGCGCGGTACCTCGACGAGCCGGACATGCCCGACGTCGACCTGTTCGTCCGCAGCTCCGGCGAGCAGCGCACCTCGAACTTCCTACTCTGGCAGAGCGCGTACGCCGAGATGGTCTTCCTCGACACCCTGTTCCCCGACTTCGACCGCCGCCACCTCTGGCAGGCCGTCGAGATCTACGCGCGGCGGGACCGCCGGTTCGGCGGAGCGCGCGACAAGCCCATGGAGGCTCAATGAGCGAAACGCAGATGCTGGACGTCGCCCGGATCGCGCTGGAGCGCTACCACGACGTCGCGGTCGACGACGACGGCACGCTCACCTTCGCGCACGGCGGCGTCGTCTGCGCGTTGCAGGGCACCGAGCTGGAGGAGGGGCTGCCGGTTCTCAACCTGACCTGCGTCGTCGCCTGGGACCTGCCCCCAGACCCCGACCCCAGGCGCGACGTGCCGATGCGGGTCGCGATGGGCGCAGGGGAAGGGCTGTTCGGCACCCCTCGGGTGATCCGCGGCGAGCACGGGTGGGACGTCACCTTCCGCTACGCCTTCCCTGCCGCCGGGTTGGAGGAGAAGGCGATGGGCACGCTGCTGATGCTGGTGGTGGGGGGCGCGTCGAGCATGCGCGCCGAGCTCACCGCGTAGCAGGGGCGACGCCCGCGAACGGGCTCAGCCGCCCCCAGGCGTCGAGCATCCGCTCGTCCGCCGGTGTGGCGGCGACGCGCATCCCGGCCCGCTGGGCCTGCCCGAGCGACAGTCGGCCGCAGTGCCAGGCGACGAGGGTCGCGACGTCCGTGGTGACGACCGCGTCGTCGCCGAAGCCGGGATCGTGCACGCACACCTCGCGCTCGCCTGCGGCGAGGACGAGCCAGTACCGGTTGGGTGGTGGGTGGGCGGGCACGTCGAACCGGACCACCACCCGCGGCCGCGGCAGCCCGTCTCGGTCGATCATCCGGGAGAGCATCCACACCACCAGGTACGGGTCGTGGTGCTCCGGGCGCACCTCCCGCCATCGCGCACCCCAGACGCCGAGCGCGAGACACACCTGGGCGAGTTCCTGCCCGCAGTCGGTCAGCCGGTAGGTGGGCACGCGGCCGTCGGACCGCGCGATCACACCGGCGCGCTCGAGGCGGCGCAGCCGCTGGGCCAGGACGCTGCGCGGCAGGCCGGGGGCGCCTTCGAGGAGGTCGCCGAACCGCTCGGACCCCGACATCAGGTTGCGCACGATGATGGGCGTCCATCGCTCGGCGAACACCTCGGCCCCCAGCGCGATGGGGCAGTACTGCCCGTACCCCTCCACGGTGCCGACGATCCTCCACCGAGGGGCCGAGCGGCAGTCCGGATTTCGAACTTCTTCCGTTTCGCCCACTCACCGATGCTCGCCGCATGACGACGACAGCGAACTTCTGGGCACTGGGCGACTACGACCGCATCGCGGAGCTGGTCGCGGACCTCGGTACCGAGGTGGTGGCCGCCGCGGACGTCGGCCCGGGCATGCGCGTGCTCGACGTCGGTGCCGGCACGGGGAACGCCGCGCTGCCCGCCGCCGCCGCCGGCGCCGACGTGGTGGCCACGGACGTCACGCCGGAGCTGCTGGCGGTGGGGGAGCGGCACGCCCGGGACCGCGGCCTCGTGGTGCGGTGGCAGGTCGCGGACGCGCAGGCGCTGCCGTTCGCCGACGGCGCGTTCGACGTCGTGCTGTCGTGCATCGGCGCGATGTTCGCCCCGGACCATGCCGCCACGGCCCGCGAGCTGCTGCGGGTGTGCCGTCCCGGCGGGACCGTGGTGATGGCCAACTGGACCCCGGATGGCGGAGTCGGGCGCTTCTTCCGCCTGCTCGGCCGCTACGGCCCCCCACCGGGGGAGGGCCCGTCACCGGCGGAATGGGGCGACCCCCGGCACGTCGCGGCCCTGTTCGCGGGGGCCTTCGCGGGGGCCGAGGTGCGGACCGAACCGCGGATGGTGCGGCTCGGGTTCACCGGCGCGCCCGCCGAGGTCACCGCCTACTACCGGCAGCACTTCGCGCCGGTCATCGCGACGTTCGCCGGGCTCGATCCCGACCGGGCGGCCATGCTTCAGCGCGAGCTCACCGACCTGTACGCCGGGGAGGACACCGGGCCGGCCGGCGGGCCCTCGTGCTACGAGCTGGAGTACCTGCTCGTGCGGGTGCGGGTGCCGGTGCACACACCGTCGCCGGCTGGATGATCGGGCGCCGGGGTCGCGCGGTCGGTCAGGCCGGGTCGGTCAGGCCGATACCTGCACGTCTACCAGCGGCAGCGCCGCGAGCCGTGCGGCGTCGAGCTCCTGGGCGACGACGTGCACCTTCTGCTGGGCGACCTGCATCCGAGCGTCCACGAGCCCGCTGAGCCCGTAGGCTATCCGGCCGAGCTGGCGGACGGTGGTGTCGTCGACCGCCGGCTGTTGTGCGCCGACCACCGCCACCCCCGCCGCGGTGCCGTTGGTGCGCTGCGCGACGCCGACGGTGAACGTCTCGCGCGGGTTGGCGTGCCGCGAGGCGTAGTGGTCGCGCAGCCGCAGCAGGGCGCGGTGGAAGCCGGCGACGTCGCCGTCGAGCTTGAGTTCGGCCAGGTCACCGTCGGCAAGGATCTTCGTCTGGCCCGAGAAGCACCGCGCGTACGCGACGAGCGCACCCGTCCACAGCGCCTCGACCAGGGCGGTGTCGCCCCCGCCGTTGTCGACAGCGGGGCGGGCGAGGGCGCCGACGAGGTGCTCGCAGCAGCGCAGGGCGTACTGCAGGTCGTCGAATACGGCGGCCAGCGCGGCCAGCTCCGTCGCCTCGCTGCCGTCGAGGCGGCGCACCGCGTCCAATGGGCGGCTCGCCGCCGTGTCCGGGGCCACGCCAATGCTCTCCGCCACGTCCGCGGACGCTAGCCCTCGGTCGCCGCTCCGGATGACTCGTTCTGAGACGGACCCCGGAACCGGCCGCACTCCCGGCACAGCCCGAAGATCTCCACGGTGTGGCTCAGGTCGGTGTAGCCGTGCTCGTCGGCGACCCGCTGAGCCCACGTCTCCACCGCGGGCCCGGCGATCTCGACCGCCTTCCCGCACTGGCGGCACACGAGATGGTGATGGTGGTCGTCCGTGGCGCACCGCCGGTACACCGACTCCCCGCTGCCGGTGCGCAGGACGTCGACCTCGCCGGCGTCCGCCAGTGCCTGCAGCGTGCGATAGACCGTCGTCAGGCCGATGCCCTCGCCGACGCGCCGCAGCTCCTCGTGGATCTCCTGCGCGGAGCGGAAGTCGGCGAGGCGGTCCAGCAGGCCGGACACCGCGGCCCGTTGCCGGGTGGCCCGCATCGCCCGCGCCGTGGTCACGCGCCCTCCTCGCTGCTCGATGGCGTATGCCCGTTCACGACTGCTCCTCCGCGTGCGCGACGGCGTCGATCACGATGTGCGCCAGGTGGTCGTCGACCAGCGAGTACACGACCTCCCGGCCGCGGCGCTCGCCGTGCACGACTCCCGCCGCCTTGAGCACCCGCAGGTGCTGGCTGACGAGGGGTTGGGGCACGGCCAGCGCGTCGACCAGATCGTGCACGCAGCATGGTGACTCGCGCAGCTCCAGCACGATCGCGATCCGCACGGGCGCCGCGAGGGCGCGCAGCAGGTCGCCCGCCGCCGCGTAGTCGCGCGCGCTGCGCCCGGCCGTGACAGTCGGGCAGATCTCCCCGGAATGCGCGCAGCCCGGCTCGGCCAGCACGGCCGTAGATCGCCTGGCGGGCCGCTGCGTCACGTCACCCATCGTAACCCGGGAGTGGACACTGATAATCGTGTGCGCTTGGCTGTGCCGCGTGCTGCTCGTCTGCCGCTTCGTCGTGCCCACGGATGCGGACGACTTCACCGCGCGGGTGCGGCGCGCCCTCGAGCTGCTCACCGCCGCCCCCGGGTGCCTGGGTGGTGAGGCCGGGCGGGCGGTCGACGACCCCGACCGGTGGGTCCTGACGGTGCGCTTCGCCTCCGTCGACGCCTACCGCCGCGCTCTGAGCCCGTTCCCGGTGCGCGAGCACGTGGTGCCGCTGCTGTCCGAGGCGCTGGCGGACGAGCCGGCGACCTTCGAGACGCTGGTGACCGCGACGGCGGGACACGCCGACGACCTGCCGACCCTGCGCGCAGAGCAGTAGCGAGGCCCTTCGACTCTGGTGATCTTCGGTGGCGGCCTGCCACTGTGGGCGCGAGGTGGACACAGGGAGGTGTGCCGTGACAGCGCAGGACGGCGCGCGCGACCGGGCATTCGTCGTGCTGCCCGCGGACGAGTGCCGCACGCTCCTGGCCACCCGCCAGCTCGGGCGCATCGGTCTTCAGGGCGGGACGTTCCCGGTGATCCTGCCGGTCAACTACTCGCTCGACGGCGACTCCGTCGTCATCCGCACCGACTCCCCGAAGATCACCGCGGCCGCAGACCACACGCGGGTCGCCTTCGAGGTCGACGACGTCGACGAGCGCACCCGCAGCGGCTGGAGCGTGCTCGTGCAGGCGCTCGCCGAGGAGGTCACGGGTAGCCGCCGCGACGAGCTGGTCGAGCGCCTGCGCACGGCGGGTGGGACGCCGTGGGCGCCGGGCGAGCACGGCCACTGGATCCGCCTCATCCCGAAGGTCATCACCGGCCGGCGGATCATCCCGGGGCAGCTGCCCCCACCGTTCGAGGCCGGCGGTTACCTGTAGGCCGCCGCGCCGGCCCGCGCCGTCGCACCTTGTTCATGCCGACGTGCGCGGGGCCGCGCCGTCGCGCGCTGTTGCTGCCGTCGCAGGCCTTCCGGCGGGCGCTTTCGCACCTCGTCTGCGCCGTCGCACATCCCGTGTGACCTCCGCACCTGCTGCAACGGGTGCGACGGTTCGACACGGTATACGCCGCGCCTCAGGACGCGCGGGGCGCGCCGCGGTACGTACCGAAGTACCAGCGGTTGCCCTCGGGGTCGCGGATCGCGAAGTCGCGGGAGCCGTAGTCGGTGTCGTGCAGCTCGACCGTCACCTCGGCGCCCCCGGCGCGCATGCGTGCGCACAGGGCGTCCGGCTCGTCGACGACGATGTACGCGCTGCACGCACCGGGGGCGGTCGGTCCGTCGGCGCCGTCGTCGCGCACCGAGCCGAGCATGATCCCGCCGCCCAACGGCCAGGACAGCTCGGCGTGGTGCACGACGTCGCCCTCGCCGTAGACGGCGGTCTCCTCGAACCCGACGACGTCGACGAGGAAGCGGATCAGCGCGCGGGCGTCGGTCGCGCGCAGCGTGGGCCACACGGTGGGTGGGGGTGTCTTGTCGCTCATGACGCCCAGTCTCGACCCGCCGCGGTGTCGGGGGCTTGAAGATTTCCGACTTCGGCGGCGAGCCAGGCGCGCGGGGCGAGGCCGGTGAAGTCGACGAAGTCGCGGACGAGGTGCGACTGGTCGGCGTACCCGCAGGTCGCCGCGACGACAGCGCCGGGAACGCGGGGGAGCATCTGCCGCGCCCGGTCGAACCGGATCACCCGCGCCGCGGCCTTCGGCGTCAGGCCGATCTCGGTGCGGAACCGGGCGGCCAGGTGCCGTTCGCTCCAGCCGACCGCCCGTGCGACGTCGGCGACCCGCGCAGTGCCCTGCGAGGCACGCAGGAGGTGCCAGGCCCGGCACACCTCGGCGGGCGGCCGCCGGGCCGGGTCGACGAGCCGGCCGAGGCCCGCGTCGAGCAGCCGGAACCGTTCGGGCCAGGTGGGGGCGTCGCGCATCTGCTCGTGCAGGTCGTCGGCGAGCCGGCCGAGCAGGTCGGCGGCGTCGAGGTCGATCCCGGCCAGCTCGCCGGCCGGGACGCCGAGCAGCGCGCGGGCGCCGAGCGGGCTGAGCTGCAGCTGGACGCCGGACTGTGCGCCGTCGTGCGCGATGACGGCGGCGGTCGTGTGCAGGCCGCCGACGAGGGCGCGATAGGTGGCGGGCGCCTGGTCCGGGTCGGGTTGCCGCGCCACGTGCAGTGGCTCGTCGAGCGTGACGATCACCGTCAGGTACGGGGACGGCAGTCCGAGGTGGCGGGCCGGCGCGACGTGCCGCTGCCGGTAGGCGTGGTGCTCGGCGACGACGGCACGCAGCGGCCCGGCGGGTCGCACGGACACCGCTTCCCAGATCGGTGCGGGCACGACGCCAGGATGGCAGACGGAGCAGGAGCCGCACGACCGACGACTCTCCGAGGTGCGACAAGGCAGGCGTGCCCGCGGTTGCGCTCCGGCCGCTCGGTACCCTCGAACCTTCAGGCAGTCCTACCGTCGTGGAGCGTCATCCGTGGCCAGCAACGTCTCGTCCGCAAAGATCGACACCATCGTCGCGCTGTGCAAGCGCCGGGGGTTCGTCTTCGCCTCCGGCGAGATCTACGGTGGCACCCGCTCGGCGTGGGACTACGGCCCGCTCGGCGTGGAGCTCAAGGAGAACATCAAGCGCCAGTGGTGGAAGGCGATGGTCACCGGCCGGGAAGACATCGTCGGCCTCGACAGCTCGGTGATCCTGCCCCGCCAGGTCTGGGTGGCGTCCGGCCACGTGGGCGTGTTCAACGACCCGCTCGTCGAGTGCACGCACTGCCACAAGCGTTTCCGGGCCGACCAGCTCGCCGAGGAGTACGTCGAGCGCACGGGCAAGGCGGCGAGTGAGGACGACCTGTCGGACGTCCCGTGCCCGAACTGCGGCACGCGCGGGCGGTACACCGAGCCGCGTGACTTCAACATGATGCTCAAGACCTACCTCGGCCCGGTGGAGTCCGAGGAAGGCCTGCACTACCTGCGCCCGGAGACGGCACAGGGCATCTTCGTGAACTTCCTGAACGTGCAGACGACCTCGCGGCGCAAGCCCCCGTTCGGCATCGGCCAGATGGGCAAGAGCTTCCGCAACGAGATCACGCCGGGCAACTTCATCTTCCGCACGCGCGAGTTCGAGCAGATGGAGATGGAGTACTTCGTCGAGCCGGGCACGGACGAGGAACTGCACCAGTACTGGATCGACGAGCGCACGCGCTGGTACGTCGACCTGGGGATCGCGCGCGACAACCTGCGGCACTACGAGCACCCGAAGGAGAAGCTGTCGCACTACTCGAAGCGCACCGTCGACATCGAGTACCGCTTCGGCTTCAGCGGCCAGGAATGGGGTGAGCTCGAGGGCATCGCGAACCGCACCGATTTCGACCTGACGACGCACTCGAACCACTCCGGCGCGGACCTGTCGTTCTACGACCAGGCCTCGGGCACGCGCTACCGGCCCTACGTGATCGAGCCGGCGGCGGGCGTCGGGCGGTCGATGATGGCGTTCCTCGTGGAGGCGTACGTCGAGGACGAGGCGGCGAACGCCAAGGGTGGCGTGGACAAGCGCGTCGTCCTGCGGCTGGACCGGCGCCTGGCTCCGGTCAAGGCCGCGGTGCTGCCGCTGTCCCGCAACGCGGAGCTCTCGCCCAAGGCCCGAGACCTCGCCGCCGCGCTGCGGCGCCACTGGAACGTCGACTTCGACGACGCGGGCGCGATCGGCCGTCGCTACCGTCGGCAGGACGAGATCGGCACCCCGTTCTGCGTGACGGTCGACTTCGACACGCTGACCGACCAGGCAGTGACCATCCGCGAGCGCGACTCCATGGCGCAGGAGCGGGTGGCGCTGGACCAGGTGGAGGCCTACCTGGCGGCGCGGCTGCCCGGCTGCTGAGCCGAGGGCCGGTCGGCAGCGAGGAGCTCCGCGAGCTCGAGGTGCTGCCCGGCCCGCCAGGGTCCGCCCGACCCGCCGCTGCCGGGCCGCGGACGCCGAGAGGGTCCGCACCGCGTCGTCCGGGCGGCCGACCGCGTCGAGATGCCCGCTGCGCTGCTCCAGCACGTCGCCCAGGTCGTCGCTCCCCAGCGCCGCCTGGCGACGCAGGATCTCCTCGGTCCAGACCAGCCCGCCGTCGGGGTCGCCCGAGAAGCCTGCGCCCGATGCCCAGGGTCACCGCGGCGAACAGGGCGGCGAAGCCGTCGCCGACCCCGGACTCCTCGACGAGGACCGCCCGCGCCAGCGCCATCGCCTCCTGCGCATCGCCGACGATCAGATCGGCGGCGGACACGAGCGCGCGGGCGGTGAGCGCGACGTGGACGTCGCCGATCCGCGCGCCGAACTCGGCCGCGCTCCGGGCGATCCGGGCCGCGAGGTCCCAGTCGTCGCCGACCCAGACGGCAGCCGCGATCCCGGTGAGCAGGTCGCCCGCGTCCGCCCACCGCTCCTCGGGAGCGGCGAGCAGCACCGGGAGCGCGGCGAGCAGCTCGCGACCGCGCGCGGACATGTCCTGGTCGACGGCCTGCATGACGCCCAGCGCCGTAGCCGACGCCGCCGTTGCCAGCGGGTCGGTCCAGGTGACCTCCGCGGCGAGCCGGACCAGCCTGCGCCCGGTGACGACGTGCATCCGGTCGATCCAGTACCGCACCAGCCGACCGACGGCGAACGGCAGCGTCTCGGGCGGGCGGCCGGGCGCACGATCGAGACCTCGCTCGAGGAGGCCCTCGCCCCGGGCGCAGCGTCCGTCCGGCGCGGACCGGGGTCGAGGCCGAGGGTCGCGGCCACGCGGCCGGCGACCCGGTCGGCGGGGTCCGGGTCGGCGTCGGTGACCGTGGAGAGGTCCACGAACCACACTCCGTCCGGGAAGAGGTCACGCGCCGGACGCGTACAGCGCCCGCAGCCTGCGCTCCCAGAGCGACTCGCGGTACGGGTGCTCGACGAGCAGCGGGACCAGGTCGGCGACGGCCCGGTCCGGCTGGCCGGTGGCGAGCAGGGCGTCGGCGGCATCGGTGGTGGCCCGGGGTCGCCGCCGACCCGGCGGCGGCAGCCGAGGCCGCGGCCTGACCGGCCGGGAGTCGGGCCGCTGTACCGGCAGCCCGACCACTCGCCGCCGGGCGACGACCCCGCGCGGGCGGTGCGTGCGATCCGCCGCCGTCGGGCGCGGCTACCCTGCTCTGCGTGACCTCCGCGCTCACTGCGACGTCCCCGGCGGTCGCGCCGGCATACCGCGGGTTGGGTGCTGCGTTGCGCCGGTGGGCCGAGGGCGGCGCACCGACCGTCGGGGTCGTGCGGGTGCTCGACCGGCACGGGTTCGGGACCGTCGAGGCCGGCCAGCTGCTCACCGCGGCCCCGGACGGTGACATCGCCGGAACGCTGCTCCGCGGTGTGCTCGACCGCACCGTCGTGCCGCTGGCGATCGCCGAGGCGACGGGCGCGCCGCCGATCACCCGTGGGGCGCACGTCGCCGAGGACGACGCCGTCGACGCGGGCCTCGCGTGCAGCGGCGGCGCCACCCTGCTCGCCCACCCGCTGCCCGCCTCGCTCGCCGCCGCGCTCGGCACCGCCCTGGAACGGGGGCAGCCAGCCGCGCTGGCCGCGACCGCCGACGGGGCTGCCGCGCTCGTCCTCACCGGCCCCGAGCTCGCGGACGTGCACGGCACGCTCGGCGCGGAGAACCTCGATGCCACGCTCATCGACACCGCGCGGAACCGGCTGCGCCGCGGTGCCACCGTCACCGAGCGTGTCGCCGCCGGCGACGCGGATCTTCTGCTGGACCTGTGGGTTCCCGTGCCGTCCGTGCTGGTCGTCGGCGCGGGGGCGATCGGCGACGCGCTCCCCGCGCAGGCCGCGCTCCTGGGCTGGACCGCACGGCGCGTGACCGGTCTCGACGAGGCGCTCGCCGCCGTCGCCGGCTTCTCGGACGCGGACGTCCTCGTGCTGCTCGACCACGACGTCGCGTTCGACGCCGTGCTCGCCGAGGGGCTCCGTCACGGCCGCGGCTTCCTCGGGGCGCTCGGATCCCGCCACACCCAGGCGGCCCGCCGTGAGCGGCTCCTCGCCACGGGCCTGACGGACGACGATCTCGCCGCCCTGCACGGCCCCGTCGGTCTCGATCTCGGCGCCCGCACCCCCGCCGAGACTGCGGTCTCGATCGTCGCGCAGGTGATCGCGCACCGCGCCGGCCGGTCCGGTGCCGCATTGGGCGCCTCCGAGGACCGGATCGGCGGATGAGCGAGCGTGCGAGCGAGTCAATGTCACAGCGCCTGCGCGCAGCGCCGACCGAGCGCTAGCGAGGGAGTGCGATGAGCGCCACCGACTACAGCTCCGGCCACCACCGAGCCGGACGGCAGGCCACTGCCGCGCTGCCTCGCGAGCCCCGGACCCGGATGCGCCGCACCACGTGGCCCGTCCGGGTCGTCATCGGTGCGGTGCTGGTCGCGGCGTTCCTCGTGGGCGGCACCGCGTTCCGGGTCTGGTACGTCGCGCGCGCCGACGACCGGCGCGCCGTCGACGCGGTCGTCGTGCTCGGCGCCGCCCAGTACGACGGCGAGCCGAGCTCGGTCTTCGCCGCCCGCCTGCGGCACGCCGAGGCGCTCTACGACGACGGCCTGGCGCCACGGATCGTGACGGTCGGCGGCAGCCGCGCCGGCGATGCGTACACCGAGGCCGAGGCAGGGCGGCGCTACCTCGTCGACCGCGGCGTACCGGCGAGCGCCGTGGTCGCCGTCGGCGAGGGCAGCGACACCCTCGGCAGCCTCCGAGCCGTCGACACCCGCGCCCGCCAGGACGGCTGGGACACCGCGCTCGTCGTCAGCGACCCCTGGCACTCCCTGCGCGCGCGCACGATGGCCCGCGACAGTGGCCTGGAGGCGTGGACCTCGCCCACCCGCAGCGGCCCCGTCGTCCAGACGCGCGAGACCCAGGCCCGCTACATCATCCGCGAGACCGCCGCGCTGCTCTACTACACGATCACCAAGGCCCCGGTGGACACCGAGACCACGGGCCTCGGTTGAGCACCGGCTACACCGCGCACGACATAGCCCGTCGGGAAGACGAGCCGCCGAAGGCCGCAGGCAACGGCAGGCGCACCCCCTTCGCGCGGGACCGTGCCCGGGTCCTGCACTCCGCCGCGCTGCGCCGGCTCGCGGGCAAGACGCAGGTCGTCGGGCCGGGGGAGGGCGCCGAGGTCAGCGGTGTCCCGCGGATGCGGCTGACCCACTCGCTCGAGGTCGCCCAGATCGGGCGCGCGATCGCCGAGGAGCTGGGTGCCGACCCCGACGTCGTCGACACCGCAGGCCTCGCGCACGACATCGGCCACCCGCCATTCGGGCACAACGGCGAGCGGGCGCTCGACGAGTTCGGCGCCGCCTGCGGCGGGTTCGAGGGCAACGCGCAGACCCTGCGGATCCTCATGCGGCTCGAACCGAAGGTCGACGGCGCGGGCCTCAACCTCACCCGTGCGACGCTGGACGCCGCGTGCAAGAACCCCTGGCTGCGCCGGTCGGGCCTGCGCAAGTTCGGGGCCTATGCCGACGACGCCGCGCTGCTCGCCTGGGTCCGCGACGGCGCGCCGACCGGCCGCTGCTGCCTCGAGGCGCAGATCATGGACTGGGCCGACGACGTCGCGTACTCCGTGCACGACGTGGAGGACGGGATCCTCGCCGGGCGCATCGACCTCGCGACGCTCGCCAAGCCCGGCGAACGCGCCGCCCTCGTCGAGCTCGCGGCCCGGCACTTCGGTGCCGAGCCGGACGCGCTCGAGGCCGCGGCGGACGCGCTGCTCGCGCTGCCGGTGGTGGACGCCGTCCGTGGTTTCGACGCCCCGACCGCGCCCGTTGCCGCACACATCGCGCTCAAGCGGCTGACCAGCGAGCTCGTCGGCCGGTTCGCCGTCGCCGCGACGGACGCGCCCTGCGCCCGCTACGGCCCCGGCCCGCTGCGGCGCTATGCCGCGGACCTCGACGTCCCGCCGGCGGCACGGGCCGAGGTCGCGCTGCTCAAGGCCGTCGCGCTCCGCTACGTAATGAGCGATCCGCAACGCCTGGCGATGCAGGCCCGTCAGCGCGAGCTGCTCGCCGAGCTGGGTGCGGCGCTGCTGGCCGGCGCTCCAGCGGCCCTGGATCCGGTGCTCGCGCAGCTCTGGCACGACGCCCCCGACGACGCCGGGCGCCTGCGTGTCGTCGTCGACCAGGTCGCGCTGCTGACCGACCAGCAGGCCGTCGCCCGCCACGCCGCCCTCGTCCGCCTCTGAACCCCTACTGCGGGGCGGGCAGCGTGGAGTCGACGGGAAGCGGCTGGCCCGGGCACCCGGCGAGCACCCCCGCGATCGCGTCGTGCTCGGCCTGCGTCACCCACAGCCGGTACTTCGCCTTCACCGCCACCTGCCGCGCGACGTAGATGCAGCGGTACGCGCGGACCGGCGGCAGCCAGGTGGCCGCGTCGCCGTCGCCCTTGCCCTGGTTCGTCGGACCGTCGACCGCCATGAGGTTCAGCGGGTCGTTGCCCAGGCTCTTCCGCGCGTCGGCGGAGAGCTGCTGAGCGCCCTTCTGCCAGGCGTCGGACAGGGCGATGACGTGATCGATCTGCACGGCCTCGCTGGTGCCCTGACCGCGGCTGAAGGTGATCTTCTTGCCGGTGTACGGGTCGTTCAGCGTGCCGGTGAGCACGACACAGTCGTGCGTGCGGGGCTTGAACGTCTCCCCGGCCAGGTCGCGTTTGAGGATGTCGTTGCGCGTGTCGCAGCCGTTGCGGTCGACGTCCGCCCAGGCGGGCCCGAACTGCTTGCGGTCGTAGCCGGTCTTGGGTGCCCGGCCCTTGACCGGCAGCTTCTCGAGTGCGGAGGCGGCGTCGCCGGACGCCGCAGCAGGCGCGGCCACCGCCGGTCCGCCGCCTGCCGCCACCGCGACCTGGTCGAGCACCGCCGAGCAGCCCGTCGAGAGCGCCGCCACCGTCACCATCGTGAGCGCGACCCTCGTCGCCGTCCTCCGCACGGCGTGGATGATCTCCGGACGCGTCCGTCCGGTCACGGAGCGACACGCGTCCGCCACGATCGGATGGCGACGTGACGGCCTGCCTTTCCGGATTCCCATGCCTCACCGGTCTCAGCCGCACCGCCCGCACTCAGCGGTTCCTCAGCGCAGTCCCAGTCCGGTCACGGCCTGCGAGCGCACAGTGGACGTATGACCGTCGTGACCCAGTTGCTCGCCGCCGTGGGCGCCCTCACGGCGGTCGTCCTGATCCTCCTGATGGCTGCCGTGCCGTTGCTCCTCGACCTGCCCGTGCCCTCTGCGCCAGACTCGCAAGGTTCACATCGGAAGGGGCGCTGACGGATGCGCACCATCGGCAACATCCTGTGGTTCATCCTCGCCGGCTGGTGGCTGGCGTTGTACTACGTCCTGTGCGGGCTGCTCGCCTGCGTCCTGATCGTGACGATCCCGTTCGGCATCGCCGCGTTCCGCCTCGCCGGCTACTCGTTGTGGCCCTTCGGCCGCACCGTCGTCACCGCGCGGGGTGCGGGCGTCGCCTCGGTGATCGGCAACATCCTGTGGATCGTGCTGTTCGGCTGGCACCTGTTCCTGGCCCACATCGCGGCGGGCATCGCGCTGTGCCTGACGATCATCGGCATCCCGTTCGGGATCGCGGCGTTCAAGCTGTCCGTGCTGGCCCTGGTGCCGCTGGGCACCCGCGTGGTCGACGCCGACGGGCCGCAGACATGGGCCCATCCCGTCCCGCAGGCTGCGGCGTGGCCCGCGCACCGCTGACCCCGGACGCCTATCTGGCGCACCTCGGCCGGGCGGGTGACGCCTTCGCCGCGTGCCTCGGAGCAGGCGATCTCGACGCACCCGTCCCCGCCTGTCCCGGGTGGACGCTGACCAACCTCGCCCACCACCTCGGCGGCGCCCACCGCTGGGCCCGGACCGCGGTCGTCGAGGGCAGGCCCGGGCCGCAGACGGTCGACGGGCCCACCGATCGTGAGACGCTCGTCGGCTGGTTCCGCGACGGCGCGGCCGCGCTGGTCGACACCCTGCGCGCCACCGACCCGACGACGCCGTGCTGGACCTTCGGTCCGAAGCCGCGCGTCGTGGCGTTCTGGGTGCGCCGCCAGACGCACGAGACCGTCCTGCACACGGTCGACGCGGCCGAGTCCCAGGGCACCGTGACGTCAGTCGATCCGGCACTCGCCCTCGACGGCGTCGACGAGGTCGTCACCATGTTCCTCCCCCGCCAGCTGCGCCTCGGCCGCACGGCCTCGCTGCCGGCCACCCTCGGACTCGCCCCCACCGAGGGCGGCCGCTGGGTTCTCGGCGGGGACGGGGACCCCGACGCGACCGTCTCCGGTCCTGCCGCGGCCGTCCTCCTGCTGCTGTGGCACCGCATCGGTCTCGACGACCCGCGCCTCACCGTCTCCGGCTCCCGCGACGCGGCCGACGCCGTCCTCGCTGCCGCCCTGACGCCGTGAGGTAGGGGAGGTAGGCCGGGCGCCTGTCCCGCCGAGGGCCCCCCGGAACCGTCGGTGCCCGCGCCTACACTCGGCCGCGTGGCAGGGCGGATCCGGGACAGCGACATCGCGGAGGTCCGTGACCGCACCCGGATCGAAGAGGTCGTCGGCGAGTACGTCGCGCTGCGCCGCGCCGGTGCCGGCTCGCTGAAGGGCCTCTGCCCGTTCCACGACGAGAAGACGCCCTCCTTCACCGTGCGCCCGTCGCACAACAGCTTCCACTGCTTCGGCTGTGCCGAGGGCGGCGGCGTGATCGACTTCGTGATGCGGATCGAGCACATCGGCTTCGTCGAGGCCGTCGAGCGGCTGGCCGACCAGATCGGCTACCGGCTCACCTACACCGGCGGCGGCAGCTCGGTGCAGCGCGACCGCGGCACCCGCACCCGGCTGCTGGAGGCGAACAAGAAGGCCGCCGAGTTCTACGCCGCCGCGCTGCGCACCCCCGAGGCCGCACCGGCGATCCGGTTCCTCACCTCCCGCGGCTTCGACTCCGCCGCGGCGGAGCGGTTCGGATGCGGGTTCGCCCCCGCAGGCTGGGACGCCCTCACCAAGCATCTGCTCGCCGCCGGGTTCAGCCTGGACGAGCTGATGAAGGCCGGCCTGAGCAAGGAGGGCCGCCGGGGCCCGATCGACCGCTTCCACCGGCGCCTGCTGTGGCCGATCCGGGACCTCGGGGGAGACGTCGTCGGCTTCGGCGGCCGCCGGATCTTCGACGACGACCCGATCGAGGCCAAGTACCTCAACACCCCCGAGACGCCGGTGTACCGCAAGACGCACGTGCTGTTCGGGCTGGATCTGGCCAAGCGGGAGATCGCGAAGTCCCGCCAGGTCGTCGTCGTCGAGGGCTACACGGACGTCATGGCCATGCACCTCGCCGGGGTACCGACGGCCGTCGCGTCGTGCGGCACGGCGTTCGGCACCGAGCACATCAGCGTGATCCGGCGGCTGATCGGTGACGACGCCTTCGACCTCGGCGAGGTCATCTACACCTTCGACGGCGACGCCGCGGGGCAGGCCGCCGCGCTCAAGGCGTTCGACGGCGAGCAGGGGTTCGCCACCCAGACCTTCGTGACGATCGCGCCGAACGGGCAGGACCCGTGCGACCTGCGGCTGAGCGCGGGCGACACCGCCGTGCGCGACCTCGTGGCCCGGCGCGAGCCGATCTACGAGTTCGCGATCCGGTCGATCCTGCGCGACTACGACCTCGACACCGCCGAGGGCAGGGTGGTGGCCCTGCAGCGCTGCGTCCCGCTGGTCGCCCACATCAAGCGCGAGGAGCTGCGCGACGAGTACGCGCGCCGGCTCGCCGGCTGGACGGCCTGGCCGGACGAGTTCTCGGTCGTCCGGCGGGTCCGCGAGTCGGCGAGCGCGCCCGCCGAGCGGTCGCGGGGCACGCGGTCGGCCCCGGCGATCCCGGCCCGCGACGACCCCCGCCTGCACCGGCAGCGCGAGGTGCTCAAGTCCGCGCTGCAGCTTCCCGCGATCGCCGGGCCCGCCTACGACGAGCTGCCCGAGGAGGCGTTCACCCACCCCAGCTACGTCCAGGTGCGCCGTGCGGTGCGGGTGGCAGGCGGCGTGTGCGGCGGGCGGGAGGGTTCGGCGTGGCTGGAGGCCGTCATGGCCGAGTGCCCGCCGGACGTGCGCGGGCTGGTCAGCGAGCTGGCCGTCGAACCGCTCGAGCTGCCCCGCAAGAACATCGACGAGGTGCGGTACGTGGCGAGCGTCGTCGCCGGCGTGCGGCTGGCGCTGGTGGACGAGCAGATCGCCGAGATCAAGTCGCGGCTGCAGCGCACGAATCCCGTCGCCGACTCGGACGCCTACCTGGAGCTGTTCGGCGATCTCGTGCCGCTGGAGCAGTACCGGATCGCCCTGCGGGAGAAGGCGATGGGAGCGGTCGGATGAACGCCGTCCGGGATGCACTGCGCCGCCTTCTCGGCGGGGACGGGCTGCCCGAGGGCTTCACCGTCCGGCTCGAGCCGGACGAGCGGGTGCTCGGGACGGCGCGGACGGCGGACGGCGCGCACCTCGTCGTCACCTCCTGGGGGCTGTGGGTGCCCGACGGCGAGGGGGTCCGGCGCCTGGGCTGGCATCTGGTGAGCAGGGCGACGTGGAAGAACGGCGCGCTCACCGTCGTCGAGTCCACCGAGGTGGAGGAGATCGGTGACGCCGTGCTGCTCGCGGACCGCCCGGCCCGCCGCTTCCGGCTGGCCGACCCGGGCCGGGTTCCCGAGACCGTGCAGGCCCGAGTGGAAGGCTCCATCCGCAGCCGGCACCGCCGGGATCTGCCCGCCGGCGGTGCCTGGTTCGTGCAGCGGAAGGTCCCCGGTCGGGACGGCACGGTGCTGCAGGTCCGGCCGGACCCGGCGACGGACCCCGCGGTGGTGGCCCAGGTCGTCCCGGACGTCGTCCGATCCCTGCGCCGGCCGTGACCGCTCGTGCACACCGCCGCGGTGCCGCGCACATGTCGCACGGTGTGCACGGGCCGGCGGGGGTGTGCACCTCGGTGAGCCTGCGATGAGCACCACCTGGGATCCGGCGGTCTACCTCGCCTTCGACGACCACCGCGCCCGCCCGTTCCACGACCTGCTCGCCCGGGTCACGGCGGCCGCACCCCGCCGGGTCGTCGACCTGGGCTGCGGTCCGGGGAACCTCACCGCGCTGCTCGTCTCACGCTGGCCCGACGCCGTCGTCGAGGCGATCGACAGCTCCGCGGAGATGGTCGACGCCGCCCGCGCCGGCGGGATCGACGCGCGCCGGGCCGACGTCGCCGACTGGACGCCCGTGCCGGACACGGACGTCGTGGTCACCAACTCCCGGTGCTGCAGTGGGTACCGCAGCACCGGGAGCTGCTGCCGCGCTGGCTCGCGGCGCTGCCGCACGGGGCCGAGCTCGCCATGCAGGTACCGGGCAACTTCGGCGCGCCGTCGCACGTCCTGGTGCGCGACCTCGCCGCCCGGCGAGGCCTGCAGCTGCGCGGCGAGGGCGCCGTCGCCGAGCCCGCGGAGTACGCCGAGCTCCTCGCCGCCACCGGCGCCGAGGTCGACGTCTGGGAGACGACCTACCTGCACCCGCTGATCGGTCCCGACCCGGTGCTGGAGTGGATCAGCTCGACGGCATTGCGCCCGGTGCGCGACGCCCTGGACGACGATGCCTACGCGAGTTTTCGTGCGGAGTTGGCCCCGCGGTTGCGCACGGCCTATCCCGCCCGGCCGGACGGCACCACCTGGTTCCCGTTCCGCCGGATCTTCGCCGTCGCCCGCGTCCGGTGACGGTGCCCATGATGCCCATCAACGGGTCATGGT
>CAVRHG010000023.1:0-139464 GCA_963720845.1 uncultured Actinomycetota bacterium | reverse complement strand
CAGACCGACGTGCTGATCATGATCCTGCCCTCCACACCGGCAACCCGCGGCGCCCTGGACGCGGACAAGCTCGCCGCGCTCCCCGCACACGCCTGGGTGGTCAACGTCGGGCGCGGGAACGCGGTCGACGAACCCGCTCTGATGAACGCGCTGCGCCGCGGCCGGATCGCCGGCGCCGCGCTGGACGTCACCAGCGTCGAGCCGCTGCCGTCGGACTCCCCGCTGTGGGACACCCCGAACCTGATCATCACACCGCACGCCGCCGGCGGCCGCCCGCTCGGCGGGCTCGACCTGCTGGCCGAGAACCTGAACGCCCTGCTGGCCGGCCGACCGCTGAAGAACGTGGTCGACGTGTAGCTCGGTCATGCGTCCGCGACCAGCTTGAACGCCGACGCGCACCCGAACAGCGCCCCGACCAGCAGCGCCTGCGGCACCTGGCGGCGGTCCACCCCGACGGTCTGGTCAGGTAGCTGCCCATGAAGACCTGGAAGATGTAGGACTGCGTATTGCCGCCGATGTTCAGCGCGAAGGTGCGCAGGAACGGTCGGCGCCCGACGGTGAACACGCTCTTGATCGGCGAGTCGATCCGCTCCCGCTCCTGTTCACGCTTCGCCTGCTCGAAGACGGGCGCGTCGCGCAGCCTGCGTCGCAGGACGTAGGCGGCGACGGTCACGAACACGCTCGAGGCGTAACGGCCGCGCTGCGCCTGCGGGGCGACCTCGGTGAGCAGCACGACGCCACCCGCCTGCACGACCTGCGCGTCCAGGTGGCGGGATTGCAGCCACGGTGAGCGCGGGCCGGGGCAGGATGGGGCCGTGGCCGTGAACCCCACCGGAACCGCCATGAAGGCGTTCCTCGCCGAGGATCCCGATCAGCCGGTCGTGATGTTGAACCTCCTGCGCTTCGTCGAGGGCGGCGAGCAGCGTTACGGGGCGTACCTGGCTCACTTCGTCCCTCATGCGGAGGCGGTGGGCGCGAAGGTGATCTACTACGGACGAGGGGTGGAACCCGTCGTCGCCGAGGACGGGCAGGCCTGGGACGCGGTGCTGCTGGTGTCCTACCCGAGCCGGCAGGCGTTCTCGGAGATGGTGCGCAATCCCGCCTATCAGGCCGGCACGCACCTGCGAACGGAGGCGCTCCGGGAAGCCGTCCTGCAGCCGACGATCGCGTCCGAACCGTCGAATGATGCATGACGTCGCCGTCGTCGGCGCCGGGCCGGCGGGAACGGCCGCGGCGCTGCGGGTCCTGCGGGAGCGGCCGGAGAGCCAGGTCGTCCTGCTGGACGCGACGAGGTTCCCGCGGGACAAGTGCTGCGGCGACGGGATCGCCGCGGAGGTGTTCGACCTGCTCACCGCGCTGGGCGTCCCGGACGTCGCCGATCTGGCGCCACCGGTGCCGCGGCTGCGTCTGCGGACCCCGAACGGCCGGACGGTCGACCGGGCGTGCCGGCGGCCGAGCCGGGTGATCCCGCGCGCGGTGTTCGACGCCGCGCTGGTCGACGCGGCGCTTGCCCGCGGGGTGGAGCTGCGCCACCATCGGGTCCGGACGTTGAAGGTGGCGCCGGACCGGGTCGTCCTCGACGGGGAGATCGAGGCGCGCGCCGTCGTCGGCGCCGACGGCGCGAACTCACGAGTCCGCCGTCTGCTGGGCGCGCCAGCGGCCCAGCCGTCCGCGATCGCCGTCGCCATCCGCGGATACTCCCGCGCCTCGACCGATCCGAATGCACTCACCATCGAGTACGCGGGCGGGCCCTACCCGGCGTATGCGTGGGCGTTCCCGCTCGCGAACGGCCGGACGAACGTCGGGTACGGCGTGTTCGACAAGCGGGGCAGCGGAACCCGGCGGCAGTACCTCGACGCGCTGCGCGGGCTCCTCCCGGACCTGCCCCCGGAACCGGCCACGGTGCGCGGGCACCACCTGCCGCTCTCCCACGCGCCCCGCTTCCACCCCGACGGCCGGGTGCTGCTGGCCGGCGACGCCGCCGCGAGCATCAACCCGCTGACCGGCGAGGGGATCTTCGACGCCGTCGCGTCCGGGGCGCTGGCCGGGCGGGCCGCACTGCGCGGCGCGGACGCGGGCGCGGCGCACCGGGCGGCGATGCACCGGGCGTTCGGGCGCCACCGCCGCCACACCACAGTGATGGCCCGGTTCGCCGCCCGACCGCGCTTCCTCGACGCCGCGGTCTCGGCGGCCGACGCGCACCAGTCGGTCTTCGACGCCGCCGTGGGTCTCGGCCTGGCGCGCGGGACGGTTCCGCCGGGTGCGTTCGCCCTGGTCCTGAGCCGGTTGCTCACGCTCCACTAGGAAACCAGCGCCGGGCCGGAGGCGAGCAGCATCGCCACCGCCAGCACGGCCACCGCCAGCACCGCACGGAACGGGGCCCGCCCGCGGGCCGCGAACCCGACCGCGAGCACGACTGCGGCCACGGCCGGGACCGCGACCGCCACGGCCACCGGCAGCCGCGCCGACACCGCAACCACGGTCGTCGCCGCCAGTAGCAGGACCGCCGCCGCGGCCCGGCTCGCCGGCGCCCCGATCCGGTGGGGAAGGCCACGCACCCCCGTCGCGGCGTCGTCGTCGAGGTCGGGCAGGACGTTCGCGAAGTGCGCCCCCGCGCCCAGCAGTGCCCCGGCCACGGGCAGCCACCACGGCGGCAGCGGTGTGCCCGGCAGCGCGAGCACGACGAACGCGGGCAGCAGGCCGAAGCACACGACGTAGGGCACAACGGACCACCACGTCGACTTCCCGCCCAGGTCGTACACCCAGCCGGCCGCGACTGCGACGAGGTGGACGGCTCCGGCCACGAGCCCGGAGAACAGCGACAGCGGCACGCAGGCGACCACGGCCAGTGCGGTCGCGACCCGCAGCACCGCGACCGTGACCTCGCCCGACACGACCGGCTTGTCCCGGCGTCCGACGGCGCGGTCACGGGGCGCGTCGAGCAGGTCGTTGAGCCAGCCGATCGACAGCTGCCCCGTCAGCACTGCGGCGCCGACGAGCACGACGCCGCCCACGGCGTGCCCGGCGGTGACCGCCAGCGCCGTCATCGTCGTCGTGACGGCCGCGGTCGGCTCCGGGTGACACGCCCTGACCAGTCCCCGAATCACGGGCCGCGTCGTTCGCCGAGCTTCACCCCGGCGAGTCTGGCAGCCTCGGACCCATGCAGGTCAGCCGGAAGCGGAACGACCCGGCCCAGTACGACGACCTGGCCGCGCAGTGGTGGGACCCGCGCGGCGCGTTCGTGATGCTGCACTGGTTGGCCGCTGCCCGGGGTGCGCTGGTGCCCCCAGCGACAGGAGAAACGCCGACGGGGGACGCCGTGCTCGTCGACCTCGGCTGCGGGGCCGGCCTGCTCGCACCGCACGTGGCGGGCAAGGGCTACCGGCACGTCGGGGTGGACGTCACGGCCAGCGCGCTGGCGCAGGCGCGGGCCCACGACGTGGCGCCGGTGCGCGGCAGCGTCACCCAGGTCCCGCTGCGGGACGGTTGCGCAGATGTCGTCGTGGCGGGCGAGATCCTCGAACACGTCACCGACCTGCCGGCAGCCGTCGCGGAGGCGTGCCGGCTGCTGCGCCCCGGCGGTCTGCTCGTCATCGACACGATCGCGGCGACCGCCCTGGCCCGGCTGGTGGCGATCCGGCTCGCGGAGCGGCTGCCGGCCGTCCCGAAGGGCATCCACGACCCGGACCTGCTCGTGGACCGGACGGTCATGGTCCGCGAGTGCGCCCGGCACGGTGTCGAGTTGACGCTGCGAGGTATCGCCCCGTCCGTGCCCGATCTCGCCCGATGGCTCGTGCGCCGCCTCGACACCGTCCGGATGGCGAGCGTGCCGACGACGGCGATCCTGTTCCAGGCGGTCGGTCGCAAGGCGGTCTCGTGACCGAGCTGGCGAGGTCACCATTCAACCTCGTGTCAGGGCTGGCGAGGTCACCGTTCAACACGGCACCGCCGGGTGCGTCGTGACCAGCGCCCATGTCGTCGGCCTCGGCACGGCGCTGCCCGGACCGCCGCTGCGCCAGCAGGACCTGTGGACGGCCCGATTCGCCGAGCACTTCGCCGGGGACCGCACCGCCGAGCGGATCTTCCTCGGCGCCGGCGTCGCGACCCGCCACGCCGCGGTCAACCCGGTCGTCGAGGACGCCTCCGGCTGGTCGACCGGCGCCCGCATGCGGCGCTACCTCGTCGAGGCGCTACCACTCGGCAAGGACGCGGTCGCCGCGGCGCTGTCCGACGCCGGGCTCGCCGCCGAGGACGTCGGCCTGTTCGCCGTGGCCACCTGCACCGGCTACGCCACGCCCGGCCTCGACATCCGCATCGCGGCCGACCTCGGCATGGCTCCCGACCTGCAGCGGGTGCTCGTCGGACACATGGGCTGCTACGCCGCGGTCCCCGGCCTGAGCACCGTCACCGACTACGTCGTCAGCCGCCGTCGGCCGGCCGTGCTGCTGTGCTGCGAGCTGACGTCGCTGCACGTGCAGCCCCCGACCGACGACCGCGGCCAGGTGGTGTCGCACGCGCTCTTCGGCGACGCGGCCGCGGCCGTCGTCCTCACCCCGGACCCCTCGGGCACCAGCCTCGAGGTGCTCGACGTCGCGGCGCTCACCGATCCCGGCACCGCCGACCACATGACGTGGCACGTCACCGACCTCGGCTTCCGCATGGGACTGTCGGCCGAGGTCCCCCGCGTGCTCGCCCGCCACGTCCGTGGACACGTCACCACGCTGCTGCAGCGGCACTCGTACACCGTCGACGATGTCGACGGCTGGGCCGTCCACCCCGGAGGACCCCGCATCCTCGACACGGTGGTCGAGCAGCTCGGCCTGTCGGCCGAGGCCGTCGACGAGTCGCGGGCGGTGCTCGCCACACACGGCAACTGCTCGTCGACGACAGTCCTGCTCGTCCTGGACGCGCTGCGCTCCTGCGGCCGGCCCCGCGCCGGGCGCCCTGCGATCCTCACCGCGTTCGGACCCGGCCTCACCTTGTACACGGCCCTGCTGCGTGGCTGAATCGGTTCCGATCGTTCCTGCTCCGGTCGTCATCGTCGGTGCCGGCCCGGTCGGGCTCACCGCCGCGCTGCTGCTGGCCCGCTACGGCGTCGCCACGGTGGTGCTCGAACGCCACCCGCGGCCCTGGACGCTCCCCCGCGCGGTGCACCTCGACGACGAGTGCGTGCGGGTGCTGCAGCTCGCCCGGGTCGCCGACGGCTTCGCCCGGATCAGCCGGCCTGCCACCGGGCTGCGGCTGCTCGACGCGCGACTGCGGCCCTTCGCCACGTTCCGCCGCGACCCGGGCCCCGGTGTCCACGGGCACCCCGCAGCCAACCTGTTCGACCAACCCGAACTCGACGATCTGCTGCGCGGCGCCGTCCGGGACGCGGGGATCGACGTCCGCACCGGTGTCGAGGTCGTCGGCGTGTCCCGCGCCGGTGTCGTGCTCGGTGACGGCTCCCGCCTGTCCGCGGCCGCGGTGCTCGGCTGCGACGGCGCGGGCAGCACCGTGCGGGCCGCGATCGGGGCCGCGTTCACCGATCTGGGTTTCACCCAGCGCTGGCTCGTCGTGGACGTCCGGTGCCCGACTCCGCTCGACTCGTGGGGCGGGGTCGACCAGGTGTGCGATCCGCGGCGGGCGGCGACGTTCCTGCACCTCACGGACGATCGCTACCGGTTCGAGTTCCGCCTCCGCGACGACGAGCGGGCGACCGACCTCTCCCCGACCGCGTTGCTGCGGCCGTGGACGAGCACTCCGCCGACCGTGATCCGCTGCGCCGAGTACACCTTCCGCGCCCGGGTCGTCGACCGCTGGCGGACCGAGCGGACCTTCCTGCTCGGTGACGCCGCCCACCTCATGCCGCCGTTCATCGGGCAGGGCCTCGGGGCCGGGCTGCGCGACGCCCACAACCTCGCCTGGAAGCTTGCCGCGGTCCTGACGGGACGGGCGAACGAGGAGCTGCTCGGCAGCTATCCGCGCGAGCGCGACCCGCACGTCCGCGCGACGATCCGCACCGCCCTGCTCGTCGGGCGGGCCATGACGGGCGGCGGCGGACCGGCCGCGCTGGTGCGCCGCCCACTCGCCGCCGCGTTGCTGCGGCTGCCCGGCGCCGAGAAGCGCGCGCTCGCCGCCGTGGCAACTCGGTTCCCACCCGGGCCCGCGGTCGAGCGGCACAGCCGGCACGACCTCGCCGGCACCCTGTGCCCGCAGCCGCGTCTGGCGGGATCGGTCCTGCTCGACGAGGTCGTCGGTCCCGGTTGGGGGCTGCTGCACGCCGGCCCCGTCGAGGCACGGACGAGGGCAGCCGCTCGGGCGATCGGCGCCCGCACGATCGACGTGGGCAGTACGCCGCTGCACGCCTGGCTGCAGTCCGGCCGAACGACTGCGGCCCTGCTGCGTCCCGACCGCGTGGTGGCCCGCACCGCACCGCTCCTCCCGGGCTCCTGACTGGTCCGTGTCCAGGCACCTCAACACCGCAACGGATGATCGACCGCTGATCTCGCCAACCTCATGGGCCAACTTCAACACCTTCGCCACCACCGCGCCCAAGCTGATCAAGCTGTTGGGCCTGACGGTCAACCAGATCGCGTACGTCACCTCGCTGTCGTTTATCGGGATGTTCATCGGGTCGCTGGTCGCCAGCTGGATGGCCGACCGCTGGGGCCGTAAGACGGCCCTGGTGACGACCACGCTGTTCTTCAGCGTCTTCTCGCTGCTCTCGGCGTTCGCCTGGACCGACCGGTTCGAACGCAAGTGGTGTCTGGTGGTCTTCGGCACGGCCATCGCGATCTGCGGCCTGCTGTACGGCCTGACCTTCAACCCGATCCTGATCGTCGTCTTCGGCTTCCTGGTCAACCTCATCGAGCGCGGCTACACCGCGATTGCCTACCCCTACTCCCCCGAGCTGTTCGACATCCGCGGCCGCTCACTCGGAACGGGCGTCTCCTACGGCCTTGGCCGGTTGTCGAACGCCATCGGCCCGCTCGTCATCGCCGCCCTCTACACCGGCATCGGGTACCGCAGCGTCTTCTACTTCATCGCCGCCTCGTGGCTGTTCGGGGCACTCACGCTGGCCATCTTCGGCCCCCTGACCCGCCCGCACCGGGTGGCACCCCGCCGAGACGCGGTCGGCAGCGCCGTGAGCTCGTAGCGCCAGACGTTCGGCACGCAGTCGGCATTCTCGGCAACGCGGCAGGGTTACCCTGTTGACGCATTGTCAACGATTTCGTTGGGAGGGATGGCAACAGTGTCCCAACAGAACTCTGCGTCGCGCCACTCGTGAGCGAGGATCACGCAATAGGTTGTGCGGATGGACCCGAACGGTGTGCTGTCCCGAGCGCTCGACCAGACCGGCGATCTCCTCGACCACGTCCATGCGGACGTGGTGGACCGGCCGACCCCGTGCAGCGAGTGGAACGTCTCGACTCTGGCCGACCACATCGTGAACGATGCACACCAGTTCCTGCTGATGGTGCAGGGCAAGCAGCCGGACTGGGCGGCGCCGGCACCGCACCTGACCCAGGCCTGGGGTCCGACGTTCCGAGCCGCCGCGGACGACCTCATCCGTGCGTGGCACGACCTCGGGGACACCCCGCCGATGCCGCCGGCGCTCCAGTTCGCGGAGTTCGGGGTGCACGACTGGGACCTCGCCACCGCGCTCGGCCTCCCGCTCGACGCGCTGGACCCGCAGGTCGCCGAGCTCGGCCTCGAGTTCATGCGGGCCAACCTGACCCCCGAGCTGCGGGAAGGCGCGTTCGGTCCGGAACAGCCGGCACCGCCGGACGCCGGTCCCTACGACCGGCTCGCGGCATACGCCGGCCGGCCCATCACCCGGTAGACGTCAACGGGACGGGCGCGACCCACGGTCGCAATCTGCGAGCTTCCGGTCGGCGCGGAGGCACCATCCCGCGTGCCTTCCGTGCTGCGCGGCTTCTACGCCCCTGCGCCGGTCGGGCGCACCACGATCACGGGGCAGTGGGCATGCAACACGGACTGCAGACCGACCGACCCGAGCAGCATGCTGGCGAAGCCACCGCGACCGCGATGACCCACGACCAGCACGTCGACCTCGCCCGACATGTCGATGAGCACCCCGGCAGCTGGTCCGGCCGCAACCACGATGTCCACCGGCGGCGCCACGGCGGCGCCGTCCAGCGCCTCCTCGACCATCCGCCGAGCCTGCGCCTCGACGTCGACCTCGATCGCCGGCTCGGACTCCGACAACGGCTGGGTGCGCCCGTGGACCGAGTACTCCGGAAAGTAGGTCGACACGACGCGCAGGTGGGCACCGCGGCGGTTGGCCTCGGCCACCGCGTACGCCAACGCAGCCCCGGACTGGGGGGAACCGTCCACCCCGACAAGGACAGTTTCCGAAGAACCCACGACCCTGCACCTCCTCTGATCGGACCAGACGGAACCCGTGACCGGCAGGGCCAGTGTGCGCCCAAGGTCCATTCAGGTCACAGCGATCGGTCCTGTCAGTCCGACAACGCGGCCCGGAACCCCGCGCGCCAGTCCGGATACGCGGGCTTCCAGCCCAGTTCGGCCTTGGCCCGCGCGTTCGATCCACCACGTGCCTGCGTCATCAGGTACACGGCCGCCTCGCCTGCGACGATCCGGGCCAGCCAGACGGGGAGGTGCCGCGGCGGCCCGGCCCCAAGGACCTCGGCCACGAACGGCAACCCCACCATCGCCGACGATCGGCAGCAAACGGCGGCGGACCGCCTCGATCTGCGGGCTGTGCCGATCCAGCGCGGTGCCCGGGCCGTAGAACCCGCCGTAGCGGAGCACGACACCGTCCGGCATGGCCGTCACCAGCTCCTCGAGCCGGCGGATCGCCGCGAAGATAGCGGCCATCGCGGCCGGTGGCTTCGGGTTGAACCCCACGCTCTCGTCCTGCGCCGGCGGACCGCCGGGCGGGTACCCGGAGGCGCCGAAGCTCTGCGCGATCACCCGGGCACCACCGATATCGCCACGAAGATGCCGATGTTTGAGCGCGACGTAGGCCAGCAACAGGTCCGCGCGCCGGTGGCGGCGGAAGTAGAGCAAGAATGCGAGCAGGAAGATCGCCAGTAGGTCGACACCCAGGTCGATCGCATCGTCGGCGTACACCGTGAGCATGTCGGCGACGGTAAGGACGTCGACGGCGGCCACCCCACGTCGGTACCACCCGGGGTGGGAGTTCAGCCGGCAGACATCGGGGTGTCCGGCACGTCGCCTCGCCGACTCCCGCTTTCGGGGGATGGCGTGTCAGTCGAGCAGCCCGAGGTCGCGCGCCCTGGCCACCGCCTGAGTGCGGTTGCCCACCCCGAGCTTGCCGAAAACGTGGGTGATGTGGCGCTTCACCGTGTCCACCGTGATGAACAGCTCGTCGGCGATCTCCCGGTTGGGGTGGCCGGCGGCCAGCAACGTCAACACCTCGTGCTCGCGAGGGCTCAGCGGCGCCACCATTCCCGGCGCCGCCACGACGCCGCGGCGCACCGGCGGTAGGACAGGCATGTCGTGCTGGTCGAAGGCCACGGTGAGCCGGGCGAGGAACTCCCGCGGGACGGAACCCCCGCCGAGCTGCTCGAGGCGCCGACCGACCAGCAGCTCCCGCAGAAGCGCGGCTATCGGCGCGCCCTCGTCGAGGAACACCCGCAGGTAACCCTCCGGCGCCGCCAGAACGAGCGCCTCGGCCAGCGCGGACAGCGCGGCGGCCGGGTCGCCAGCATCGTCGTGTGCGCGTGCCTCCAGTAGGCGCAGCCGCAACACGCCGACGGCCCGGCCCTGGGAGACGGCCAACGCGCGCCACCGCTCCAGCAGCTCGAGGGCGGCAGCGGGCTGGTGCTCGGCCAGTAGCAGCCGTGCGAACATCCGGTACTCGGGCTCGCGGGGATAGACCGGCTCGTCCTGCACGGTCAACCCGCGGCTCCGGACCCACCGAGTGGCCTCGGCGCGGTTCCCCCCGGCCAGCACCAGCCGGGCCCGCAGGGCGGACACGGGATAACGCAGGTCGACCAACGCTTGGGGCATCACGGCCTCGGCCTCGTCGACGGCGGCCAGCGCGCCGACCGGATCTCCTTCCGCCTGCCGGATCCGGGCCAGCGTGACCAGGCCCGCCACCAGCGCCAGGGCATAGGCGAGGCGGCGGCACTGCTCGATGCCGACCGTCGCATGGTGGGCGGCCGCGGGCAGGTCGCCCCGCTCGTAGCCCACCTCGGCCAGCCCGACGTGCGCCATGCCGATGGTCGGTGGCGACCCGGTGCTCCGGGCCACCTCCAGGCCCCGCCGGTAGGTGCGCTGCGCAGCGCCCAACCGCCCCTGGGCCTGCTGAACCCCCCCGAGGTCGAAGGCCGCACGGAGCGCCAGGTCCCGCCGTTCCGACGCGGCCCGTTCCGCGAAGAGGTCGGCCAGCACGCGTTCGGCGGGGACCAGGCGCCCGGCGATCCAGTCCGCGAACGCCACGTGGTAGCGGGCGACAGTGCGGAGCAGTTCGTCGTGCTCGGTCAGCTGCTCGAGGGCGGCCTGGGCGAACTCGCGCTCCCGTTCTGCTTCTCCGTGCAGGCGGGCCAGATCGGCGCGGGCGATCGCGATGGCGGCCGGCACGTTGGCCAGGAGGCTGTGGTCGCGGTCGATCGAGGCCCGGTACGGCTCGCCGGCCGCCTGGTCGAACGCCTGCTCCGCCATCGTCAGCAGCGGTTCGACCTCGTCCAGCCGGCCGGCCATCACCGTGACCTTGGCCTGCCCCAGCGCGAGCACCGGCCGGCGCTGGATCACCTCGGACGGGAGTGCAGCGAGCCAGGAGACGAGGGTCGCGACCTCGGCGCGCCTCCGGATCTGCTCCTCGAGGTGCCTCTCGACCAGCTGGGCGGCCCAGGTCACCTCGCCGGCCACCCGCGCATGCCGGATGGCGTCGGCCGGCAGCTCATGCTGCTCGTACCAGCTCGCTGCGGCGCGGTGCAGCTCCGGCACCCGTGCCGGGTACCGCCGCTTCAGAGTGGCGCGCAGCAGGTCGGCGAACAGGTTGTGGTAGCGCCACCAGCGACGCTCCTCGTCGAGCGGGATCAGGAACAGGTTGGCCCGCTCCATCGACTCCAGCCTTTGCTGGCTGTTCGTGCACCCCACCACCGCATCGCAGAGCGAGCCGGACAGCCGCTCCAGGACCGACGTCTCCAGCAGGAACGTCCGCAGCTCCTCCGGTTGGCGCTCCAGCACCTCCTGGGTCAGGTAGTCCAGTACGAACCGGTGGCTTCCGGAGAACTCCTCGACGAACCCGGTGACGTCGGCACGTCCCTGCAGCGACAGTGCCGCCAGCTGAAGTCCGGCCGCCCAGCCCTCGGTGCGCTCGCCGAGAACCGTGACGGCCGCGGCCGGGAGATCGTGTCCGATCGCCACGCGCAGCAGCTCGGCCGTCTCATCCGGGGTGAAGCGCAGCTCGTCGCCACGCAGCTCGGTCAGCTGCCCGCGGGCCCGCAGCCTGGCCAGCGGCAGCGGTGGGTCGCTTCGGCTGGCCAGCACCATGTGCAGCGAGGCCGGCAAGTGGTCCAGCAGGAACTCCAGCGACCGGTGCACCTCCGGGGCCTCGATGACGTGGTAGTCGTCCACGACGAGCGCTACGTCGTCAGGTGCGGCGGCGAGCTCGTTCACCAGCACCGTCACGGCCGCGGCGAACGACGTCGACGGGGCGGCGCTCACGAGCGCTCCGACCTGCTCGGCGACGCCGGGCAGCACCCCGTCCAGCGCGGCAGAGACGTCGCGCCAGAACCGCACCGGGTCGTTGTCCGCAGCATCCAGTGACAGCCACGCGACGGCCCGCCGGTCACCGCGTACCCAGTCGGCCAGCAGGCTCGACTTGCCGAATCCCGCCGGGCCACAGACCAGGACGAGCTCGCGTTCCGTCCCGGCCCGCAGACGCTGCACCAGCCGTGGTCGCGGCACCCAGCCGGTCCTCGGCCGCGGCGCCCGCAACTTGGTGGCCAGCAGCAGGTCCTGAGCCGACGCGGGCTCGAGTTGCAGGGATCGTGGCTCGGCCATCGGGAAACCCCCTCAGGCGGCGTCGGGGATGTCTGTCCGTGCGCGACATCCATCGTAGGTCGCTTCGGCGCGCCCGAACCCTCACACCTCGACTCCCACCATCGCGGGATGGCCCTAGCCGGACGCGGCGCGCCCGCGCTGCGTCAGGGTGGCGCGGTCCGCCGCGGATGACCGACCGAACGGGCCCGCACCGTGGTGTCCGCGACGATCCGGTCGGCGCCGGCCGCCTCCTCGTCGACGACGAAGCCGCCGCCCACCGAGTAGTAGGTCTTCCGGGCGAGCGAGGTCCCGTCGCCGTCAGGCATACTCCCGCATCCCGCACCCGATCGACCCCGGGGTCAGGTGAGGTGCACCCACCTCGCGACGGACGGCACGCCGGCCGTGTCCACCAGGAAGAGCATGTACCAGCCCGGCGGTGCCAGGGTCGGCTCCTCGGGCGCGACCGTCCGCACCGTCCCGCCACCATGCCCGAGGATCGCCATGTCCACCAGCCGCTGCGAGTTGTCGAAGGCGTGGGTGGTGGAGCCGCAGCGGATGAGGCTGAGCCACTTCACGTCGCCGGCCTGGGGGCTGGTGATGTCGATCTGCTGCCCGTAGCCCCACTCGGTGGGCACCGCCGAGATCGTCGGGCGCGGCCCGGCGAACAGGTAGGGCGGGCTGTAGACGTCGAGCCGAAGCTCCTCGTTCTCGTCCTGCGGTTCCCAGGCGACCTGGTGACCGTAGGGGGGCGGGTTTCCGCCCGCGGCGACGACCCGGCCGTCGGGCAGCAGCAACGCGACGGAGTGGTACAGGCGGACCACGTGCGCGGTGGCGCCGATCCGCCACGTATCGGTGGCCGGGTCATAGATCTCCGACTCCAGCCGCGCCACCTCCCGGTCCTCCCGGGCCAGCGCACCACCGCTGACGAAGACCGTGCGGTCCGGGAGCAGCACCGCGTTGAGGTGCATCCGGGGCAGGCTCATCGCCGCGCCGGGCCGGAACTGCGGGGCCGGCTCGGTCATGTCGATCACCGACGTGCTCCCGGTCGCGTTGCTCTCGTCCTCGGGCCCACCGCCGATGATCATGAAGCGCTGGTTCTGGGCCGGGGGGAGCAGCACGCTGGCGGACTGGTTCCGGATCACCGGGTCGTCCAGACCGGGTACACCGGTGATCGTCACCGGGGTGGTGGTGAGGTCCATGGTGACCGGTCCCTGCGGACTGGGATCGTCCATCCGGCCGCCGGTGAACAGCACCCGGCCGTCACGCAGCAGGAACAAGTGCGCGTACAGCGGCATGCCGAAGAACAGCCCGCCCTGAGGCACCGGCAGGTTGTGCCAGGTGTCGGTGGCCGGGTTGTAGACCTCGAACGTGGGGTTGAGCGTGCCGTTGGTGTCGTTGAGGCCGCTGACGGCCAGCACCCGGCCGTCGGCGAGCGGCAGCAGCGTCGGGTACCAACGGCCGTGGGCCATCCTGCCCAACTTGCGCCACTGGCCGCCGACCGGATCGAACCCCAGGCAGTCGGCGCGCCCGAGGTTGCCGTGCCCGTTACCGGGATACGCCAGGTTCCCGCCTGCCGACAACAGCGTCCCGTCCGGCAGGAAGGTGTCACCGCCGCAGAAGAAGTCGAACGGCTTGCCATCGGGGCCGCGGACCGTGGCCGGGTGGGCGAAGTTGGCCCCGCCCGCCGCCGGCGCCTGCGGATCCCAGACGACGCTGGTGTAGATGCCCTTGGCGACGTCGCCGTAGTCGTGCGAGGCGTCACGGACCTGGTTGTTGCCGGAGCCGGAGAAGAACATGACCTTGCCGCCCGGCAGGGTCGCCGCGTGAATCGCGAGGACCTGCGACGAGTACGGCAGCAGCTCCCAGCTGCCCTGGGTCGCCGGGTCCTCGTCCAGGGGCAGGCGTGTGTAGTGCCCGGCGTTCTGCCCCGGTGGGGCGTCGACCATCAGCACTGTGAGGGTGGGCGGTCCGCCGATCGCGGACGCGGCGATCCCTGCGCCCTGGTTCTCCCAGGAGAACCAGTTCGGGACCCCGCGCCAGGGTGACCAGCCGGTGGCCGGATTGCCCTTCACGTCGATGTTCGCCGCGACCCGGTAGAACGCCTGGTTCTGACCGGGCGGATTGTCGACGGCGAAGACGACGAGGTCGCGGGTCGCGCCCCGGTCGACCACCGCGATCCCCCCGCCCTGGTTCTCCCACGAGAACCAGTCGGGCACCTCCACCCACTCCGACCAGCCGCCGGTGACGACTCCGTCCGCGTCCAAGCCATGACCGATCCGGTAGAGGCCGGCGTTCTGCTCCACCGGGTCGTCGATCACGAACACGAGCAGGTCGACGCCCCCGCCGCCCAGGTCTGCGACCGCCACACCGGCGCCCGCGTTCTCCCAGAACGTCCAGTCCGGAACGTCGCGCCACGGCGACCAGCCCCCGGCGACGACGCCGTCGGCGCCCACGTCCCGGCCCACTCGAAAGATCCCCCGGTTCGCACCAGGTGGGTTGTCGACGGCGAAGACGACGAGGTCGCGGGTCGCGCCCCGGTCGACCACGGCGATCCCCCCGCCCTGGTTCTCCCACGAGAACCAGTCGGGCACCTCCGCCCACTCCGACCAGCCGCCGGTGACGACTCCGCCGGCGTCCAGAGCCCGGCCCACCCGAAACAGCCCACGGTTCAGCCCGACCGCGTTGTCGATCACGAAGACGACGAGGTCGCCGGCCCCGCCGCCATCCAGGTCGGCCACGGCGACGCCCGCTCCCTGGTTCTCCCAGAAGGTCCAGTCCGGCACGTCACGGAATCCAGTGGGCATGATTGCTCCTCAGCTGCGGGGCGGACGGAACTTCGTGCGAGGAAACGCGCCCGGGGCACCCAGGGCGTCATTCGGGCGTCGGGCGGTTCTGCCGGCAACACCTACAGACACCTCGGCGAACTACTCGACGAGTCAGGGCGCAATGCCCATCACCGTAGTGCCCCGTTCCGCCGCGGCGGTGTACGCAGAACTACGTAGTGCAGAACTACGTAGTATCGTCCTTGCCGTGAAGCCGACACCGGCGCATCCCGGCCGACGTGTCCACCGCCGCCGAGTCCACCACTCAGCCTTCCGCCGTTCGGGCTAATTCGTTGGTCTGAGCGCCGCCCGCGGGCGTCGCCGCCGCTTCCGAATCAGACGTGCGACGCTCCCCCTCATTCCGCATCGCCTGATACGTCGGCAGGTCTTGCACGAACGCGTGATGTGCCTTTCCGCGCCGCGGCACGCACGCGCGTTCGGTCTCTCCATGGAGAGACCCGAGAACCCCGGAGACATTCTTGACGATCAAGGCTGAATGGATCGACCAGATTTTCACGGCCGAGGGCTGGCCGCCGCGGGCCGGGACGGGGGCGTCGCCGAGGGGGATCTGCAGGTCGGCGTCGCTGACCGGGCCATCGCCGTCGCCGGTCGCTGTGCTGGCGTCCGGCGGGTGCTGAGAGGCGGCGTCGTTGACGGCGTCGTTGACGGCGTCGTTGACGGCGTCGTTGACGGCGGGGAGGGTGATGCTGGCGGTGAGTGCGTTGCGGATGGCGGCGGTGCGGAGCTGGGCGAGGGCGGCCAGGGCGGTGTGTCGGCAGGTCCCGTTCCAGGTGCGGGCCTGGGTCTGGTCCCAGCCGAACACGTCCTTCCCGGTCTTGAACGTTTCCTCCACCGGCCACCGGCGCCCGGCGATGGTGATGAAGTAGGTCATGGTCGCCGGGCGGTCCGGTGGCGCCCAGCACAGGTCGAACGTGTAGCTGTTCGGGCGGGAGATCAGCCGCCGGATCAGCAGGTACTGTCCCGGGGTCGCGGTGGCGGTCATCGCCCAGTGAGGCGCTCTTCCTGCGGCGTGAGGTCCGAGGCTCACGCCGTGCGCTCGGACGGGCAGGGGCGCTGGCCGATCACCTCAGCGACCCGAAGAGCCGCGCCCGGGTGGCGCTGGTCCGCACGGTCCTCGCGGTGCAGGCCGGGCAGCTCGGCTCGGCGATCGCCCAGGCCCGTGAGGGCCTCGTCCTCTGTGGTGCCGGCGAGCCACGCGACGCGGTCTCCCTCGAGTTCCTCCTCGCCGCGCTCGCCGCGTCCGTCGAGCCGGCCGAGCTCTGCGCGCGGCGGCGCTGGCCGACGACGACCGCGTGCGCCGCCGCGTCGCTCGGTGCTGCCGCGCTCGACACTCGACGGTCAGGCGGTGCCCACGAGTGACCGCATCTCGGCGAGGACCGCCCGCTGGAGCTCGGCGAGCGACCGTTGCTCGCCCTCCGCGATCCACGCGCCGAAGGCGATCCGGAAGACGGCCACCCCGGTCTCCGCGCTCAGTGCCGCCGCGGTGTCGTCGACGCCGCGCCGGCGCAGTGCGCGGGTCATCGCGGCGGCGAGTGACGACAGCTTGAGAAGCTCCCGCTCCTGAAGGCTCGGATCGGCGTCGATGACGGCCTGACGCGCGCGGGACCAGGCGCGGCGCTCGTCCGGGAAGAATGCGGTGGCACTCTCGAGTGCCGCGGCCACCACCGACATCGGGGCGCCCTCGGCAGCGTTGTCGACACCCTCGAGGAACATCCGCTCGAACGTGTCCTGGCCGAAGAAGAGCACCTCACGCTTGTCGGCGAAGTAGCGGAAGAACGTCCGCTCGGTCAGACCGGCGGCCGAGGCGATCTCCGCGACCGTGGTGCCGTCGAAGCCCTGCTCGGCGAACCGATCCAGGGCGGCGGCCTGCAGTCGCTCGCGCGCGCCGGGCTGCCAGGTCGTCGGTCTCGCCCGATCCGACGGCTCCGCGGCGTCCCTGGAGGCGAAAGGCGTGACGGTCCTGCCCGGGGACCTCGACGACCTCGACGCGCTGCGCCGCGGCACCGTCGAGCACTTCGGGTTCATCGGCCGGTTCTTCGCGCTGGACATGTCGGCGTCGAGCACCCGCACCCGCGAGTTCCTCGACTGGAACCCGACCGGGCCGACCCTGATCGAGGACATCAAGGCCGGCGCCTACCTGTCGAACCAGGTCTGATCGGCGGTTGGGTGACATGAGCTGCACAGGTGAAGCTCATGTCACCGGAACGTCGATCATCCCGGTGCCCGACCGCCCCGTCAGAGGTGCGCGCCGAGGCCCAGGGTCGCGGTCCGGACGAGCCCGGCGAGGGCCCGGGACCGGCTGTGCGGCGGCCACGCGATCACCGTCGTCACCGTCGGCGCGTCCAGCACCGGCACGGCGACGAGGTCACGGTGCAGCTGGGTCCGACACGACTCCGGCAGGACCGCCGAGGCTCGACCGAGTGCGATCAGTTGGTACAGCTGAGCAGTGTCCCGCGCCTCGGGACCGGGGCCGTCCGGGTACGTGCCGTCGGGGCCGGGCCAGCGCGGCAGCGGCAGGCCGGGCAGCGCGGTGACGTCGGCCATCCGCAGGTCGGCCCGAACGGCGAGGGGGTGCCCGGCGGGGAGGACGACGACCTGCGCCTCGGTGCACAGCTCCTCGGTGTCGAACCCGGCCGTCGAATCGAACGGCCGGTGCGACAGCGCGATATCGGCCCGCCCATCGCGCAGCAGCCGCTCCTGCTCGCCGATCCCGCACAGGAGCACGTCGACAGTGACCGCACCCGGTTCAGCGGCGTACGCATCGAGCAGCTTCGACAGCAGCTCGCCGGACGCACCGGCCTTCGTGACGAGGACCAGGCCGGGCCGACCGGTCCCGGCGAGGGCGGCGCGGCGGGTGCGGCGGTCGGCGGCGTCGACCGCGTCGAGAGCTGCCCGACCCTCGCTCAGCAGCACCGCCCCAGCCTCCGTGAGCGCGACGGTGCGGCTGGTGCGTTCCAGCAACGCCACCGCGAGCGCCGGACGGCTCGCCCGACGCGGCACGGAAGACCCGGAAGGCCGCGGGCCGATGATCCACCCAGTACGCCGCCAGCGCGGCCTGCTCGGCACCCTGCCATGTCGTGGTCATGGCGACGATCGAGGCCCGGTCACCGTCGCGAACCTCGTCGACGTACTGGTCTCCTACCGGTGGTGGATTGATGTACGTCGCAAGCCGGTCGCGGGGAGTCGCGGCGATCGAGTCCGCCAGCAGCCGCAGCCGCTCGTCGGCCGCGACGTGGAATCGCGCGAGCAGCCGGGCCCGGACCCGGTGGTGCAGGTCGGCGTACCGGCCGGGGTCACGCCAGCGCAGATCCGCCAGCAGACCATCGCGGGCCACGTCGTGCGGGAACAGCCCGTCGGGTCCCTCGTCGACGAACGGCAGCGTGCGCAACCAGGCGAACAGCTCGCCGGCGTCGTCGCCGAGCACCGATCGCAGCAGGTCCTCGGTGGTGACGTCGGCGTGCGCGCAGCGTGCTCTTGCCGGCCCCGCCGGGCCCGTACAAGAAGATCACGCCGTGCGCGGCCAGCGCGGCCCGGAACAGCCCGACCTCGCCGTCCCGGCCCACGAACGAGCGTTGCCGCAGCTCACGCAGCCGTTCCGCGAGAACAGTCACGCTGAACGATAACGTCAGGGCGCGGTGTCGGCCTTCATCTTCTCCCGTTCGAACAGATGGGGCTTGACGCCCACCTTCTCCAGGGCCCCGCCGAGCTTGATTCGCAGGAACGCGCTCGAGGTGTAGCGGGTGACGCTGGTGTAGTGGTGCTGCTCCATGTGGCGGACCATCTCGGCGTAGCGACCGATCAGGTCTTCGTTGATGCGGAAGTTGTCGTAGTTGACCACCACCGCCACCCGATGACCGATGGCGCGCACCTGGGATTCGACCACCGAACGGATCTCGTCCACGTCCTGCTCGCTGCGTACCCGCATGCCCTCGAAGTTGAGGAACAGGGTGTCGCGGTCGGCGTTGAAGCTGATCCGCCGCTCGAGACCGAGCTGGAACAGACTTTCGTCGAGCCCCACGGGTTCGGGCCGGAAGATGCGGCCGTCCATCAGCTCCGGTTGGTCGACCAGCGGGCGGAATGCCATGTGCGCCAGGATGTCCCGTTCGAGATCGATCCCCGGGGCGATCTCGGTCAACTCCAGCCCGTGGGAGGTGCGGCGGAAGACGCACCGTTCGGTGACGTAGAGGACGTTCTGGTTGCGCTCGGCGGCGTAGGCGCCGCTGAAGGTGACCTGTCCCACCGCGTCGACGAACTTGCGGGCCCGGCCCTCGTGCACGATCCGCAGCCGGCCGTCCTCGATCGCGACAGTGAGCCCGCCCGCGGTGAAGGTGCCGGTGAAGACCACCGCCCCGGCGTTCTGGCTGATGTTGATGAAGCCGCCCGCGCCGGTGAGCTTGCCGCCGAACCGGCTGACGTTGACGTTGCCCTCGGCGTCGCACTCGGCCATGCCGAGGACGGCGAGGTCGAGACCACCGCCGTCGTAGAAGTCGAACTGCTGGTTCTGGTCGACCATCGCGTCGGTGTTGACGGCCGCGCCGAAGTTGAGGCCCGAGGCCGGGACCCCGCCGATCACGCCGGGCTCGGCGGTCAGCGTGATGTAGCGGAGGATCTTCTCCTCGTTGGCCACCGAGGCCACGCCTTCGGGCATGCCGATACCGAGGTTGACCACGCCGTTGGCCGGCAGCTCCATCGCCGCCCGCCGAGCGATGATCTTGCGAGCGTCCAGCGGCATGGGCGCGAGGTTCTCCAGCGGGACCCGGAGCTCGTTGGCGTAGGCCGGCGAGTACTGCACGGCGTAGGTCTGCCAGTGCAGCTCCGGTTCGGCCACCACCACGGCGTCGACCAGAATGCCCGGAATCCGGACCGCGCGCGCCGGCAGGCTGTTGACCTCGGCGATCCGCTCGACCTGGACGATCACGAGACCGCCGGAGTTCTTGGCCGCCATGGCCATGGCCAGGTTGTCCAGGGTGAGCGCCTCGCGTTCCATGGTGATGTTGCCGGCGAGGTCCGCGGTCGTGCCGCGGATCAGCGCCACCTGGATCGGGAACGTCCGGTAGAGCAACCACTCCCGCCCGTCGATCTCGATGAGCCGGACCAGATCCTCGGTGGTCACCGAGTTGACCTTGCCGCCGTCCTGGCGCGGGTCCACGAAGGTGCCGAGCCCGACCCGGCTGAGCAGGCCGGGCTTGCCCGCAGCGATGTCGCGGTAGAGCTGCGAGATGCAGCCCTGTGGGAGGTTGTAGCCCTCGATCTTGTTCTGCAGAGCGAGCTTGCCGACGCTGGGGATCAGCCCCCAGTGCCCGCCGACCACGCGCCGCAACAGACCGTCGCGGCCGAGCCGATCAAGGCCCTGTCCCTTGCCGTCTCCCTGCCCGGCGGCGAAGACGAGGGTGAGATCGCTGGGCTCGGCCGTATCGAGAAACCGGCGCTCGAGGCCGGCGAGCAGCGCCTCCGGAACGCCGATGCCGACGAAGCCCGAGGTGCAGACGGTGTCCCCGCTGTGGATGAGAGCGACCGCATCCTCCAGCGACGTGACCTTGTTCCGCTGCTCGCGGCGGCCGACGCCGCGTTTCGTCAACACCGAGTCGGCCATGAACGTCAACCTACCGGGCTGCGGCCGCACCGCGGACGGTGTCGATCAGGTCGGGTGCGTGTCCCGCCGCCGAGGATCCACCGCAGGTCCCGGTCGGGGAATGAAGCGCGCAATGATCAGCGCGGCCACCGCCCCCGAGCACGAGGATCCGTGAGTGTCGTCGGTCCGTCGGCCGAACATGACCGCCGTGAGCGGTGTGTCATGGTCGCTCGGGCAGCCGTGCGGCACCGCTCGCGGCGATCTTGCAGCCGCCCGGCGACGCTCGCTCGCGACGTCCTTACACAGGCCGCCCGCGACGGCGCGCGCATAAGCTGGGATCGCCGACATTGACCCGGACGACCGAAGGCGGCCAGGTGGAGCGCACCCTGACCCGCAAGGGCGCCGCGACGCGGCGGCGGATCGTCGAGGGCGCCGCGGCGGAGATCCACGAGCGCGGCGTCCTGCGGACCACCCTCGACGACGTCATGGCCCGCACCCGCACGAGCCACCGTCAACGGCCTGGGTCAGGAAGAAGGGAGCCCGGAGGTTCACCCCGACGACCCTGTCGAAGGTCTCCTCGTCGAGGGTCAGGGTGGTGCTGACCGGGAAGATGCCCGCGTTGTTGACCAGGATGTCCAGCCGCCCGCCGTCGCGGCCCGAGACGACGACGTGGGCGCCTTCAGCGGCATAGGCGACGGCGATCGCGCGGCCGATGTTGCTCGTCGAGCCGGTCACGAGTGCGGTTCTGGCGGAGAGTCTGTCCACGGGTCCGACGTTAGGAACCAGAGAATGGACCGGCAAGTCCACTCCTGATGCTGCTTCTCGGATCAGCCCTGCCTCGTCGAACGGCCGACGACCAGCCGGTCGTGAAGGGTCCAGACGGCAGGCACGGTCCAGCAGGTGAGCTCGACCTCGCGGCGCAGCGCCTGGGTCGCGATGGTGCCGGTGAGGGTCACCAGGCCCTGAGGCCCGGCCGTGACCGTGATGTGGTCTCGGTGCAGTCGGGGGTTCCGCGCGAGCGCCGCACCGACCGCCGCCTCGACGTCCAGCGCCTCCCGGCGCTGATCACGCCGCGCCGCGGGGTCGTAGCGGGAGTCCGTTCTCATAACCCCACAGTGCGCGCCCGCACCTCGTCGAAGCAGGGCACAACGACCCGGAACGGGGCGCAGAGTGCCCGCCAGGTGGCCGCGGCGGCGGACGGTCGACACATACCACCGTCATGACCCGCCACACCAGACCGCGTCAAAGCGCAAGGGGTGTCGGGCACATCGCCCGCAGGAGGTGAGGACGCCAGCCGATCCGGCCGGACAGCGCACGGAGCCCCGGGCTCGCGTCGCTCTCATCGCCAACGACGCGCTGCCTCGGCGGCGCACAGGAGGACGGCCGGCATGAACACCACCATGATGACGCCCGTATCGCGCGCACCGGGTTCGTCCACGACCAGCCCGAAGACGAGCACCACCAACGACACCGCGACGTAGATCCAGGTCGTTGTGCGCACGCAGCGCGCCGGCCGGTCGGCCGCCGCCAACTCCTCGAGCAGCAGGGACAGCCTCGAGTCCTCCTCGGTGAGTGCCTGCTCGATCACCCGCAGCGCGCGCCGCTCGGCCCCGGTCAGCGCGACGGGACGTGGCCTACCCATGCCCGCCCGCTCCCCCACCTGTCGGCGACGCTCCGGCCGCCGCGGCGCACCGGGTCGTCCCGGGCCGCCGCCCGTCGGGTCGGGACGGCGGTGACGCCTCGATACCCATGGGAACCACCACCCTGCTGGAGGAAGCCGTGCGCCCTGCATCAGGGTCCGGCATCCGACGCGCGTGGTCCTCACCCGACCGGGATGAGTTGGGCCTGCACATACGGCTCATCCAGGTTCCGGACCGCCGGGGGCTCGGGTATCGGCACCACGATCGCAGGTATCCGATTCCCGGCAGCTGTCGGACTGTCATCCGGCACGGGCGATGACACCGCGGGGTGATGGAGCGATCGTGAGATCCCCGGCGTGGCCGGCCGTGCTCGACGTTGCCGGCGACGACGCGCTGGTAGGCAGCGGTCCGGGTCGTCGGAGGTGATCGGGTATGGCGGGCGTGCGCTACGAGCTCCGGGTGAGCGGACTGATGTCGGACCGTGCCCGGGACGCGTTCAGCGATATGGTCGTTCAGCCCGCGCCACCAGAGTCGATCATCTATGCCGATGTGGTCGACGAGGCGCAACTGCGTGACGTCCTCGCATTGTGCGGCGCAATGGGCTTGGAGTTGGTCTCCCTCCAGCAGCTGCCCGCGGCCTGCAGGTCCGTGACCCATGACGGCGGAGGCGACCCCGGACGAAGCGCGTGAGGTCGGCTCTTCCGTCGGTCGCGGCCGACGGGCGGATTCGCCCATTGCGGATGGTTCCGCACATGCTCGCCGTCGCTTGACTGATGTGCCACGAGGAGGACGACCATGACGTACTCGATCCTCGGCTACGATGCCTCCAACGGCGACCTCGGCGTAACCGTTCAGTCCAGGTTTCCCGGAGTCGGGAGCCTCGTCCCCTACGGCGAAGCCGACGTCGGCGTCGTCGCGACGCAAGGTTTCGGCAACCCCCCGACACGGATCTACGGGCTTGGCCCTCCTGCGATGCGGCACAAACCCTACAACAGGCGATAGACGTACTGCTCGATGACGACCGAGGACCTGGACCGGTGCGCCCTACCAGCCCGCCCAGTTCCGGAGCGACGCCGGCGTGCTCGACGGGGTGTCGCTATTGGGCGGCGGGACCGTCTCCGACATGATCTGGGCACGCCCGGCGATCACCATCGTCGGCATCGACTGCCCACCGGTGGTCGGATCGGCCACGGCGATCGTGCCCCGGGCCAGTGCGCGCCTCAACTCGCGTATCCCGCCGGGCGTCACACCCGAGCGGGCGGGAGCGGCCCTCGTCCACCACCTGCACGAGGTGGCGCCCTGGGGGGTGCGGGTGACCGTGGATGTCGAGTCGTCCGGCGACGCCTTCGTCCGGCCACGGACGGGCCCGCCTACAACGCGATGACCGCTGCCATGTCCTCCGCCTACGGCAGCCCGACCGTCGAGCTTCGGGCTACGGGCGAGGTCCGACGGTCCGCGCGCATGGCCCTGTGCCCAGCCTCCGGCAATGCCGCCGCCTCACCTCTCGCGGATGAGGCGGGGGTGACGCGGCGGCGCAACGATCACCGCAACCGGGGTCGGACCACCGACCCCTGCACCCACCCGGCGACACACGAGGGACCCTGAGACGGTGTTCAAGCAGATGTTCGACATGCCGCCCGGCACGGTCGGTTTCGAAGCAGTCGGGGAGATCGACGACGACGATTTCGAGGACGTCGTGGCTCCGGTGCTACGGCGACAGATCGCCGATGGCCACAAGCTGCGCCTGCTGTACCTGCTGGGGCCGCAGCTCCGCGACTACGACGGAGACGCGGCGCAGGAGGAGTTCAAGTTCGCAGCCCGCCACGCCACCGCATATGAGCGGGTCGGCGTCGTCAGTGACGAAAGCTGGCTGCGGCCGGCGCTGCGCCTGCTCTCGGTCCTCGTCCCGGGCAAGATCCGTGGCTTTCCGGTGGCCGATCTCGCCGAGGCGAGGATCTGGGTAGCGGAAGGCCTTGACGGGCAGGGCCGGTCGACGACCGGATAGCTCGCGATCCACGGGGGCGTCCGCGTCAACACCCCCGCGACACCTACGGCACGTCCGTCGCCCCGCGGACCGGCTGCTCGGCGATCTGTCCGTCCGTGCCGTCGACCGGGTCTGCACGATGGCCGCGCCGGCGACGAGGCTTCTTCACCGGCGGGGGCGCGGCCGGGTCGGGTTCCTTGGCCGTGTCCCGCAGCAGCGCGTCGGCCCATCGGGCCTGCGGATCGATGTCCACCAGCAGGGCCTTGCAGAGCAGGGTGAGCGGGATGGCCAGGATCGCCCCGAGCGGGCCGAGCAACCATGCCCAGAAGAACAACACCACGAAGGTCACTGTGACCGACAACCCGACCGCGTCGCCGATGAAGCGGGGCTGGATGACCGACTGTATGACAGTGTTGAGCACGATGTACACCACGATGACGGTCACCATCAGCGTCGGTCCGCCGGTGAGCAGCCCGAGCAGCGCCGGCGGTATCACCCCGAGGATGAACCCGATGTTGGGGATGTAGTTCGTGATGAACGACAGCAGCCCCCAAGTGATGGCCAGCGGGATACCCAAGATCCCCAGCGCGATCGAGTCCAGCACCGCGACGATGAGCCCGAAGACGGTCGTCACCAGCAGGTACTGCCGGGTGCCCCAGGCGAAGTGACCGAGCGCCTCGGAGATCCTGGGCCGGTCGGCGGCGATTGAGGCCATCCGGTCCCCGGCGCCACCGGTCTCCACGCTGAGGAACAGCAGCAGCGCCAGCAGGAACACGAAGTTGGACGCCAGCCCCGCGACGCTGCTCAACAGCGCACCGATTACACCCGCCAACTTGCCCAGGTTCAGCGAGCTCGCGGCCTGCTTGAGCTGCTCGGGTCCCACACCCAGCGTGGCCAGTTTGGCCGTCGCCGAGTTCACCAGGCCGTCGGCCTTCGACGCGTACTGGGGCAGCTCAGTCCCAAGACGGGCCAACGAGAAGATGATCCCCAGGGCGAGCGCGAGCAGGATCCCGTAGACCAGCAGGATCAGCACCAGTGTCGTCGCCCACCCCGGCCACCCGTGGCGCCGCAACCAGCCGTGCACCGGCGCCACCGCGATCACCACGATCAGCGCCATGAACGCGGGCCCGATCAGCCACGCGGTGGCCTGGATGCCGGCGACGACCACCACCGCCGCGGCCGCGCCGATGAGGATCACCAATGCGCGTGGCAGAGCGCCGCGTCGGGAGCCCGCGCCGTTCGCGAGCGGCGTCGGCACCGCCTCGATGACGCCGGGTCCGGGAACAGGTGTGGTCATGCGGCGAAGGTAGGGCGGGTCACGACGGGTGGCACCACCCGTGGCGGGCGAATGGACGGACATCGGGGTCGAGTGCCGCACAACCGCTCACGCCGCGCGCGCACCGCGGGCAAGCACGGCATGGGCAACCTCGCCCGACGCGGGTGATGCCGATCAGCGGCGACCGCGGCACGGTGGCCATATCAGCAGCAGCCTCGCGCCCCTGCGGCGCGCACGGCGTGGATGAAGGAGTGGGATATGGATTTCTGGAGCGTGGTGGGGTCCATCTTTTGGTTCATGATCTTGTTTGCCTGGATCCTATTGCTGTTCAGGATCTTCGGTGACCTCTTCGGGGACCACGAGATGTCCGGGTGGGGCAAGGCGCTCTGGACGGTGTTCCTGATCTTCTTTCCGTGGCTCGGTGTCCTGGTCTACGTGATCGCGCGCGGGCGCTCGATGAACGAGCGTGCCCTGGCCCGGGCACAGCAGAACGAGCAGGCGTTCAACCAGTACGTCCGGGAGACCGCCGGAGCGAGCACGAGTACCGCCGACGAGATCGCCAAGCTCGCCGCGCTCAAGGACCAGGGCAGCATCTCCGACGAGGAGTTCCAGCACGCCAAGGCGAAGCTGCTGGGCAAGCAGCCGGAGCCCGTCGCCCGGCCTACACCGACTGGCGCCCGGTAGCCTCCACGATGTGAACCGGGAATCGCGGCCGCCGAGCTCGGGAACCGACCGAAGCGCGGCAGCTGACGAGGACGGAGCCCCCGAAGCCAGAGTCCCACGGGCCGCCGGCCGGATCGGCTCCCGATGGACGAACGAGCGGGAGCTCGCCGATGCGATCCACGGAACGGTCGTGGGTGCGGCCGTCATGGTGGCCGCCAGCCTGCACGGCACCCTCGGCCAGGTCGTCATCACGGTAGTCGCCACATTGTTCGTGTTTTGGGCGACGGAGCGCTACGCCGAGCTGCTCGCTGCCGGAGCCCGAGGGCAGGTTCTCGATCGGCAGCATGTCGCGGCCGCGCTGCGGCATGGCTGGCCGATGCTCGAGTCCTCCTACTCCCCGCTTGTCCTGTTGCTCGTCGCGTCGGTTCTCGGTGCAGAGCTACGAACCGCCGTGCTCGCGGCGGTGTGCCTGGCGACCGTGCTGCTCGCCGGCCTGGGTTACGGCGCCGCGCGCCGCTCGGACGCCACTGTGGCCGGCGCCCTCGGGTGGGCGGCCATGAGCGGCCTGCTCGGCGTGGCCGTCATCGCCTTGAAGCTGGCACTGCACTGACACATGACAGCAGTGCCCCTGGCGGAGTGGACGGCTGCGCCGGGGGTGGGGTGGTGGCGTGACGGATTTCGCCGGGCCGCCGCTCCCTGCCGGGAGGATCGGCAGGGACGGACGCGGCGATTCCGCCGACCGTTGTGTCGGCCGGCGGAATGCCGATCATCGTGGTTCAGTCGCGGCGGTCGCGACGCCGAGCTGTCCGCCTCGCCGTCCGCCGGGCGACCCTGCGTGATCCGAACATGGCACCTCCTCCAGTTCCGTACCGAATCGTCCGGGTCAGGTCGACACGGACGCCGTCTCGAGACCGTGCAACTCCGCGGCCTCCGCGGCCGAGACCAGCCCGATCCCGATGAGGTCCAACGGGCTGATGAACCCGTCACCGATGCGGAACCCGCCGGCGCGGAAAACCGCGTCCCGCAGCGGAACCGCCCAATGGTGCTCGATCAGCAAGAGGGCGGCGGCCGAGCCATTCGGGATCTCCCCGAGCACGTCCCACGCGTCCTCGTCACTGAAGACCGAGACTCCGTCGGCTGCGGCCTCGCCCCCGGCCATGGCGCCCGCCTCGAGTCCTGGCTCGCCCTCGAAGCCCAGGCCGATCAACGCGCCGACCTTGCTGCCGAACTCGATCGCCTCATCGGTCGACAGGTTGCTGAGGTGCATGGCCTCCACCTCCCCATCGGCGTCCTTGTACACGGCGAGCGCGTCGATCACGCGGACGGTACCGCTCTCCTTCAGCCGCTCCAGCTCCGTGATGATCTCACCGTGGAAGTCCGGATCCTTGAATCCGAGCACGATGAGCTGGACAGGTCCTATCGCCATGGCTTCTTCCTCTCGTCGGCGCCGGCGATCCGCGGGGCGGTGCTGGGACGGCGCCCTGCGGGGTCGGCAGGGGCAAGCCTCACGTCCTTCATCCCGGGCTGCCTCCCCCGTCACGGGTGACAGAACCGCCGGCCGCGGGCAGCGTCCGGACGGAGGGGTCACTGTCCGGGACGGCCGCCGAGGACACGGACGAGTGCCGTGGAAGTCCGCCACGGCCCGGCCGGACGTAGGGCGGCCGGGGACGCGCCCGGCGCATCGAGTGGAGTGCGGACCCGGAGTGCGCCGGGCAGCGAACGGAAGCGCAGCGGCGGTGCCAGCTGCAGCGCCTCACCGTCGACTCCGACGTCGACCAGTGGTTGTCCGGAGTCCACGACGAACTCCGGCGTGGTCCATTCGCGATAGCCGGAGAAGCGGCGGATGCGGCCGGTGGCCTCGGCCGAGATGAGGGCGGGCAGGTCCCTCGCACGGTCGACGGCGACGGTGACGACGCCGAGAACCCCGTCGTCGATCCGGGCCCGGGTCCCGAACCCGCTCATGCTCTCCAGCCGGTAGACGTCGTTGGAGACCAGCACCATGTCGGCGGAGATCCCGCTCTCCCCGCCCGGGCCGTGGAAGCGGAGGTCGAACGGCGGCGCGGTCGGACCGAGGAGATCGGGCAGGAGCTGAGCGGTGGTGGCCAGCTTGGCGTTGCGGTACGCGTCGGACTGCACGACCGTCGCGTACACCCCCATCGAGGCGTTGTTGACGAACACCCGGTCGCCGATCGTCGCGAGGTCGATACGCCGCTCCACCGCATCGCCGTAGGCGTCCAGCGCCGCCGGCACGTCCGCCCGGTCGAGTCCGAGGTCGAGCGCGAAGTGGTTGCGGGTTCCGGCCGGCACACAGACGAAGGGCAGATCATGACGGCGGGCCACGTCGGCGACCAGTGCCTGTGACCCGTCGCCCCCGGCCATCCCGATCACGTCGGCACCTGCGTCGACAGCCTGCTCGGCGAGCGTACGGAGGTCGTCGCCCCGACGCAGGACGATCGGTGTGACACCGCGCCGTCGGGCCTCGGCCTCCAGGTCGAACCGCTTGACCTTGCCGCCGCCCGACCACGGGTTCATCAGGAGCACCCCGGACTGCGCGGGGCCGACCTTCCGGCTGTCGAACCCCGCCGGGGCGAGGTCGTGGGCGAGTGCGAACCGGGCGGCCGCCGCCGAGACCAGCACGAGCCCGACCACCAGGCTGATCCGCACGATCGAGCGGAGGTCGAACAGGGCGACCAACCCGACGAGCGCCACGACGGCGACGACCGCAGCCAGGACGCGGCGCGTGCCGCGGTTCACCAGCGCGGTCCAGGCTGCCATCAGGGCGACGCAGAGCGCGATCAGCGCGAGACCCAGCCGCAGTGGGGAGTTGACGAGTCCCGCCACCACCAGGGCGAGCGCTCCGGCCGCGGCGAGCAGCCCCGCGGCGGCGGCGGCGCGCCGGCCCATCGAGGGCCGCAGCTCGTCCGACCGGACCGGCGGTGACGCCTCGATACTCATGGGACCCACACCCCACCCTGCTGGAGGAAGTCGTACGTGCGAGCAACGGTCCGACATCCGGAGGCCATAGTCGTCACCCGACCGGGATGAACGAGCTGTGTGTCCGGCTCCTCCGCGGGTCCGGTCCACCCCCGCGTCACCGCCGGGCTGCGGTGACCAACGCCTCGTCCAGGGTGATGGCGGCATCGATCAGGGCGATCGAACCGTCGGTGCTGACCAGCGCGGCGGTGTGCCGATCTCCGATCGACCCGTGCTCGGCGATCGCGGTCTCGGTTATGGCTAGGCCGGATCCGGAAGTGCCCGCCCCTCTCGTCGTCGAGCAGCGCCCCGAGGACGCTCGGGTCCTCGACGACGCCGTCCCGGTCCACTCCTACCCCCGCGGCACCTGAGGCCTGGGGCCCCGCCAAAGCCCTGCCACCCGAGAACCACACCTGGCACAACCCAGCCGGCTGACGAGAAGGGATCGATCCGACCAGGCGGGTCGCGAACCACTCTTGCCATCGGTGTCACGTCCGGGTTCACTCGACCTCCGTCGCCAGAAGCCGCGGGGGTGGAGCCATGGGGGTGCTCCACCGCGGGCACCTGTCGTCCGACGCCGACCGCAGCGAGGTTCCCCGAGCGCGGGTGATGTTCGCTGCGGCGTTCGCGCTGATGGTCCTCGACTTCGCCGACCGGCAGGTCGTCGTCGCCACGTTCCCTGCGCTGCAGGCCGAGTGGGGATTGTCGGATGCGCAGCTCGGCGCGCTGGTGTCGCTCGTGTCCGTCACCGTGGGCCTCGGTGCGTTCCCGGCCGCTCTCCTCGTGGACCGGTGGAGCCGCGTGCGGGCGATCGCCCTCATGGGCACGCTATGGAGCCTCGCGGCGGCGGCGGCGGGTGCGGCCCAGAGCTTCGGCCAACTTCTCACCGCGCGCGCCGCTCTCGGCGTCGGCGAGGCGGGCTACGGTCCGGCCGCCGGCGCGCTCCTGGCAACAAGGTTCCCACCGGCCCGCCGGGCGACGGTCCTCGGAGCGTTCCAGGCAGCGGCGCCGCTGGGTGCGACGCTGGGGGTGCTCCTCGGCGGCGTGGTCGCGGAGCGCTGGGGATGGCGCGCGGCGTTCTGGGTCTTCGTGCCCCCGGGGCTGGGCGTGGCGTTGTTGTTCCTTCGGGTCCGGGACTATCCGACGGTGCGGCTGGACGCCGCGATGGGTGCCCGCGCGGCGGGGGGCGTCCTGCGGGAGCTGTTCCGGGCCCGGTCCGGTTCAGCGGGGTACATCGGCAGCGCTGTCCAGCTGGTGGTCGTCTCGACGCTCTACACGTGGCTGCCCAGCCAGCTGCATCGCGCGTACGGCCTGCCGGTCGACCGGGCGGCGGCGGCCACTGCACTGGTCATCCTCGCCGGGTTCGCCGGCATGATCGGGTTCGCCCACCTCGCGGACCGCGCCACGGCGCGAAGCCCGCGGGCTCGGCTCCTGGTACCCGCCGCGCTGGCGGTGCTCACCGCCGGCCTGCTCACCACCGCGTTCGCCGCCGTCGGTCCCGGAGTGGCCCAGTTCCTCCTGATCCTGGTCGGAGGCACGACGATGACGGCCGCGGTCGGGCCGGTGTCGGCAGTGGTGGTCGACGTCGTGCATCCGGCGCTGCGGGCGACGGCCATCTCTACCCTCGCCGTGGTACAGAACCTCGTCGGGCTCGCAATCGGCCCGGTCCTCGCGGGGTGGCTCTCCGACCAGTACGGCCTCACCACCGCGCTCGCGGTGCTGCCGCTGCTGTGTGTCGTGTCCGCCGCGATGTTCTGGTACGGGTCCCGGTTCTACGAGCGCGACCGCGCCGCCGTCTTCTGGCCGGCGTCCCGATCGCCACGGCTCACCCTCCCGGAATGACCCGCGCTCACCCCGGTCGCCGAGATCATCTCTGCCGGAAGGACCCATGCCGAGAGAACGCGAGGCCCGGGAAATGCTGCAGATTCCGGAGGCCGCGATCGCGACGCCGATCCGCGTCGGCTCTGGACGACGTCCGCGAACATGTCCGACCGGGGGTTGAGGGCGATGTCGTTGGTTCCGCAGGCGAAGATTGCTGTTCCGCAGGTTCCACCGGATTTGGTGGTGCGGGCCGGGCTACGGGCAGACCTCGACAACGCCGGCCGCGCCGACCCCGCGCTGGTCGACGCCGTGCTGGTCGACGCCGTGCTGGTCGACGCCGTGCTGGTCTGCGCCCCGCCCGGCTACGGAAAGACGATGCTCCTCGCCGACTGGGCACACGCCTGCACCGGATCCGACACCGGGCCCGACACCGCCTGGGTCAGCCTGGACCGCGACGACAACGACCCGCAACGGTTGTGGACCTCGATAGTGGCCGCGCTCGCCGCCTGCCCCTCGGTCCCCCCGGACAGCCGCCTGCACGCCCCTTGGACCTGGCGCCCCGGCACCCAACCCGAGTTCCTCACCGAACTCACCAACGCCGTACAGCAACTGCCCCGACCAGTCAGGCTGATCCTCGACGACGTCCACGAACTCCACGACCCGACCGCCCTACACGGCCTGCACACCCTGCTACGCAACCACCCCACCGGCCTCCAACTCATCCTGTCCAGCCGGTTCGACCCGCCACTCTCGCTGCCCCGCCTGCGCCTCACCGGCCGACTCCACGAACTCCGCGCCGACCGGCTGCGCTTCTCCCCCACCGAGACCACCACCCTGCTCGAACGATCCGGCCTGAACCTCACCCCCACCCAGATCGACACACTGCACCACCGCACCGGCGGCTGGGCCGCCGGACTACGCCTGGCCGCACTCGCCCTCACCCAGACCACCGACCCCGACACATTCCTCGACCAGTTCTGCGGCAACGACAGCACCGTCGCCGACTACCTGACCGGAGAGATCCTCTCCGCACTCCCCGACGACACCCAAGAATTCCTCCGAGTGATCAGCATCAGCAACCCCGTCCCCACCGCACTCGCCGCCGAGCTGACCGGCCGCCAAGAAGCCGGCAGCCTGCTCGACCAGCTCGCCCACCACACCTCGCTACTGACCGCCACGGGACGAGCGCGCGACGCGTATTGCATCCAAGAGCTCCTGCGCACCTACCTGAGCGCCGACCTGCAGCGGCAGGGACCCACCCGGGCCGCCCACCTGCACGCCACCGCCGCGCGCTGGTGGGCCGACCACAACCAGCCGATCAACGCCCTGGACCACGCCACCCGCAGCCGCGATCCCGCGCTGTTGTCGGAGCTGTTGCGTCGCTTCGCCGTACCGCTGATCCTCACCGGCGACCACGGTCCATTACGCCGCGCGCTGTCCAGCCTGGGCGCCAAAACTACGGCGTCGGATCCGTGGTTGGCCCTGATCTGCGCACTGACCCGACACGAGGCGGGCGACGTGTCGGCGGCCCGAGCCCAACTGCGGCACGTGCGGCAGTGCTGGCCCCACCACGACACCGCCGACCTGGCCGTCCTGCAGGCGGCAACCGAGCAGCTGGTCGCCCCGACCGAGGAGCCCTCGCTCATCGGTCTGGCGACCGACATCGACGCACTGTCGGCCGAACCGTCTCTGGAGGCGCTCGCACGCCTGAGCCGGGGCACCACGCTGCTCGAGCGGGACAACCGGGCCGGGGCCCGCGCCGAACTCGAGATTGCACTGGACCTGGCCCGCCGGCACGGCTTCGACTACCTGTCGATGCAATGCCAGGTACTGCTCGGGGCCATCGCCCGCACCTCCGGCGAGGTGCGCACCATGCTGGCGCGCTGCACCGAAGCGCTCAGCACCGCCTCCCGACACGGTTGGCGGGACTCCACCTGGTCGGTCGCCGCGACCTCGATGGCCGCCCACGCGGCGCTGCTGCGTGCCGAGGCACCTGAGGCCGAGCGCCTCACGGCCGAAGGGCTCGCCCTGCACCCCGACCTGCTGTCCCCTCGTTTGCGGTTCGCCCTGCAGACCGTGCACGGTGCCGCCACCTTCGACCAAGGACACCGGGCGAACGGGCTCGCCGAACTACAACAAGCCCGCTCCGAACTCGGCGACCACCCCATCGGCGCCGAACAAGCCGCATCCGCCGCCGTCCTCGAGTTCCACGCCGCGCTACAACTCGGGCACACCACCGCAGCCCGCACCGTCTACAGCTGGCTCGCCCACCGCACCCACGACAACACCGAGTTGCGGGTCATGCGCGCCTGGGCCGAATCGGCCGGCGGCCGCCACGACCACGCCCGCGCGATCCTCCGCCCCGTACTCGACGGCACCACACCCGCACTGCTCCCCCACACCCACGTCGACGCCTGGCTACTGGAAACCACCCTCGCGATGGCCGCCGACGAACGACCCGCCGCCCGCCGCGCCCTACAAACCGCACTCACCCTCGCCCAACCACTCGACGCCCTACGACCCTTCACCCACGCCGGGCCCGTAGTCCGCGAACTCCTCATCCACCAACTCGGCAGCTTCGGACCCACCGAACCCTTCGCCCACCACGCACTCGCCGCCGGCGCCCCCACCGAAGACCGACACACCACCCTCAGCGAACGCGAACTCACCGTCCTCGAACTCCTCCCCTCCATGCTCTCCCTCGACGAAATCGCCACCGACCTCACCGTCTCGGTCAACACCGTCAAAAGCCACGTCCGATCCATCTACACCAAACTCGGCGTCAGCAGCCGCCGCACCGCCGTCCTCTCCGCCCACGAAAACGGCCTACTCACCACCAAACCAGGCTGATCACGGATACTTTCCGACGCAGCCACGCCGTGGCGTGTCGACACCCTCCCGTCGACCCCGAGGAGAGGATCAGCATGCAGGACCGGGTCGACGATCCGGCCACCCGGCGCAGAGTCCTGGACGCTCTGCACGCGGTGTTGTCCGACGATCACAACTACGAGCTCGGGCTGGCCACTCTGCGCGGCCTCATGGACCACACCGCCCGGCAGGACGGCGCCACCGCGCTCAGCAACCTGACCGTCGCGCTGTCGCTCGAGCTGGCCGAGGCGCTCGACAGGATCGCCCGTGACGAGGGCCTGGCGACAGCGGACCTCGCCGAGATCTGGTTCGCCGACTGAGCTGAGGTGGGTTGCTCACCCGATCCGCGATGCGCCGGGTCGTGGAGTCCCGGCCACCGCGTGGCGATCTCGGGCCGATCGCCTCAGGCTGAGGTCGGCCGATCTGCCGCGGTCACCGGCGCGGCTGCGGCGGCCGCCTGTTCGGCGGCGAAAGCCTGGGCCTCGGCGTTCGCGGTGTAGTCGGCGATCTCCTTCTGCAGCGTCCGGCGGACCTTCGGCTGCTGCGCGAGTGCCACCGCGAAGACGGTGAGCAGCACCCAATAGCTGAAGCAGCTCAGCACGATTAACACGCCCGGGATGAACGCCTCCCCCAGCCGCTCGGTCAGCGCCCGGGCGGCGAGCACCCGCCAGATGAGCATGAAGTTGACCAGGTAGCCGATCGTATAGGACGCCGCGAGGGCGATCAGAAACTGCTTGAGGCTGCCCGACTCGCGCCGCTTCCGGATCGGCTCGTCACGCGTGGGCAACCACACCGACAGCACGTTGCCCACCCCCAGCCAGAGCAGGATGAAGCAGATCACCAGGGCGCAGGCCTTGAAGAACGCGCCGAGATCACCCGCTCGCCAGGCCAGCAGGGCGCTGAGCAGGAAACCGAGCGGCGCGACGATACACAACAACGCCAGGTTCTTGATCACCAGCAGGTGCCACAGCCGGGCACCGGTGTCCAGCGCGGCCCGCACCCGCATCGCGTCGAAGCTCATCGCGTTGATGCAGACCGCTCCACCCATGACAAACGAGATCACCCACAGCCCCAGGTACGGCAGCCACTGCTGGTTCTGGTCCCACTTGAACACCCGCAGGTAGCCCAAGTAGAGCAGGCCGAGGCCCAGAGCGATCCCCAGAGACCTCACCGTGTTTCGCGGCTTCCGGGTGAGCACGTACTTGATCTCCCCGGTGACGCCGTGGGCAAGCGCTGGGCCGTGCCGGCTGACGGCGTTGTGACCGTGCAGCGGCGCGTGACCGTCGATAGCCGCCGCGTCCGGCTGGCCCTCGCCCGCCTGGATGCGGGCCAACCGGGCCTGCAACACGGCCAGCGCGGCATCGGTCAGGGCCATCCTGGCCACCCCGACCGCGGCCACCGCGTCCAGTTCCGCCTGCGCCGCGGCCTGATGGCTCAACCGCCGAGTGGTGCCGTCCGCCTCCCCGTCATCGGGGCGCTCCTGCGCAGAGAGCTCTTGGCCGGGCAGCGCGGGTTGCGCTCCGAGGTCGAGATAGTTCTGACGGAGACCCGCCCAGCGTGGGGACAGCCGATCCGGATCGGTGTCCAGGAGTGCCGCCTGCCGCTGCTCCTCGGCGGCCGCGCGTGATCGGCGGATGAGCGACTGGACGTCGGGCTCGTCCTTCCATTTCGACGCCAGGGCCGACTTCTCGGCAGCCGCCGCTCGCTCGACCAACTCGGTGAGGTCATCGATCGCTGCCATGATTTCCTCCTCGGGCGCGCGAAGCTCACAGCCGCGGGCTCTGGGTGAGGCCGACCAGCGGCGGTATTGGCGCGGCAGGTTCGAGGCCATCGGACGCTTCGTCTGTCGGCTTCGGCTGGGCAGCGACACGGGCGCCTTCGCAGCGGAGTTTCGACACTCCTCGACGGTAGGCGCCGGCCGCGGCTCGGTCGTCACCCTCAGCGGGGGAGGTCACCCGGACAGGCGCCGATCGCGGGCCACTCTTGCCATTGCTGCCCCGCCCGGGTTCACTCGGCTTTCGTGGCCGACGGTCGCGGAGGTGCAGCGATGGGGTCGGTCGACCGTGGCGACTTGTCGTCCGACGTCGACCGCACAGAGGATCTTCGGGCGTGGGTCATGTCGTCCCACCACCGCGCTCGCCGTGGTGCTACCGCTCGGTGTCATGTCCGCTGCGATGTTCTGCTACAGGTCCCGGTTCTACGAGCGCGACCGCGCCGCCGTCCCGGTCGCGGCCGGCCCGACAGCGCCCACACGACCACAACACGGACAGCCACGACGGCCGTCGTCGTCCCCTGCCGGCAGCCGCCGCAGCTCGACGAGGTCGAGACCCAGCGCCTCGAGGTGCGCGATGTAGCCGTGCAGCGCGGCCCGATCGATGACCGGACCCACCAGCAGGGTGTCGGCGCCCGTCTCAACGCTCTTGAGCGGCTCCAGCACTGCGGTCAGCGCGAGCGGGACCCGGCCCGAGACCCGGAAGGCGTAATCAGCGCTCACGTCGGTCTCCCGTTCCGGAGAATTGCCTGTGGGCTCATGGTCGGGGCATCGGGGTGACCGGGTCTCATGCGCACAGGATGAAAAACGACGGTGGCCCCGCCGCCACCGCCGGCGCCGCCGCCTGGGACGGCAAGTTCGCCGTGCCGCTGGCTACGCATCTCGTCGCCCGTCCCCGCCTGCACGAGCAATTGACCGCCGGCCTGCAGTCCAGCTGCACGCTGATCGCCGCACCCGCGGGCTGGGGCAAGACGCTGCTGGTGGGTTCGTGGCTGGCCGAGGCCGAAGCAGGTAGAGCGGCGGCGTGGGTCTCGCTCGGCCCTTCCGAGGATGACGTGCGGGCGCTGTGGACGGCGGTCGCGACTGCGATCATCCCGGTCATCGGCGAGCGGGCGGCCGCGGACCTCCGGCGCGTCGTCACCGACGACGACCTGGAGACGGTGCCGGGACGGGTTGCCGCGGTCCTGGCCGACGACGCCACACCGGTCGTGCTGGCCCTGGACAATCTGCACGAGATCACTTCGCTTGCCGTCCACGAGAGCCTGCTACGGCTGGTGCAGCGCCCTCCGATCGGGCTTCGGTTCGTGGCCACGACACGCCGGGATCCGCCGTGGCCGCTGGACCGGCTCCGCCTCGCCGGGGTGATCACCGAGATCCGTGCCGCCGAGCTCGCCTTCCGGGTCGACGAGACCGCCGCGTTGTTGGCCCAGCTCGGGATCGACCTCGACGACGCGCATCTCGGTCGCCTCGTCGAGCGAACCGAGGGGTGGGCGGCCGGTCTCCGGCTGGTCGCCCTGCAGCTGCGGGGCGACGCAGATCCCGCCGGGTTCGTCGACGCGTTCTCCGGCGACGACCACGCGGTGGCCGCCTACCTGCTGACCGAGGTGATCGACCGGCAGCCTCCGGAGCTGCTCGACTTCCTGGTGCGCGTCAGCTTCGTCGACCTCGTGTCCGACGACCTGGCGGATGCCCTGACCGGCGCGCGGACCGGCGCGGACACCCTCGCCGAACTCGCGGCATCGAACCTGTTCGTGCATGCCGTCGGTCCCGGTGGTCGCTGGTACCGCCTGCACCGGCTGATCGCGGACGTGCTGCGGACCCGGATCACCGATCCGCGCAAGATCCGCGACGTGCACCGGCGGGCCGCGGAATGGCACCGCAGGCATTCCCTGCCCCTCGATGCCGTCCGGTACGCCCTCCGGGGCGGCCTGTGGCCGCTGGCCGCGGAGATCCTCGGCGTCCACGTGGTCGCCCTGGTGATCCGGGGCAGCGCCCGAGAGCTCGACGTGCTCCTGTCCGCCGCACCGCGGGATGCGCTGCTCGGCCAGCCTGAGCTTGCGGGCACCCTCGCTGCAGCCCGCATCTTCCTGGGCTCGCACCGCGAGGTGAGGGAGCTGGCGGCCGCGGCCGCGGCCGGCGCGGATGACCTTCCGGAGCCGCGCGCCGAACGCCTCCGGGTCGTCCTGGATCTGGTCGAGACGGGCCACGCCCGCACCCGCGGCGATCTCGTCGCGCTCGCCGCGGCCACCCGCCGGATCCCGGATGACCCACGCACGCTCTCCGGTCTCGGGCTGGCCGGTTGGGACGTGATACCCCTGCTCGTCCTGAGCAACGCCGGCACCGCCGAGCTGTGGACCGGTGACGCGACCGCGGCCGAGAAGCACCTGCGCGCCGCGGTCGACACGAACCAGTGGAGCGGCCTGCTCCGACCGCATCTGAACGCGGCATCACAGTTGGCTCTGCTGCTGGGCGAGCGTGGTGATCTCGACGCTGCGCAGGCCGAGGCGCAGTCGGCAGTCCAGCGCGCGGCCGAAGCGGGCTGGGCGACATCCCCGCAGGCCGTCGCTGCGTATCTCGCACTCGCCTGGGTGTCGCTCGACCGGAGCGAACCCGAGGGCGTCGACCGATGGCTCGGCCAGGTCGCCGAGGTCGAGGCCGTCGCGCCCGAACCGCACGTCCGACTCGCCGCGGTCACGCTGAACGCGATTCGTCGCGCCGACAGCGGGGACTGGGAGGGTGCACGCACCGCCCTGCGGGCGGCGACCGGACTGACCGAGAGTGCTCCGGCCGTGCTCGCCGACCGAGTGGTGCTGGTCGAGGCCGAGCTGCTGCGCCGGACCGGCGACCTGCGGCAAGCGGCCGACGTCCTGACCAGGCTGCGTGGACCGGCCACGCCGCACACCGCCCATGCCGTCGCCCGGCTGCACCTCGCCGGCGGCGACGCCGCCGCCGCGGAGCAGTCGCTGGCCTCCTTCCCCCCGGTGCTCGGCGCGATTCGCCAACGGGTGGACCGCGGCGTTCTGTGCACCCTGATCGCCGCTGAACACAACCGGAGTGCCGCCTTGCAGCTGCTGGAGGACCCGCTGCTCGTGGCCGCCCCCCTCGGCATGCGCCGTCCCTTCCTGGTGGAGGCGGCCGGCCTGCAGACGCTGCTCGCCGACCGGATCGAGGCCGGTACCGCAGTGGCCGCGTTCGCCGTGGACCTGCTGCGCCGGATGTCCGGGCAACACGACCGGCCACTCCCGGCCTCGCTGGTCGAGGCCCTGACCGAGCGGGAACAGGTCGTACTGCGCTATCTCGCGAGCACCCTGTCCAACACCGAGATCGCCGCCGAGCTGTACCTGTCGGTCAACACCGTGAAAACCCACCAGCGCATGGTCTACCGGAAACTCGGCGCTGACGGTCGACGCGACGCCGTCCGGCGAGCCAAGCAGCTCCGGCTCATCTGACCAAGGGTATCGGCGGGACCGAGGTTCGCCGCCGACCTCCTTGACACGGCTGGCTCACCAGGTCGCGGGATCAGTCCACGAACCAGACCTCGGCAAGGTCCACCGCGGCGAGTCCCTGATCCGCGGCACGCCGTTCCACAGCCGATGCCAGCCTGAGTGACAGTTCGACGGCCACCTCGGCAAGCCCGTCAACATCCGATTCTGCGAGTACGGTGTTGACGACGCCGCGGACCACGGCCGGTCCGCGATCGACCTGGTGTTCGTTCGCGAGAACGGCTTTCACCGACTCGTAGGCCCGCAAGCCCGCGGAAAGGTCGATCGACCCGCTCTGGTCGGGTCCTCGCTCACGACTGTGCTCCTCGGGGACAGACGGCGCTCTCGATCTGACCGGGTTGCCCCAGCCCCGCGCGCCGGGCCGTCCCGAGGTAGTACCCGTGCACCGCTCGTCGTGAACCGCTCGAGGCGAGTGCGCCCGTCGGCGTCCATGAGCGTCGCTCGGACGGGACGAAGGCACCACCGGGCTCGGCGACCTCACCGTCGCGCTGTCCCTCGAACTCGCGAAGGCGCTCGAGGAGGTCGCCGTGGAGCAGGGCCTGGCGGCGGTGGACCTGGCGGAGGTCTGGTTCGCCGACTGATCCCAGGTGATGGCGGCGCGATCCGGTTCCGCAGACACTGCCCAACATCAAACGTTGCGCGCGAACGGAGGCGGATCCTGCGCATTTTCCGAGGCGGACATCGATCTCCGAATCATTCCGCCGTTATGCTCCTCGTCGGGCACTCACAGTCACTCGACCCTGCAAGTAGCCGCAGCCTTGCCCAGCGAATGTGTCGAATGAAACAGGCGCACGCAACAGATCACCGCAGGTCACGGCACCTCTAGCACTCCGTGAGACCCTGCAGAATGGATGGACACGATCATGTCGGACGACTACGGTGGCGTGGCAGGCGACAGCTACACACCCGTCCGTGTTCGAACTCCTGGCTGCGCATCACACTAGTCACCTGCCCTATGGCGAGGTAGTTGCGCGACAGTCCGACCGAACGGGCTACTGGGGGGTTGAGGGCGATGTCGTTGGTTCCGCAGGCGAAGATTGCTGTTCCGCAGGTTCCACCGGATTTGGTGGTGCGGGCCGGGCTACGGGCAGACCTCGACAACGCCGGCCGCGCCGACCCCGCGCTGGTCGACCCCGCGCTGTCGACCCCCCTGGTCGACGCCGTGCTGGTCGACGCCGTGCTGGTCTGCGCCCCGCCCGGCTACGGAAAGACGATGCTCCTCGCCGACTGGGCACACGCCAGCACCGGATCCGACACCGGGCCCGACACCGCCTGGGTCAGCCTGGACCGCGACGACAACGACCCGCAACGGTTGTGGACCTCGATAGTGGCCGCGCTCGCCGCCTGCCCCTCGGTCCCCCCGGACAGCCGCCTGCACGCCCCTTGGACCTGGCGCCCCGGCACCCAACCCGAGTTCCTCACCGAACTCACCAACGCCGTACAGCAACTGCCCCGACCAGTCAGGCTGATCCTCGACGACGTCCACGAACTCCACGACCCGACCGCCCTACACGGCCTGCACACCCTGCTACGCAACCACCCCACCGGCCTCCAACTCATCCTGTCCAGCCGGTTCGACCCGCCACTCTCGCTGCCCCGCCTGCGCCTCACCGGCCGACTCCACGAACTCCGCGCCGACCGGCTGCGCTTCTCCCCCACCGAGACCACCACCCTGCTCGAACGATCCGGCCTGAACCTCACCCCCACCCAGATCGACACACTGCACCACCGCACCGGCGGCTGGGCCGCCGGACTACGCCTGGCCGCACTCGCCCTCACCCAGACCACCGACCCCGACACATTCCTCGACCAGTTCTGCGGCAACGACAGCACCGTCGCCGACTACCTGACCGGAGAGATCCTCTCCGCACTCCCCGACGACACCCAAGAATTCCTCCGAGTGATCAGCATCAGCAACCCCGTCCCCACCGCACTCGCCGCCGAGCTGACCGGCCGCCAAGAAGCCGGCAGCCTGCTCGACCAGCTCGCCCACCACACCTCGCTACTGACCGCCACGGGACGAGCGCGCGACGCGTATTGCATCCAAGAGCTCCTGCGCACCTACCTGAGCGCCGACCTGCAGCGGCAGGGACCCACCCGGGCCGCCCACCTGCACGCCACCGCCGCGCGCTGGTGGGCCGACCACAACCAGCCGATCAACGCCCTGGACCACGCCACCCGCAGCCGCGATCCCGCGCTGTTGTCGGAGCTGTTGCGTCGCTTCGCCGTACCGCTGATCCTCACCGGCGACCACGGTCCATTACGCCGCGCGCTGTCCAGCCTGGGCGCCAAAACTACGGCGTCGGATCCGTGGTTGGCCCTGATCTGCGCACTGACCCGACACGAGGCGGGCGACGTGTCGGCGGCCCGAGCCCAACTGCGGCACGTGCGGCAGTGCTGGCCCCACCACGACACCGCCGACCTGGCCGTCCTGCAGGCGGCAACCGAGCAGCTGGTCGCCCCGACCGAGGAGCCCTCGCTCATCGGTCTGGCGACCGACATCGACGCACTGTCGGCCGAACCGTCTCTGGAGGCGCTCGCACGCCTGAGCCGGGGCACCACGCTGCTCGAGCGGGACAACCGGGCCGGGGCCCGCGCCGAACTCGAGATTGCACTGGACCTGGCCCGCCGGCACGGCTTCGACTACCTGTCGATGCAATGCCAGGTACTGCTCGGGGCCATCGCCCGCACCTCCGGCGAGGTGCGCACCATGCTGGCGCGCTGCACCGAAGCGCTCAGCACCGCCTCCCGACACGGTTGGCGGGACTCCACCTGGTCGGTCGCCGCGACCTCGATGGCCGCCCACGCGGCGCTGCTGCGTGCCGAGGCACCTGAGGCCGAGCGCCTCACGGCCGAAGGGCTCGCCCTGCACCCCGACCTGCTGTCCCCTCGTTTGCGGTTCGCCCTGCAGACCGTGCACGGTGCCGCCACCTTCGACCAAGGACACCGGGCGAACGGGCTCGCCGAACTACAACAAGCCCGCTCCGAACTCGGCGACCACCCCATCGGCGCCGAACAAGCCGCATCCGCCGCCGTCCTCGAGTTCCACGCCGCGCTACAACTCGGGCACACCACCGCAGCCCGCACCGTCTACAGCTGGCTCGCCCACCGCACCCACGACAACACCGAGTTGCGGGTCATGCGCGCCTGGGCCGAATCGGCCGGCGGCCGCCACGACCACGCCCGCGCGATCCTCCGCCCCGTACTCGACGGCACCACACCCGCACTGCTCCCCCACACCCACGTCGACGCCTGGCTACTGGAAACCACCCTCGCGATGGCCGCCGACGAACGACCCGCCGCCCGCCGCGCCCTACAAACCGCACTCACCCTCGCCCAACCACTCGACGCCCTACGACCCTTCACCCACGCCGGGCCCGTAGTCCGCGAACTCCTCATCCACCAACTCGGCAGCTTCGGACCCACCGAACCCTTCGCCCACCACGCACTCGCCGCCGGCGCCCCCACCGAAGACCGACACACCACCCTCAGCGAACGCGAACTCACCGTCCTCGAACTCCTCCCCTCCATGCTCTCCCTCGACGAAATCGCCACCGACCTCACCGTCTCGGTCAACACCGTCAAAAGCCACGTCCGATCCATCTACACCAAACTCGGCGTCAGCAGCCGCCGCACCGCCGTCCTCTCCGCCCACGAAAACGGCCTACTCACCAGCGTCCATCCGAGCTGACCGCGGCCACGGCAGCTACAGCCCAGCCTCGGCCACGACCCGCCCGGACCGGATGGCATCCGTCAGCGCCTGGTAGTCGCGCTCGTTCTGATCGGCGTAGGCCTGGGCGAACTCACCGAGCGCCACGTCGAAGGCAGGACTGGAGCCGAGGTAGGCCGCGATCGCGATCCGGTCCCCGGAGCGGGCGTGCGCACGGGCGAGCGTCCACCCGCACAGTTCGCCATAGGCCTGCATTCCGGCCGGCACCATCACCTCGATCTCCGCGGACCCCTTCCAGTCCCGCAGCTGGCGCAGGTAGAAGTCGCGGGTCTGCCCGTCGATACCCTTCACCCGCACCCAGCCGAGGAAGATGTCGCTGACTGCCTGCATGAGCCGCTGCCCGACGACCACCCGTTGCCCGGCGTTGTCGTACTCGCTGGGCCCGACGAACTGCTCCAACGCCGACGGACCGGCCTCCTTCGCCTGCAAGAACAGCGGGTCGCGCTCGTGGTCGCCGAGGAGCAGGGCCATCCAGGACCGGGTCCCCACGCTGCCCACCCCGACGACCTTGCGGGCGAAGTCCGCGAGCCGGTATTGATCCAGCAAGACCCGCCGCTCGGGTTCGAGGGTGGACCGGTAGGCGTCGAGCATCCCCTGCAGCTGCTCCTGCAGCTCGGCGGGATCGGTCCCACCCTCGACCAGGTCCCGGATCGGCACGATCAACGGCGGGTCCGCGACGATCTCCGGCCGCCCGTTCTGGTCACCCGCGAACCGACCGAGCGCCCCGAGGTTGTCCTTGGTCCGGGCCTTGGCCATGGTGCGGTCAGCCCGCTTGAGCTGGCGCGCGTCCAGCTTCCGGCCGGACCGACCGCGCGCCGCCGCCTCATCGAACCGCTCCTTGATCGCGTCCTCATCGGCGTGGGCGTACCAGACCTCCAGCGCCGTTTTGTCTGCGAACCCGGCCATCGACCTGCGGTACGCGGCGACCGCGGCGAGCACGATGCTGTGGCGCTGCTTGGTCGAGTAGCCGTTGTCCCGGCCCGCGACCTCCAGGCTTGTCGCGAGGCGTTTGATGTCCCACTCCCACGGCCCGGGCAGGGTCTCGTCGAAATCGTTGATGTCGAACACCAGCCGGCGTTCAGGGGAAGCGAACAGGCCGAAGTTGGCCAGGTGGGCATCCCCGCAGATCTGGGCGACCAGCCCGGTCCGCGGCGTGCCCGCGAGGTCCGCCGCCATCGGCAGCGCTGCACCGCGGAAGAACGTGAACGCCGAGACGGCCATCCGTCCGTAGCGGATCGGGAGCAGCTCCGGTACCCGCGACGCGTCGTCGCCCTGGAGAAGTTCCACCGGGTCGGGTCGGTCCGGGGCGGGTGCGAACTCGGCGTGGTTCGAGCGCGGCACCTCAGCTCGGGCTTTCTTCCCCCGTGCGACCCGCTCCTCGCGGGTGAGTCGCGGGCCCTGACCCGCCGTCTCGACGTCGCCCCCGAGCCGAGCTGTCATCTGGGTCATCGCCTACTCCTCCTTCAGCATCGCGCACGGTGTCGAGCTATCCCCTGGCACGACGACGTTGCTCTCAGGCTGGGGTAGAGCACAGTCGGTGGCATCCCCCGCACCGGGTGACTGCGACGACCACAGGGCCCTGTGAGATCCCCGTTCATCCGCGCGGGATGACGCGCGGCACAGCCCACACCCGCACCCTCCTGCAGTAGGCGATTCGGCCCTGTCCGCGAAGGGATGAACGACATGCCCGAAGGTGTCCACGGCGGTCTTCCGCAACGCCGGTCAGGCTGGTTCGCTATGGTCGTCGCGGTCGGTGTTCTCCTGATCATCCTCGGGGTGTGGAACGCGATCGACGGGTTGAGAGCACTCGTCGCAGGCGACTTCATCGTGGCCGACGCCGAGCGCGTCGTCGCGCTCCAGGTGGCCGCGTGGGGCTGGGTGCTACTGGCACTGGGCGTCGTCGAGGTGATCGCCGGTATCGCGCTCTTCATCGGGGCCAGATGGGCCCGCGTGGTCGCGGTGCTGGTGGCCGGCTTCAACGGAGTCGTCCAGCTGGCATTCCTCGCTGCCTACCCCGTTGGCGCCGTCCTGATCATGACCCTCTCCGCGCTGGTGATCTGGACGGTCGTCAAGCACGGCGACGCGGCGCGGGTCTGAGGGACTCACACCCGCGCCGCGGTCGCAGTACCCGGCACGTCGAACCGGCCTCGACGCGCCGGTCAGACGCTCTCGTTCTCCTCCGCAAAGGCCTCGCGCAGTCGGCCCTCCTGCTCCGTGGACAGGTTGGTCGAGAGCAGTGACGCCCCGGTCGACTTGAACTGGTCGATCACCCTGTCCGCGACGGCGTTGGAGGACATGACGAACAGCGCGGACGTGCCGGGCGTGACGTTCTCCCGCACTCCGCGGATGAAATCGTCGTCGATTCCCACGTCTGCCATCGACCCCGACAGTGCCCCCATCGCCGCCCCCACTGCCAGTCCGAGCAGCGGCACGAAGAAGATCAGGCCGAACAGCAGCCCCCAGAAGCTTCCACCCAATGCACCCGCACCGGTCAGGTTGTGCAACTGCTTGGTCTTCGGCTTCTTCCGATCCACGGGCCAGTAGACGTAGGCGGCGTCGTTGATCTGGATCAGCTCCTGCTTCTGCAGCCGCTCCAGCAGGTCGAGCGCGCTCTCCGCTCCGTTCGTCGAGTCGAACTTCCACACTGTCAAGGTCCCCATGCCCTGCCTCCTCAAATCGATCAGATGATGGACCGGCACCCTCGCCGGGCTAGTCACTCCACCTGTGGACGCGCCCTGGCGCGCGCCCGCCATCCTGATCAGGTTGTCGCCTCCGCACGGGAGCGAGGTGAGTAGGTGTTCAGCTCGGTGTCCCGCCATGCCCCCGCCCCTGCACCAGCGGCAGCCCTGGCCTGCTCCCACTTCAACTTCGCGAGCTGATGGGGAGGCAAGTCGGCGCGTTGGTACCAGCGTCGACCCGCGCCCACCGCCGCGGCAGCGCCCAGCGCGAACCCGGATGCACCCAGTACACATCCGGCTACGACCAGCGCTGCTGCCATCACCAACATTCTCCGGTTGAGATCCTGCAATGACGGATCGGTTCGACGGTCGACCATGTCACGCTCCCGGGGCTAGTTCAGCTGACCACGCGAGGCACATCCGGCTTCGCATTCGGAGACTCCCAGCGGCCACTCGGGACGGCATCACCCGGCGCGGATGACGGACCCCGGGCGCGTCGATGGTGCGTGTCATGGGAGGGGGTGCACGGACACCACCGTGATGCCGAGGGTCTGGAGCTGGGCGATGATGCCCTGCAGGTGGGACTCGTCCAGCACCTCGCCGTCGAGGACGGTCTGCTGGGGCACCTCGGTGATCCGCATGTCGACGAACGCGTCCCGGGCGTCCTCCGACAACCTGCCGTCCACCCGGAACTCATATCGCCTGGCGGCCATCTGGCCTCATCTCGTCTCGCGGGCCCGACAGCGGTGGCGTCGGCGCGGCCCCTCCGCCCGGCCGAGTCTGCATTCGTCGGCGAGAGGCGGCATCGCCCGAGCCGGGTGAGGCGGCGGGCAGCCTCAGACCACCCAGTGGGGGTGAGGACGGCGAGGCAGCCGGACGTGTTCTGTCATGGCCGAGCGAGCGGAGCAGGCCGGATGACCACCAAGCGGTACAACCGCCTCAGCCCGTCGGCCCGACGGCGCAGGCGGATCGTCGAGCTGCTGTGGACCGCCCTGTCGCCCGTACCGCTGGTGACGCTGTACTACCTCGCCCCGCTGGACGGGCCGCTCGACATCGGCACCTTGATCGGGTTCGGGCTCGGCCTGGTGGCCTTCGCCCTCGTGATCGTCTGGCAGGTGCGGGCGATCGTCTCCTCCGACGCCCCGCGGCTGCGCACGGTCCGAGCAGTCGTCATCGGAGCGTCGACACTCCTCGTGGTCTTCGCCGCGACCTACAGCGTGATCTCGACCAGCCGGCCGGAAAGCTTCACTGAGCCGCTGAGCCGGACCGACGCGCTCTACTTCACCCTCACCGTTTTCGCCACCGTCGGGTTCGGCGACATCGCCCCACGCACCGACGTCGCGCGCATCGTCGTGATGATCCAGATGATCTCAGGTTTGATCGTGGTCGGGCTCCTGGGGAAGATCGTGTTCGCCGCGATGGAGAAGGGACTCCGCCGGCAGGAGGACGAGCGGGCGGCAGAGACCGACGATCGAGCCGGGGATGGCTGAGCGTGACCCACCGCGCCGCTCCCGCAGGTCATGAACACATACCGCCAGCTCACCCCCTGCGGATGAGAAAGGGGACGACGTCGACCGCGACGATCGTCCGCGCCCCATCACCCGCGTCATTTCAGGAGGCACCAGATGTCCCATCCCGATCAGGCAGCCCGGTCGGACGAGGCGCTCGCGCCGACCCGGTCTGGCCATCGAGCCGATCCCGCGCCCTGGATGAAGGGAATGACGACCTTCGCCGGGGTCATGCTGATCATCGCCGGGGCGTTCAATCTGATCCAGGGCCTTGTTGCGCTGTTCCAGAACGAGGTCTACGTGGCCGGCCCTCGATACGTCTTCGCCTTCGATCTGACCGCATGGGGCTGGACGCATCTCCTCATCGGCGCTGTCGTCGCGGCCGCCGGATTCGCGGTGCTGGCCGGACAGGTCTGGGGGCGATCGGTCGGCGTCGGCGTCGCCGTGCTGAGTATGCTCGCCAACTTTGCGTTCGTCCCCTACTACCCGGTGTGGTCCCTGCTGATCATCGCGCTGGACTTCTTCGTGATCTGGGCACTCATCGCCTACAAGCACGATTCCTCGCACAACTGAAGTGCCGCGACACCGGGCGACCGGTCGATCCCTCGGCCGGCTCATCCGGTCCGGGTGGCGACGCCCGTGCGGCGTGCCAGGACGCTGTCCTCATGGCCACGAGGATTGCGGGACGAGATGCTCACGGACTGTCCCGGCGGACGGCGCAGACCGGGCTGCTGGTCGCGGCGTTCGTCGTCCCCCGGTCCTTCGCCTCGTCGCTGACCCCGCGGAGCTGGACGGACCAGGGCATCATCACCGGGCTCGACACCACGCTCAACTACCTGCTCACGGCCACCACCCAGGATGTTGTCGAAGCGGCCGCCGGCAGCGTCGCGCCTCGCCTCCCGTGGCTTCGAGCCGCTCCACCCGCCGCCCGGCAACGAGCGGTCGCGTTCCTGCTCGACCTCGCGATCGTCCCGCTCGGGGCGGCAGCCCAGCGGACACTCCCTCGGGTACTCGACGAATCCGTCGCCCGCGGTCTCGTGCGGCAGGCGGCGTGGCGGACCACCACGACCGGTGCCGGCGCGGCAGTCTTCGCCGCCGTACAGTTCGGAGCCGACGCCCTCGACCGCCGGATCGGCGCCGGGGGCCGGATCGCCGGGTTCCCCGTGGCGGTGCCCGCCGGGCTCGCCCTCGCCGCGGTAGTCGACCACGTGCGGAAGGCGCGGGCCGACGACCCTGATCATGGCCGGCGCGTTCCGACCACTCCGGTGCTATCACTGGCCGCATCGGCCGGCGTTGTCGGGTTCCTCACCGCCTTCGCCGCCGCCGAGCACGCGCTCGCCGAGCTCGCCGGAACCACCCTGGCCCGTGCCCTGCCCGGCCCACAGCAGTGGTGGCGGTTGACCGGACACGCCGCGTTCCTCGGCGCCCTCGCGATCGGCGGAGGCACACTGTTCGATCACATCGTCCGCGGTCTCGAGGCCGGGGCGACGAACTACGAGCCGGTACTCGGCGCGTCGGTGCCGCCCGACTGGATCGGGCCCACGGTCAGCGGAGGACCCGCCAGCCGTATCGACTGGGCGACCCTGGGCAGAGAGGGCCGCCGACACGCATTCGCCCACGTCCGGGCCGTTCCGCTGCCCACCCGACCCGCCGGTACCCCCGACCTGTCCATACACACCGTGATGGGACGACCCGCCCGCGCCACCCCCGTCCAGGTCTACGTCGGGCTGGACAGCGGACCCGACGCCCGCGCCCGCGTCGCCCTCGCCATGGCCGAGCTGGACCGGACCGACGCCTGGGACCGGTCACTGCTCATGCTCATCTCACCGACCGGAACCGGCTATGTGAACTACTGCGCCGTCGCCGCCACCCAGTACCTCACCCTCGGCGACGTGGCCACGGTGACGCTGCAGTACTCCAAGCGCCCGTCCCCCCTGTCCCTGGGCAGGATCGGGGCAGCACGCGAGCAGAACCGGCTGCTCATGCTGAACGTCCTCGAACGGCTCCGCGACCGGCCCCCCCACCGCCGCCCGAGGGTGGTGCTGTTCGGCGAGAGCCTCGGGGCGCACACCAGCCAGGACATGCTCATGCACTGGGGCACCCTGGGGCCGCAGGCTCTCGGGATCGACCGCGCCCTGTGGATCGGCACGCCGTACAGCAGCAAGTGGATGCGCCAGGTCACCGGAGCCCCCCGACCCGACGTCGACCCCGCCCTCGTCGGGGTGTTCAACGACCACGCCCAGTACGCCGCGATGCCCGCCGAGGACCGCACGCGGCTTCGCTACGTCCTGGTCAGCCATGACAACGACGGCGTCACCAAGTTCGGCGCCGACCTCGTCACGTCCCGCCCGCGCTGGCTCTCCCCCGGCCGCCCCCCCGTCGAGGAGGTGCCTGGAGCCAGCCCCCGTGGCGTCCCCCCCGTGATGCGGTGGCAGCCCCTCACCACGTTCCTGCAGACACTCATCGACATGAAGAACGCCCAGGTACCCGGTGCCTACCGGGCCTGGGCGCACGACTACCGGCCCGACCTCGCCCGGTTCATCCGCGACGTCTACCGTCTTCCCGCCTCCGACGAGGAGCTGCTGCGGGTCGAACAGGCTCTTCGAGGAGCGCGAAGCAGTACGCGAGCGCCTGTTCAGCGCTCCCCCGGCCGGACACGACAGCGATATCGGGTCGACCGTCCCGCGATAGGTGGTGGCAGTGCTCGCCGGATCCTCGGACCGGCTCAGGCGCGCCGGTTCCGCCTGCTGTTTGCGTGCTCCGCCGTGTTCTTTCCCTCGGCGCCACTCTCCTCGGGAGCCGGCTCTGCGCGGTCGGCCGCGGAGCTCGTCGACCACTTCAGCTCGATCTCGATCTCGATCTCATCACCGTCGACCTCCACCTCGAACTCCACGCGCACGTCATCAGGGACGCGCAGACTCATCGAGGTGCCGCCCATCTCGAGCTCGACGTCGTCCCCGCCGGCCAGTGCCTTCGCAAACGCGGACAACCGCTTCGCCACCTCGGCCTTGGTCAACGACTCCTTGCGCTTGAGCTCCAGGTCGGACATGACAGGCTCCGTTCGGCTCCGCGGGCCTGGCCGGCCTCGCGTCGGCAATAGTCTCGTGAACGGGTACCCCCTGGTCACCACCCGGCGCAGGTGAGGGTGATCGGCCGACTACGGGCGACGCAGTCGCGGTGGGCGCCCGACGTCAGGCTGCAGGAACCGTCACGGGCGGGCCGCCACCCCCTTCCAGGCCGCGCCTCCCGTCGAGGAGACCAATGCCGACGATCGTCCCGAAGACGACCGTCCCGAGCAGATCGATCACCGCTGCGTCCTCCTTTGGCTGGCTCGGCCGAACAGAGATCGCCCGTCTCGCACGGCGAGGGGACGGGTGCGGTCGAGCGGCGACGTTAAGGCGGATCTCGGCGGATGGCACCACCCGTCGTGGGCGATACACCTGCCCATGCTTCGGACGTTGCGTCGAGGTCAGCAGGTGCAGCCCGTACTTGCGCCCTTCCGCGGCAACCTGCACGACCATGTCCGTCGAGAGCTGGCCGACCTCATCGCGGGGATCCGCCGAGCAGATGTTGTGCGCCTCGTCGCCGACGACCAGGCAGGGCTCGGCCTGCCCAGCCGTGATCAGGAGCGAGAGCGGGCATTGTTCAGTCGATTCGAAGGACCACCGGCTAGGCCTTCTTGCGAACTTCGCGAATCGCTTCGAGATTAGGCTACGTGGCATTGGCCCCAGGCCTGGGCGGCGGACCGACGAGCGCTGAGCGTCGGGTCCTCGCTGCCATCCGACCGGACGCCAACCGCCGGGCCGATGGTCGCCGCCTCCGGGTGTCAAGGGGCCTCGATGTTGCGCCAATGTCACTCCAGCTCGACACCTGGCACATCACCTGTGATGGGTGACCCACCCTCGGGAGGCCGGCACGCCCGATCAACGCTTGCTCCTCCGGGGCCGGACCGGATGTAGGCAACCGTCGCGTGCAGCAGTGAAAGCGCATCGGAGTCCACCATGTAGCGGATCCCGGCGCTCCGCCCCGACGAGAACCGCATCTTGAAGCCGGCGACACCGGCCTTTACTTTCCGCGGCGAACTCGACAACTCGGTCAATTGTGAACCGCTACGACGCGCGATGACGGTGTTGCGGTCCAGCAGTCGCCTCCAGCGCAGCACCACGCACTGGTCGTCGATCAGCCATCCGGCCTCTCGCGCCCGGGTGACGCCGAGTACGTAGCCCAGCGGCAGCGGAAGAATTGCCAGAAGTTCCCACCAACTCGGCAGGAACAGCAGCAGCAGGGTGAACCCCATCGCATATTCGAGCGGCAGAGTGAGGTAGCGGCGGCGTAGACGCGCCGGGAGGGCCAGGAGAGACTGACTCGGCCACGACACTTCGGGCAAAGCCCGGCGGATCAAGGATTCTGCACGGTCCGTACGCACCAAGGGAAAGAGCATCCGCTGGTTGGCGTTCAATCGCCCGATTCCGGCAACCTCGACCTGGACGCTGCAATAGCCGAGCGGCACCCGCCAGAATCCCTCGACGATGCGAACGGCCAGAACCCGTCGAGCGGAGATGGTCGCCGTCTGCTTACCCAGCAAGCCGCGGCTGGTACGCAGCACGTCGCCGTCACGAATGAGCGTGAACCGATTCAGTCGGAGAGCGCCGAGGACGAGGCCTGCGGCAATGGCCACTGCCACGAGTGTGAACAGCACCGCGGTCACACCTCGCGGCTCGACGATCTCTCTCATGAATTGCGATGCGTACGGGGGTACATATTCGGAGAACCGGAACCACAGCGTCAGCACGGCTAAGAGAATCAGCGAAATGGATCTGTTGGTCGCAGTGGCGATCAGTATTTCGGCCGTGGTCAACACCGCTATCACCTCCAGGCCATGAGCCGGCGCAGAGGCCACCGAAGTACGCCGCCAGGCCAGGTAGCGCTGGATGGTCGACGAGTCGGGGCCCGATTTCGGATCGGCAAGAATCGTTGTCCGACCGCCGGACTCAAGGGCCGCGCGGAGCTCATCGAGCCGGCGACCCGACAAGCACGGGAGGGTCAGGGCGGAGCCGTTCCGGTCACCCGGCGACTGCACGTCCAACTGCCAGACGCCGATGAGGCGCTGAGCCAGGGATTGGAACGCCGCCAGTGCGGTGATCCTTGTGACGGGCACGACCCGCACTGACCGGTCGAGCAAGCCCGTACGCAACAGCAATGCGCCACCGACTACCGAGTACTTCTTGACGTACCATTGTGCGATCGCGACTGCCATGGCCAGCGCGAACAGAACCGCGTTGACCCACCACGGAGCGCCGCCGAAGATCGTGACCACCAGGAGCGGAATCGCCTGACGCAAGGTCTTGGCCGTACCCAAGATCAGGTAGATCGGATGCAGGCGGGTACCCGGAACGGCCACCCGGAGTGACGGTTCAGACATCGTCGGCGAAACTGGTCATTCGGCTGATCCGTTCGCAGAGTTCGTCAGCCTCTGCCCGGTCCATTCCGCTGAGGCTGACCGAACCGGCTGCAGTACGGATCTTCAGGGTCGTCATCTGGTAGTGGTCGGCGATCGGCCCGCGTTCGGATTGCAGTGTTTGCACGCGATGCATCGGCACGAGGCTTCGCGTAGTGAAAATGATCCCGCTCTGGATGTCGATCTCCGTCGTCGAGATCGCGTACCAGAAGACACGGTACCGGATGGGCGGCAAGATGATCATGCATGCGGCGATAACCGTCATGAAGACGGCGACGACGCCCCAGCGGATCCACCAGGGGCCCCATGGCAGAACGATTGCCCCGCTGACCAGCAGGACCAAGAGCGGCAGAGACGAGTAGAACGCCCGCCAGCGCCAGTACCTGGTGACCCGGGCGGGCAGACGGTGTCGTTCGGTGGGCACGTCCCCGGCAAGCGGACCGGCGGACCACGCACCTGGAGCCGTCGGCGTGACTGTTGTCGCCACGGGCGATGAGTCGGCAGGGATTTGCCGGGATCGCGCCGAGCCGTCCGACTGCGCACCGGGCGGCTGACCGGTCCGGGGTCGGCGGGTCACGTCGCCGAGCATGCGGTGCGCAGAGTCCCCGTGTCCATCATCCCGATCGGCCGCCTCGCCGCAGATCCAGCCGTCGATGCGCGGCCAGGGTCCGGCGGCCGTCCGTCAGCTCAGCTCTTCAGCTCCCGCCCGTGGACGACGATCGCATAGATCACGATGACGTCCACGGCGATGACAACCGTCGACCATACCGGGTACGCCGGAATGAAGGCGAGGTTCAGGACCGCGCTGAGCATGGCTCGGAGACAAGCCAGGGCCACCTCGGGTCGAGGAGGTTTCGGGCGGCGCTCATCCGATGCGGGTGAGGACCGATCGCCCGTCAGGCTCGACGATCGGCCGCGGCGTCGACGTCGGGGGCGACGCCGTCATCCGGAACCACCCCCACCCGTCGTCCCGGTGACTCCCACCAGCAGATCTCGAGGAGAACGCCGTCATGTCCGACACGTCCCATCCCACGGACGCGAGCTGAAGAGCGTACCCATGTGAGTGCTGCTGACCCGTCCGACAACGGCGTAGCGCAACTCTTTCGAAGGTGGAGCGGCTCCGCACCCTTCGCGTGCACCGTCTCATGATCGGGTCCGCCGGCGCGACGGCCTGCCGCATCACGTGCGCGGCTCTGCGACCGGTGGCACGGCTCGCCGGCGTGCTATCCGGCTCACGGGTCGTCGCATCCGTCGCCACCCGCGAGCGCTACGTCGCACTCACCATCGACGACGGACCCCACCCCGCGACGACTCCGGAGTTGCTGCGCGTCCTGCGCTCCCACAATGCCCTGGCGACCTTCTTCCTCATCGGGGCACGGGCGCAGTGCCATCCCGACCTCGTGCGGCGCATCGCAGCCGATGGCCACGAACTGGCGAACCACCTCATGTACGACGAACCGAGCATCCGTCTGACCGCGCAGGAGTTCGGGCGCCAGCTGGCTCAGGTCCACGAGCTGCTCGCGCCATTTGGTGACGTCGGGTTCTTTCGCCCGGGCTCCGGCTGGTTCAGCGCGCGCATGCTGCGCGATGCCGCTGCCCAGGGATACGCATGCGGCCTGGGGACACCACTTCTCCTCGCCACGCAGTACAGGAACCCGAGGCACACAGGACGCGCCCTCGCTCGACGAGCCCATCCCGGCGCGGTCATCGTCCTGCACGAAGGCGCCGAGAGCCGCGACGGCGTATATGCGGCGGCGGACGCCCTGCTCGTCGAGCTGGCGCTGCGGAACCTCCGCGTGATCACATTGTCCGAGCTCACCACGGTTCCGCAGTGAACCCGGCCGGCATGGATCCCACTTGGCCGACCTTGCTGATCACCTCATATCGGCGTGATTCGTGGCGGTGTCGGGTTCGCTCTCCGGCGTCTCGTCGGCATCCGCTTCCTCGGGCGGTACCAACCCGCCGACGATCAGGCTGGAAATCCATCTGGTGCTCGGGTCCACGTCGAGCAGCAGCGCCTTCGCCAGCAACGTCAACGGTATCGCGAGCACCGCCCCGAGCGAGCCGATCACGAACGCCCAGAAGACCAGCGAGAGGAACGTCAGCGAAAGTGAGAGATTGACGGCGTCCGACACGAACTTCGGCTGAATGATCGACTGGATAATGAAGTTGATCACCGAGTACGCCACGATCACGATGGCCATCAGCCGGGGTCCGCCCTCGAGCAAGGCGAGAAGTGCGGGTGGTATCAGCCCGACGATGAACCCGACATTGGGAATGTAGTTCGTGATGAAGGCCAGCAGTCCCCACAGCAGCGGCAGCGGCACCCCGACCAGCCAGAGAAAGCCGGTGTCGATGGCCGCGACAATCAATCCGAACACCGTCGAGACCAGCAGGTAGCTGCGAGTGCCGTGGACGAAGGTGTCCAGCGCGCCGACGACCTCCGCACGCTGCCGTCGGGCCCGGGACAGCCGGCCCGAGAACCCGACGGCGTCGAGGGCCATGAACGCCACCACGAACAGCAGAAACAGCAAGTTCGAGAAGGTGCCGGCGAGCCCCGCGAGCACGCCGCCGAGGACTGAGGCGATGCTGCTGAAGGAGATCTGGTCCAGGGCCGCGAGGACCTGGTCCCGCCCGACCCCGAGCGAGGCGAGCGCGCTACGGAGATCGTCGACGAGTTGGTTGAAGCTGTCCTGGTAGGTCGGCAGGATCGTCGCAAGCCGGGCGACGGAGAGCGCGAGCGCGGCTGCGAGGCCCAGAACCAGGGCGAGGACCGCGATCAGGGTGACGGTCACCGCCAGCCACATCGGCACACCACGCCGGCGCAGGATCCCGGTCAACGGATGCACGCCGATGACGAGGATGAGCGCGAGCAGGACGGGTGCCAGTATCGAGGCGAACTGCTGCAGCGCGAGGACCGAGACGAGCAGCCCGGTCATGCCGAGCAGCACGATCAGACCACGCGGCATCACCGAACGCTCTGCCGCGGCGGCGTTCGGGTCGATCACACGATGACCCTGCCCGCCTGGGCGGACGCTCCGCGTCCCCCCTAACGGGTGACCTCACGGTTCGACACGACGCGGAAGATCAGTGTTTGGCCGACATGATGCGCGACGAGGCCGCACGGCTGTTCGACGCGGGCTGACATCCGGCCGGCATCGAGGCGGCGCCGATGATCGTCGATCGGAGAGTCGCTTCACCTCTTCAGGGTGAGGCCCACGCCGTGGTCGGCATCAACCATGTCGGCTGCGCCGTTGGAGACGTTTGACGAGCGCAGCCACCGAAGCTGATGGAGGCGCCATGCCCCGCACCGGTATCACCAAGACTGGACGGGTCGGCCGCAAGAGCACCCGGGCCTCCCTGATCATTTCGGCGGCACTGGGGTGCCTCGTCCTCGCGGGGTGCGCCAGCGGGAGTTCGGCTCGCCTCCGCCTCCGCCTCCGCCTGCACCGACGGTGGTCGCGACCTCCGCGACATACTCGCCCCAACTCTGCTCGGCAGCGGCAGAGTTCCAGACGGCAGCCAACGACATCGTGACTCTCGACGCCACCAAGGTAGGCGCCGATGGCGTCAAGAAGACCCTGCAAAACCTGGAGACCGCCGCGGGCAACCTGTGGGCCGCCGCCCAGGATCAGTTCGGTCCGCAGGGAGCGGAGCTCCAAAGCGCCATCGCATCATTGAAGGGCACCGTCGCCGGGCTCACTGACCAAGACAGCCTCTCCACCAACCTCGGCAAGATCGCGGCGTCGGTCGCCGGGGTCGAGGAGGCCGCCAAGCCGATCATGGATAGCGTTCGAACAGGTTGCCCATCCGTGCCACCGGCAGAAACACCTCCCGCATCCTGACCGCAATGCCCGCAGCCTCCACCGCGGAACGCGCCGATAGCCGGCCGAACAGCCGAGCTGTGGTCACCGAGGAGACCAATCGGAAGGCGGGCACGACCCCCGCTCCGGTGGGCTCCTCGGTCCGGGAGCCGACAACATGACGTTCACCGAGGGAATGGACCATGTCGCCAAGGCCTTCGAGGCGCTCGGCGCGGCGGTCCTCGTGCTGGGCCTGCTGCTCTCACTCGCGCTCGCCGGGCGAGTCTGGTGGCGAACCCGGCACGGCCGCGTCGCCTACCAGACCCTACGGGAGACCTTCGGGGGCGTGTTGTTACTCGGCCTGGAGATCCTGGTGGCCGCCGACCTCGTCCGCACCGTCGCGGTCGAGCCGACCGTAGAGAACGTGGCCATCCTCGGGCTGATCGTGCTGATCCGGACGTTCCTGAGCTTCTCGCTGGAGATCGAGATCGAGGGTGTCCCACCGTGGCGCCGGGCACTCGTAGGCGGCAGCCGTCATCTCTCCGAAGCTGTCTCCAAGGCCAACGACACCGCGGCTCGGAATTGACTGGCGGAGCCCATTGCGGCGGCTCTGGCCAACGTCGAGGTGACGGCGCGCGTTCCGGACCACCAGTTGCTCGCCGGGCCCGGAGGAACTCCTGCGGAAGGGTGATCTGTCCACCTCGGTCCGTCAGCTAGGAACATGCTGTGGGCGACACGAGCGGAACGACGACGGTCCGCGAGACCGAGCGCAAGTACGAGTCCGCCGGGCCGCTGGACGCCGGCCTGGTCGCCGAGCTCGCGACCGCCATAGTTGGAGCACCCGACCGGGACGCACCGACGCCGCGGGAGCCGACGGAGTTCGCCATGTCGGCCACCTGCTACGGCACCGCGGACCTGTGGCTGGCCCGCTCGTCGCTGACCCTGCGGCGTCGCCGCAGCGTCAGCGACGACGGCTGGCAACTCAAGCTGCCCGCCGGGACGGACAGCCGTGACGAGGTTCGCCTGCCGCTGGGCCAGGCGCGCAAGCCACCGGCGCGGCTGGTGGTCTACGCCCTGGTCGGGGCCGCGGCCGCGATGGCCTGCAGTCGGGCCGCTGCTCGGCAGCGTCATCACCACCATTCTCTCGTGGCAGGTCGGGTTCGGGCTCGACGTTGTCACCATCGCGTCCGCGGCCGCCGATCTCGACCTGGACTCGACACCCCGCTGCTTTCGTCGGGCGAGCGTTGCAGCCCGCGCGATCAGCTCACCCACCAATACAAGGCTGGCAGCGGAAAGTGGTCACGAGAAGGTAGAAGTACCCCCACGGGAGGTGGACAAGCCGTACGCATTGTGGTAATGCGTGAACGGAGTTGTAGGAGAGGGCCTTAACGGCAATGGAACGGTCGCCCTCCCGATGGTGTCGAATCGGCAGCAACCGCGCGTCCGTCCGTGGCGTTGTGACACGTGCTTCATGCCGGCGCCGTCTCGGCCGTTGTGGTCACACACAGGTTCGTACCGGGGATATGAACACTCTCCGAGTACTGATCGTCGTACGCACGAAGGTCACTTTCGGTAACCAGCTGAAGGTGCGAGCCTCCTGCCGTGACGTCGTCGCGGCCGGTCGGGAACCGCAGTCCGTCGGCATCAGGTGCTCCTGCCGGTTGCGCAGAGTGGTCGGAGACGGCCTAGCCGATCCGTCCCGACGAGAACCGGGCTGGCTCGCTGGCTCAATCGGTGGCCTCCGGCGGACGGCGAGCAGGCACGTGGCGTGCCGGTCGCAGCCGCACGACCGGGCGGCGCAGCCGAGGACACTCGACATTCAGTCGATGCGGGTGACGCCACCGGCGGAGTTCCCCGTGATCCTGGCCGGTGCGTACAGGTTCGGCGTCCGGAGGACCTCAGCATCTCGATCGCGACACCTGACGACCCGTGGCAGTCGAGGACCGGTCCGGTCGTGGAAAGGGGCGGAAACAGTGACGGCGACTCAGGTATCGGACGGTGTCGCGTCCGACAGTTGGCGCTGGGCTTCAGCCGAGCTGCCGTACATCTATGAAATCAACACGTGGCCGTGGCTGAACCAGCTGAGCGTCGAGGCCGGCCGGCCGATCGACCTGTCCACGGTGCCGGACGCGCGGTGGGCCGCGCTCGCCGACGCCGGTTTCGACGCGGTGTGGCTGATGGGGGTATGGGCGCGCAGCGGGGCGGGGTCGGCGATCGCGCTGAACAACGGTGAGCTGGTCGAGAGCTTCCAGGCCGTGCTGCCGGACTACCGGCCCGAGGACGTCGTCGGGTCGCCGTACTGCGTCCGCGCCTACGAGGTCGACCAGCGTCTGGGCGGACGCGACGGCCTGGCCGGCGCCCGCGCCGCGCTGGCCCGGCACGGACTGGGCCTTATCCTCGACTTCGTCCCCAACCACGTCGCACCCGACCACCCGTGGACGCGCACGAACCCGGGACTCTTCGTCCGAGGCAGCGGCCAAGAGCTCGAGGACGATCCGGCATCCTTCGTCGCAATCGACGGCTCGGTGCTGGCAAGGGGTCGGGATCCGTACTTCCCGGCCTGGCCGGACGTCGTGCAGCTCAACGCGTTTGCCCCCGCCCTGCGCACGACCGTCATCGCCACCCTCCGCGACATCGCCGAACAGTGCGACGGAGTGCGGTGCGACATGGCGATGCTGATGATGAACGACGTCTTCTCCCGCACGTGGGGGGCTCGGGTCGGCGCCCCACCCCCGCAGGACTATTGGCCCACGGTCATTCCCGCCGTTCGCGAGACGCACCCTGACTTCCGCTTCATTGCCGAGGCCTACTGGGACCTCGAATGGGCGCTGCAACAGCAGGGCTTCGACTTCTGCTACGACAAGCGCCTCTACGACCGCCTCGTGGCGGGCGAGGTGGGGCAGATCCGGCCCCACCTGTCCGCGGACCTGCACTATCAGCAGAGGCTGGTTCGATTCATCGAGAACCACGACGAGCCGCGGGCCGCCGCGGTGTTCGACGACCGTCGGCAACGGGCCGCGGCGGTGGCGACCCTGACCCAGACCGGGGCCCGTCTGGTCCACGACGGCCAATTCGACGGCCGGAAGGTGCGGCTGCCGGTGTTCCTCGGCCGTTACCCCGACGAGCCGACCGACGGTGAGCTGTCCGCGTTCTACCAGACCCTGCTCGCGGCATTGAAGGATCCCGTCTTCCGCACCGGAACCTGGGGGCTCTGCGACTGCACGGGATGGCCCGGCAACGACACGACCGCCAATCTCGTGGCCTGGTCCTGGGACGGCGACAGTCGATGGCTCATCGTGGTCAACCTCGGTGACGCCGACGCGAGCGGCCACGTACACGCACCCTGGAGCGATCTCCGAGGCGGCACGTTCACCCTTACCGACCCGACGACGAACGCCGTCTTCGAGCGCAGCGGAGACGACCTCGCCAACGGGCTCTACGTACTACTGGCGCCATGGAGCTGGCATCTGCTCCGCGTCGAACCTCATGACGATGTCACGTCACCATAAATCAGGCGTACAGGGGGATGCTGTGGGAGCTGAGCGGGAGCGCGTGAAGGGATTCGGTGGGCCCGCCGTGGAGGGGTCCGACTCGGGCAACTGGTATTCGTGGGGTCCGTATCTGAGCGAGCGCCAGTGGGGTACGGTCCGGGAGGATTACAGCGCCGACGGCGAGGCGTGGAACTACCTGCCCCACGACCACGCCCGCTCTCGCGCCTACCGCTGGGGCGAAGACGGCTTGGCCGGCTTCAGCGACCGCGAGCAGCGGCTGTGCCTGAGTCTGGCGCTGTGGAACGGGCGCGACCCGATCCTCAAGGAGCGGCCGTTCGGGCTGACCGGGGCCGAGGCCAATCACGGTGAGGACGTCAAGGACTACTGGTGGTACCTCGACGCCGTCCCCAGCCACGCCTGGAACCGCTGGCGCTACCACTATCCGCAGGCCGCGTTCCCCTACGAGGATCTCCGGGCCGAGAACAGCCGTCGCGGGAAGAACGACCCCGAGTACGAGCTGCTCGACACGGGTGCGTTCGACGAAGACCGGTACTGGATCGTCGAGGTCCACTACGCGAAGGCCGACCCGACCGATCTGCTGATGTCGATCCACATCACCAACGCCGGCCCCGAGGCGGACACGCTGCACGTGCTGCCGACGCTGTGGTTCCGCGACACGTGGTCGTGGGATCCCGGCGCCCCGACACCACAGCTCGCCGCGACAGCCGAGGACTCCGTCGCCGTCCCGCACCCGCTGTTCGGCGACCTCGAGCTGGTGGTCGCCCCGGGACCGGACGGGACTGCACCGGCCCTGCTGTTCTGCGACAACGAAACCAACGCTCAGCGCCTCTACGGGATCTCCCCGACCACCTCGTTCCCCAAGGACGGGATCAACGATCACGTCGTCTCGGACGCGGCGACGGTGAACCCCGATCTGCGGGGTACCAAGTGCGCCGCGTGGTACCAGGTGGAGGTCGAGCCGGGCGCGAGCGTGGAGCTGCGGCTGCGGCTGCGTCCCACCGGGGCGGGTCCAGGCGCCGAGGTCGCGCTGGGATCCGATTTCGAACAGGTCACGACGACCCGGCGCGCCGAGGCCGACGAGTTCTACACCGAGCTCACCCCGTCCGGCGCCTCCGCCGACGAGGCGATGGTGATGCGTCAGGCATTCGCCGGCATGCTGTGGGGCAAGCAGGTCTACAACTACGACGTGGCCCGCTGGCTCGACGGCGACCCGGGAATGCCGACGCCTCCGGCCTCCCGGCTCTACGGGCGCAACTCCCGATGGCGCCAGTTCAACGCCTTCGACATCATGTCGATGCCGGACAAATGGGAGTACCCCTGGTTCGCGGCGTGGGACCTCGCCTTCCACACGGTGGCGCTCGCACACGTCGACCCGACATTCGCCAAGGACCAACTGCTGTTGTTGTGCCGCGAGTGGTTCCAGCACCCCGACGGAGCACTGCCCGCCTACGAGTGGGACTTCGGAGACGTCAACCCTCCGGTACACGCCTGGGCCGCCCTCGAGGTGTTCGCCATCGACGGAGCCCGCGACCTCGACTTCCTGAGTCGCATCTTCGACAAACTGCTGGTCAACTTCACCTGGTGGGTCAACCGGCAGGACGCCGACGGATCGAACCTGTTCGAGGGCGGCTTCCTCGGGCTGGACAACATCGGCCCGCTCGACCGCTCGCATTTACCGGTCGGGGGCACTCTGGAGCAGTCCGATGCCACGGGATGGATGGCCACCTACGCCCTGGCCATGACGACGATGGCGGGGATCCTGCAGCGCACCGGGCAGCGGCCGACACAGGATCTGGTGCAGAAGTTCCTCGAGCATTTCGCTGCCATCCGGGACGCGATCGACCGGCAGGGGATGTGGGACGAGGGAGACGGACTGTTCTACGACCGGATCGTCACATCCAGCGGCGCCGTCGTGCCGGTGAAGGTCCATTCGATGGTGAGCATCATCCCCCTGCTCGCCGCGGGCGTCATCGACGAACAGATGCTCAGCCGGTCCGTTGCCGTGCGCAAGCGGTTCGCCGAGTACCTCCAACGCGCGGGGTACCGCGATCCGGAGAAGCTCGCCGAGTCCGGGCTCCTCCGCGGTGAGCCCGGAGAGCGACGGCTGCTCCTGGGCGTGGTCGGCATCGATCGCGTGACGAGGCTGTTCGAGAAGCTGTTCGATCCCGACGAGTTCCTCTCACCCTACGGACTTCGGGCCATCTCCGCGTTCCATCGCGACAATCCCTACGTACTCGAGGTCGAGGGAGTCACTGCGATGGTCGACTATGAGCCGGCCGAGTCGACCACCGACATGTTCGGTGGGAACTCGAACTGGCGCGGCCCCATCTGGATCCCGCTCAACTATCTGGTGACGTCGTCCTTGGAGCGCTACCACCGCTTCTTCGGCGACGACCTCACGATCGAGTACCCCACCGGATCCGGGAATTGGCTCACCCTCGACGCCGTCGCCGACGACCTGTGGGGCCGGCTGGTGTCGATCTTCCTGGTCGGTCCGGACGGGCGCCGGCCCTGTTTCGGCTGGGTCGACCGGTTCCAGAACGACCCGAACTGGAAGGACAACCTCGTGTTCAGCGAGTACTTCCACGGCGACAACGCGGCCGGCCTGGGCGCCGCACACCAGACCGGATGGACCGGAATCGTCGCCGACATGATCCGCCGCCGGCACGGGGCGGTGCGGTCCATCGGCGACGTCATCCGGACGCTCGGCGAGCCACCGTCGACGGGCAGGCCCGGCGGGTGAGCCCACACGGTTAGGAGCGGGCGTAGTAGTCGTCGACTTGACCACCGCTCCGGGCCAGACAGCGACGCCGACCGGCCAGTCAGCACCAGCGGACCCTAAAGGATTGCCATGACCAGAACCACAGGAGTCGGCGGCGGGGCCGTGGCGGCAGCGAAGGCGGCGGTGCTGCCGCTAGCACTGGCCCAGTTCGTCGCCAGCTATGCCGGCTCCAACATGAACGTCGCGATCACCTCGATCGCCACGGACCTCGGCACCTCGGTGACCGGGATCCAGACCACGATCACCCTGTTCACGCTGACGATGGCGGCCCTGATGATCCCGGGCAGCAAGCTGACCGACATCTGGGGCCGCAAGTTCTGCTTCCTGCTGGGGCTCGTCATCTACGGAGCAGGCGCCCTGCTCGCCTCGGCCGCGCAGGGGCTGCCCCTCCTGATGATCGGTTACTCCCTGCTCGAGGGCGTGGGTTCGGCGCTGCTGATCCCGCCGATCTACATCCTCATCACCATGCTGTTCGACAACACCACCACCCGCGCCAAGTACTTCGGCGTGGTGAGCGGCGCCGCCGGGATCGGCGCCGCGGCGGGGCCCCTGATCGGCGGGCTCGTCACCAGCTTCATCAGCTGGCGCGCGTCGTTCATCCTGCAGGTGGTGATCGTGGTAGCGATCATCTGGCTGGGCCGCGCCATCGTCGACCCGCCGTTGCCGGCGCAGCGGCCTGCCTTCGACTGGCTCGGCGCGGTGCTCTCGGCACTGGGCCTGTTCCTCGTGGTGTTCGGGGTCCTGCAGAGCGGGGTCTACGGATGGGGCACGGCCATACAGGACTACGCGATCGGCGACACCGTGATCATCCCTCAGGGCGGGATCTCGCCTGTGTGGCTCTACGTGGGTCTCGGAGTGGTCGTCCTGGCCCTGTTCACCGGCTATGCGTGGTTGCGGGAGAAGAACGGCCGCGCCCCCCTGGTGTCGGTCCGGCTGTTCACCAACCGCACGTCCAACCTGGGCCTGCTCACCCAGAATCTCCAGTGGCTGGTCCTGCAGGGCGCCTTCTTCGTGATCTCGGTGTTCCTCCAGCAGGTCCGCGGCTTCTCGGCGATCGAGACCGGGCTCGTGCTGCTGCCCGCCACGATCGGCCTGCTGCTGGCGTCCGCGGCCGCCCCACGCATGGCCCGCCGACACAGCCAACGCCGGCTGATCCGGTTCGGCTTCTTCGTCACGACCCTCGGACTCGGTCTGCTACTCGCGCTCGGCGGGAGGAATCCCAGCGTCTGGAGCTACATCCCCGGCCTGTTCCTCATGGGCGTCGGGGTCGGGATCATGCTCACCGCGTCGGTCAATCTCGTACAGTCGGCATGGCCGGAAAGCGTCCAGGGCGACATTTCCGGTGTGTCGCGCAGCGTCTCCAACCTGGGCTCCTCGCTGGGTGTGGCGGTCGCCGGCTCCCTGGTCGCAGGCGCCATACCCGGCGGCGGGCAGTACTTCTCCGCGCTCGTGATCGTCGGTAGCTTCGCGATCGTCGGCTGGTTCGCGGCTTTGCTCCTCCCCCGCAACGAGTCGCAAAAGACGGCCAAGCGAGCCTGAGCCTGGATTCCACGGCTGACGGGAGAAGCACGCGGTGTGCCTGTTCTTCGGCCTACTGACCCGGCCGCCGCCCGATCGCGGGTGAAAGTGTTTGGGACCGGTGATGTCAGTCGGCGTCGGGCGGGGGTGCGCCGGGGCCGTACTGCCCCGGCGGGCGCCAGGGACCGGGAAGCATCCGTTGCGTCGTCCGGGCGAGCACGGAGCGCACGAGCGTCAAGATGCATATTCCGATGATCAGGTCGACCAGTGCCGTCGCGAACCGCCCGGCCCAGGGGCCCGGGCTCCCGAGGGACAGAGCGACCCCGATAACGGTGGCAAGTCCGACGATCCACGAGAAGAACGCCTCCGGCCGGGGCGTCGTCATGGCCAGGACTTGAGCGAGTCCGGTGGCTGCGAGCGCCAAGGCTGCAGACGTCACGGCGTACTGGACGGGCAATGACCGTCCGATCGGCAGCAGCGGCGGTGGGGTCATCTGGAGATGGAGCAAATCCTCACAGATGATGACCCCGACGACGGCGACCAGCGCGGCCACCACGGCGCTGGCGGCACCGCCTGCCCAGAGAGCACGAACATTCACGATGCGATCCGGCCCCGAGGACGGCGCGGCAGGTACACCCATGGAAGCACTCCGGTGGTCGCAGAATCGCAGGCTGACGCGGACCGCCGAGCCTTGAGCGGTTGCCCGGTGCGGGCATCATCCGTTCGGGGTGATCGGCTCGTGATCGCCTGGAGAAGCCGCTATTGAAAGGGACAGATCCGGGCACGGCTGGGCGTGCCGCCGGACGGCTTCGCGTCGCTGGTCGTCACGCCGCTACTCGCCGCACTCGTCCTCGTCACCCTGGTCGCCCTGGGGCGGACGCTGCGCCGCATCTACCGGTGGACGGCAGCCCTGCTGGAGCGGTGGATCGGGCCGCGCCTTCACCGGGACGGGCCCGTCGGTGGAGCAGATCGCCGCATTCACCGGCTGCGTGGCGCGCATGCCGATCCGGGCCTACGCGGGTCTCGAGTCCGGGAGTTCGTCCACGGCCGGGAAGCCGGTAGTCGCGAGGTGACGCCGGTGTACCGCGATGGCCGGACCGTCCGGTTCAGCCCAGATCCGCGGTCGGGGATCCCGCCGGCGGACCTGCCGGCGGACGGTCCCCCGGTGCTCTACCTGCAGCAGCCCTCCGACCCGATCGTCTGGTGGAGCCCCCGGCTCGTGCATTCCCCACCAGTTCGCTCGCCACGAGCACCGCGTCGTCGCACGCCGTGTCGAGCTGCCAGTCCTGGCAGGCCGTGTGATGCCGATGCCCTCCGTCCGCTGCGACGCTGCGCGTACTGCGCGGGCGCTTCGTCCCTCGACAGCTGGAGCGTGACATGGATCCCCGTCCGACAGACCCTTCCCTGAGCGACATCGACCGGAGAGCGGTCCTGACCGCCGCCGCCTTGCTGATGGGAGTCGGCGGGCTCGTCGGCGCGGCCGGTTTCCTGGTCGCAGGCGGGGCGCTGGTCGCTGCGTGTCGGCGCTGGTACCGCCGGGCGGACCTGCCACCGCAAGACCTCGCCAAACTCAAGTGGGAACAAGCGAAGGCCGCCGCGGGAGCGGGGGGTACCGGCGTATGGCGGGACACGGAATCGAAGATGTACGTCCCTCGGAGCGTCCGGGCGACCTCCTGACCGAGGAGGTGCCGACCGTCACCGCGCTCGTGCGGGTGTCTGCCTGCTGCTACCTGTAGGGAAGTTCGACGACGCGGAGGCTGCGGACCTGGCGGTCTCGACACTCGAGGGCCTCGCCAAGCAACAGCTGATCACCGTTCAGGATGCGGCAACCGTTTCCTGGCCCAGCGGAGCGAAGAAGCCGAAGACCCGACAGTTGGACAATGTGGCCGGTTCCGGCGCGCTTTCATCGTTGCGCCAGCTGCAGGGCGCGGTCCAAGGCAGTCGTTCCCGCCGAGCAGGGCCACTGATTCGCTCGCAAGCTCGCTCACCAGCCGAGCAGGCTCGAGAGGCCCTGCCCGAGCAGGTAGATGCCGATGACTCCGAAGACCGGCACGACGATCGACCGGCCATGCCGGCGGATCAGCTCGTCGGCCCTGTTGAGCAGGTCCGTCGAGGCAGCGGGGTGGGACAGCGAGACGAAGAATGCGGCGATCGCCATGCTGTACCAGATGAGGTTATAGGCGACGACCTGGACGGCAGCGCCCAGCGGCGTCGCTGCAACGTTGACGATCGCGTTGAGGGCGGCCAGGTAGACGAGTCCGGGAAGGTGCGTCACCACTCCGATGAGGGCCGCCCTGGTCGTCGTCATGTTGTCCAGGCGGTGTCGGAACCACGCCGTGGTGCGCGGGTTCATCGCGGCGGAGTCCGGCCGCCGGCGGGTCGCCGCACCGACCGCGAGCCCGCACGCGGCCGCACCGAGCCCGACGTCGAGGACGCCACGCCAGAACGTCGACAACCCCGACTCCGAGTAGCCCTTCAGGACCACGGCGACAAGGATGCCTACCAACACGCTGAATGTGAGCCCGGCGATCAGGTAGGCGCTCAGGAGCCGGCGCCGGTCCCGCGCCAACGCCATCGCGTAGACCGCCGTCAGAGTGGTCGGGCGGATGACGCTCGACAGGGCGAGAAGGAGGGCTTCCCCGCTCACGGCGTGGCCCCGTCACGCAGCAGGAGCGGCCGGCCGGCCGCGCCGTTCACACCGTGGCGCCGGTGGGGACACGGATTACGCGCACCGTATCCGTCATGGCTGGAACACTAGAGTCGACCAACGGCACAGGCGTCACCCCGCACGGGTGACCCCACGCCGACCTGGGGGCCGGACTCGGATGATCCTCGTCGACGTGGTCGCCGGAGGCAGCCCGGCGACTATGGCGCTGTCTGCGGTTGTTCTCTATCGCACGATCAGCCTCGTCGGTGTTGTCGCCGCGGGCTGGGTCGTGCACGCCGTGCACCGGCCGTCGGTGAGCTGACCGCCGGCGTCCGAAAGTTCTCACCGAACTCTTGCCCCGCCCGCCGGCACATGGACCTCCCCGCCGGACGCAGCCCGCTGAGCAGCGGCGTACCGGGACGAGCCGGTCGCCCACTGCCTCATCCCTCTGCGTTGAGGTCCGCCGACGCCCGGTGCGAACGCGGCGTTCCGGGCGATTCCTGCCCGTTGGTGCACTCTACGGCTACGCGGCTGCTGCAACTTTCTGTAGTCAATTCAGTACTCTGTGTGAACAGCAGAGGTCTTCACGGTGGATGCGCGGTGGACGCTCGTGGCGCCGTGCAGGAACTGCGGCCCACCGCCGACCGGCGTCGCGCGCAGGTGCAGTCGACTCAGATGGCGAGGAACAGTGCCCGTTCTCGTACCCCGATGGTTGAGCAGGGACGCCAGGCTCGTCATCGTCGCGCGCGCCCTGCGCACGTTCGGCTACGGCTGCACCAGCGTCCTGGTGGCGCAGATGCTGACCGAAGACGGAGACTCCCCGGCGAGCATTGGCGTGCTGCTCGCCGTCGCCGCCTCCGGCTCGGTGTGCGCGAGCATCCTCATGGGAGTCTTCGCCGACCGTGTCGGCCGTCGCCACTCCCTGCTGCTCTCGGCCGGGCTCATGGCCGGCGCGGGGGTGGTCTTCGCCGTGTCCGAGTCCTATCCGCTGTTGCTCGCCGCAGCGTTCGTCGGCACGGTGTCGCCGTCGACCAACGACAACACCCCGTTCAGCGGGCTGGAACAGGCGATCCTCGCCCAGACGTGCCCCGACGAACGCCACACCGCAGTGTTCGCCCGCTACAACATGACGGCCCTGCTGGCGGGGGCGCTCGGCGGCCTCGCCGCGGCCGGGTTGGCGCTGCTCCACCACGTCGAGCCCGGGGACGCGGCGTTCGCGATCTACGCCGGCATCGCCGTACTGACCGGCATCCTCTCCTGCCGGCTCTCCCCCGCCGTCGAGCCGCCCCGTGCACCGTCACCGCCCGTACCGGTGCGGAGGACGCCTCACCAGGAGCGACTCGGCCGGGGACCCGCCGCCGGACCCGCGCTCCGCCTGGCGGCGCTGTTCGCGGTCGACGCCTTCGCCGGCGGACTGGCGGTGCAAGCCATCCTCGCCCTCTGGCTTCAGCAGCGGTACGGCGCCTCCACGACTCAGTTGGGCCTGCTGTTCTTCGCGACGAACCTGCTGTCGGCGCTCAGCCAGGCACTTGCTCCCGCGCTCGCCAGCCGACGCGGTCTCCTGCAGACCATGCTCGTGCCGCACTTCGTCTCCAACGTGCTCCTGCTGGCCGTGCCCATCTCTCCGAGCTTCGGGTTCACCGCGGCACTGCTCTCGCTGCGCCATTCGCTCTCCAAGATCGACGTGCCCGCCCGACAGGCGTTCACCGCTGCGGTCGTCACGCCGGAGCAGCGCACGGCGGCCGCCAGTTTGACGACGGTCGCGCGCAGCGTTGCGGTGTCGGCGAGCCCCCTGACGTCGAGCCTGCTGCTCAGCGGACCATTCCTGGCGTGCGGCGGGCCGCTGCTGCTCGGTGGCGGCCTGGCCATCGCCTACGACCTCAGCATGTGGTGCAGCTTCCGCAATGTCCCGCTGCAGGTCGCCGGCCAGCCGTCGCCCCGCCCGCAACGGGGACGCCACCGCGCATCGCGACGCCCGGCCCACGGGCATCGCCCCGTACAGGGTCCGGCTCTCGCCCGGGTCGGTCCCGGTCGGGGTGCGGTGGAGCGGTTCAGCGCCGTGAGCGCCACACAGCCCATCCGCAATGCCCACGACACCGCCCCCCTCGCCGCCCCGCACTGAGCGACGGCGCGACGGGTGGTCGGGCGACCTGTCGGCGCGGCCGTGGAGCCGACCCTACCCCGGGCCGATCAGACCCGTCCGCTGGGCAGTGGCCACCGCGCGCGAGCGCGAGGGCTCCCGCAGCTTGCGCAGAACCGCCGACACGTGGTGCGCGACCGTCTTCTCCGACAGGACGAAGCGGGCGGCGATCTCGGCGTTGGACAGACCCTCGGCCAGCGCGAGCAGGACCTCCATCTCACGTTCGGTCAGGCCTGCGGGGTTGGCACGGCTGCCCGCGCGAGGTCCACGGGGCACCGGGGAACGCCGACGGCGCAGATCACGCACGACCGCCGCATGGGTGGCAGTGGCGCCCAGCGCCTCGAACCCGGTCGTGGCGGCCCGCACATCGGCGGGGTCGTCGGAGGCCGCCCTGGCCAGCGCCGCCCAAAACGGGCAGGACCAGCAGGCGGAGTTCGCCGCCTTCCCGGGCCCGATCGTCATGACCTCGAACGGGTGCAGGTCTTCTGGAGTGAGGTGGGCGGGCAGGCAAGACCGTGATCATGCTTGTGGTGGCCTGTCCTGCATGTCTGGTGCGCCCGGTGTGTCGGGCATGTGGAAGGGCTCTTCCTTCCTACGTTGTGGGTTGCTGAGATCCAGAACGAGTCGGAAAGAGCCCGGTGGAAGACTACGCGCGGACGGCGCTGATGGAGATGCTGACGGCGACGGTGACCGGGCCGGACCTGGCCGAGGTCCTGGGGCCCGTGACCGGTCAGGGACCGGTGATCGACGCGCTGATCGACGGGCTGGGTCCTGTCGTGGTGTCGTTGCTGCAGGTCGGGATCGGTCTGGGCGGGCGCACGGCGGCGGGGACGGTGACCCTGGGCGAGGTTGAGCAGGAGCTGCGGACCAGCGGCCGGGAGCTGATCCGGGCGGCGATGCAGGCCGTGATGGACGCGGCCTCGGCCGCCGAGGAACGCCGGCCCGGTGGCGTGGACGGTCCCGATGGGGTACGACGCAGACGGGTGGAGGACGGGCACGCCCGCAGTGTGGCGACCGTGTTCGGGCGGATCAGGGTGTGCCGGCTGGCCTACCGGGCCCCGCGGGCGGCGAACGTGCACCCGCTGGACGAGGTGCTGGACCTGCCTGCGGGCCTGTACTCACCCGGTCTGGCCAGGCTGTGCGCCCAGGAATCGGTCCGGGGCTCGTTCACCGACGCCGCCGACGCCGTCGAGTACGCCACCGGGGTCCGGATCGGCACCCGGCAGATCATCGAACTGACCCGGGCCGCAGCAGCCGACGCGACCGCCTTCTACGCCGACCCCGGCCGCGAGGTGTCCGCCGCCGCCCCGGACGACGCACTGGTGATCACCGCGGACGGCAAGGGCGTCCCGGTCCGACCCGCGGCCCTGCGCCCCGGCACCGCCAAGCTCGCCACCAAGGCCAAGACGTCAGCTACCGACGGCGAGCAGCGGCAGCGGCAAGCCCCACCGCAAGCGGATGGCCGAACTGGTCTGCGTCTACGACCTGACCCCGGTACCGCGCACGGTCGAGGACATCCTGCCGACCCTCATCAGCGACGACGACAGCGCACCGACCGGTCCCAACGGCGACGGCGGCGGCGAGGGCGAGGGCGGCGGCGAGGGCGAGGGCGGCGGCGAGGGCGAGAAGCCGGCCGCGGTCCAGGCCCCGACGGCGACCGGCAAGTGGCCGACCGCCTCCCTGATCGAGGACATCCCCACCGTGATCGCGGCCGGGTTCGACGAGGCCACCCGCCGCGACCCGACCCACACCCGCGACTGGGTCGCCCTGGTCGACGGCAACACCACCCAGATCGAGGCGATCACCGCCCAGGCCGCCGCCCGGGGTGTCGAGGTCACCATCCTGGTCGACTATCTGCACGTCGCGGGATACGTCGGACGCGGCCAAGGCGTTGTTCTGCACCGACACCACCGCCGGGATGACCCTGGCCCGCACCTGGGTCCACGAACGCAGCCGAATGATCCTCCACGGCCGAGCGCTCGAGGTCGCCGACCGGATCCGCGCCCGTGTCCGTGACTCGACACTCACCACAGCCCAACGGAAATCTGCTCTGGAGGCGGCGACCTACCTGACCAACAAGGCGCCCCACCTGGACTACCCCACCGCCCTGGCCCGAGGCTGGCCGATCGCCACCGGGGTGATCGAAGGGGCCTGCAGGCACCTCGTCCAAGATCGAATGGATATCACCGGCGCCAGGTGGGGCCTGGACACCGCCCAAGCCGTCCTCACCCTCCGGGCCATCGCAACCACCGGGGACCTCGCCCAGTACTGGCGGTACCACCAGCAGCAGGAACACCACCGCACCTACTCGGCCAGCACGACCCCGACCACACCGGCCCTCGCCGCATGATCACCCGACAAGGTCACTCGAAAGGACTCGCACCCACCTCGAACTGCCTGATCGAGCCGCTGCCCGCGTACCGGGGACGCATCTTCACCGCCAGCCCGACCGGCCGGCCCGGGGTGCGACCCTCGGCGGGCACGTCACCGCCGCCGACCTCGCGCCGGTGCTGCGCGCGACGAAAGCGCCCCCCGGCTTCGCCGGGACGGGCCGGAGAAGACGCTGACGGTCGGGTTCGCCCGAGACGCGGTGCTCGGCGTGGCCGACACCGTCATCGACGCCGCCAAGTCGGGTGCCATCTCGCACTTCTTCCGCATCGGCGGCTGCGACGGCGCGGCACCGGGCCGCAACTACTTCATCGACCTCGCCACACTGGCACCGGCGGACACCGTCCTCTCACGCTCGGTTGCGGCAAGTACCACATCAACGACCGCGAGTACGGCAAGATCGGCGGGATCCCGCGACTGCTCGACGTCGGCCAGTGCAACGACGCCTACTCCGCCGTCAGGATCGCCGCCGCGCTGGCCGACGCGTTCGGGCTTGACCGTCCGCGGCCCGCAGGGCGCGTTCGGGCTGCGCGACCACGGCATCCGCCCGCGGTGGTTCGTGGCGGGCGGCATGGGCCTCGCGCCGATGCTGTCGATGTCGATGCGCCGGATGGCCGAGTGGGCCGAGCCGCAACCGGTTCGGCTGTTCCTCGGCGTCGGCACGGACGCCGAGGTGCCCGAGCTCACCGAGGCCGGCGCGCAGCTCGCCGACTTCGCGGTCACGACGTCGGTGTGGCGGCCGGGGCCGGACTGGACCGGGACCGTCGGCACGCCGGTCGACACGCTCGCCCAGGCGCTTGCGGCGAACGGGACCTCGCCGGACGTCTGCGTCTGCGGTCCGCCCGCGATGGTCGACGCCGCGACCGAGGTCGCCCGCGTCAACGGCGTCGACGACGAGCACCTTATTCTCGAGAGGTATCTGCCAACGGGCGCCTGAACCCCGGTGACGTTCTCACGTCGCCATTCCGTCCGTATACCGATCGAGGTCCGCACCGTCACGGACCACCTCCCTCTACAGGATCAGGGCGTCGATTCTGGTAGTTCGATCCCGGCCAGGTGATCGATTTCGGCAAGAAACGCAAGAGGGTTCGCGTCCCTTCCCTCCCCGAACATCTCACGATGGATCTTCGGTGGTGGGTGAGGCCTGGAAGCGCGCGTATCACCACACCGACGTGGAGGCTCTTCAGATATGTAGATCTCTGGGCTGGAAAACCCCTGAACCGGTGGGTGGTTGGCGTGAGCACGACGAGCGATGTGATCTCGACGAGCGACAGCCGGACATCGACTCCGGTGGAGACGGGGAGTGCGGTGAACGTGTCCGCCGAAAAGCCGATGGTACCGGCCGCCTTCATCGGCGTACCTCGACGGGATCCGCTCGCTGCTGCTGGCGATCGGCCTGGTCATGGTCGTCGTGCGGCCACCGCTCGGCTGGACGTTGTCCGAGTCGACCGTCGCGGACATGCGGGCCCAGCTGAGGTCCGCAAGCAACACGACGACCATCGCGCGGCTGAAGACGCTGCTGAGCTCGCCGATGTCCTGCCCGACGAGTACGGCGGCACCGCAGGACGCGGCGCTTCCGTCTCGATGACCGAAACGCGACTAGCGCGGGAGATCTCATGACTGACGTGGCCTACCAGCAGCGGTTCCGGCGTGGCGCCGCTGGCGCGGACCTGATCGGCGGAGTCGTGCGTGAGGTGCTGACCGAGGTCGGCGTGCCGGGCAGCGAGGCGACCCGGGCCGCGGACGGCGCCGGGCTCGACCCCACCCGGCTGGCCGGTGCTCGGGTCGAGATCACCGAGGGAGAACAGGGCGCCGAGCCGTTGTTGACGACCATCGTGGTCTCCATCGCCGCGACGGCCGGGTCCAAGGTCCTGGAGTCGTTCTGGACCGACGTCATCTGGCCCCGAGTCCGACGCCGGCTGGGCGCCGACGCACTCGGCCCGAAGGTGGCGGACCCCCGCCCGCCGGATAAGGACGGCTGATCATGCCGACGACCTCGCCCTACACGGGCCTCGAGCCGGTGATGTGGAGCAACCTGCTGGCTCGCGCCGCGGTGTTCTACGCCGCCCGGACACGCCTGTCGGAGCTGTGCGACCACATCAGCCGCGGCGGTGCCGTCCTGCTCGCGCTCCTCGACCTCGAGATGTGGGCACGCGAGGTCGCGGCACAGGACCTCGATGACGCGTCGACCGTGACGAACGTGGTCAGCGCGTGGGACGTCGAGCTGGCCGCGGCGCTCGACCGGACACAGCTCGACGCCTCTTCCCGGGACTTCCTGAGCGAACTGCGGGAGCTGGTGCGGTCCACCGGTGCCGCGGACCCCTTCCAGCAGATCTTCAACCGGATCTCGGCGCTCTCGGAGATCGTCTACGGCGAGGCCTGGCGATCGGCGACCCTGCATGTCGGGCACATCGGCATGCCGCCACGGGAAGGTCGTGACCCCTACGCGGTCACCGCGGTCACGCCCTGGCCGCCGGACGACGACGAGACGAAGGTGCATCTGCACATTCATCCGGAGCGGTTCGGCCCGGCGGCGTTCGCCGCATTCCCGATGCTGCTGGTCCACGAGTGCGTGTGCCACGTGGCGGCCCGGCAGGACCGGGCCGCGAACGACAGCACGTTCGCCGAGGGGCTCCTGGACTGGACTGCCTACCGCTACCTCGAGTACTGGGCCGTCAAGCTCGACCGCGAGCTCGCTCCGGCGGTGCGCAAGCATGCTGAGTCCCTGCGCGACGTGCTGGCCGGCGCCGACACGCCCGAGGGGTGGGCGCGTCGGGTCGGGCACCGCGCCGCGGAGTACCTGCGAGTCTGGTTCGAGGTCGAGTGCGATCTGGATCCCCTGGAGAGCCCGCTCAAGGTTGCGCGGCTCGCCGTCGAGCTGAACAAGGTCGACCGCTCACTCGCCGACAAGGACGCATTCGTTTCCGTGCTCGGGCCGCCCGTTCCACCGCACGTCGCAGAGGCGCTGCGGCAGTGGGAGTCGGGCTGGCTCACCGCCGCCGAGCTCCTCGCCGAGGTGGTGCCGTTGTCGTGAGCAGGCAGTCGGCCCATGCAGCAGAGGCGCACGTCCTGGCGGCGGCCGCCGCCCTTCGGGAGTTCTCCGTCGCCGAGATCGCCGCGCTGTGTGACGCCACGCAGTCCATGATCGTCGAGATCCTCGTCACGGCGGGGGACGCCGTGTGCATGGTCGATCCGGCCGAACCGCAGCGCTGGCGCGTGCAGGACGTGGCCGCGCTGCGCCGCGCGATCCGCGCTCGGCGCCGTGGCGATGAACCGCCACCGTCGACGTCCGTGCCAGCGGCGGATTCCGGCCTGCTGGCCGTCCGCCTGCGCCACGCCGAGGACCTGCTTGCGCGATGCGGAGCCGAATCGTCACCGGCACGGCGCCGATCAATGGTCATCGCCGCCGTCAACCACCTGCGCCAGGTCGTGGCCGGGGCGTTGCCCGACGCACCGCCGTGGTGGTCCGTGGAGCTCACCGGGAGTCGGCTCGACGACGAGATCAGACGACACGCGGAACGCTCCATCGCCCACCGTCTGTCGTTCGACGTCGTCGTTGCCCGGCTGGCCGTCGGCAACGCCGCGGGCGTCATCGTTCCCACACCTGACCTGATCGACACCATCGTCGCGGTCCGTCACGCCGCCGAGTCAATCGACGATCACTGCTTTCCCGCGCTCGTCCGCGGCTTCGTCGAGCTCGTCACCGCCCAGCTGGCCATGACGACGACGCCCGCGGTCGACCGGCTGGTCGTCGCTGTCGCACGCCGACGGGTTCGCGCAAAGGTGGGCGCCGACCCTCTCGCGGCCATGGGCGAGCTCGAACCGATGGTCCGAGCCCTGGGCTCCGCACCGGACCGACTGCCGGTCCGATGTCTGCACAAGACGGTCAAACAGCTTTCCGACGGACGCAACGTCGTCGTCGTCTATGCGGACCTGCTGCCATTGGTGCCGATGCAGTACCGATGGCAACGGATCGGGGAACCGCTACCGGGGGCGCTCGTCGAGCTCGTCGCCGACCCGTGGGTGTCCGACTACCTCAGCATATGTGCATCGGCTCTGGAGACCGATCTCGCGCGGTCTCCGTACGGCAGCGACCGCGCGTTGATCGGCCAGGCGGCACACGTCTTCCAGCGTCTCGCCGAACAGTTAGCCGGGATCGACGGTGGCGTGATCCTGCGCGGGAACCAGACCCGGTCGGAGCTGTTGGACCTGGCCATGCCGACGGTCTGGCCGCCACCAATCGTCGAGAGCGACGACCGCCGACCGAGGAAGGGGTGGCCGGAATGAGTGACGACACTGTCATCCGCGAACTCACACATACCGCTCTGGACACCAACGGACCAGGCTCGGTCAGCGGACTGATGCGCGTCGTGGCCGAGGCCACCGGCTGTACCGGGGCGATTCTGTGGGAGGCGCCGGACGAACGCCGCGGCGTGTCCACCCTGTCCGTCCTGGCGCTCTGGTTGCGGCCGATAGTCCCGGACACGAGCCGCGGTGTCGCCGCCGACTCGATCACGGAACTCGCGTATCGAACGCGGTCGCTGGCGGTGCCGGCCGACATCGGTCCTGCTGCGGTGTACGGATGCCCAGTCGCAGCTGCGCTGCCCGTCGACTACGTCGACCGCTGCCACGGCGTACTCACTCTCATCGGTGACACCGAGTTCTCGGCGGGCGCGTTCGACGCGGCCGTCCAGGCCGTCGACGTCCTTCCCGAGCTGTGCGCCGTGGTCCGGGAGAGGCAGACGCTGGAGCTGGTCAACGCGTGCAACCGGATCCAGCGTAAGGCCGACCTGGAGTCGCCAGATTGGCCGCTGTCCCGGCATCGCCTGGCAATCCATCTTTCCGCGGTGTGCGAGCTGGTGGCCGAATGGTTGCACTGTCCCGAGGTGTCGACCTACCTCTTCGACCCGGCCTCGGGCGACCGCAGCAGTGCCTTATTCGCCGGCACCGCGAACGCGAACAGCGCGCCGCCAACGATCAATAAGCATGCCGATGTCGTGCGGTCAGGCGCCGGCGCGAACGGCGAGCCGCTCCTGGAGGTGCGGCTGCTCCGCGGCGAACGAATCGCCGGGATGATCCGGTGCCGAGGCACCAGCGGTCCGCCGCACCATTTCACCGCGTCCGACATGGCTCTTCTGCGCCCGATCGCTGCCCAGGTGAGCAACTACTGGGGGAGCTGGCTGAATCGGTTGACCATCGCCAACGAGAACGAGTCATGGCGGCGGCTCGCCGCCGGGATGACACTGTTCAACAAGCACCTCACCGAGGGGCTTCGCCTACGCGACGACGACCGGCATGAGCTGCTGATGTACGACCTGGCCGTGGCGATCGTCGACACGGTCGTGGCTGAGTCGTCCGGCGCGGTGATGTTCCGCGTGGAGGAGTCGCTCAACGGTGCTCCCGTGCTCCGTCCTGTCGCCCGCATCGGTCGCGAATACCGCCGATCGCCGAGCTCCGAAGCGCACACGACCTCAATCGCCGACCCGATGCGCATCAGCCGTCAGCACAGCATCACCAACCCGCGCGAGCTGAATGCCGAGGGAGTGGCACACGGCCATCGATGGCTGCTCCGAACACCCATCCGGGCCGGGCACCAGATTTACGGCGTCTTGGAGGCGGCCGGACCCGGAACCGCGCCGCCCGCGAACTCCGAGCAGGTCCACGAGATCATCAGTGACCAGGTCGGGCTCTATCGCCAGCTCGGCGACATGCAGCGCCGCCTGGCCCAGGCACGGGCCGGCGAGGCGGCGGCGATGGAGGATCTCAAACACCAGCTCGCCAGCCCGCTGCGCACCGCGACCGACCGGACCGAGCGCCTGATCAGCGGAGGCCAGTTCGAGTCGGGGAAGGAACGGCAGCTCAAGGCGATCCGCGGGTTGTGCCGCAAGGCCAGTCGCGTCGCGATGTCAGCCGGCGTCTTCGGCACCCTCAGCCGGGGTGGCAGGCCCGAGCCCAAGCCCGAGCGGCTCGGAGCCGACGATCTCATGCGGCTGCTCATCGCGGCGGCTGACGACGCACAGGTGATGGGCAACCCTCGCCGGGGCATCCACTTCGAGGTCGACCGGGACTCGGTGCGGGGCATGGGGCGCAGGCTCGTCGACGCCGATGTCTCGTTCTTGCAGCAGTGTGTCGGCAACCTGCTCGACAACGCCGCCAAGTACGCCTACCCCGACACCCGCACGGAGATCCGGGTCGACGCGACACCCCATCACCTGAGCATCGCGGTCGCCAGCACGGGGCTGCCGCTGTCGCCCCGCGACGCCTTGCGCTGCCTGCAGCGCAACTGGCGGGGCGACATCGCCCGTGCCGCCACCGGCGAGGGCTCCGGGATTGGACTCTGGATCGTGGACAGCTTGATGACCGTCATGGGCGGGCGCGTCACCGTCGAGCCGGTCGACGATCTGACCACCGTACGGCTCAAGCTTCCGCTGGTCTGAGGAGGAATCGTGCTCCAGTTCGTCGTCGTAGAAGACGATCACCTCCAGGAGGAGCCGCTCGCCGACCACCTCCGGGCGGTCTTCGGTGGTGCACAGGTGATCGCCATCAGCACGGAGGAGGAGTTCCGCGAGCGACTGCCCGCGTTGCGGGCCGACGTTCCCGACCTCGTGCTCATGGACGTCATGCTGCGGTGGGCCGACCCTCGCCCGGGCATTCCCGAGCCACCTGAGGAGGTGCTGTCCGGCGGGTACTACCGAGCCGGCCAACGATGCGCACAGTTGATGCTCGACGATCCGGTGCTGCGTGCCGTTCCGGTCGTCCTGTTCACGATCTTGGAGCGCAGCGACCTCGAACGAGACGGCCAGCGGCTGCCCGTGAATGCCTCGTATATCGGAAAGAATGTCGAGCTCGATGTCCTTGTCCGGCATGTCCGGTACTGCTTGCGTCGCCGCACACCCGACGCCGGGAGCTGATCTCAGCGCTGGGTGACTCCTCATCCGGCCCTACCCCGGGCCGATCAGACCCGTCCGCTGGGCAGTGGCCACCGCGCGCGAGCGCGAGGGCTCCCGCAGCTTGCGCAGAACCGCCGACACGTGGTGCGCGACCGTCTTCTCCGACAGGACGAAGCGGGCGGCGATCTCGGCGTTGGACAGACCCTCGGCGAGCGCGAGCAGGACCTCCATCTCACGTTCGGTCAGGCCTGCGGGGTTGGCACGGCTGCCCGCGCGAGGTCCACGGGGCACCGGGGAACGCCGACGGCGCAGGTCACGCACGACCGCCGCGTGGGTGGCAGTGGCGCCCAGCGCCTCGAACCCGGTCGTGGCGGCCCGCACATCGGCGGGGTCGTCGGAGGCCGCCCTGGCCAGCGCCGCCCAAAACGGGTTCCCGATGGCGTCCCACGACGCCGCGGCCGCGGCCGCGTCGCCTGCCACCATGAGGGCGAACGGTTCGGCCACGGGCTGCGGCGCCGTGCGGCGCTCACCCGCGCAGCGCAGCCACCAGAGAAGCTCCCCGAGGTACCACGGCCCGCCGCGCTCGACCGCGAGCGCCCACACCGCGTCGACCCGCCGCCGGACGTCGCCGGGATCGTCGCGGGTCCAGGCCGCCTCGGCCAACCCGGCCGCGCAGATCAGCACCCGCTGTGGCTCGCCCGACGGCTCGGCCACCCTCCACGCCTCGGCCGCTGCCGTCGGGTCCGTGCCGGTGCGGGTCCCAAGCCTGCCCAGCACCATGAGGGCGTTGACACTGCTGACCGTCGCCGCGGACTGGGCGGCGGCGGCGTGCGCGAGCGACCGAGCCTCGGCCCAGCGCCCGGTCTCGAGCAGGAGGATGGACAGGGTCCCGCGCATGTATGACGTCCACGAGTCGAGGTCCCGGTCGGCGCAGAAGGCGATGCCCGCCTGCAGGACGTCCTCCCCCGCGGCGTAACGGCGGTGTTTGACCAGCGTCGCACCCAGGTTGGTGTACGCCCGGGCGACGTGCTCCTCCAGGTCGTGGGCGAGGGCGGTGTCGAGGCTTTCCCGCAGGATGATCTCGCCGCGCTCGTCGCCAGCGATCATCAGCGCCGTGCCGACGTTGTTCAGCGCGTGGACCTCGGTGTCGACGTCGCCGAACGCACGGGCCAGTTCGACGGCCCGGTCGCCCCACGCCTGCGCGCCCTCGGTGTCGTCGGCGAGCATGCTCAGCTGGGCCATGTTGCTGTAAGCCATGGCGAGTTCCGCGCTGTCCGGGAGCTGGGACAGTGTCTCGACGGCCTCCTGCGCGTAGCGCTCGGCCTCGGCGTTGCGGAGCCGGTACCAGTACACGCGCGACAGCCCGCGCAGGGCCGATCCGGTGCGGAGCACGTCCCCGCTCGCCCGGCGCAACGCGAGCTCGGCTGCGCGGGCATCGGACGCCTCCGGCAGCTGCCCCGTGAGATAGCACTCGTAGGACAGCCGTTCCAGCAGGTCGGCACGGCCGGCGTCGTCCAGGAGATGTCCCCACCGCAGGGCGGCGCGATAGTGCTCGGCCGCCTCTCGGTGGGCGCCGAGGGCCGCGGCGAGCGTTGCGGCCCGCGGCGCGTGGACGATCACGTTCGGGCCGTCGCCCGCGACGGCGGCGTGGTGTGCCAGCCGCCGGTCGTCCGGTTTCGGCGAGGCGCGTATCGCGTCGTAGGCGGCGCGGTGCAACGCCCGTCGCCGTCCGGGGAGCATGCTGGCCGCCACCGCCTCGCGGGCCAGCTCGTGCCGGAACACGACCTCGGCGCCCCCATCGCGCAGCACGCCGGCGGTGAGGCACTCGTCGAGCGCGGTCAACGGCTGCCCGGAGACGGTGGCCAGCACGTCGATCTCCGCGTGGAAGCCGATCACCGCGGCCGCCGCGAGCATTTCGCGTGCGCCGTCGGAGAGCCGGGCCGCACGCGCGAGCACGGCGTCCCGGACGGTGGCGGGAACCGATCCGTTCCCGCCCGCGAGCACCTCGGTGACGTAGAAGGCGTTGCCGCCGGTACGCTCGTAGAGGGCGTCCAGGTCGACGTGCGACCCGCGGGCCAGCTCCGCGACCCCGGCGCGGCTGAGCGGCCGCATCTCGATGCGGCGGACGCGTCGGACGGTGGCGAGCTCACCGAGCAACACCCGAACCGGGTGGTCGGCCCCGACCTCGTCCCGGAAGGTCAGCAGCAGCAGCGCGGGGGTGTTCTCGCCGCGTCGGGCGAGGTATCTGATCAGCTCCAGCGTTGCCGCGTCCGCCCAGTGCACGTCCTCGACGAGCCAGACCGTCGGCTCGCTGCCCAGCGCCGCCCGCACGGCCGCGAACAGGTGGACCCGGTCGACCGGCTCGCCCGCGTGCGCGCGCACGTCGACACCGAGCGTGGCCGCGACATCCATCAGGGGCCCCAACGGCGCCGCCGTGGTGTCCCCGTCGCAGCCACTGCGCAGCACCCGGCACGTGGCGGTGGCCACGAAGTGCGCGGCGAGGCTCGACTTGCCGGATCCGGCGTCACCGCCGACCAGCACCGTCGTGCCGACGCCGCCACGAGCCTCGTCCAGCGCGGCGGACAGCGCGCGCAGCTCCTCGGTCCGCTCCAGCAGCACGCACCCAGCTAACCGGAGCCCGGTGACTCTCACCAAACAGACACGGGCGGAGCCTCGCGTTCAGACCCCCGTCACCACAGCAGGACCGAGCACGACGGGAAGCTCCGACAGCCCCCGCAGCACCAGTCCGTCACCGTGCCCCCAGCGCAGCTCAGCGGGTTCGACGGCCAACCGCATCGTCGGGAACCGGCCGTGCAGCGCGGACAGCGCGATCCGCGCCTCCACCCTGGCCAGCGGCGCACCCAGGCAGTGATGGATACCGTGGCCGAGGGCCAGGTGTCCGCGGTCGGTGCGGTGGATGTCGAACGACTCCGCGTCGCGGTAGCGCGCCGGATCCCGGTTCGCCGCCGCCAGGGACACGATGACCTGCGCGAAGGCGGGGATGACGACGCCGCCGAGCACGATCTCCTCGGTCGTGAAGCGGAACGTCGAATGCGGGACCGGTGCGTCCCAGCGCATGCACTCCTCGACGACGCGGGGCACCACGGCCAGGTCGGCGACGAGCGCGTCGCGCTGCTCGGGATGGCGCAGCAGGGCGACGGTCCCGTTGCCGATCAGGCTGGTGGTCGTGTCGTGCCCGGCCACGACCAGCTGGAAGATCGTGGAGAGCATCTCCTGCTCGGTGAGCGCGTGATCGCGGTCGGCGGCGACGACGAGGTCGGTCACCAGGTCCACGCCGGGCGCGGCACGCTTGCGGTCCAGCAGCGCGGCGAGGTAGCCGACGATGCCGTTCGAGGCCGCCACCGCCGCGGGCGGAGGCTGCGGTCCGGCGAACGGGGCGAGCAGGTCGGCGAACCAGCCGCCGAGATCGGCGCGGTCCGACTCCGGGATCCCGAGCAGCTCGCAGATCACGGTGAACGGCAGCGGGAACGCGAAGCGGGCCACCAGGTCGACCGGCTCGTCCGCATCGCGGGTCTGCAGATCGGCGAGCAGGTCGGCCACGATCGACCGGATCCGCGGCTCCAGTGCCGCGACCCGCCCCCTCGTGAACGCGGGCATCGCCAGCCGGCGAAGCCGGGTGTGGTCGGGCGGATCGACGGCGAGCATGTGCCGGGCGAAGGCGGGCCCAGGCAGGCCCTCGGCGACGACCTCTCCGCTGTGGGCCAGCGCGGCGTGCATGTCCTTGGACAGCCGCGGGTCGTTCAGCGCCGCCCTCGCCTCGTCGTGGCCGACCACCAGCCAAGCCGGGTGCCCGTCGGCGAGTCGCACCTCGTGCACCGGGGCCGCGGAGCGCACCTGTGCGAACAGCGGGAACGGGTTGTCCCGGTCGTAGTCACCCCACGAGGCCAGTGATTTCACCGATGAGCCCCCGCCTGGCGGCGTCGGCTCATCGGACACGCATGGTGCCGGACGGCGCGGGCACGTCGTCATTGGTCTCGATCTCCCGAAAGCCGGAGCAGAGTAGGTCGATCACGGCCAGGCGGCCGTCGACGAGGCGGCAGACCGCCGTTTGGGTGCAGACCCAGCGCTGTGCCGGCTGCGTCACGTGCACCCGGTAGTGGATCAGCAGCTTGTCGGCGACGGACTCGCCTGCGGACTCGACGACGTCGACGGTGTCGAAGTCGGCGAAGAGCGCGCACAGGAGCGCGGCGACGTTCTCCCGCCCGTGGGCCTCGATCGGGCCTCCGGGCAGCAGGGCGCGCAGTCGCACGGTCTCGGTCAGCAGTGCCGACAGGCGCTGCGGGTCGCGCCGTGCGACGTCCGCGGCGACCTGGGCGGCGACGGGGTGGAGTTCCACGGAGGTTCCTCTCAGCTCGCCCGCCGGTGGGCGAGCGTGTCCAGGTGGGCGATGAGGTGCTCGACCAGTTCGCGGGCGTCCGACGCCGCCCCGTCGATCAGGGTCGACTTGCGGCGACGCAGGAAGGGCAGGCCGACCAGGTAGAGGCCGGGAGAGGCGGTGACGCCCCCGTCGTGCACGGGCCGGCCCTTGCGGTCCAGCACGCCTGCGTCGACGAAGGACAGATCGGCGCGGTAGCCGGTGGCCCAGACGATCGTCTCGATCCCGCCCTCACCCACCCGCGCCGACAGGTCGGCCGTTGCCGGGAGCTCGGTCGAGGCGAACCGCTGCGGCGCCTCGGCGTCGATCCCGGCTTGGTCGGCCCACGCGTCGAGCGTGTCCAGCAGCCGCCCCAGCTTGAGGTCGGCCAGGGCGCAGACGTTGTGCAGCGCGCCCGAGAACTGCGCGAGGTCGTCCCGGACGCCGACGAACCGCCCGACCAGCCGCACGCCGCGCCGCTGCAGCGCGGTGAGGTCGACCGTCGCCCGTTGTGGCGAGCCGACCAGCTGCATCGACGGCAGGTTGCGCGCCCGCACCAGGTCGGGCTGCGCCTCGTAGCGCTCGTCGAGCACCCTGGCCGCGTCCAGCCACCAGAGGATGTCGCGCCCTCGGTAGGTCCGCGGCATCCGCACGTGCTCGCCGACGGCGAGGGTCACCGGCCGCCCCGAACGCCGCAGCTCGTCGGCGATCTGGACGCCGCTCGCCGAGGCGCCCACGACCAGCACCCCACCGGGTGGCAGCAGGCCGGGACGGCGGTAGTTCGCGGCAGTGACCGTGGTGATCTCCGTGGGCACCGGCACCGCGGGCACGACCGGCACGGCAGCCGCACCGGTCGCGATCACGACCGTGGCCGCGTTCCAGGTTCCCCGATCGGTCGACACCAGGTAGCCGCGGCCACCCGGGCGGACCGAGGTGACCGTGACCCCGGACCGCACGGGGGCGGCCGACGCCACGGCGTAGTCGTCGAGGAAGCCGACCACCTCGGGCGCGGTCAGGTAGCCGTCCGGGTCGTCGCCGCGGTAGGCGAAGCCCGGGAGCCGGGTCATCCAGTTGGGCGTCAGCAGGCGCAGGGAGTCCCACCGCTGGGTGCGCCACGAGTCCGCCACCTCGCCGCGTTCGAGGACGACGTGCTCGATCGAACGCGCGGCGAGGATGCGGCTGACGGCGAGCCCGCAGTGCCCGGCCCCGACGACCACCGTGGTCGTGTAGTGCATGGCGTCAGGAGACGGTGACCGTGACAGCGGTCGGGTTGGTGAGGATGTCGAAGACGGCCGAGCGCTTCTGCGACTGCGCGACCAGGGCCTCGATGTCGGCCGGCGACGCGTCGGCGTCGATCCGGTAGTCGACGCGCACCCCGCTGAAGCCGTTGCGCACGTCCGGGTCGGCGCCGAGGATGCCCTGGATGTCCATCTCGGCCGTGACCGAGGCCTGCACCGACCGCAGCTGGATCTGCCGCTGCTGCGCGACCGCGGCGATGCCCGCCGTCAGGCAGCCACCCAGCGCCACCAACACGTACTCCACCGGCGTGATCCCGTTGTCCTGCGACGCGAACTGCAGCGGGTGGTCGACGTCGAAGGCGAACGTCCTGCTGTGCGTCTGCTCCTCGCCGAAGCCGAAGAAGGTCTGGACGTCGGAGCGGCTGTGGGTGCCGTTGACCCACGACACCGTGGAACGCCACTGGAACTGGGCGGCCTGCGGTGCGTCGGCGAACACCTCCCGGGCACCGAGCAGAGCCTCGACGTTCACGCCGTTGTCGACAAGTGACATGGTCATGGTTCAGGTCCTCTTCTCGTGAGGGGTCAGGAGTTGGCGGTCTCGGGACCGAACTCGGCGGCCACGGTCACCACGACGTCGGCCGGGAACCCGCCGCGGCGGGCGTGCTCGCGCACGGTCTCGACGTCGTCGGTCTCGTGCAGGCAGTAGATCTTGTCGCCGGCCACGTAGCTGCGCTTCCAGGTGTAGGCGACACCGAGCCCGTCCACGACCTTGTTGGACGTGAGGGCGATGTCACGCAGCTGCTCGGGCGTCAGCTCCGAGGCGCCGGGAAGGTTGCGCTCGATGAGGAAGGTAGCCAATGTGGTGCTCCGTTCTCGCTCGGTCGGTGCTTCCGACCTGGGAGAACGGTAGGGGCGCCGCTGCCCGCGCCGCTTCGGAAGATCTTCCTATACCGACGTCGCGGACTACCTATCTCCTGCGTGAAGGGGCGATGCCTATGACTCAGCCATCGACGACGGTGATCTGATGCAACTCGGCGATGAGCACCCACGGTGCGGCGCCGGCGGTCATCTCGACCGCGGAGATGTTGCCGAGCATCGGTGTGCCCTGCACGATGGGCTGCTCGTTGCTGATGACCCCCAGCTGCGGGTCGTAACAGACGAACCGGCCGAACCACTGCCCCTCGGTTCCCGCCGGCACGTGCACGAGGAATTCGAAGCCGAGCGCGCCCTGGCGCCTGCGCACCACCATGAGGTTGTGCGGCGATCCGGGGAGGATCGTGATGGCGATCTGCCCTCCCTCCATCGCGGCTCGCCAGCGACCGAACTGCCTGCTCGCGAACGACTGGCGGATCGTCACGTCGCCGTTGACGTCGAGACGCACGTCCGGATCCGGGCTCGTCGTCGCGACGCCGACCGCCCCGTCCTGGGTGATCGCCAGCGCCGGGTCGTTGCCCCGACCACGGGTGAGGAAGCCCAGCGTGTTGGAGGTCCCCTCCAGTTGGACGGAGTGCTGCTCCACACCGACGGCGCCGACGTTCTGCCCGCTCGCACTCGCGTTGCTGGCGAACACGACGGAGTTGCGCGCCCCGGAACCGAAGTGCCACGCGTCGTTGCCGTCCTGGAAGCGCCCGGTGAGCACCAGGTTCGTCCGGCCGTAGTCGGCCGCGCCGTTGACGATGTCGACCCGCGTGGTCGCATCGAAATCCCGTGGGCCGCGCACCTGCAGCCCGCCGTCGACGCGCAGTGGATCCCCTCCCCCGCCGCGCATCCCGCCGCCGACTTCGGCCGATCCACCCACCTCCAGGCCGCTCCCGACCATCACAGGTCCTCCGACCGCGAGGCCGCCCAGCGCCGCGCGGTAGCCGGGGTCGACGCCCGCGGTACCAGCCGGGTCGACCAGCGCCCGCGCGAGCCGCACGTGCGTGTCCGGCGAGGGCGCGTCGGCGCTCCCCTCGACGAACGCGACCAACTCGGGGTCCTCACGCCAGCGTGGGCTGCCGCCCCCGGGCGGCGCGCCGTCCTCCACCTCCCGGTAGGTGATCGTCACGAGCACCGGGACAGGTCCGTTCCGGTCGACGAACCCCGTCAGGTCCAGAGGAGTGTCCCCGGCCGCGCGCACGAGCTGCCTGCCGTGGCCGTCGAGTGCCGTTCCCGCCGCGATGGTCACCTTGGCTGCGTTCGCGACCGGCGCCACCGCCAGCCCGTCGAGCACCCCGGGCGTGCACGTCATCCGCGTCAGCCTGCGCCCGCGGTCGAGGTGGTAGCGCTGCTCGTCGATGAAGTCCTGCTCACGGAGGAACTGACCGTCGAAGTAGCGGACCCGCCGCTCGACGTACTCGGGCTGGGTGTAGTCGGCCATCGTCGGTGGTCTCCTTGCGGGGTTCAGCTGGCGGGGGGAACGGGGGGCGCCGGGTCGGTGACCGAGCCCAGGACGGTGTCCACCCCGACCGTCGAGTGCACGCCGACCTGCATGGTCGGAAGGTCGCGAAACCGGAGGGAGTAGAAGGTGTGCGCGGGCTTCTGCTCGTCGACGATCGCCATCGCCGTACGCAGACGCCGCTGTTTACGGGCGTCGAAGTCCGGGTCGCTCAGGCTGAGCCCCAGAGTGAGCTCGACCTGGAAGTAGTGCGGGATGTCGTCGAACTCGTAGATCGTCACCGGCAGGTCGCCGGTGTAGGCGAGCAGCAGCTCGCGCAGGCCACGCGCAGTGCCCCGGTAGCGATAGGACGGCACGGTCCGGGCGATGAACCGGCGGCGCTCGTCCTCGGTCCAGTCCTCGGCGAGGGAGAGCGCCACCCATCCCGCGAGCCAGTCGAGGAACTCCGCGGGCGCCCGCGCGGGATCCAGGTAGCGCGCCACGTCGTCGATCTGTTCGGCGAGCCCCGGCGGGTGGCCGGCCACGCCGGCGGGACCGAGACCGGAGAGGACGTGCTCGAAGGCCAGCAGGAAGCGGCCGAGGAAGCCGCTCGGGTCATCGGCCTCGCGGAACGCGACGGGCAGGTGGTCGAGGTAGCTGCTGCGGGGGGTGGTCATCGGGATCCTCCCGCGACGACGGTGAGCAGTCCGGGTGTCCCGGCGTCGTCGACGGCGACCGCTTCGGGCAACTCGGCCGCGCCCAGCCGCATGCCGATGACATCTCCCCCGTCGTCGAGGACGCGATCGGGCGGAACATCCATGAGCCGGAGCCCGTCGACGTAGTCGACGCCGGGCAGCCCGTCGAGGAGGCGGTAGAGGTCGGAGAGGAAGACATCGCGCCCGAACGGCCAGCCCTGCCCGTCGGGGCCGCCGACCACCGGGTCGAAAGCAGCTTGCAGGGCCGCCGCGGCGTCCCGGGCGACGTCGGCGACGATCGCCCCGTCGGTCAGTACCCCGCTGCGCGCCACAGCGGCGGTGGCGTAGGCGGGACGCAGAACGAGTCGCGCGGTGATCGTCACCGGCACGTACGTGGGGCCCACCACGTGGTGACGCACCCCGAGCAGGCGCCGCGGCTCAAGCCAGGCGTGCACGGCGTCGCGCAGCTCCTGGCTCGGCACGGGCGGAGCAGCCGCCGCGGCGTCGCTATGCGGAACGATCACCACGCTGACCGTTCCAGGCCGGTCCTGCGCCGGGTCCGTCGTCAGGTCCCGATGCGCCACGCAGTGCACGCGATGCACGGCCGGGAACCCAGCCGCCGCCGGGTCGGTGGGCCATTGGGTCTTGAGCAGGTACTCGATGTCCGACGCGGTGGTGGCGCGCCAGGGAGTGCGCAGCTCCCGCAGGGTATCCGCGATCGCGGCGTCGACCGCGACTGTGGAGAGCGTCGGGTCCGGCCCGCGCAGCAAGGCGAGGAACGCGCGGTAGCGCTCCTCGGGGATCTGGTCGGTGCGGTAGACGAGCATCTCGCAGAGCCAGGCGAAGAGCTCGAGCAGGGTGATGCCCGGGTCGGAGGGGTTGTGGTCGGTCCAGGCGGGGTCGAGCAACGGGAGGCGCGATCTGGCCCCGTCGATCAGCTCGGCGTAGGTGAGGTCGTCGAGGGACGGCCAGATCCGGCTCATGAGGCGGCCACCGTCACCGTGTGCGCCCCGGATCGGACCAGACTGCGGGCCAGCCTCGCCCGATCCAGGGTGGCGGGGTCGGGCACGGTGTCCACACGCAGCGCCCCGACGTGGTCCACACCCCGGGTCGCCGCGACGACGGCATACATGTCGGACAGATGGGGCACGCGCCCGAACTCCCATCCGGCGCCGTCGGCGCCACCGCGCAGCGGATGCAGGAAGCGGGCCAGCGCGGTGCCGATCGCCGCCGGGAGCCCCTGCGCCGCCCCGAGATCGGTTGCGCGGACGGTGACGTGCACCGTGACCTCGATCCAGGCCGGTCCGACGACGGCGAGCTCGGCCGGCCCGAGCACCACCGGACAGCGCGCCCGGACCAGGTCGCTGACCTGGGCCAACAGCTGAGGCGCCGGGTCGAGGCGGGCCGTCTCGCGTGCGGGTACGACGGCGACCGAGACGGCTCCGGCCCCGGCGACGGCCTTGGCGGCGACGTCCGCGTCCGAGGCGTGGCAGAGCACCGAGCCGTCCCCGGTCTGCGCACCGGGCGTGACGGGCACCGGGTCGATCCAGGCGACGTCGAGCGGATTGATCGCGGGGCCCTGAGTCACGGCGCGCACGACATCGGCCGAGGCGTCCCGGGCCAGGTCGGCATAGTCCTCGGCGGTCACCGCACGGTCGCCGTGCCGGAGGGAACGCGGCCCGCGCATACGCACGCGCTCGACGGGCTCGGCGTCGGCGCCACCTGCCGCAGCCTCGTGGTTGACGACAGCGGCGACCCCGGCCAGCGCGGCGGTGAGCTGGGTGATCGTGGCCGGAGGCCGGTTGCCCGCCGCGCCGCCACCGGAACGGTAGGTGATCCGCACCGCTCCACCCGCGACGGGAACCGCGCCCCGCCTGCCGTCACCGAAGGCGACCTCGCCGAGGGCGCGGTCCAGCACGTACTGCCGGTCGTCCGCGCCGGACGCCGCCAAGGTCGGCACCGCCGACCACGGCTGCCACCCGTCGCCTCGAGCACCTCGACCAGCTCGCCGTCGAGCACGGGGGTCGCCGCGGTCCGCAGGCGCTGTCCGGGCGTGCCATCGCTGAAGCCGAGAACCTCGGCGTCGTGGCGCAGCGAGTGCTCGGCCATCACCGTGTTGGTGAGCACGCGGCCCAGGCGCGGCGCGGTGAGCCGGCCGCACATCGGACCGCCGCGCCCGCAGCCAGCAGAACGTGCGCCCGAGCTGCGCCGTCGGCGCGAGGTCGGCGGGCCCGACGAAGCGGACCGCCCCCGAGCGAGTGAGCCCGCGGGTGTCGTCGACGACCGCGAGCGGCACCCACCCCGTGCTGCTCGCGTACTCCCACGTCAGCGGCATGGCCTGACCCGGCTCGACGACCTGGACGTAGACCGCGACCGGTGCGTTCGGGAACGGGCGGTCGAAGCCGAGGTACAGCTCGGCGTGACGGTCGGTTGCCGCGACGAACGGCACGAGGCCCGACGGGTCGCCGGTGCGGTCCACGACGTCGGCACCGTTCACGACGACGACGCCACTCGGCGGCACGTCGCGCGTCAGGCGGTGGCCCAGGCGAACCGAGGCCAGCGCGGGCGGACCGAGGGTCGAGGGCGTGAGCACGATCGTCTGCCCGGGTGTCCGGGCCTGTTCCGCGTCGGTGGCGGCCCGGTAGCCCGCGGGACGGCCGTAGTCGCCCGCCACGATCCGGACGCGCAACCACCAGGAGCGCACCCCGTAGGTGTCCCGCGCGTCGCCGGTCGGCGGCACGGTCAGCCGCACCTGTCCGTCTCTGCTCAGTGCGGCGGTCCCGTCGCTGAAATCCGCCCCGCTCGCGGTCGCGCCCGGACCGGAACGCCCGATCTCCGTCCAGCCGTCCGCGCCACCGACCTCCCAGAGCAGCACCAGATCAAGCGACGGCCGGATCAGGGCGGGCACACCGGGGCTGACCGTCACCAGCCATGGTGACCACGGCCCCCACCTGTCCGAACACGTCGTCGGCGAGAGCGAAGAGCACCGCCGAAGGCGGGCTGCTGGCCGAACGGGAACACGTCGGCGCCGAGGTCAGCCGAGGTCGTGCCGGCGAACGCCGCCGTCGGCAGGCGGTCCTGGCTCGCGGGTGACGGTGGCGCCGACCGTGACGGACACGAGCGCGGGCACCGCGCCGACGACGCGTGACGGCGCGGGTGAGTCGCGCCCGCAGCCACCGGCCCTGGCGTGCCCCCGATGTCGTGGGGCTCCGGCGTGCCCACGTCGGGCAGGTCGACCGTGTAGCCGTGGTCACCTGCGCGCGTCCAGGCCGGGGTGACGGACCGCCACGCGGCGCCGTCCCACCACGCCCACTCGAGCGGCAGGCCCGCGAACCGGTCGCGGATGCGGCGTCGGCGAACGAGAGCCCGACCCGCAGGGAGCGTGGAGGCGGCAGCGCCGTCGTCGCGTCCTCGGCGAGGTAGAGGGCGTGCTCGGCCAGCGTGTCCCCGACGAAACCCGGCCAGGGCAGGGCGACCAGGCCCGTGGCGGACGCCGTCACGTCCGCCACACGGTCCGCGTCCGGCTCGCGGACGATCGCCGCGACCAGCCGCGCGGGCACGACGACGAGGTCCTCCTGCGTCCGGTAGCCGATGTCGGTCGGCGGCGTCCGGGTCGGCCGGGTCGGGACCGACGCTCGTACCGGCGGGCACGAGCGCCGCGGCGTCGCTCCCGTCGGGCGGCTCGAAGGTCAGCGCGACGGTAGCCGCCCGAGCCGCGAGTGGCTCGGCCCCGATCAGGTCCAGGAAGACCAGTAGATCGCGGTCGGGGATGCGGTTGAGACGGTCCAGCACCTGCCGGGCCATGCCTGCGAAGGCCCTGATGAGCGCACGACCCGGGTCGTCGCCCGTGACGGGCGGGCGCCACGGCGAGAACAGCGCAGCCAGCTGCTCCGTCTGGTCGACGAGCTCGTCGTAGCCGCGGGAATCGATGGGCGGGACCGGGCCGGTCATGCCTGCTGCTCCAGGTAGAAGGGGTAGACGAGGTTGAAGCGGCTGTTCGTGGCCCGCACCTGGTAGCCGATGTCGATCAAGAGTCGGGTCGGGTCGGTGGGATCGGCCGCCACGTCCACCTCGAGCACGTCGATGCGCGGCTCCCACTCCAGCAACGCCTCACGGACCTGGCTGGCCACGAGACCGCGGGTGGCCGCCGAGTCGGGGGCGAACACCAGGTCGCTGAGCCCGGCCCCGAAGTCGGGCCGCATCACCCGCTCCCCCGGCGCTGTGGTGAGGATCGTCCAGATCGACTGCCGGACCGCGTCCTCCTGCGCGGCGCGGGCGATCGACCCGTGCTCGTCGACGCCGATCGGGAACGCCCATCCCGATCCGAGGAACTCCGCGCCCGTCATCCGCCGATCCGTACGGTGGAAACAGCGAGGATCGAGCCCGCCGCGAGATCGCTCGGATCGTTGCAGGTCAGGGCCGGGTCGCCGGCGCGAGCGGCGGGCCTGCCGTTGATCCGGACGCTGGTGCTGCCCGCCTGGACGACCGCCCGGTTCGTCGGCGGCCGCACGAAAGTGCCGCTGGGTGGAACGTGAGGCGGAGTGTTGGTCGCGATGCTGCCGACGACGGCCGCGGCCCTGCCCGTGATGCGCACATCCGCGCTCAGGTTGCCGTCCAGCTCTCCGGCGAAGGGAAGCGGGGTCGGCGTGGGGGGCGCCGTGCCGACCACCACCAGATGGGTGTCCACGCCGACCACCCGGTCGCCCTGCGCGGCCGCAGGCTGTCCCATGACCGTTCACCTCCTGTCCCTGGTCGGCCACGCCTCAGTTGATGTCCACGGTCCCGCCACGCAACGTGAGCGGACCGGACGACCGGACCGTGCCGCTGGTCTTGGCCCCGATCTCGACGTCCGCGTGGGCCTCGATGCTGACCCGCCGGCCGGAGAGCGACAGGGTGCCCTTCGCGGTGATCTCCAGGTCGCCGTCCGCGGACACCGTCACCGTGCCCGCGGAGTGCACGGTGATCGCGTTCGTGGCCGTCTCGATACTGATGCGGTTGTGGCCCGACTTGTCGACGATGTCGATACGCTCCGCGCCCGACGTGTCGTCGAGGTGGATCTCGTGCCCGCTGCGGGAGCGCAGCACCCGATGGTCGGCGGCGGGTTCGGGGACGCGCGGCGGGCGGGAGCGCTGAGACCAGAACCCGCCCAGCACGAACGGCCGGTTGACGTCGCCGTCCTCGAACGCCACCAGCACCGTGTCGCCCGCCTCCGGCAGGACGTGCATCCCCCGTTCGGTGCCCGCCATCGGCGTGACCACGCTCGCCCACGCACTCTCCAGCGTGCTGGACAGCGCCGGGAACCTGACCTTCACCCGGGCCAGGTGCTTCGGATCCCGGTTGTTGGTCACCACACCGACGGTGACCCCGCCATCGGCGGGGATTGCCGCGCGACGGCGAACAGCGGGTCGAGATCGGTCACAGAGGATCCTTCCGCAGGTCGAAGGAGGTGAGGTAGCCGGCGTTGGCGCGCATGCTGTGCGTGGCCGCCGTCACCGCGTAGGTGCCGGAGAACCGGCGGCCGAAGCCGGTCAGCCGCAGCGCATCCCCTGCTCGCAGGTCGTTGCGCCCGATGCAGCTGGCGGAGCCGTCGATCCGCCACGGATTGACGCGGTCGTCCAGTCCCGCGGCCACGGCGTTCGCCTCGGCCACGTCGGCGATCGGCCGGATGGTGGTCGTCGTGCCGATCCGGTATCCCGCCTGGAGGGGGTCGTCGCGCACCGGGCCGCGGCCCCTTCCTGGCCTGGATCTGCCGGGACGGATCCTCCCGTCGACCGGCCCTGCACGACGAGGGCGCCGGTCTGCCCCATCGTGGTGAGCCGGCTCCGGAAGTCGATCAGGTCGCTCGGGGCCCAGCACGGCGCGCAGGACCCGGGGCCGGTGCCGCGGGCGGAAGCACAGATCCCGGTCCTCGACGACGACCTCGTAGCCGATCAGCTCCGCGCGGGCGCGGAGGAAATCCAGATCAGTCTGGTTGCGCTGCAGGACGTGCTCGAACGTGACCTTGGTCTCGGTGGCGACGGTACGCAGGCCGTGTTCCGTCGCGATCTGGCGGGCGATGGCGCTGTCCTTCATCTCGACGAAGGTTCGGCTCTGCTGGCCGCGCATGAGCCGGTGGCGAAGGTCGTAACAGCGCACGGTTACCGTCGGCGGCTCGTCGGAGCCGAGATCCAGCTCGATGTCGGTGATCTCGCCGACGAAGACCGTCCGCACGGACCCCGACATAGCCCATGCGGACCTCCACCGGAGCGCCGGGCTCGAACACCGGGGAGTCCGACCAGGTCAGCCGCCTCTGGGTGGTCGTCCCAGTTCCAGAGCCGCAGCACGCACATCCCGGGCAGCGCGGTGTCCAGGTGCACGGCGACCGACATCAGGTCGGCGGCGGCGGCCGGGCCGAGAGGGACGCTGCGCACGAGCACCTGGACGCTCGGCACCGTCCCTTCCGGCGTCGATGGGACGGTCATGGCGAGTCCCCGTCCGCGGGCGGGGGCAGCACCGGGATCGTGAGCAGCCTGCCGGGCTCCAGGAGGAGTGGATCGAGGATCCCGTTCGCCCGCGCGATCGGCCGCCACTGCGCCGGGTCGTCGTACTCCGCCGCAGCGATCGCGCTCAGGGTGTCGCCGCGGCGTACCACCCGGGTCTTCGCCACGTCGGGCGACTGCTTGTGCTGCAGCAACGCCTCGCGCCGAGCGGAGATCCACTCGGTGAACGTGCACTCCAGCCGGGCGCGCACCGGCGAGCCCGTCGGCAGGAACAGCGTGAACGTCTGGGTGAGCCCGGTCAGCACGCCCTCGAAGAAGACCCCCTGCGCGCCCCAGATCAGCTTGCAGACCGGTGGTCGGTGGATAGCGCCGTTGCTGCGGACCGTGGCGAGCCGTTCGACACCTGCGGTCACCAGCCGCACGTCCAGGCCCGCCTCGTAGGTGTCGAAGAGCAGGTCGAGGCTCAGCACCGACGGCTCACCGTGGGTGAACTGCGCGCGCATGACGTCGCTCTCCGAGACCGGGATCCGCCGCCAGTTGACGCTCTTGCTGATCGTCACCTGCTGCGGGTTGAACAGCGCGACGACCGGCAGCCCGATCTCGGGCAGGATGGTGAGCTTGGCGAGCGTCATCGTCCGACCCCCCGGCGCTCGGCCTGCACGGCGATGTCCCGCCGCAGGCGGCTGCAACACCCGGTCGACGAGTTCGTCGGCAGTCGCGGGGTCCAGTCCCGCTGGTTCGGCGGCCCGGCGACGGCGCTCCCCGCTTGGCCTGGACGACAGCGCCGAGCGCCTGAACGGGCTGCACCCCGCGCGGCGTGGAGGACGTTCGGGGCGCGGCGGGCGGTTCGCCGGCCGCTGCGGCCACACCGCCAGCCGGGCTCAGCGAACGTCCTTCGGCCGCGCTCGGCACGGAGCGCGGGTGGCCCGTCAGCCGGAGGGCCGCGCCGGTCCAGCCGGCCGGCGCCAGCGGCAACGCCCGACCCGACCCGATGCCGGTCGCGCGTGAGGCCGTGTCGGGCCGGGGCTGCGCACCGGATGTGATGGTGGGTGCATCGTCGCCACGCGTACCGACCGCGACGGGAGTAGTCCACCCGAACGCCGGGGGCGCCCGGTGTGCCACGAACCACGGGCACTCCTGCGGGTCGTCGGGCGCGCACGATCGGGAGTGCGGACGCGGAGGACCCGGTGGACCGGCTCGTCGCCCCGTCCCGGTTCAGCGCGTCACCTGGTGCGGAGGCGGCGCCCTGCTCCGACCCGGCAGCGGGTCGCGGTCGTGCCGCCGGGACCCGTCCGGGACCGTCGGGCGATCGACTCCGGCGGACGGCCGCGGACCGGGTGCCGGGCTCCGATCACGGGCAGGGCCGTCGGTGCGGTGCCCTGCGGACGCCGTACCCGCCGTGCGGCGGGCACCGCGGTGCGCCGCCGGCATCGCCCTCCCCGCGGTGCCGTGCCACGGCCGCGCCCGTCCGACCGGCCGTGGCGGCCCGTCCGCCCCGGACGCAGGCCCGTCCCTCGCCTCGGCGGCTGCCCGCGGCGGCACCCCCAGCGATCGACCGGCGGGTGCGGCGGGTGTCGACCGATCCGGCCGGTCGTCACCGCGCACCCGTCGTGCGCCGACCACGACCGTGGGCCGGTGCTGGTCCGCGATCCTCCGGCAGGCCGGGCGGCCACCGGAACGGCCCGCACGCGCGGCAGCGCCGGGGCGGCCCCGGCAGGCGGCGCGGCCCGGCGCATCAGGCGTGCGAGTATCGGGAGCCGGTCGCGGGCGGCGAGCGCCGCTCCGCGGTCGCGCGGACCACACGGTCGCTCGATCACGCCGGGATGGACCCGGCCCGCGGTGAGGCGCCGCACCAGCCGCGGGTCGACCGCGGTGCCCCCCCGCCCCTCTCGTCACAGCCACTTCCGGACGGTGTCGGTGGCCGAGATCAGGCTCAGCCCAGCGGCCCGCGTGATGCCGTGGTGGGCGAGCTCGATGGTCTCGAAGGCCGCGGAAGCCGCGCCCGCGTCCAGCTCGGGCCCGCTCCACCGCACCGGGAACGCCTGTCGGCAGTCCCAGAGCACCGCGGGCTCGCCGTCGAGGCCCAGCAGCGTGATGGTGAGGTTGCGGCGGATCACCACGCCGAGCGCGACCTGGCCCAGCCAGTCCCAGAACACCGTCGCGTCGGTGAGGCCGTGCCGCAGCACGATGTTGCCAGGGTAGGAGACCGGGCCGGGCAGCCGGTGCTCGAACAGGTTCTCCCCGCCCTCCCGGTAGGAGGTCACCTCCACCTGCACCGCGAGCCCGGAGACCTCGCTGAACCCGCCCACCTGCAGCCCGTCGACCTCGACCCGGAAGCGCATCCCGAGGTAGGGATCGCGGCGGTCACCCGTGACGGTCATCGACGCTCCCGTCGGTTCCGGACAGACGCTGGTTGAGCGCTGCGACCTCGTCGACCCAGCGCAGCCGCTCGGCGTGCTCCATGCCCATCACCTCCTGGTAGGACCAGTGCAGGTGCCAGGCCACGTAGGCCACCTCCTCGTGGAGCCGGTCCGAGGGGTAGCCCGTCATTCCCCCGGCGCACCGGGGTCCACCTCGAAGTCGCCGTCGCAGTGGGGGCAGGTGACCAGGAGCCGCCCGCCGCCGGGGTCGTTGATCCGGCTGGTAGAGGTCCTGGAGGTAGGCCAGGTCGGCGGCGAAGAACGATTCGACCATCCTCGGGTTCAGGTCGGCGATCCCGCCCAGCCTGGTGATCACCCGGGAGAGCAGGATGATCACGAGGTAGCCCGGGTTGGCCTGCACGCGCGGGTCCTTCAGCGGCGCGATCTCGTCGAACGCCGTGGCCAGGCGCATCACGCCGTCGCGGTGCAGCCCGCCGTCCGGCGTCGCGGTAGCCCTGCGGGAGGGTGAACGCGACCTCGGTGCGCAGCGCCGTACCGCGCCCCGGCCGGTTCAGCCACGGACCAGGCCCTCGTGTGCGATCTCCAGCTGCTCGACGGCGATGTCGCCGCCGGTCGCGTTGAAGCTCGGGCCGGCCCAGCGGGTCGGCCAGCCCTCGCGGAAGTTCCATCGCAGCTTCTCGGCTCCGGTGTCGTCCAGCAGCACGATCGAGCCGTTCCGCCGCACCACCCGGCCCTGGGCCGCCTGCTCCCGCCACGCCCACAGCTCGGCGTCGTCGGTGATCCCGCGGCTCAGCGTCACCGAGGTGTAGGTGACCATCCCGGGCAGCTTGCGGGTCGTGAGGGACCGGTCGTCACCCTCTCGGTACTCGATCACCGCCGATGTGGAGTCCAGGCCCGCGCAGTCCCGGAATCCGGCCCGCGTGATGCCGTCGATCTCGACGAGGAAGTTGTACGAGCGGTACGGGTCGATGCGATCACCTGCGGCCATGGCGGCTCCTTCATGACGGATGAGGGCAGTCAGTTCGGGTCGGGTCGGGTCGGGTCACATCGGGGAGGTCCGCCCGTCCTGGTGGACGAGCCGGACGACGACGAACTCGGCGGGCACCGTCGGGGCGAGGCCGATCTCGGTGACCACCATCCCGGCGTCGCGAACCTCCGGCGGGTTGGTCTCGGCGTCACACTTGACGTAGAAGGCGGCGTCAGGGCCGGACCCGGCCAAGCCGCCGGTCCGCCACACCTGACGGAGCCGCTCGGACAGCTCGCGTCGGATGCGCACCCACAGCGCGAGGTCGTTGGGCGCGAACGCGAAGCCGGCGCCGATCCCGTCGAGCCAGCGGGCGACGGTCACGAACAGCCGCACGACCCCGACCGACGACCACTCCGGCGCCTCCGGGCCGGCGAGGGTGCGCGCGCCCCAGACCCGGATCCCGCGCGCGGGCAGCGCACGCAGGGGGTTGACCCTCGGCGGCGGTGAGCTCGGCGAGGTCACCGGCCGTCGGTGCGGGCACCAGGTCGAGCACGCCCGCCAGCTCCTGGTTGGCCGGAGCTGACGACGGACCGTGGACGGCGTCGTTGCGGGCATAGGTGCCCGCGACGTGCCCGCAGGGCGGCACCGCGCGCCCGTCGGCGAGCCGGACCCACGGGTGGTAGAGGGCGCCGAAGCGGCCGTTCAGCTCCCCGCGTTGGGCCAGGACCGCCGCGGTGTCGGCGCCGGGCAACGAGTCCAGCAGGACGAACCGCGTGCCGAGGGACGCGCAGTGGTCGAGCAGCGCGCGCTGCAGGGCCACCTGTTGCCCCGCAGGCGCCGAGGCGACGTCCGGGCACACCAGCAGATCGGCGTCAGGAGCGGCGTCGAGCGCCGCCAGCCCGCGGTCGAGCCAGTCCGGGTCGGCGAAGGAGACCCGGACGACATGGCAGGTGCGGCCGCCACCCGCGAAGAAGCCTCCGACAGCTGCACCGAGGTAGCCACCCGCACCGAACACGGCGTCGTAGGACTCGGAGCGCTCCAGCGCGGTCGCCTGGTAGGTCGGGCCGCCATCGGCGATCCCCAGGAACGCGCAGACACCGGTCGGTGGGTCGGGATCCGGCGGCCGCGGCCGCACCTCCTCCCGGTAGATACCGGGGACATACCGGGTGGATGTCACGCCGCGGATCCCGGACCCGCCCACTGGCTGAGCCGGAAGACCACGAACTCGGCCGGGTTCACGACGGCCACGCCGATCTCGGTGACCACCTGGCCGAGCGCCCGCACGTCCGGCGGATTCGTCGTCTCGTCGCAGCGCACGAAGAACGCATCGGCGGGAGTGGCGCCGAGCAGCGCGCCGGAGCGCCACACGTTGGTGAGGAACGCGGAGACATTGCGGCGCAGCTTTCCCCACAGCGCGGGGTCGTTCGGCTCGAACACCGTCCACTGCACGCCGGCGCCGATGGAGTCGCGCAGGAACAGGAAGAGCCTGCGCACGCTCACGTAGCGCCACTCGGGGTTCTCCTTCCCGGCGAGCGTGCGCGCCCCGAAGATCGTCACGTTGCCCCCGAAGCGGCGGATGACGTTGACGTCCTCGGGGTTGAGCCCGGCCTGGTCGGCGCGGCTGACCAGCACCGACACGTCGAGCGCCCCGCGGATCACCTCGTTGGCGGGCGCCTTGTGGACGCCGCGCTCGGCGTCGACGCGTGCGTACACGCCCGCGACGTGCCCGCTCGGCGGCAACGCGATCGTGGACCCCGACACGGGGTCCGCCACCGTGATCCACGGGTGGTAGATCGCCCCGAAGCTCGAGTCGCGGGTGCCGCCCTGGATCGCGTCTCGGGTCGCGACGTCGGTCACGCGGCCGTCGAGCACGGCGAACCGGTCCTGCAGGTGCTCGCTCTCGCAGTGGTCGAGGAGCGCGTTCTGGACCGCGTCGGAGGTCGCGCCGGGCGCCGCCACGATGGCGATCTCGTCGATGGCCGCGAACGACGTCAGCGCAGCGGTCACGTCCGCGATCGGCAGCGGCGTCCACGCGTGGCAGGCGATTCCGCCGCGGCGGGCGCTGTTGCGGTCGTGACCCGAGCGACCCAGCAGCGGCTGCCGCCGTTGTTGAAGAAGCCGTAGACGGCGTGCGCGAGCAGGAGGTTGCCCGCCTGGATGTCGCCGAACCGGGTGCGGAAGGCCTCCCAGCTCGTGACGAGTTGGGCCACGAGCGCATCGGCCACCGGGTAGGGCACGGGCACGGGAACGGCGGGCGTGCTCGACTTGCCCTTCCCCCGGAGCCCGTCGCCGCCGGCGCCGCGAACTGGCCGGGCCGCACGGGCATGGTCACGTCGTCGGCGACCACCCCGACGAAGCCCGCCGTGCTGGTGCTGACGCCCGCGATCGGCTTGGTCCCCGACGAGACCTCCTCGACGTAGACGCCGGGCGCGAGATACTGCGGCATGGTCAGATCTCCTTCTGCGCGACCCGGATCACCGGTGTGCGCACTTCGGGGGCGGTGACGGGACTGCTCGTGGACACCGCGACGGTGACCGTCAGGTTCATCGCGGCACGCGGCTTGTTGCCCATGGCCTGCCAGAACTCGCCGATGCCCGAGAGCAGGCTCGGCTCGAGGATCGTCACCGGCAGGTGCTGGCCCGCGAGGGTCCCCTGCGGCACGTCCCCGGCGATCACCGGGTTGCGCAGCAGGCCGGTGAGCACCTGGCCCAGCAGCAGGTGTTCGCTGGCCGAATCGCCCGCCCACGCCGTGACCAGGTATGAGCAGTCCACCCGGCGCGGCGCACGCTGCTTGCTCACCTGGCCGTTGCCGGTGCGGTCGAGCTGCCAGTCGTTGTCGCGCAGCTCGCGGTTCTCACGGACGTCGTAGAGGAAGAGGTCGACGGCGGGCACGGTCGGGGTGAACTCGGCGCCCGGCGCGTCGAAGTAGACGTGATCGGCGGGAAGGTCGGGCAGCTCGACGCCGAGCAGTGCCGTCAGGGTCCGGTCGAGGTCGTCGAGCACGTCAGCCCCTCACCCGGTGTAGGAGGTCACGAGCGCGCTGATCTCCTGCTCGACCCTCGCCACCAGGTCCTCCACCTGCTGCTGGCGCTGCGCGATCAGGTCGTTCGACTTGGTGATGATGAGGTCGAGCTCGCCGCGGAAGCGTTTCGACACCATCGCCGCACGGGCCGGGTCCGTATCGGAGCGTTGCCACTCGGCCACCATCCGGCTCAGCGTCCCGGTGGCGTGGCGGACGGCGGAGCGCAGCAAGGGGTGGACCGGGCCGTCGTAGGCATCGAGCCCGGACCCGCTCGCGCCGGTCGGAGCAGGCACGACGACAGGCGTGGACCGCGCCGCCGGCTGTGGCGCGGGCGGATTGGCGGGTGTCTGGTAATAGTGCGGCGGCTCAGGGAAGGACGGGGTCTGGGCGTACTGCGGCTCGGGCATCGGCGGCATGTGGCTGTAGTGCGACCCAGGCGGCGCGGCCGCCCGTCGGCCCGCGCCGGCATCGTGGTCGATCTCCACGATGTCGTAGTCGCTCTCCGATCTCGCGGGACCGGCCTCCTGCCCGCGACCACCCTCGGGATCGTGAGTTCCCATGATCGACTGGACGCCCATCGGATCGGGCCCCTCGCCACCTCGGTGGTGGTGCCAGAGGTCGGCCATCTCCGTCATGACCGCGTCGTACTCGGTGAGGGCCGCGCGCTGGCCGTCGTAGTCACCACGGTTGGCGGCCGCAACGGCGGCTCGCATCTTCTCGTCCGCACCCCGCTGCAGCCGCATGTGCTCCGTCATGTGCGCGTCGAGCACCCGCACCGGCGCAGCGGGGCGGTTCACGGTCATGACCTCCTCGGCCACCTGGGGTGGGGCGACCGGTGGCGGAGCGACCGGTGGCGGGGCGCCGGTCGCCCGGCGACGACGCCCGAACGGCCAGCGCATCGGCTGGACCACTGCACGCGCGCCGACCTCGCCCTCCGCGCCGGCCTCCCCGGTTGCGGCGAGCTCGGCCGGCTCGCCGCAGGCCGCCCGCCGCCCGGCCCTGTCGGCCTCGGCCTCGAGGACGGGATCCTCGTTCACCTTGCCCGACACCGGGGCGGCCACGGCCCCCGCCCGCTGCTGCAGCACGTGGGCCACCTCGTGGCCGAGCACCTCCAGGCCCTCGGGGCTGTGCGGGTCGTAGGACCCGGGACGGAACACGATCTCGGCACCGGAGGTGAACGCGGCCGCGTCCATCGCCTCGGTCTCGATGCTCTCGGCGACGGTGACGTCGCCGAGCGGCTGCCCGAAGGCGGCCTCCATCCGCGCGCGCACCGCGTCCGGCAGGGGCTGCGGCGCGGTGGCCTGCTGGAGCCAACGGTTGCCGTAGGCGCGCTGCAGCCGCCGGGCCTCGGCCGCCCGCTCCCGTGGCGGGAGCGACCGCAGCTGCCGCCCGGCGGCGACCGGGTCGGCGTCGACCGGGGCCGGCACCCGCCACGGCGTCGACAACGTCGCCCGGGCCTGCGGCCCGGCGTCGGGATCGGTGACCAGCCTGCGCCGTGTCGGACCCGTCATCGTGTCGCCCTCGTGGTCGGCCCGCGGTCGAGCGGGGTGATGAACAGGTCGTCCGCCACGATCCGGCCCAGCTTGCGATGCTCCTGCCGCACCGCGGCGAGGACATGGGCACCCGTGATCAGCGAGCACGCGGCGGCCGCGGCCACCGCGGCGGCCACGGCGACGTTGCGGATGCTCCCGCCGGAGAGCTCGAAGCGGTCGGCGAGTGCATCGCGGTCCAGCCCGGGATCGACCGGCGCGGTAGCGGGCCACGCCCGTGCCCAGAGCCTGCGTCGGTCGGCCGCGGCCGGCATCGGGAACTCGACGACGTGGTGCAGGCGCCGCAGGAAGGCCTCGTCGATGTTCTTGCGCAGGTTCGTGGACAGCATGACGACGCCGCCGTGGGCCTCGATCCGTTGCAACAAGTAGGAGACCTCGAGGTTGGCGTAGCGGTCATGGGCGTCACGCACCTCGCTGCGCCTGCCGAACAGCGCGTCGGCCTCATCGAAGAAGAGCACGGCGTCCCCGGCGTCGGCAGCGTCGAAGATGCGCGACAGGTTCTTCTCGGTCTCCCCGATGTACTTGCTCACGACACGGGCGAGGTCCACCCGGTACAGGTCGAGCCCGATCGCTCCCGCCACGACCCCGGCCGCCATCGTCTTGCCCGTCCCGCTGGGGCCGACGAACATCGCGCAGACGCCGCGTGCCCCGCCTGCCCGGTCGACACCCCATGCATCGTGCACGACGCCGCGGTGGCGGACGTGATCGACCAGTGCCTGCAACTGGTCGCGGCGGTCCGCAGGCAGCACGAGGTCGTCCCAGTCCGCGACCTTCGGCACCCGTTCGGCCCGCCCGTCGAGCCCGCGCCGCGCAACCGTCCTGGCCGCCGCCGTCAGTTCGGCGGGCGCCTCCCCGCTGCCCGCACCGAACGCCAGCGTCACCGCGTCGGCGATCGCGGCCGGACCGAAGCGGAACGCCGACGCGACCAGCGCGACCTCCTCCGGCTCCGCCGAGGTGCCTCGCGCGGCGAGCTCGTGGGCCCACAGCTGCGCCCGCTGGTCCTGACTGGGGCGGGTGAGAGCCACCGCGGCGGCCGTCGGATACCCGCCGGCACCGTTGTCGCTGCGCGCGACGAAGGCAAACCGCTCCTCGGTCACGCGCCTGGTCCACCGCTCCCGCACCGGCTCCCGGCCCTCGGCGAGTAAGGCGTCGACCCCGTCCCAGTACGTCGCGGCCCCGGTCAGCCGCGCCTCGCGGATGATCCACATCGTGTGGTCGTCGAACGCCGCCACATCCGCCATCGGGAGCTGCCGCACATGCACCCGGATCAACCGGTCGACGCCCCACGCGTGGGCGATCGCACCCGCCACCGCTTCGCGGCCGCTGCCCGCCGGGCCGCGCAGCTCGACCAGCCCGGTGGGCGCCGAGGTCGTCAGACGAGCAAGCCGGTCCCGCAGGGACGGATCGAGCACGAGTTCGGCGAGGGTGCACGGCGTGTCGACGACCTGTGTGGTCCCGACGAGGCGATCATCCAAACGGTCGTCGCCGAGCAGGTGGCCGATCACCCGAGCGTCGACGACGAGCTCTCGGTCCGGAAAGGGCGCGTTCCCGTCTCCCGGAGCGCCCTCGACCCCGACGAGCCCGTGGCGCACGAGCGGCGCCCACGGCCCGAGCAGCGCACGAGCGGCGAGCCGGTCGGCGGACGCGGAGAGGAGCTCAACCGCCCACCCGACAGTGGGACGGCGCCTGGTGAGGTCGTCCTGCAGCAGCCCAAAGGCCCGGCCGTACCAGCTGTCCAGCTCAGGCGCCGCCGCCAGCACCAGCAGGTCCACCTCGACCGGGGAGAGGTCGAAGACCGCCGCAATACCTTCCGGATCCCGGTCCGGCCTGACGGCGACCAGGGCGCCCCGGGACGGGACGGGTTGTCGTTGCGGTGAGGCCTCCGCCAGCCTGGCGGCCAGGATTCCATCCAGGCGGGCTAGCGCGGGAAGGAGTCCCGAGTGGCCTGGCTGAACCAAACTTGACGGCGGCCCGGCGGGATCCTCCGGTGCGAGCGGGGCTGCCGCTTTCTGTTCGGCCGCCGTCACGAATCGTGAGTATGCCCGCGGGTACGACCCCACGGAAGAGTGAATATCACGAAACGGCCATGAGAATCGGGGTATTTGACCGAATAGTGCGATACGTTACGGATACGTATTCCGCGGACCGACCTCGACGTCTCAACTGGACGACTGCTGCTCCGGGATTCGGGCCAGAGACACATCACTCGTGTTTCGAAGTTCCGGCCGGTCGCGTCGGTGTCAGGGCTGGCGGCTGGGGCCGGCGTAGAGGATGAAGGTGTGGTCGATCCCCTGTTCGGGGGTACCGGTCTTGGGGCCGAAGGACGTGGGTAGTTCGGCCTCGATGTAGCGCTCGCCGCTGGCGAGGTAGATCCCGATGGCCCAGCGGTCGGCTGATCCTTGGTAGCGCAGTCGCAGGATCGGCTGGGGTTGGCGGTGGCCGGGTAGGCGGGCCGCGACGTAGCAGAACTGGCCGCGGTGGGTCACGTCCGGCTTGCCGAGGTGAGGCCAGCCCCGCCGGACGTGCGTGGTGATCCGCGCGGTGACGGCGGTGCGGGTCTGCGGGCTGGGGTGCTCGGGCACGCCGTGCATGATGGCCTGTCCCGCATGGTGGCCTCCCCGTGGGAGCCGTGACGCGGGTTGCCCGGCGTGTCGTAACGGTACGTGGCCGGGGTGTCCCTACCGTCGCTTGGTGATCTTGCCGGGGTCGTGGGCCGGGGTGTTGGAACCGTTGCGGCCGGTGTTCCGGCGTCGGGGCACGTTCGTGCTGTTCACCGTCTGCCACCGGGATGGTCACCACGGTCGGGCGGCGGTCGGTGGTCGGGATGCTGGCCGGCGCCCGGATGGCCCAGCAGATCTCGTTCCATGCCGCGTGTCGGTTCTTCTCGCACGCGGTGTGGGACATCGATCGGCTGGGCCTGGTCGTGGCCCGCATGGTCGTGACCCGGCTGCTCGGGCCGGGCGAGCCGGTCACGGTGGTGATCGACGACACCCTGTTCGAGCGGTGGGGCCGCCACGTTCACGGTGCACATTGGACGCATGACGGGGCTAACATCACGGGCGTATCGGAATGCTCGGTCGTGAAGGATCGGTCCGTTAGATGCGGCATTCTGGCCGGGGTCACCCGCCCCTGCCTGGCTCTACTGGCACAGCTGTTGCCCGGACGGGACATCCCCGGGGGTGAGCGCCTCGATACCCGAGTTCGTCGAGATCATCGCCGACACCCGTGCCGGGCTCTACGCCTACAAAGCCTCGGTCCGGGACTGAGGGCCCGGAAATCCGTCCACGATCACACCCGATCAGGTCGGACGGCCTCTGCCGCTGGTCGCGGACAGGGACGAGGCTGGACGCAGACGGGACCACCCCCCGGTGAACAGCCGCCCACGAGGAGCGACCCAGCATGGACACCAACGCGATCCGCGAGGAGACACGCAAGCTGGGGCGGGAACTGCGCCGGGCGATCCCCGACACCTACCGCGCCTTCGGCCAACTGCACAGTGCCGCGCTCGCGCCGGGCGCGCTGAGCACCAGCACCAAGGAGCTCATCGCGCTCGCCATCTCCGTGACCCGTGGATGCGACGGGTGCATCGTGGCGCACGCCGAGGGCGCCGCCCGCAGCGGCGCGACGGCCGAGGAGGTCGCCGAGACCCTCGGCGTGACCATCCTCATGAACGGCGGCACGGCCACCATGTACGGCCCCACCGCCTACCAGGCGTTCCAGGACTTCATGGCGGCGCGGACTCCTGGCCAGAACTCCACGCACGTCGGTCACAACCATCACGCACCTGCTTCGACATGACCGTCACCGGCCTCGAACCGGAATGACAGGCGACCCCGCCGGTGTGGACCGGACGGGGTCGTCGTCGCCCTGCGAAAAGTCAGGTGGTCGCGGCGTTGTCGACGACGGCTTCGGTGCCGTTCGCGGTGCGCGCGGTGACCGCCTGGGTGGCGCGCTGGGCCTGCTCGGTGGCGGCCTGGGCTGCCGTCGCCCACTGCTGCGCGAACTCGCGCTGGCCGGCCAGGACCTTTGCGGCGAAGTCGAAGTACTGCTCGACGACACCCTGCAGGTCGGGCAGCGGCGACTGACCGGAGGTCAGCTTGCTCGCGAAGCTCTGCATGTTGTCGGCCCAGGTGGTGATGGCGGTGGTGACCGCCTCCTGGCTGTGCTTGGCGGCGTCGACGAACTGCTCGGTGGGCGCGGTCATCGTTCACATCCTTTCGGGTAAGTCGTCGGAGTGAGGATGGAGGGTGCCGACGTCATGTCGGTGCTCCCGTCCCCCGGAACAGAGGCGCCGGGTCTGGGGCCTTCATCGAGGACGACGCAGGTTTGGCCACCCACGCGCGAGATGCTCCCGACAGACGTGAGCCTACGCCCGTTTCGGCAGTTCAGCGGCGCGTGCGGGCGCTGGCCCAGCTCGGCCGTGCGGCCGGCATGCGCCTCGGATCACTACGGAACGGGACTCTGAGCCTCGGCCCCCTGGCGCGCACCGATTCTCGACCCCCGCAGCGGGCTGTCCGAGGGCCGCCGATCTCGGTGCGAGTGTGGGACACTTCACCACGGTCCACCGCTCGAGACCCCGGCGGCCTTTGTCGATCCCACCGGGTGGTGCCATGAACTCCAGGAATCGCGAGCACTCTCCGCCGTCGACTCGTCCACTGACGATCGCGATCTGTGATCGCTGTGGCGATGTCACCGTCGGGGACGACCCATGCCGATGCAGAACCCCCTATGACGAGCCCGCGGTACGCCGCCGGCACCGGGATGCAGTCGCACGAGCCCGAGCGAGTGCGTCCGACCGCAGGAAGGGCCGGCGCTCGAGCCCAGCGGCCTGAGCCACTTCATCCTGCGCCGACGCCGTCGTCAGGCCGGCCGCGGGCCGCAGCCGGCGAGCGCACGCGCGTCACCGATCCTCGGACCGCCCGGCGCACGTCCCGCGCGCGGCGGCATTTCTCGAACGCGCGGGAGTAAAGTTCGCGATCGCATCACCGGGACCCCGTGATGAGCGCGGCATTCTGATCGTCTCGTGTTTTGGTGGTCCCGGTCATGTCATCTGATCCCGTTGGTCCGTGTTCTGCGGAGGTGTTCCGGACATTCGTGTCCGAGCTGGCCGCGTCTCGACAGGGCCCCGATGTGGTTGAACGTCTTCGGCAGGGACACCAGCCGGACCGGCACGGTTGGTGCAGCCATCCTGCCCACGTCTACCGGTGGGAGCGGTACCCCTGCGTGGTGGTGCGGCTCGCGACCCTCGTGGAGGACGTCGACGGACACGCACAGTTCGAGCACGCCGACGACGAGGCGGCGGACCCGGCTCGTGAGGCCGGTGAGATCAGGACGGGATGACCGGATCCCAGACGACGGCGCGGAACTGAACGGCCTCCTCGTCAGCAGCGATGACGGTGACGAGCGCGTATCGATTCTGGTCCGTGCGGACGCAGATGTTTTCGCCGGACCGGAGACCGGCGTGGTCGTCGCGGCCGAAGGGAGCGCACGCACCGTGGGCGCCGGCGGCGAAACCGGAGGTGACGGCGTGTCCACCCTCCCGCCGAGGATGACGTACTCACTCGTTCACCTGCAGACGGCCCGCGTTCAGGTGCTCCTGCAGCGCACGCTGGGCAGCATCACGCTCGGCCGTACCGATCCGGGTCGGGAACTTGCGTGCTTCATCACTGTCCTGCGCTTCCGTGAGGTTCATGTGCGCGCAACTGCCCCGGTTCGGCGAGCCATGTCATGCGGCGTCGGGGGTGAGCGACATGGCGGCTCCTGTGGTGACGGCGTCAGGCGTCCTGGATGAGTCCGGCGATCAGGGGAGTCGCTCGGAGTGCTCGATCGGTTACACCGGCGAGGAAGTGATGCCCGCTCAGGCAGCAGCGGGGCCTGGCGTGAGCACCTGCGTCGACGTCGGACGGACGCCTCGGGCCGACGATCTGCTCTGCTTGTGGACGAATGCGTGGCGGGCAGCGGCGAAGCCCCGCCGATCTTCATCCACCAGCCCGATCCGTACCGCCTCCTGAACGTCGACGAGCTCGCACCGGCCGGCCAGCGACTCGGCCCGTATGGGAGTCGTTCGGGCCGCACGCCAGGACGACGGGCGCGAGTCGCTGCGGCTCCGGCGCGAAGGCCGTGATCTTTCCCAACCACGTGCGCACGGCTTCGGTCGCGAGGTGCTCATGGCCGACGCCGCACCGCCCGGTCTCCCACCACCGCCCGATCCGCCGCATGGCCGGCATCATGACCTCGTCGATCGTCGGGCCGAGGCCGAGCTCGTCGGTTGCGTCGTCCAAGCTCGTTCGGATCCGTCCGGGCTCCATCGCCTGCGCGGCGTCGAGGAAGGCGTCGACGAAGCGGCGAGCCGGCTCAGCAGGCTGCAGCAGGAGCCGCGCGCTGGCTGCGGCGTCCGCGGCCCGCTTGCCTCGGGCGATCTCGTCGCGCATGAGCCGGAGCTCGTCGATCGCCACCATGGTGTACCGGCGGTGGCCGCCGCTCGTGCGCGCGGTCGTCGGGAGGTCGTAGCGCCGCTCCCACGACCGTAGCGTGGACACCGGGACCGTCAACAGGCTGCTGGCCTGCTGGATGGTCATGAGACAGCTGCTCGGACCCGTCGACACCGGGTCCTCGGTGATCACGGCAGATCATCCGGTGCTGTGCCGGCCAGCGCTCTTCATCGCGACCATGGTGCTCAGCTCCGGCCGACCGGGCAAGGGTCTCCAGGGCGGCATTGCGTAGGTTCCGACCTTGTGCCGCACCACGGCTACGCGGAGTGTTGCGGAGTCAGAGCGCCCCGACAGTGACACCCGGGTCGAGGTCGCTCGTGGGGGTGGACGCGCCGGCGCGGCGTCAGCCGGGAGCGCCGGTCAGGTCCCCGTCTGCCACAAGCTTCTGATCTTGGCGGCCTCCGCGCTGTGCCCCAGCGGCCGGAGGCCGTACAGGTCCTCGATCGTGCGCAGCAGCCGGTAGTGGTCGGTTCTCTCCGTCACCGGGCCGGGCATCACGCGTTCACCGGCCGCGACGGTGGCGATGTGGTTGTCGCTGACACCGTCCGCCTCCGACTCGTCGAACGTCACGATCAGCAGGCTGTTGTGGGTGCGGGCCCACCGGGCGTACGGCTCGATGTTCTGCGCGAGCCAGTGATCGCCCTCCTTGACGGAACAATCGTGCATGTCGTGGCAGAGATTGGGGACGACGAAGGAGACCGTCGGCAACCGCGAGAAATCGGTGGGCATGTCCGACATCGGCCGGCTGGCCTCTGCCGGGACGTCGTCGAAGTCCGTCCACGGGCTGTGTTTGCGTGCGTAACCCCCGGCCCGGCATCCGGTGAATCCCGGAGAGGGAAGGTCCTCGGCGTAGCCGAGGAAGCTGTAACCCGCCGCTACGAGCTCACCGGCGAGGCTCGGGGTATGAAACGCTTGCGGGCAACTGTCGTCGACGATGCCCTGGGTGTCGCCGGAGAAGAGCGCGAGATAGTTCGGCTGGCTCGGATGCGTCTCGGCATGCATGTCCGTCAGCGACACCCCCGTCTCGGCAAGCGACGCGAGATAGGAGCCGGAACCGACGACGTCCTGCGAGTCCTTGTTCTCCATAATCACGACGACGACGTGGTCGGGCCGGCTCGGCGTCGATGCGACGGACGACACCGTCGGCTGTCCGCTGCTCGTGGGTTGCGGGCCAGGAACGGCCTTTCCCGCGCACGCGGACGCCATTGCCATGACGCAGAGCGTCATCAGGAAAATGACGATCCTGACACGCTGTCGACCCACCGGTTGCACCGTCCGTTTCCTCGTTTCCTTACCTCGCCGACCAGCGCACAGCGCCGCAGCCCGGGCCCGTCCGCCCAGGTGGTGGCACGTGACGGCGGTCGCCAGTGGAGCACTGTAGGCCTGCATCATGATTATCACGTAATGGCGGCTGGCGGCCCGCAGAGCCATCCAAGAATTCTCCAAAGGAGAAGCGAGATCCTTGACAGTGTGCCGTCACGTCGTAGGTGGATTGGCGCTGCCGTCGCGTCGGTACTCCTCGTCGCCGTCGGCGCGAGCGTGGGGCTGGGTTCCCACCCGCCGGTTCGGGTCAGCGGCCTCACGGCGGTCGCCCGGTCGGCGGCGACCTCGGGCGAGCAGCGTCCGGAGGACCTCGCCACGGTCGCGTTCGGGCAGCAGTACGTTTTCCCGTCGGGCGTCGGTGTCGCCGTCGCGGCGCCGGCGGGGCAGGTTCCCCCCGGCGGTGGACGCGGCACGCCGATCGTCGTCGTCCGCACGACGGTGCTGAATCACTCTGCGACGCCCTACGACATGGACGCGGTTCTCGGACCGTCGGCCAGCTACGACGGTCGAGATGTCGAGCGCCTCACCGACTCGCGGTACGGCGTGTCGGGTGTCGGCGGCGTCGTGCCACCCGGGCGCCAGTCGGTCTACGAGACGACGTTCCCCGCCGGGAGTGGACGCCTGACGCTGCAGTACCGGGTGGGTTTCCAGTTCGACGCGGTGCAGTTCGGCGATCCCGTGCCGCGCCCCGGCCAGGTCGTCAGCGGTCACCCGTGAGGCCGGGACGAGCCCCCCGTCACCTGCTTCGACCGATCGGCATGCTGCTCGGGCTGTGTGTGCTGGGTGGGGTGTTGGTGGCGGGGATGGTGTTCCCTGCGGCGTTGGGTGTGGGCCTGGTGTCGGACGAGGCCGGGGACAGTGTGAACAGTGTGTCGTCGGATCTGGCGACGGGGCAGTTGCCGCAGACCTCGACGATCACGGATTCGGCGGGGGCGCCGTTGGCGTATCTGTTCGATCAGAATCGTGATCCGGTGGCGGCGGATCGGATTTCCCCGGCGATGAAGGCGGCGATCGTGGCGGTGGAGGATCGCCGGTTCTATCAGCATCAGGGGGTGGATTGGCAGGGCACGATCCGGGCGGTGGTGGCGAACTCGGCGTCGGGTGATGTGGTGCAGGGTGCGTCGACGTTGACCCAGCAGTATGTGAAGAATTATCTGCTGTATGTGGAGGCGCAGACCGAGGCGGAGCGGTTGAAGGCGACCGAGCAGACCCCGGCCCGGAAGTTGCGGGAGGCGCGGATCGCGTTGCAGATGGAGCGGTCGTTGTCGAAGGAGGACATCCTGGCCCGCTATCTGAACATCGTGTTCTGGGGCAACGGCGCCTACGGGGTGTCCGCGGCGGCGCGCACCTATTTCAACACCACCGCGGATCAGTTGACGGTGGCCCAAGCGGCGTTGCTGGCCGGGATGGTGCGCTCCACCACCCAGTTCGACCCGGTCAGCAATCCGGCGGCGGCGTTGGACCGGCGCAATCTGGTGATCATCCAGATGCAGGAGCAGGGGATGATCGACGGGTCGCAGGCGCAGCAGGCGTTGGCGCAGCCGTTGGGGATCGCCAACCCGTTGGGGACCCGGAAGAACGGGTGTATCGGGGCGGGGGATGCCGGGTTCTTCTGCAAGTACGTCACCGACTACCTGGCCGAGGCGGGGGTGCCGATGGCCCAGATCCTGCGCGGCGGCTACACCATCCGCACCACCCTGGATCGGGACGCGTTGGAGAAGATGAAGGCCTCGCTCAACGCCGAGGTCCCCGCGGACGCGGCGAACGTGGCCGACGTGATGGCCATCGTCGCCCCCGGCAAGGACAAGCATCGGGTGTTGGCGATGGGCTCGTCGCGCACGTTCGGGCTCGACGCCGGCAAGCAGGAGACCAGCTACGGGCTGCCGTATGAGCCGGTCAACCTGGGTGCCGGGTCGGTGTACAAGATCTTCACCACGGCCACGGCGTTGCAGAAGGGGTTGGGCATCAACTACCAGATGACCGTGCCCCCCTCCGGGTACGCCTCGCCGATCTACGTGGACGGGAACGGGCGGCCGATCCCGGTGAACAACGCCGGTAACTACGCCGACCGGCTCTCCATCACCGATGCCCTGGCGCAGTCCCCGAACACCGCGTTCATCAAGCTCGAGGAGTTCACCGGGGTCCCCGACGTGGTCGACATGGCCGTGCGGTTGGGCATGAAGTCGCTGGCCACCACCCCGTTCGTGGACCCCAACAGTGGGCGGCGGACCGACCGGTCGATCGCCGAGGTCACCAAGGCCCAGAAACAGGCCTCCTTCACGTTGGGGGTGTCCCCGACCAGCGTGCTGGAGCTGTCGAACGTGGGGGCGACCCTGGCCTCGGGCGGCAGGTGGTGCCCGCCGTCGCCGATCGATGCGGTCACCGACGCCAACGGTCAACCGGTGCCGGTCACCGAAGCCCCCTGTGACCAGGCCGTCGAACCGGGCCTGGCGAACACCCTGCTGACCGCGTTGAGCAAGGACGACGTGCCCGGAGGTACCTCGGCGGCCGCGGCCGCCCAGGCCGGCTGGGACCGGCCGGTCGCCGGCAAGACCGGCACCACCCAGCAGCACAAGTCCGCGGCGTTCATCGGGATCGTCCCGCAGATGGCCGGGGCGGTGATCACCTTCGACAACTCCAACTCACCGAGACCACTCTGTGACGGCGCCGGGGCGCCGTTCCCGTGCCGGGACGGGAACATCTTCGGCGGGAAGACCCCCGCCGAGACCTGGTACGGCACCATGAAACCGCTGCTGGAGGGCACACCCGTGCAGCCGCTGCCGCCGACCGACCCCCGCTACACCGAGGGCGGCGCCGAGACCAAGGTCCCCAACGTCATCGGCCGCGCCCAGAACGACGCCCGCGCCATCCTCGAGCGGGCCGGCTGGAAAGTGTCCACCCGCACCGTAAACAACCGCGCCGACCGCGGCACCGTCGTCGGACAGAACCCCAACGGCACCGCCCTACCCGGCGAAACCATCCTCCTCCAGATCAGCACCGGCGAAGTACCCCCACCGCCACCGCCCCCGGGATCGCCCCCCTCCGGCGGCTGATCAGCCGGTCACGAGTGGCCGCCCAACATGAACTCGCGCGGCGACACCGAGAGGTGGCTGACCAGGTCGTCATGCCCAGCCGCCTGCAGCTCGGCCGCCAGGCGCCCCGAGGTCCGCCGACAGCTGCGCCGGGCAGTTGCGGAAATCCCGCGACCGGCCCTCGACCAGCGACTTCGCCACCGCCATCTTCCCGCGCCCGCGCAGGACGGACACCCCGAGGCGCCGGCAGACGAGGTACTCGATGCTCAACTCACCCGACCGGTGGCCCGCGGCCTCGGGCGGCGCCAGCCCCAGCCGGGTCCACGGCGCGGAGCAGGGCGAGCAGCGGCACCCGGAGCCCGGCCTCGGACTTGCGCATCTGCCAGGAGATCCAGATCGGGATCCGGCGCACATCGCTGTCCGGAACGACCGCAAGCGCGGGGCCGGCCGCGACCTGGTAGTCCCCGGCCCGCCCGATCAGCCGCTCGGTGTCCTCCCGGCTGGGTGGGAGGACCGGCCCGGCCCCCGGCGGCAGCACCGCGGCGACGATGCGTGGCATCACCTCGGCCAGGCCCTCGCTGGTCGCGCGCAGGCCGGCGATGTCGCCGTTCACCGCCGCGAGCCGGGCCCGCGACGCGCCGCTCACCGCCAGCTGGACGTTCAGGAACGCCAGCTCGTCCAGCGGAGTCATCGAGCAGCCCAGCACGCCGATCTGCGGATACCGCCCCAGGAAGGACAGGATCGCGTGCGTCGTGCCCGGGCGGGCGGGGCCGACGAACGTGACGGGCAGGCAGCCGTCGGCGGCATTGCCGGCCCGGTGCAGGTCGGCGTCGCGCCGGTACCGCGCTCGAGCCAGCTTCCGGTTGTGCGGGTGGACCAGGAACCAGTTGCCGGTCCGGTAGCCCGGGCGGGTGTCGCCGAGCCAGAACCCGAGGCCGCGGTCCTCACAGTGGCGGGCGATCCGGTCCGCGATCTGGAGGCGGACGTCCGCCCGGGGGCGGTCCAGCGCGATCCGGAACCGGATCGCGCGGTGCTGCTGTCCACGAGCCTCACCTCCCCGGCGAGGCGCGCGCGCCGCCGGCCACGGGTACAGGTCGCACTTGTCGACGCCGAAGTTACCGTCCGCGACCGGCCCGACCAAAGGGCTACCTCCCGTCGGGCACCTGGTCCTTGACCTCGTCGTAGCCGACCGGGGCGGGCGCCTCCGTCGGCACGTAGATCACGCGGATCACGCCCGTCGGGAACACCTCCGTCGCCAGCACCTTCAGGTGGTACGGCGCGTCGCCGTCGTCGAAGAGCCTGCGCCCCTTGCGTGCCGCCACCGGGTGCACCAGCAGGCGCAGCTCGTCGACCAGGCCTGCGGCGAGCAGCTGCTGCACCACGGAGATCGACCCGGGGATCAGGACACCCGTGACGTCCGGATCGGCCTTGAGCGCGGCGACGGCCTCGACGAGGTCACCGTCGATCAGCTCGGAGTTCCGCCAGGAGAACTCCAGTTGCCGGCGGGACGCGACCACCTTGCGCATGTCCCCGAGCTGCTTGGCGAACGGTGCGTCGTCCCCGCCCGCGGCCTCGCGGTCCGGCCACGCCCCGGCGAAGCTGTCGTAGGTCTCCCGGCCGAGGAGCAGCACGTCGGACGTCTCGTAGTCCTCGCCGACGGCGCGGCCCATGTTCTCGTCGAAGTAGGGGAAGTGCCAGTCCAGGTCGATCTCGGCCACACCGTCGGCCGAGATGAACAGAGTCGAGAAGACCTTGGCCATCGTCGTGATCCCTTCGCGTCGTAGGTGCCGGTGGGTGGACCGGGCACGCAGGGGAACCTCATCGGCCGCTGCGGATCTCTCGGCCCCGGGTACTTTCACCCGACCACCTTGCCCGGGTTGAGAATGCCGAGTGGATCGAGGGCATGCTTGACTGCGCGCTGGATCGCCACCGCGGCCGGCCCCAGCTCCCGCCGCGGCGGCCAGCGCCGCGGCGACGTCGCGATGCAGCCGAAGCCGCCGCGACGGGTTGGCTCCTGCTAGACGGTGTGCCGAACGATCGCACGGGTGAAGTCGTAGCGATCGGCGACGAGGTCAGAGACGACGAGCGCGGCGAGCCCGTCGGCGTCCGACAACCCCGCCGCGTCCCGGATCGGCTCGAACAGGAACGGTTCCTCGACGGCCGCGGCGAGGTCGAGCAGCCGGTTGGTGACTCCGGTGAGCCGACGCCGCCTGTGCGCGATCACGTGACGCACTCCCTCGGGCACCGCCGCGAGTGGCATCGGGGCCCGCAGCGCCCCGTCCGGTCCACCACGCAGCGCCCCGGCCTCGCGCAGGTGCTGGACGATCTCACGGGTGAAGAACGGGTCGCCGTGGGTCTCCGCGTAGACGGCGTCGACCAGCTCGGCAGCGACCGGGGCGCCCACGGTCGCCTCCATCACCCGCGCGATGGCCGCCCGGTCGAGCCCGGCCAGCCGCAGCACGCTGCACTCCGCCACGCTGCGCAGTGCGCCGAGGGCGTCGGCGAGCTGATGTCGGTCGGAGACCTCGTTCCCGCGGTAGGCGCCGAGCACCAGCAGACGGTGCCCGGGGCTGCTGCGGGCGACATGCCGCAACATCGCCACCGTGCCGTCGTCGGCCCAGTGCAGATCGTCGACGACTACGAGGACCGGTGTGTCGGCGCCGCGCTCGACCAGGAACCGCGCCATCCCGTCGAGCAGGCGCAGCCGCAGCTCGTCCGGTTGCAGCGCCCGGCCGCCTTGCGTGCGACCGTCATGGAACAGGTGTCCGAGGTCCCGCGGCGGGGGCCTACCGCCCAGGAAACGCCTCGACCGCCTCGACGAACGGATGAAACGGCAAGGCTCCGGCGCCCTCCAGACATCGCCCGACGAGCACACGCGTGCCGCAGGTGGCTGCCCGCGCCGCCAGCTCGGCGAGCAGCCGGCTATTGCCGATGCCGGGCTCGCCCGACACGAACGTCACACGCCCCCGAGCCGCCGCCGCGTCCGCCAGATGGTCGAGCAGCGTCGCCAACTCTCGCTCCCGACCGAAGCACGACACGGCCTGGCCGGCCCCGGTCGGCGCGCGTGGCCGTTCCCGACGCTGCACCGCTTCCCGACGCTGCAACGCCGGATCGCACTCCGCCACGGCGTCGCGGTGACCGCCCGCGGCCAAGATCGTGTCCATCCGCTCCTCCGCGATCGACGCACGCAGCTCGTCGAGCCCGGCCGCCTCCGTAAGCGCGAACGGACGGTCCGCGAACTCCGCGAGCGCCGGACGGTAACGACCGCACCCATGTGCACAGTGAGCAGGGTCAGCAGGCAGCGCTCCTTCGGCCCGCCCAGCTCCACCTCGCCGCGGGCTTCGACCACGCCCACCGGCCCGAGGATCCGAACCAACGCCCGCACCACGACAGCATCACCACGGCACACGACGGTGTCCAGGCGGTCCCGCCAGCACGACCCGACCAGTGGCAGGAGGCCCCCGATCCGGCTCAGGGTGAACCCTCGATTTCCTCGGGGGATCCCTGAATTAGCTCCGACCCGGGCACAATCGCTCCCGTCCGGCCGTTGAGTTGGACGAGATCGACGGCGAAGAGAGGACCCGATGTCGTCACCGTATGAGCCCTACCAGCCCAACACCGCCCCCACCCCGGCCGCGACACCGTCCGGGAGCAGCCGCATCGCGGCGATTCTCGCCCACCTGTCGGCGCCGATCGCGGCGCTGCTGAGCGCCGGATCGCTGAGCCTGCTCGGGCCACTGCTCGTGTGGCTGTGGAAGAAGGACGATCCGTACGCCCGTCGGGCAGCCGCCGGGGCGTTCAATTTCAACCTGACGTTCTGGTTGCTCTACCTGGTCAGCTGGCTGCTGATCTTTACGGTCGTCGGCGCGGTCATCGGCATCCCGCTGATCATCGTGCTGTTCGTGGTCTCCGCGTGGTGCCACATCAAGGGCGCCATCCGGGCGGCCGACGACCGGCCCTACGACTACCCCTTCCAGATCCGCGTGCTGTCCTGAGCGTTTGACCCGGCGGCGCGGCAGGCCGCCATGTGCCGGCCCGGCACGAATTCGAGACAACGCCAGATGCCGAGGTGATCGTCGGCCGGCTCCGCAGCGAACTAGCCGCGCCGACGGCGCGGACCGCTACGTTCGGGGCAGAAGGGTGGGGCGATCGCGGATCGAGCGGCCGGAATTGTCGGTGGGTCGCGCGATGATGTACCCGTGCCCGACACCACGATCGCTGCGCTCGACGGTCTGCTCACGCAGGCGTTCGAGGCGCTGGACACGATCGCCGAAACCGGCACCGACGCGGATCTCGTGGCGCTTCTCACCCGATGCGAGCACGCGACGCGCAGGCTCGATCGCACTGCCGTCTCCGCGGTGGCCGCGCTGGAGCGCCGCGGGGTGTTCGCCGAGAAGGGCTACCAGTCGCCGGCCGCCGCCCTGGCGGATCTGCTCGGCTGGGAACGATTCGAGGCCCGCCGCCGTGTCATCGCGGCAGAGCGGGTCTCGCCGCGGGTCGGTCTGAACGGCTCCGCGCTGCCGCCGCGGCTGCCCGCCACCGCCGCGATGTTCACCGACGGACGGGCGAGCCTGCGCCACGTCGAGGTGATCGCGCGCGTGCTCGACACGCCCTCCGCGCGGCGGCTCTCCCCCGAGCGGTGGGCGGGTGCTGAGTCCGCGTTGGCGGACAAGGCCCGCGACTACACCCCTTCGGAGCTGCAGGCCTGGGGCGCCGCGCTGATCGAGGCGCTCGACCAGGACGGCGCAGAGCCCGACGACCGGCCGTCTGCGCAGGTCAACGAGCTTCACCTGACTCGGCTGGCAGCCGGTGGCGGCCGGTTGACGGGCCGGTTCGACGACGCAGCGATGTTCGACGCGATCGCCCGGGTGATCGACGCGAAGGCGAAGCCGCTGACCGGCGACGACGATCGGCCGGCCGGGCAGCGGCAGGCCGAGGCCCTGGCCGACGTGTGCGGTTACGTCCTCGACCACGCCCCGACGAACCTGGTCCCGGCGTCCGGCGGGCACCGGCCCCACGTCAACGTGCTGGTCCGGCTCGAAGATCTGGAGAGCCGCGCCCGCGCCGCCTGCCTCGACTTCGGCGGGATCATGTCGCCGGAGACGCTGCGGATGCTGTGCTGCGACGCCACCGCCGTGCCGATCGTGCTGAACGGCGCCGGGTCAGCCGCTGGATGTAGGCCGCGCGACACGGACGGTTCCAGACGGGCTGCGCCGTGCCGTGGCCGCGCGGGATCGCGGCTGCGCACACCCCGGGTGCGGGCGCCCGATCTCCTGGACGGAATGCCACCACATCATCCCGTGGGAGTGCGGTGGTGAGACGAGGCTGGACAATCTCGTTGCGCTGTGCCGGGCGCACCATCGGCAGATCCATTTCACCGAGTGGATCGTGCGCATACGGGACGGGCTACCGGAGTTCGTTCCTCCGAAGTGGATTGATTTCGAGCAGCGGCCGCGGAGAAGGGCGCTTCCGCACCTCGCCGCGGCGGGCGCGTGACGCTTCCAGCACCGCACGAGAGGGAGGTGCGGAGCTTCGTGTGCTCGAAGACCTCCCGTCCGTGCGCCGCCGGGCTCATGCGAGGCTCATGCGCCATCGCCGCCGACCTCAGCCGGCACCCGATCGCAGGATAGCGACGGCGGATATCGGCGACGCGCGTGATCTCCCATCGTACCGGTGACATTTCCTCGGCGCTGACGAATCCCACTGACGCCGACGTGTTCCGGTGCAGAAGGAATCGGCTCGCCCGGAGCCCGACGGGACTACCCGCCGCCGCCCGACCGCCACCGCACGAGCTGGCCGCCGAGCAGCACGAAGAAGCTCAGCACCGCCGCCGCGGTGCTCGCCGACGCCGCGCCCGTCCCGGTCGACGACGAGCGGCGCACGACGTCCAGGTCGCGCTCGACCCGCACCGGTGGGCAGCTCGCCACCAGCTTGTGGCGGCCGACCGACAGGTCGGGTAGCCGGGCCGGGACGGTGGAGTTGCCGTCGGCGTCCGCCGTCACGGTGCCCAGCACGACCCCGCCCGCCGTGAGCGTGACCTGCGACCCGGGTGGGCACTGCGTGCCCCCGACGACCACCGGCCCCGAGGGAGCCGGCTGCCCCGACCCGGCCCCGACCCCGGCGGGGCGGGCTGCGGGGCAGGGGTGGGCCGCGGGGTGGATTGCTGGGGCCTGATCGTCAGGTCCGGGCGCCGGACGGGCGGGCGCACCACCAGCAGGACGTCGCCGCCGTCCGCGCGCTCGGTGGAGGCGAAGTGCACGGCCGCCGCCGCAGGCTCGGTGACCATCGTGACGGGACAGACGCCCGACTCGCGCACCGCGTCCTGCAACGTCGCCAGGCGGTGCGGTCCCCAGTTCGCCGGGTGGGTCAGCGCCGGTCCGGCGGGCCGCCCTCGCGCTCGACGACGGTGTCGACCACCCATCGCAGCAGGCGCGCGGTGAGCCGCTCGACCGGGAACTCCTCGCCGCCGACGAGCAGGTGCCCGTCCTCGCGCACGAACACCACCGAGGGGATCTGCGGGCGTGGTCACCGAGCGGGACCACCTCAGCGCGCCCGTCGCGCTCGACGGCCGCAGCCGTGAAGGTCGTGCCGAGGTCGACGCCGAGCCGATAGCCCACGCGAACGGACGCCGTCGGGCTGCACGGTAGGGGCGCGATCACGGCGCGGCAACGCCCGTCGGGACGGCCTCAGACCTCGCCGGCGAGCTCGACGACCGTCGCCACCTGCGCCACCCGCTCGGCGGGCGAGCCACCGAGCGGGGTCACGTTGAGTGTCGTCACGCCCGCGGTGGCGAACACCGCGAGGCGCTCCGCCACGTACCCGCGCGGGCCGACCAGCGCCATGGCCTCGAGCATCTTCGTCGGCACCGCGCCGGCCGCCGCCGCCTTCTTGCCGTCCAGGTAGAGGTCCTGGATCAGCCGGGCCTCGTTCTCCCAGCCGTAGCCGCGGACGACGTCGTTGTAGAAGTTGCGACCGCGCGCGCCCATGCCACCCGCGTAGAGCGCCACGAAGGGCCGGAGGTCGTCGAGCGCCTTCTGCGCGCGGTCCGCGTCGTCGGTGACGCACAGGGTTGCCGAGGCCACCACGTCGAGGGGGCCGAGGAGGGGGTCGCGCCGGGCCCGGCCCGCGTCGAGCGCGGAGCCCCACAACACACGCGCCCGCTCCGGCACGTAGAGGATCGGGAGCCAACCCTCGGCGATCTCGGCGGCCAGCGCGACGTTGCGCGGCCCCAGGGCGGCGAGCACGATCGGGATCCGCTCCCGGACCGGATGGTTGATCAGCCGCAGCGGCTTCCCCAGTCCCGTTCCCTGGTCCGGCGGCAGCGGGATGCGGTAGTGACCACCGTCGTGCTCGACGCGCTCGCGCCGCCACACCGCCCGGCAGATCTCGACGATCTCACGTGTGCGGGCCACCGGGGCGTCGTACCGGACGCCGTGGAACCCCTCGACGACCTGCGGGTTCGACGCCCCCAGCCCGAGGGTGAACCGCCCGCCGGAGACGAAGTCGAGCCCCGCTGCGGTCATCGCCGTCAGCGTCGGGGTGCGCGTGTAGATCTGCATGACCCCCGCGGCGATCTCCACCCGCGACGTCCGGGCGGCGAGGTACCCCAGCTGGCTGACGGCGTCGAAGCTGTAGGCCTCCGGCACCCAGACGATGCCCAGCCCGGCGCGCTCGTGGTCCGCGAGCTCGGCCACCGCCTCGGTGAAGCCCCCGCTATAGCTCAGCCCGATGCCGATGCGCACGTCGGGTCACGATAGGCGGTCGAGGCCGCCGGCGTCGGACACAGCGGGATCGATCCGTTCGATCGACAGATCGCACCACCGCATACGGTGAGGTGAGGACCACATCTCGCTATCGTGTCCGGGACCGTCCCTGAAGCCGATCCCGGGAAGGAGCAAGCCGTTGGCAGCCGTGCCGTCCGCCGGAGATCCCGCGGTCCTGCCGGAGCTCACCGGCGACCAGGCTCGCCGATTGCTGGATGCGGTCGTCGGGGTTGCCAGCGACCTCAGCCTGCCCGACGTGCTGCGCCGCATCGTCGAATCGGCGACGCGGCTCGGCGGCGCCCGCTACGGCGCCCTCGGCGTGCTCGACGAGGGCGGCGGCGAGCTCGGCGAGTTCCTCGTGACCGGGCTGGACGCCGAGGCGGAGCGCGCGATCGGGACCCACCCCACGGGCAAGGGCGTGCTCGGGCTGCTCATCGCGCAGCCGGAGCCGGTGCGACTGCCCGACATCCGCCTGCACCAGCGGTCCTACGGCTTCCCGCCGAACCACCCGCCGATGCACAGCTTCCTCGGCGTGCCGATCCGCGTCGCCGGCGTCGTGTTCGGCAACCTCTACCTGGCCGACAAGGTCGACGCGCCCGAGTTCACCAGCGGCGACGAGCAAGTGGTCGTCGCGCTGGCCGCCGCGGCAGGCGTCGCCGTGGAGAAGGCCCGCCTCTACCGGGACAGCAGGCGGCGCGAGCAGTGGCTGGAGGCGGCGAACGCGATCACCCCGGCACTGCTGGCCGAGCGGGGCCCGGACGAGGTGCTCGAGCGGATCGCGCGGCAGGCACGGGCGATCACCGACGCCGACCTTGCGGTGGTCGCCCTCCCCGCGCGGGACGGCGAGGGCTGGGTGATCAGGGCGGCCGCCGGCACCGAGGCGCACCGGCTGACCGGTCGGCTGATCGACGGCAGGCACCCCGTCGTCGCCGAGGCCCTCAAGCGCCCCGAGACGCTGCGCCGCAACGACCCCGACGTGGCGTCCGCGCTGCTCGGCCGCAGCTCCGCCGCGGTGCTGGTGGTTCCGGTCGCGCTGGGCTCCGATCCGCTGGCCCTGTTGGTCGTCGCCGGCCCCGGGCCGTTCCACGACGTCGACCGGCCCTCCGCGAGCACCTTCGGCAACCAGGCGGCGCTCGCGCTCGAGGTGGCCCGCGCGCAGGACGACCAGCGGCGGCTCGCGCTGTTCGAGGAGCGCGACCGGATCGCCCGCGACCTGCACGACTCGGTCATCCAGCGGCTCTTCGCCACCGGCCTGCGGATGCAGGGGCTGCGCGAGCTCGTCTCGCAGCCGTCGGTCGAGCAGCAGCTCGGCGAGTTCGTCGACGACCTCGACACGACGATCCGCGACATCCGCCGCACGATCTTCGACCTGCGCGACACGCCCGAGCCGGGCCCGGTGAGCCTGCGCGCGCAACTGCTGCAGGCCGTCCGCGACGCCGCGCGGACGCTGCACGTCGATCCGCGCATCACGTTCACCGGCCCGTTGGACACGAAGGTGCCCGACGAGGTCCGCGACGACGTGCTGGCCACCCTGCGCGAGGCGCTGTCGAACGCCGCACGGCATGCCGAGGCGGGCCAGGTGCACGTCGAGGTGACGGTCACCGAGCCGGAGCCCGACGCGTGGTTGCTGGAGCTGAGCGTCCGCGACGACGGCCGCGGCATCCGGCCGGGTTCCCGCGCAGGCGGAGGGCTGGCCAACATGGGTGACCGTGCCTCACGCTGGGGCGGCAGGTGCCTGGTGGAGCCGAGCGCGGACGGCGGCACGCACGTCTACTGGCGTGTTCCCCTGCCGGCGGAGCCCGGCGCCCTGGCCGACGAGCCCGTGGAGGTGGCCCGATGAGGGAGACCCCGGTGCGCGAGACGGGTGGCGGGACGGCGGTGACACGCCTGATCCGGGTGTTCGTCGTCGACGACCACGAGGTCGTCCGCCGCGGCGTCGCCGAGATGCTCGGCCACGCGGGCGACATCGAGATCGTGGGTGAGGCGGCGACGGCCGCGCAGGCGCTCGCCCGCATCCGCGCCGTCCGGCCGGACGTCGTCGTGCTGGACGTCCGCCTGCCCGACGGCGACGGCCCGTCGGTGTGCCGGGACCTGCGCACCACCCTGGTCCCGGCGCCCGCGTTCCTGTTCTTCACCTCCTACGCCGATCACTCGGCGCTTTTCGCCGCGGTCGACGCCGGCGCGTCGGGTTTCCTGCTCAAGGAGGTGAACCGGCTCGGGCTGGTGGATGCGGTGCGGCGGGTCGCGGCGGGCGGGTCGATGCTCGACCCGCGGCTGATGCCCGCGGTGCTGGACCGGCTGCGGCACGGCCGCCCCGAGCTCGGGCACGACCTGGTCGACTCCTGCCCCGACCAGCGGGCGAGCACGTTGACCGCGCGCGAGCATCTGATCCTCGAGCTGATCAGCGAGGGCCTCACGAACCGCCAGATCGGCATCCGGCTGCACCTGGCGGAGAAGACGGTCAAGAACAACGTCACGACACTGCTGCGCAAGCTCGGATTCAGCCGCCGGACGGAGGCGGCCGCGTACGCCGCGCGGCACCCCACGGACTGACACCCTCGCTGGGCAGGAGCGGACCGGGTCGAACGTCCCGGACCGCGGGGCCGTCGGGCCCTGGATCATGAACCGTCCAGGGACGGACCCTTCTCCGGAGAATGCGTCCCGGGATCGGGACGCCCGGCGACGGAGAGACGACCTTGGACGCCCTGACCCTCGCGCGATGGCAGTTCGGCATCGTGACCGTCTACCACTTCCTCTTCGTCCCGATCACGCTCGGGCTCTCGGTGCTCGTCGCCCTCATGCAGACGGCCTGGTACCGCACCGGCAACGCCAAGTACCTCGCCATGACGAAGTTCTGGGGGAAGATCTTCCTCATCAACTTCGCGATGGGCGTCGTCACCGGCATCGTCCAGGAGTTCCAGTTCGGGATGAACTGGAGCCAGTACTCCCGCTTCGTCGGCGACGTCTTCGGTGCGCCGCTCGCGATCGAGGGGCTCATCGCGTTCTTCCTCGAGGCCACGTTCGTCGGCCTGTGGATCTTCGGGTGGGACCGGCTGCCGAAGCTCGCACACCTCGTATGCATCTGGATGGTCGGCCTCGCGACGAACCTCTCGGCGTTCTTCATCCTCGCCGCGAACTCGTGGATGCAGCACCCGGTCGGCTTCCGGATCAACCCGGAGCGCGGGCGGGCGGAGCTGACGAGCCTGTGGGCCGTGCTGAACAACCTCACCACCCGCGTGACGTTCCCGCACGTGGTCACCGCGGCGTTCGTCACGGCCGCCGCGCTGGTGATCGGGATCAGCGCCTGGCACCTGCACCGCCGCCAGCACGTCGAGGTCATGCGCGAGTCGCTGAAGATGGGCTTCGTCGTCGCGCTGATCTTCGGGGTTGGCGTCGCCGTCACCGGCGACATCCAGGCCAAGGTCATGACCGAGCAGCAGCCGATGAAGATGGCCGCCGCGGAGGCGATCTGGAACACCCAGGCACCCGCGTCCTTCTCGATCTTCACGGTCGGCACCCCGGACGGGGAGAGCGAGCTCTTCTCCGTCCGCGTGCCGTACCTGCTGTCGTTCATGGCGACCGGCGACCCCAACGGCGTGGTCGAGGGGATCCGGGACGTCCAGCGGCAGTCCGACGAGCGGTTCGGCCCTGGCGACTACCGGCCGATCATCCCCGTGACGTACTGGAGCTTCCGGTACATGATCGGCTTCGGGATACTGACCTCGGCGCTGTCCCTGCTCGGGTTGTTCATGATGCGCGGCGGGCGGAACCCGGCCGAGAAGAAGTGGTTCTACCGGATCGCGCTGTGGACGATCCCGTTCCCGCTGATCGCCAACTCGTTCGGCTGGCTCTTCACCGAGATGGGCCGCCAGCCCTGGGTGGTCTACAGCCAGATGTTCACCCGCGACGGTGTCTCCCCGCTGGTCGGGCCCTGGTACGTGTGGACGTCGATGATCGTCCTGACCCTGCTCTACGCGGCGCTTGCGATCGTCGAGGTCGGGCTGATCATCCGCTACGCCAAGGCCGGGCCGCCCGACACCGAGGCCGAGACCAAGGCCCCGCTGGAGCCGGCGGAGCGCGACGCCGGGCGCAGCGACGACCATGGCGGCGACCGTTCCGGGGACGCCGAGCCGGCCGAGCGCCCGCTGTCGTTCGCCTACTGAAAGGAGCCCGAGATGACACTCCCCGAGTTCTGGTTCGTCCTCGTCGGGTTCCTGTTCTGCGGCTACTTCCTGCTGGAAGGCTTCGACTTCGGCGTCGGCATGCTGCTGCCCGTGCTGGGCCGCCGCGACGACGTGGACCGCCGCGTCATGATCAACACGATCGGCCCGGTATGGGACATGAACGAGACGTGGCTGATCGTCGCGGGCGCCTCGCTGTTCGCGGCGTTCCCCTACTGGTACGCGACGCTGTTCAGCGGCTTCTACCTGCCGCTGCTGCTGATCCTCGCCGCGCTGATCCTGCGCGGTGTGGCGTTCGAGTACCGCGGCAAGGTCGACGACCCGGCGTGGCGGCAGCGCTGGGACATCGCCATCGTGATCGGCTCGGCGCTCCCGGCGCTCCTGTGGGGCGTCGCGTTCGCCAACATCGTCCAAGGCGTGCCGATCAACGCCGACGGCAACTTCACCGGCAACCTGTTCACGCTGCTCAACCCCTACGGCCTGCTCGGCGGCCTGGCCGTCGTCGCGCTGTGCTGCACGTACGGGGCGATCTTCGTGGCGCTCAAGACCACCGGCGACATCCGCGTCGAGGCGCGGGCGCTCGCCGGCCGGATCGGCGTCGCGGCGGTCGTGCTCGGTGCGACGTTCCTCGTCTGGACCATGCTGGTGCACAGCGCCGTGCTGGTCTGGGTGTTCGGGCTGCTGACCGCGCTGGCGCTGCTCGGCGGCCTGTACGCCAACCTCAAGGCCCGCGAGGGGTGGGCGTTCGGGCTGCTCGGCGGCACGATGGTCGGGGTGGTGGCGACGCTGTTCGCCGCGCTCTTCCCGGACGTCATGCCCTCGACGACCGACCCGGCCTACAGCCTGACGATCGAGAACGCCAGCTCGACGCCCTACACGCTGACGATCATGTCGTGGATCGCGCTGTGCACCCTGCCGCTGGTGCTGGCGTATCAGGCCTGGACGTACTGGGTCTTCCGCAAGCGCATCGGGCGCGGGCACATCCCGACGACCCCGCAGCACGGCTCGGCGCGGGTGCTGCCGTAGCGCGCCCGCGTAGCTCGTCCCCGGCGCGCGCGCCCCGGGCCGCGCCGGCACGGGCACGCACCCTGAGTAGGACCGCCGCACCCTGAGTAGGACCGCCGCCGCACCCCGGCCGTTGGGTCCGCACCGCGAGTCGGGCCGCCGCACCTGCTGGACGCGGTGTGACAGTACGACCGGGTGTGCGACAGCCCGCACGGCGTGCGACCGCCCCAACCCATCGGCCCCGGTCACACACCGATCACGCCGTTACACCCCGACCACGGCGACGCGCGTCGACCATGGGCGTGGCCGCTGGTTCGGTGCGCTACGGGAACCGAGCCTGGTCAGCTGTCGGAGCTGTCGGAGCTGGTCTTGGAGCTCGCCTTCGTGCTGGAGTTCTCGCTGCTCGACGTCTTGCTGCTCGACGACTTGCTCGATGTCTCGCTACTCGATTCACTGCTCGACTCGGTCGTGCTCGACTCGGTGGTGCTCGACTCGCTGCTCGACGACGTGACCACCGGCTCTTCGACCTTGGTGGTCGTCGTCGTGGAGGTCGTGGGCGACGGGCTGGTCGTGGTGCTCGTCGTTGTAGGAGTCGTCGTGGTCGTCGACGGCGTGGTCGTGGTCGTGACAGGGACCGGCGTCGTGCTCGTCGGCGTCGTGGTCGTGCTCGTCGGCGTCGACGACGTGCTGGTCGACGCGGGGGTCGTCGCGGTCACCGTGGTGGTCACGACCGTGTCCGCGTCCGACGCGGACGCGGCCGGTCCCGTGACCGCCGGTGCCGGCGCCGCCAGGGCGGCGACTGCCGCGGGGTCGAGCACCCCGTTCGCCGGGGCCGGGACCTGCGCCGGCGGCGTCGGGAGGGTGGCGGGCACCGGCCCCGTGCCGTCGGGGATCACGGAGACGCCGGCGCCGTAGGCCGCGGCCCAGCGCAGGACGAGCGCCCCGTAGGCGTCGGAGCGGTTGTAGCGCAGCAGTGCGGCGCGCTGGGCGGCCGGCTGGGACAGGTCGCCGCCGCCGGAGCAGAGGAAGTTGGCGGCGGCGGCCGCAGCGTCGAAGACATTGTGCGGCGACGCGACGCCGTCGTTGTTGCCGTCCTTCGCGAACGTCTTCCACGTGCCAGGGATGAACTGCATGGGCCCCACGGCGCGGTCGAAGGCGGTGTCGCCGTCGAGGGCACCGCCGTCGGTGTCGCGGATCAAGGCGGTGCCGACGGTGGCCCCGTCGAGGCGGGGGCCGAGGATGCGGCCGTGGGTGGTGCCCGCGGTGTCGACGCGGCCGCCGGCGGCGTTCCCGGATTCGACGCGACCGATGCCGGCGATGAGCGTCCAGGGCAGGTGGCACGAGGGGTTGGCGGCGGCTGCCGCGGCCTTGTACGCGGCGAGCACGGTGCTCGGGATACCGGTGCCGTCGGCGGCCGTCGGCGGGACGACCGCGGCGGCGGTCGCCGTGCTCGTCGCGGCGGTCGCGCTCGCCGGGGGGACCGTCGGCGTGGTGGCCGCGACCGCAGTCGGGCCGGCGACCTCGGCGGCTGCGAACGGGCCGAACGGTGTGACGGAGAGTGATCCGACCGGCTCGGTCTGGGCGACGGTGCCGACGGCGAGCGCCGGACCGGTCGGGCCGAAGGCCGCGAAGGCGACCACGGACAGTGCAGCGAACGCCCGCCCGGCACGGCGATGCATCACCCTGGAGGGCCTTTCGCGACTCACAAGGTCAGCATTCCGGCAGCGGGGCGTGATCGTCGACCCCAATCGGTGTGCGCTCCCACTCCCCCAATGGAGGGGGTAGCGGCGCGTTGGACTGGACGGGGCAGTATTCGGAACGTGTCTTCCCAGCGTTACGGGTCCCCGGCGCCCTTTGCCGACGAGTGCTCCGCGGCGGCGGTCCGGCTCGCCGGGATCGCCCGCACCACACCGCTCGAACCGAACCCCCGGCTGTCCGACGCCACCGGTGCACACGTGTGGCTCAAGCGGGAAGACCTGCAGGTAGGACGCTCATACAAGCTCCGCGGCGCGTACAACCTGCTCGCCCAGCTCGGCCCGGCGGAGCGGGCGGCCGGCGCAGTGTGCGCGAGCGCGGGCAACCACGGGCAAGGTGTGGCGTACGCCTGCCGACGGCTGGGGATGCGCGGGCGTGTTCACGTGCCGCGCACCACGCCGCGCCAGAAGCGTGAGCGGATCGCCGCGCTGGGCGGCGACGGCGTCGAGCTGATCGTGGACGGCGACACCTACGACGAGGCAGCCGCGGCGGCAGCCGACCACGCCGCGTGCACGGGCGCGACGATGGTGCCGGCGTTCGACGACCTCCGTACGATCGCCGGGCAGGGCACCGTCGGCCTGGAGATCCTGGACCAGCTCGACCGGGCGCCGGACATCGTCGTGGTGCCGGTCGGCGGCGGCGGGCTGCTCGCCGGGGTGGCCACGGTGCTGCGGGAGCGGCACCCGGGCATCCGCGTGATCGGGGTGGAGCCGGCCGGGGCGGCCAGCATGACGGCCGCCCTGCGGGGCGGCGCGCCGCTGACGCTGCCGGAGCTCGACTCGTTCGTCGACGGCGCGGCTGTGCGCCGGGTGGGCGAGGTCACCATGCCGATGGTGCGCGACAGCGGTGCCGCGCTGCTGACGGTGCCCGAGGGCCGGGTGTGCACCGAGATGCTCGACCTCTACCAGGTGGACGGGATCATCGCCGAGCCCGCCGGCGCGATGGCGTCGGCGGCGCTGGGCGAGGAGGTCCCGGTCGAGCCGGGCTCGACGGTGGTGTGTCTGCTCTCCGGCGGCAACAACGACGTGAGCCGCTACGCCGAGGTCGTCGAGCGCTCGCTCGTGCACCGCGGGCTCAAGCACTACTTCCTGGTGGAGTTCCCGCAGGAGCCGGGGGCGCTGCGGCGGTTCCTGGACGAGGTGCTCGGGCCGGACGACGACATCGTGCTGTTCGAGTACGTCAAGCGGGACAACCGGGAGACCGGGGCAGCGCTGGTCGGCATCGAGATCAGCAGCCGGGAGGGCTACGAGCCCCTCTGGGGGCGGATGAAGGCGAGCCCGCTGAAGATCCAGCTCATCGCACCGGGCAGCACGGCGTACCGGTTTCTCATCTGACGCCCGGCGCGACGTCAGAACAACTTCCCCGCGTCCCGGGCGGCGCCGTGGGCCGCGCGGCGGCCGGTGTCGGCGTCCGCCGTGGCGAGGTCGGGGCGGAACTCGATCGCGGTGAGGTCGTCGATGCCCGTCCAGCGCAGCCAGTCGTCGAGGAACGGGCGCTGGAAGTCGGCGCCGAACGCAGGCCCCCGCCCGGGGCCGTACACGGCGCTCGTGTAGATCACCGCCGCCTTCCTGTCCTGCAGCAGGCCGCTGTAGCCGCGCTCCGGGTCGAAGCCGAAGACGAGGCCGGGCTGGGAGATGACGTCGATGAACTGCTTGAGAATGTACGGCACGCCCGCGTTCCACATGGGGACGCTGAACAGGTAGCGGTCGGCGGCGTCGAAGCGGCGGAAGGTGTCGATCGCCCTCTGCCAGGCCCGGGCCTCGTCGCCCTGCGGGTCGGCCCCGGCGAACACGGCCATCTTCGCGGCGGCCGCGGCGGGGCCGAACTCGGGCAGCGTGCCGTCCCAGAGATCCCACTCGATGATCTCGTCGTCGGGGCGGGTGTCGCGGTAGGCGTCGAGGAACGTCGCCGCGATCGCGCGCGACTCGGAGGCAGCACCTCGGGGCGAGGCGGAGAGGTGCAGCAGGGTGCTCATGGTCGGATCCCTTCATTTGTGTGCGTACGCACATATCACCACTCAGCGCTTGTCTCTGTCAAGGTGCGTGCGCACACACTTTTTGGTAGGCTCGCGGCATGAACGCCGACGACGAGCAGGTGCGGGCCTTGGCGTCCGTCCTGCGGGTGCACGCCGCCGTGGTTCCCCGGCTGGAACGCGAGCTCGCGGCCGTCGGGATGCCGCTGTCCTGGTACGACGTCCTGCTGGAGCTCAACACGGCCCCCGACCGCCGCCTGCGGATGACCGAGCTCGGCGCCCGCGCGGTGCTCAGCCGCGAGCGGGTCAGCCGGGTCGTCGACGAGCTCGAACGGGCCGGTCTGGTCCGACGCGAGCGCAACCCCGACGACGGACGGTCGCTGCTCGCGGTGATCACCGACGAGGGCCGCGCCCGCCTCCGCGCGGCGGCTCCGACCTACCTTGCCGGTATCGAGCGGCACTTCGGCACCCACCTCGACGCGGACGAGGCGCGAGCGGTCGCGACCGCGCTGTTCCGGGTCGTCGAGGCCGCCGATGGCGGCGAGGCCTGCGTCACGAGGCCTGGCGGGTGACGGACCGCCGACGACCCGGCACACTGAACCGGTCCAGCACGCAGTCGGACGGGGGTGACCGGTGCGGAAGTCGTCGCCCCAGGCGCCCCCGGCGACGGCCGTCGCCCCACGACGCCCGGGAATGCTCCGCGAGCTGCGGGCCTGGCCGACGGTGCTGCTCGTGGCGTTCTGCCTGCTCGTCGGCGTGCCGGTCACCGTCGCGCTGACGCCCGAGCAGGACGTCGTCGCGCTCGGCCAGCACCTGTCCGTCGGCGCCCGCACGCCCTCCCTGAGCCTGTCCGGGCCTGCGCAGCTGGTGCAGATCGGCAACACCGAGCTCGACATGCCCCGCCTGCGGATCCACGGCCCGCTGCGCCCCCGCCTCACCATGGGCCCCGTCCAGCGCAACGCCGCGGCCGCGCAGGTCTTCGACCCGCTCACCAGCGCGCAGGCCCAGGCCCAGGCGATCGACAACGTCACCCGCGGCTTCCTGCGGTGGTACCTCTCGGGCGGCATCGGCCTGTTGCTCTTCGCCCTCGCCGCGGCCGCCGGCGCGGGCTGCCTGCGGATGCTCGCGGTGCTGCGCGCCCGCAGCCGGGCGGGCGAGGACGCCGGGCCGCACGCCGTCGCGGAGATCTGGCACCACCTCAGCGGCGCGATCGCGCGCATGACCGCCATTGCGGTCGCGGCCTCCGCGGTCGCCTGGGTCGCGGCCGGCGGGCTGGCCTACACCGGGACGGTGCACGGGCTGCAGCAGGTCGGCTCGCTGACCGACCTCGTCGGGTCGTCGTCGGTGTCCCCCGAACCCGCCGGTCCGGCGGTCACCGGCTTCACCGGCGCCGTGATCGGCGACTCGCGCGCGGTCCGGGTCGGCGGCCCGCCGGTGCCGGACCCGTCGCCTGCCGACACCGCCTGCGGCCGGAGCACCGACTCCCTGGCCGCCGAGCTCGGCAACCTGCTCGCGGTGCCCGTGCTGAGCCTCGCCTGCCCGAGCGCGACGACCGCCGCGGGCCTGCTCGGCCCACAGGAGCGGGGCGGGCTGCTACTGCCCCCGCAGGTCGGCGTGCTCAAGCAGGTGCAGGGGCTGCGGTTCGTCGCGGTCGCGATCGGGCCGAACGACCTGGGCTGGTCCGACCTCGTCACCTACTGCTATGCCGTCGAGAACTGCGCCGACAATCTGAGCCAGGGCGAGTTCGACTATCGCCTCGCCGCGTTCGACCGCGACTACGGCGCCTTGCTCGCCGAGCTGGCCGCACTGCCCGGGCAGCCACAGGTGGTCGTCATGACCTCGTACGACGCGCTGCCGGCCACTGCGGACCTGGCCTGTGCGGACCTCCGGGGCCCGGCGGGAGCGGCCGGCCTGACTACGGCCGAGGTCGACCTGCTCGACGCCCGCAACGACCAGCTCAACGCGATCCTCGTCGCGGGCGCGCAGAAGTACGGCTTCGGCGTCGCCCGCCCGCACCTGGCGCCGCTGTGCACGCCGGAACCGGCGGCCGCGTCGACCGGGCCCGACCTGCAGGGCCTGACCGACCCCTTCCCCTTCCACCCGACCGGCACCGGATCGCTGCGCACCGCCGCGGCCGTCGCGCGCCTCATCGCCCCGGATCCCGGCGGCAACTGAGTCACCGGGCGGCACGCCCCGACCCGACCGAGCGGGTGCCCGTCGGACCCGACGATCACGCGCAGTACGCTCGATCCCGGCCTCATCGTGGAGTGCCGCCGCGGCACGACCCCGGCAGCCGCTGCGGCACAGGGTCTCCGCGGCGTCTCCGCGGCCGCTGCTGCGCCGTCGAATCCGTAGGTATCGTCTCGAGGAGGACCAGGGGGTGACCAGCGTGGACGAGCACGGGACCCCGACACCGGCGACGCCCTCGCTCCGCCACCCCCGTGCCCCCCATCCGCCGCACCGGAACACGCCGGGGCCGGTGCCGCCACCTGCGGGAAGCTCCCCCCAGACGGTTGCTGCCCCGCCCCCCGGGCTCCCCGGTGCCGGTGCCGGGGCCGGTCCGCCTGCCGCGTCCGGCCCGGGCGAGGCGGCTGGCGCTCGGCCGCCCGTTCCGGGCCATCCACCGCCGACCAGCGGCCCGCCGAGACCTGCCGCGCGGCTCGGCCCCGGCGGGCCACCGTCGGGGGGCTCCCCGATGCCGCCTCCGGGGCGCGGCGCACCGCGCCCCCCGGCACGCCCCCGGCCGCCCCGGAGCCGCCCGGTGCTCGACGACCGGCCCACGGCGCCCGTTCCCCCCGCCCGACCCAACGGCGTTCCCCGCACCAAGCGCGCCGTCGTCGACGAGCGCAGCCGCGCGGCGGCCGAGCACCGACCCGTCCAGCACCCGCCCGTCCGCTACCACGGGCCGACCCCGCAGGAGCTGCGGCTGGACGCGGCCGGGCGTTCCCAGGTCCGCCGCTTCTCCACCCTCGGCCCCGCGCTGCTCACGACGCTGCTGTCGACGCTCGTCCCCGGTGCGGGCCACCTCGCCCTCCGGCGGTTCCGGACCGGCGCAGCGATCATGGCGGCCTTCGTGCTCGGCCTCCTCACGCTGCTGGTGCTGACGCTGCGCGCGGACCGGTCCGACCTGATCGGCACCCTGCTCTCGTCCCGCACCCTGGTGGGCGGCACGATCGGCCTGCTCGTCGCCGCACTGGCCTGGATGGCCGTCATCGTCCGCACGTACCTGCTCGCCCGGCCGACCGGTCTACGGACCGGGCAGCGCTTGCTCGGCGCGGGGGCCGTGGTCGTGCTGTGCCTCACCGTCGCCGCTCCACTCGGGTTCGGTGCCGAGCTCGCCAACTCCCAGCGGCAGCTGCTCGAACGGCTGTTCCCGTCGCTGAGCGGCGGCACCCCCGCCGCGGAGGCGATCGGCAAGGCTCGACTGAACGTGCTGCTGGTCGGCAGCGACGCCGGGCCGGACCGGCGGGGCGCCCGGACGGACACGATGATGGTCGCGAGCGTGGACACGCACACCGGGCGCACGATTCTCTTCGGGCTGCCCCGAAACCTGCAGCGCGTGCCGTTCCCGCTGGGATCGCCGATGGCCCGGGAGTTCCCCCAGGGCTTCCACAACCCCTCGGACCCGCTGTCGGGCGACTACCTGCTCAACGCCGTCTACGCCTACGCCCACAGCTACCCGCAGGTGGCGCCCGCCGGGCCCACCACCGACCCCGGGCTGAACCTGCTGCACTCGTCGGTCGAGACCATGCTGGGCCTGAAGCTCGACTACTACGTCGAGGTGAACATGGCCGGCTTCGCCGCGATCATCGACGCGCTGGGCGGCCTGACCGTGGACGTCGGCCCGGAGCCGCTGCCGGTCGGCGGGATCACGCCCACCGGGCGGCACGTGAAGCCGGACCGCTACATCCCCTCCGGCATACAGCACCTCGACGGCACGGACACGCTCGCGGTCGCCCGGTCGCGGACGAACAGTGACGACTACACGCGGATGGGCCGACAGCGCTGCCTGCTCCAGTACGTCCTGCAGCAGAAGAGCCCGGCGAACCTGCTGGCGAACTTCCAGGACGTCGCCGCGGCCACGACGGACAGCGTGTCGACCAACATCCCCCAGCAGGTCCTTCCGGCGCTGGTCAAGGTGGCCGACAACGCGGGCAGCGTGGCGTTGGAGAGCGTGTCGTTCGACCCGAACCTCGCCGATCCGAACGAGGCGGACGGCCGGTTCGACACCTCCCGCCCGGACGTCGCGTTCATGAAGAAGGTCGTGCGCGACACCATCGCGGGGCCCCCGCCGACCGCCGCTCCCCGGGCCGCCCCGACCAGCGCCGCCCCGTCGAGCAAAGCGCCGTCCGCGTCCGCCAAGGGCCGGGCGACGGCGGACGAGGGCGCCCCGTCGACGGGCCGCCCGGAGCCGACGGCGGGCGCCACCTCGCTCGCGCAGTCGTGCTGAATCAGGTGTGAATGACGGCCCCGCGACACACCCGACCGGGGGCCGTCCGCGCGGCGCCGGACGAATCTGTCAGGCTCTGCGGGGAAGATGACCTGCGGTGACGCCCACCCGGGGCGGTCACAGGAAGGGAGACGAATCATGGCTCTGCCCACGCTGACCCCCGAACAGCGCCAGGAGGCGCTGAAGAAGGCGGCCGCGGCTCGCACCGCCCGCAAGGAGCTCCGCGACGCCATCGCGCGCGGCGACGAGACGATCCCGGCTGTGCTCGGCCGCGCGAAGACGGACGCGGTGGTCGGCAAGACCAAGGTCGCGGACCTGCTCAAGAGCCTGCCGGGCTACGGTCCCGCCAAGGTGTCGGCGCTGCTGGAGCAGACCGGCATCGACGCGTCACGTCGCGCCGCGGGGCTGGGTGACCGCCAGAAGCAGGCGCTCCTCGACGCTCTGGCCTGACCACTGTCCGACGGACGGCGCCGGCGGTGCCGCTCGTCAGCCGAGCCGTGGCCGGTGGCCCGGGCGCCGCGTGTGACTGATCGCAGCCCCCGGGCGTACCGGCGCGGCACGGATCCCTGATCGGAAGGCCCAGCGCGATGAGGATCGACGAACCCGGCTCGTACACCCTCGAGTCCGCGGACTCCACGGACGTCGCGGAGCAGCACGCCGAGCTGGACGACGAAGGGGTCGACGACGACCTCGGGGACCTGCCGTTGGAGGCGGATCCGGCGGACGTCGCCGAGCAGGGGCGGGCCGTCCCGTACGACGACGAGCGCTGACCCGCCGCACCAGATGGTGCGGGTACCGGAGTGCGGCGACGCTCGCCCGGTACCCGCCTGTCAGCGCCCGTCGTGGTCCGGTGCCGCCGCGGGCTGGGGCTCGCGTGCCCCGGGCCGGGGCAGGAACCGGCCCGTGCGCGCGGCATAGGCGTCGTAGGCCTCGCCGTGGCGCCGGGCCAGCCCCGGTTCCCGCACGGCGCGGACCTGGATCTGCACCGCCACCACCACCAGCACCGCGGCGAGCACGCCCACGAGCGTCGGCACCATGAGCAGCAGGCCCGCCGTGGCCAGCACGATGCCGGTCAACCCCGGGTTCCGGACGCGGGCATGCAGGCCGTGGGTCGCCGTCACCGGATCCACGCCCCGCCGCTGCAGCACCACCCGGGAGCGCTGGGCCGCGATCAGCAGCGCGGTGCCCAGCAGCACCACCGCGGCCCCGCCCGCGACCCAGCCCGGCTCGTCGAACAGCGCGATCGGCTGCACGACGTCCGTTGCGACCAGCAGCGGGGCCCCGAGTCCCAGCAGCCCGGCGGCGGCGAACAGGGCGCGGGCCCACCAGCCCGGCGTGCCCAGCCGCCACGCCGGCCGGCCGCCCACAGCGCCCACGCGCTGCATCCGGCGGCGGCCCAGCATCCCCAGCAGCACGGCGACGAGGCCGAGCGCGAGCGCGATCCACCCGGCGAGGTGGTCGTTGATCGTCCCGGCGATCACGTCGATCGGCGAGACCCGGTTGAGCTGGGCGGACGCGTCGACCAGCAGCCAGACGCCGAACACGAAGAACAGGCCCGAGGCGCCGTAGGTGATCGCGCGCTCCGGCAGGTGCCTGCCCAGCAGGCGGCCGACGAGGATCGCCAGCGCGTCCGCCGCGACCATCCCCAGCGTCGAGCCGAGCCAGGTGCCGAACCAGCCGTACCGGGTGGCGAGGGTGATCGTGGCGAGCATCGTCTTGTCGCCCAGCTCGGCGAGGAAGAATGCCACCGATGCCGCGACGACCGCCGAGCCGGTCGAGCGGTCGGCCTTGGCCTGCTCGTCGGCGGTCAGCGTGTCGCCGCGCAGCGTCCACGCGCCGAAGCCGAAGAACGCGATCGCCGCCACCAGCGCGATCCAGCCCGTCGGCAGGGCCGCGCCGAGGCCGTAACCGACCGCGACGGAGACGGCGTGCACGACCGCGGTCGCAATCGTGATGCCGACCAGCACCGGTAGCGGGCGATAGCGGGTGGCGAAGGTCAGCGCCATGAGCTGGGACTTGTCGCCGAGCTCGGCGACGAACACCACGCCGAAGCTGACCGCGAACGCGATCAGGACGCCGTCCATGTCGGGGTGCTCCTCAAACGGGGGATGAGACCGGGGCCTGATGCCCAACCGCCGCATACATGCGGTGATGCCCGGTCTCATCCCTCCGGTAGGGGCCGGACCGGTGGGCTCCGATCCGGCACGCGCGGGCGATACCAGACCGAAGGTCTCGCTCGCCCGACCTGGATCGGGCCGTGCGGCCGGGCTTTCGCCAGTGTGTCGACCGCAGCGTTGGGAGCTACTCCCCCTCGTCGGAAGCGAGGATAGCGGCCCTGTCGCCCGCCGGCCGGGCGGGACGAGGCCGGTCATGCGGAACATGCAGAGGACTGACGTCGAACTCCCAGCGACGTCACAGGTTCCTCCCAGGTGGCGGGCAGAGTCTGGGGCCATAAGCGAGCGCGGTGAGGGAGTGCGATGAACGACGAGCAGCGCGACGGCGGCCGGCACGACGAGCAGGGCCCGGTCGGCGGAGGCGCCCCCGGCCCCGCCTACCCGCCGAACGCGCCCTACCCACACCCCGGCTACGGCGGCTACGGCCCGTCGGCCGGTTGGGGAGGCACGGCGACAGCCGAGCGCCACACCGACCCCTACCCCACCGCCACCCTCCCCGCCGAACGCCCGAAGCGCAGCCGCGGCATGACCGGCGTGGTCACCGCCGCGCTGATCGCCGGGCTGGTCGGCGGCGGCGCCGGGTTCGGCGGTGCCTACCTCCTTCTCGACAACCAGGCCCGCACCAGTGCCAGTTCGCCGGCCCTCGGGTCGGTGCCCGCCACCACCGGGACGGCGCCCGCATCGAACGGCACGGTCGCCGGCGCCGCCGCGGCCGCCATGCCGAGCACCGTCGACATCCGTGTGGTGACGTCCCAGGGTGTCGCCGAGGGCAGCGGCGTCATCCTCACCGCGGACGGCGCCGTGCTCACCAACAACCACGTGGTGTCCGGCTCGAACGGCACCATCAGCGTCACCCTCGCCGACGGTTCCGAGCACACGGCCACGGTCGTCGGCACCTCCCCCAGCTACGACCTCGCCGTGCTCCGTATGCAGAACGTCTCGGGGCTGACGGCGGCGACGCTCGGCCGCAGCGCGGACCTGCAGGTCGGCCAGCAGGTGGTCGCGATCGGCTCTCCCCAGGGCCTGACGGGCACCGTCACCGCCGGCATCGTCAGCGCGCTCAACCGGACGGTCGGCGTCCAGGGCGAAGACGGCTCCGCGGTTGTCTACAACGGCCTGCAGACCGACGCGCCGATCAACCAGGGCAACTCGGGCGGCCCGCTGGTGAACCTCGACGGGCAGGTCATCGGGATCAACTCGGCCATCGCGACGGCCGGCCAGAGCAGCGGCAGCATCGGTCTCGGGTTCACGATCCCGATCGACCAGGCCCGCCGCGTCGCCCAGGAGATCCTGGACAGCGGGAGCGCGACCAAGCCGGTCCTCGGGGTCCAGGGCGGCCAGCAGAGCACCCAGCAGGAGCAGGCCGCGGGCGGGGCCACGATCGCCGCGGTGCAGGACGGGTCGGCCGCCGCCACGGCCGGGTTGAAAGCCGGTGACGTCGTCACCAAGGTCGGCGACGCACGGGTCGAGGACTTCTCGGACCTCGTCGCGCGGATCGGCGCCTACGCCCCCGGCGACAAGGTCACGCTGACCGTGGAGAGCGGTGGCGCGGAGCGCACGGTGGGCGTGACGCTCGGCAGCACCAAGGACGAGGCGGCGACGACGAGCACGAGCCCGAGCAGCGGCACGTTCCCGTGGAACCAGAGCCCGTTCGGGCAGCATCAGAGCCCCTTCGGCCAGCAGCAGAGCCCGTTCGGCAACTGACGGCTCGCGACCTCCCGCGGGGCCCGGTGCGCGTGCGCCGGGCCCCGCGGCGGGATCACGTGAACCGGACCGGCTGCCCCGTCGACTCCAGCACCGCCATCCACAGGTCACCGCGCGGGTCGACCTGGTTGCGCCGGCTCACGGCCAGCGCCATCGGCAGGTGCACGAACCGCCGCCGCCAGCGGCCCACCACCATCTCGGTGCGGCCCGACATCGCGGCGTGCACCGCCGCCTGCGAGAGCCGCACGCAGTAGACGCTGTCGTAAGGGTTCGCCGGGACGCTGCGGATGGCGTAGCTGGGGTCGATGTAGCGGATGGAGGTCTCGACGCCCTCCTTCTCGAAGTGCTCGGTCAGCCGCGTGCGCAGGAAAGGCCCGATGTCGCGCAGCTTCGTGTTGCCCGACGCGTCGCTCCCGCCGTGGCCGCCTTCCAGGAGGTCCTGACCGGCTCCCTCGGCGACCACCACGACCGCGTTGCCGCGCTCGGCCACGCGCTGGCGCACGTGCTCCAGCAGCCCGTGCGGACCGTCGAGGACGAAGGGCACCTCGGGGATGAGCACCACGTCGGCGTCGCTGCGGGCGAGCGCGGCGTAGCAGGCGATGAAGCCGGAGTGCCCGCCCATCAGCCGGACGAGCCCGACCCCGTTCGCCGTCGACTTCGCCTCCACGGCCGTCGTGACCGTCGGTGTTCAGGGCGGTGCTCATGTGGCCATCCCCGGCTCGGATCACCCCGACGACAGCGACAGCAGGGCCACCGCGGCCGTCCCTGGCTGTACCGATTGAGAGCATGCCGAGCGTGGCGGGCGGGTCTATGTCAGGCCGAGCACGCGGCGGACGGCGATCTCGATGACGACCCGCTCCGGGTTGGGCCGCGGCTGCCTGTACCGCAGCGCGTAGCGGCGCTCGGCGTCGGTGACGGCGGCCGGGTCGGTGCGGACGACGGCATCGCCCTCCAGCGTGGACCAGCGCCTGCCGTCGACCTGGGACACGACCGCGATCCCGCGCTCCGCCGCGTTGCGGGCCTTGACCGAGCCTCCGCGGCAGATCACGCGGGCGAGGCGGGCCTCGATGTCGAGGGTGACCCCGACGGGGACGACGTGCGGGCTGCCGTCGGCGCGCACCGTCACCAGGGATGCGAGGTGCCGCTCCGTCCAGAACGTCCGGAAGTCGTCCGACACCTCGTCCAGCGTCCGCGCCACCGGACCAGCCTGCATGAGCGGGCTCTGGCGCGATTCACGGGGGCGCCGGTGGATCAGGAGCGCGGGTCGCGACGCAGCGGGTGCTCCGGCGGCACCTCCACGACGGCGATCCGGATGCCGTCGGGGTCGGCGACCCACATCTCGTCGAGTCCCCACGGCTCACGACGGGGCCCGCGCAGCACCGCCGCGCCCCGCGCCACCAGCTCGCGGTGCGCTGCGGCGAGGTCGCGCACCTGCACCCACAGGCGCACGCGCTCGTCGACCGGGCCGGGCTCGGCGCGTCCCGACACCTCGAGGTGACCGCCGCCGAGGAAGAAGACCGTGCCGCCCGGGAACTCGCGGAACACGGCGAGCCCGAGGACGTCCCGGTAGAACGCGGTGCTGCGCGCGGGGTCGGTGGGGCGGACGAGGATCCGCCCGGACAGGACCTCCATCGCTACGGCGCCCCGATGTGCTCGAGGACCAGCTCCGCCAGCGGGGCGGGCGCCTCGTCGGGAATCCAGTGGCTCACGCCGCGCAGCTCCGCGTAGCGGAACGGGCCCCAGAGGTGCAACGGGGCCCGCTCGGCGGCATCGCGGGTCAGGGCGACGTCGCGGTCACTCCAGACGAACAGTGCGGGGGTGGTCGGCGTCCGGACCGGGTTGGGCCGCGACAGCCGGATCGCCCGGTACCAGTTCAGCGCCGCGGTGAGCGCGGCCGGGTCGGCGAGGCGGGCGGCGTCGCGCTCGGCGTGCTCGCGGGTCTGGCCCGACTCGACGAGCACGCGGACGAGCCGGGGCGACCACGACGCTCCGCGCGGGACCCCGAACACCCGCTCGGCAAGCCCGGGCACGGCGAAGGCCGCCAGATACCACGACGCGAGGGCCTGCCGGGGCCGGCGCAGCGCGTCGGACAGGGCGCCCGGCGGTGGGACGGAGACCCCGGTGACGGTGCGGACGAGGTCGGGCCGGCTCGCGGCGAGCATCCAGGCGACGATCGCGCCCCAGTCGTGCCCGACGACGTGCGCGCGCGACCGTCCGGTCTCCGCCAGCGCGGCCTCGACGACCGCCGCGGCGTCCGCGACCACCTCGGTCATCCGGTACGCGGCGCGCCCGGTGGGCCGGGCACCCGGCGAGTAGCCGCGCTGGTCCGGCGCGAAGGTCCGCAGGCCGGCGGCGGTGAGCACGGGGGTGACGGCCTCCCAGCAGCGCGCGGACTGCGGGAACCCGTGCAGCAGCACCACCGGCTCCCCGTCCGGCGGCCCGGCCGTGGTCACGTCGAAGACCAGCCCGTCCCGCTCCACGGTCGTTCGGGTCGTTCCGGTCCCCGCGGCTCCGCCCGCCTCGTTCACCACGGGGCCGATCCTCCCAGTTTCCTCGGTCAGGGGGGCGGGCACGCGCGCAAACGTCCGGGCGGTGGGCGGG
>CAVRHG010000022.1:0-59849 GCA_963720845.1 uncultured Actinomycetota bacterium | reverse complement strand
GGAAAGTAGTCAGTGGCCGGTGGTCAGTTAAGAGCCCGGGGTTGCTAGTCGCAATAAATCTTGAGGGCAAGACTTAGGCAAAAAAGGGGGGCGGGATTATCCCGCCCCTCTTTTTTGGTGTGCCGGGCATGCACAACAGCTTGGAGGTGAAAGTCCTCTCCCCAACCTGATGGAGGTGAAGGGTTAGTGAAGCGCAAGGGCGTCGTCGTGAGGCGGGGTCTGAAGGAAGGGTGGAGCATTACAACTGGTCTGCCAAAGACACTGGCAGAAACACCCTCTGCCGATAATCGTATGCCTTGAATTTAGCCATGTGCCTCTCTGCCTAGTTTTCTCCAAACTAGCACAAAAGCACACGAATATCCAGCAATTATAAGAGGTTAGATAATTTTTATGACTCAATTGACTACCGATAGGAACTTATTTGAAGGAGGGAAATCTATCTGGCTTTCTAACCTTTTTCGACAGCCTCGCAAGATAGCCGCTATTACCGAATACGATTCTCCCAAGTTTTTTGACAGATGGCCAGTTCGGGATATCCTCCCCGGACCGCAGGTTCCAAAACCAATTTTTGACCGCCGTGGCCAAGACTGCGGCATAATCTCAGTTTAATTTTTTGGAAAAAAGTATTGTCTTTTCCTATACTTATTTGTATATATAATTTAACTTCCCAAACCCAAGGAGAACAGAAGTACCAGACACAGCGATCCCCGCGATCTTGTCCCTTGGCCAAATTCAATATCCACGCACCCCCGGGAGGGCGGCATGAACGGTTACGGTCTGGCGAGAATTTTCCTGGTGGGGCTGGGGCTTCTGGCCCTGGCGGCCTGCGGCGAGAGTCCCATCGACGTGCAGGCTCTGGAAAAAGGGCCCAAGAAATACGTGGGCTCGGATACCTGCAAGCTCTGCCACCTGGAGCACTACGACTCCTGGAAGATGACCCTCCATTCCCGCATGCTCCAAGACGCCCAAAAGAACCGGGACGCCATCGTCGCTCCCCTCGATGAAAAAGTAATTCGCGCCGATCTGGCCAAGGCCAAGCTCAAAATACCGGTAGAACAGGTCTACATCCCCAAAGAGGAAGATATCAAGTATACCATCGGCAGCCAGTGGAAACAGCGATTCCTGGTGGAAAAGGCTGGGAAACTCTACATTCCACCCATTCGTGTACAATATTGATTCCCACCGCTGGGCCCCTTATGCTGAAGGGGACCCCGATTGGGATAAAAAGCCCTGGATTATCGGTTGCGGCGGCTGCCACGCCACCGGGGTAAATATCGAGAAAAACACCTTTGTCGAGCCGGGCGTCGGCTGCGAAGCCTGTCATGGCCCGGGTTCCTGGCACGCGGCCCTACCCAAGACCGCGGTCTTCGCGAAACGCCAGACCATCATCAACCCGGCCAAGCTCACCATGGGAGTGGCGGTGCAGATCTGCGGCTCCTGCCACACCCGGGGCGAATCCACTAAGGTGAAGGGAGCTGGCTGGCCGGTGGGCTATGAGCCCGGCAAGGCCATCGGACCTTTTTTTAAAGAGACCACCTTTGCCGCCGGCGACGTGAAGGGGGTCTATGCCGACGCGTTTGCCAATGGCCACCATCGGCAATATCTGGATTGGAAGCAATCCGTGCATTATCAAGAAGGGGTGACCTGTACCTCCTGCCACTTTGTGCACCAGATTGGCATGCCTCCCACCCGGTCCCAGACCGTGCAGGCCGGCTCCAAGCAGTGCCTCACCTGTCATGAAATTATCAACAAGAACCTGGGCCATTCCATTCACTCCTTCGGCAACTGCATAGGTTGCCACATGGCCAGGGTTGCCAGAAGCGCCGAATCCGGAGAAATCCACACCCATGTCTTCGTCTGTCTCCTGCCCAAGGATAGCCTGGCCGACCCGGCCGTCCCCAATTCCTGCGATGGGTGTCATTTTTACAGAGGAGAGGGCCTCGAGTACCTGCAAGCTGCCTGGGATGCCCTGGCTAGGCTGCCGAAGCCGGTGGGAGAGCCCGTGAAGATGGCGATCCCCGAGACTGCGACTCCGAAAGAGGCGCCTAAGAAGGCGGAACCCGCCAAAAAGTCGCCGAAAAAATAGGGAGAAGCTCAATGATGTCGCGGCGGCTTCTCAGGCGAAGCATCCTTTGGATGGCACTGGGAGGGCTGGGACTCCTGCTGGTCTTACCCGCGGCGGCCCCGGCCCAGGAAGAAGTGGGCTCCTCTCTCAGGCGATACAAAGAACGTGAGAGCTCGACCGGGTATTACGAAGAATACGAAGCTAAGCCTCGGCGCATGAGCCCTTTTGTGGGCGTCCCCGGGGTGCTCCGGCCCTCCTTCCCTTATAGTCCCAAGGGTACGGAACTCCGGATACGCTCCTTTCTGGCTGATGCCCATAGGGGGGTCAAATTCTACGAAATGCGGACCTGTGTGGAATGCCACGCGGAGGAGGCCAACAACATCCACACCCGCCGGGGCAACCTCACCTGCCGCCAGTGCCACGGGGGTGAGCCCATTGCCTCCATCGCCCATTACTACTCCCCTCTGAACCCCGTCCGCCGCCACGCTTACGTATGCTCCAAGTGCCACGAGGGCTCCAGCGCCTCCTTTGCCACCTACGTGGTGCATGAACCCAAACCCGGATCTCTGGAAACCCGGAAGACCTTCGCCTCCCTGTTTTACGCCGATTGGTTCATGTATCTCTTGGTTGTCGGCACCATAGGCTTCTTCGTCGTGCATACCGGAGTATGGGTGAGCAAAGAACTTTACCACGTCTTCACGGAGAAAAAAAGAAAGCCCGAAGATGAATAACCAGGTACGGATAATCCGGTTCAAAGTCATCCATCGGCTGTTTCACCTGTTCATCATGGTCACTTTTCTCATCCAGGCCGTGACCGGACTCTGCCGGCTGCTTTACCCCACTTCCTGGGGCAAAGCTCTTACCAATTTTTTCGGCGGGTACGAGTCCGTCAGCGCCATCCACAGCCGGGTGGGCGTGGCTATGCTCCTGGGCTTTGGGGTGCACATTGTCTATGTCCTGCTGAAAGTGGAGTGGAAGGCCTGGCGGCAAAGCCTTTTTCACCCGGACTCCCTGTTGCCGCGGCTCCAGGACGCCATTCACCTGGGCCAGCAAGTCCGCTGGTTTTTCGGGCTGGGCCCGCCCCCGGCCTTTGACCGCTGGACTTACTGGGAGAAGTTTGACTACTGGGCGATCTTCTGGGGAATGCCCCTGTTGGGGGTTACCGGCCTGCTCCTCATGTACCCCCTGGTCACCAGCTATTTCCTGCCGGGCTGGATGCTCAATGTGATCCTCTTATTGCACCGGGCCGAAGCGCTGCTGGCCATGCTCTATATTTTCATCGTCCACTTTACCGTGGGCCATTTCCGCCACGGCATGTTCCCCATGAATGAATGCATGTTTGCCGGCAGTGTGGAGTTGGAGGAGATACGGCGGGAAAAGCCGCTGTGGATCGTGCGCCTGGAAGCAGAAGGAAAACTGGCGGAAGCCATGGTCCCGGCCCCGGCCCCCTGGTTCCGGGTGGCTTATTTCATCTTTGGCTACCTGGCCTTGTCCGTGGGCCTCTACCTGTTGTTGATTCTCTTAATTTACCGCAATTACGTGGAGTGAATGAGAAGGCAGAAGAAAAAGGCAGTTATTATACCCGCTGGGCGACAATTGATGGTAGTAATTCACGGCATGGTACTGGGCTACCCCGATTTTGCTCCGCAAGAGGGTGACATCATCATCAAAGAACATTGGGGACAGAGTGGATTTGCGAACACCGATCTCGATTTCCGACTGAAACAGATCGTCAATGTGATCGTGATCGGTCTGCTGGCCAACACCTGCATCGAATCCACCGGCCGCTTTGCGAAGGAGCTTGGCTATCACGTAACCTTGGTCAAGGACGCAACCGCGGCCTTCGCCAAAGAAATGCTGCACGCTGCGCATGAACTGAACGGCCCGACCTTCGCACAGGCAATCCTGAGGACTGACGAACTGCTCACTGTCCTCCCTAAGGGTTGAACAGTGGCAAGAAAGGAATTCGATTCTATCATGCAAAATCCGGTAGGGCGGGAAAGCACAGCGCCTCCCGCCTCGAGCCTTAACTATCATTGGGTTGGGGCGGGGAAGTGAGAGGATGGACCACGATCCAGGTCTCTCATATAATTTGTGGATTAGTTTTTGCGGAGCGGGTCACCCCGGGGCACCCTTGGGCAGGTTTATGAGGGGAAACCGGCGTCCGAGCCTGCGGTTTTCGCTGAAGGTTCAAGGACTCACGTAGTTGGGCCGGAATGCCGGTAGCCTGTAACAGGGAGCGCACCTTTAACTTGACGAGAATCTGATGGACAGAGAGTAAGTGTTGCCAATAGGGCTTAGGGAGGGGGAAGATTTTCCTGGTGATCCCGAATATCTTGGAGAGGGGAAGATACTTTTCCATATCACCGAGAGCAATTTCGGGCCAGCGGTTGGCAGCCTGGTACAACTGACGCATTGTCTGATCGAGGTCATCGATTTTCCCGATGGTCCTTCGGAGCAACCTCGGCAATCGACTTATTCTTAAAGTGGATTCAGCGGGAACATCGGATCTGTCTTTGGGTGTCAAGAGTCTCGGAGCTGAAAAACTTTTGCCTCACGGTCATATGCTTGCGATCACTGGCGAAACTAACGGTCCTGTCTATTGCCAAGTCCCCTTCATATCCGAAGAGGATGTCGTCGCGATGGTCTCGGCAATCTGCCAGCGATGCGAAGGTCTTCGCGAAGTATCTTCGAATGAATGATGCTGTATTTCGATAACAACGCGACAGCCCGTCCAGATGACGCAGTGATCGATGCAATGCTTCCCTTCTTACGGGAGCGTTATGAAAATCCGCTCCTCGTCGCCGGAATTGTCGGTGGACTTGATAGAGCGATTGCAAAAGCGCGAAGTCAGGTAGGCGCTCTGATTGGGGCCGCATCATCGAGCGAAATTGTTTTCCATGCTGGAGCCACCGAAAGCAATAATTGGGTGGCCGCGATTGCTGGCGCGACTCCAGGTGGTCACATCGTGGCCTCCGGCATCGAGCACGATTGATGTATGAGCCCCTCCAGCACTTGATGGACATAGGGCACGAGGTGGAACTTCTTCCCGTCGATAAAAATGGCCTCGTATCCGAAGGGGCCCCTGGCACTCGGCAGCGATGCGCAAGGATACTTGCCTCGTCTCGATTATCGCAGCGCATAACGAGACCGGTGTGATTCAGAACGTCGCGGGCCTCTCAGAACTGGCCAAAAAGGTGAATCCGAACGCTTTGTTTCATACCGATGCCACCCAAATGATGGGAAAGGCTGACTTCGATTTGATTGAACTGATGGATGTGGATCTCGTTTCAGTCTCAGCACACAAATTTTACGGGCCGAAGGGCATTGGTGCTCTCTTCATCCGAGAAGGAGTAGGGGTTGCTCCGCTACTCCGCGGTGGCGGTCAACAAGGCGGTACTCCGCTCTGGCACCGAAAACGTCCCGATGATCGTAGATGGCCAACGAGCGCAAACTGCCGATGGTTGAACAGCCGCTGATTCGCCTGGCCGTCGCCGAGTCCATCCTGCACGACATCCTCGGTCGCGATCTCATCGCACTGCTGCGCCGCAATGCCAGCGTACGCTTGGAAATCATCGCGCTGGACAGCGAACTGTCGCTGCGGGCCGTCAGCGCTGATGTCGTCCTGTGGCTGGCCCATGGCGAAACCCCGAACCCCGGCCCGACCTTCGCCACCCACCAACCGCAGCGCCTGGCGAGCCTGGACTACCTTCCCCACATCGCCAAACGCTACTCCCGCGTCACCGCACGCCCGGCGAGTGTCGATGACCTTGCCGATTTCATGCTGGTGCAATGGCAGCACGACCGGCAGATCGACAGCTTTCGCCCATGGAATGATCTGGTCGAACAACGTCTGGCTGGTGTGGTGCAGATGCAGTCTTATGAATTGATGCTGGAGATGATTCGCTGCAGTGCCTGCATCGGTTTGTTGCCGGCTTACATGAGCCGGTTTGATCGCGGATTGGTGGCGTTGCCCGGATTGTTCGATGAGCCGATGCGATTGCAAGCGTGGCTGGCGGTGAATGCCGAATCACAAGACATCGCTGAAGTACAAACCCTGATCGAACTCATCCACAACACCTTCAACGAACGCCACGAATGGTTCCAGACTTAACCCCAACCCCCTGTGGTAGCGGGCTTGCTCGCGAAAGCGGCCGAACAATCAACAATAGCTTTGAATGACACACCGCATTCGCGAGCCGGTCGAATCGTCGCCACGCCGCTCTCACCGTTTTGCACCTCGCCAAATTGATAACCGCCGGTTTAGAGTGATCGGCCACACATCGATCCAGGAAGGATCCGCCATGCCCGAGCACAGCCCCTCGATACATCTCGAACGCTTCAACGAGTCCCACGTTGAGAGCGTTACCGCGCTCTATAACGATCCAGCCGTTGCTCGCCAGGTGTTGCAGATGCCGTTTCAATCCGCCGAGATCTGGCGGCAACGACTGATGGCGGAAAACGAGCGAACGGTGAAACTGGTGGCGCTGCATCAGGGCGCGGTCATCGGCCATCTGGGGCTGGAAAACTATTCGCGGATTCGCCGCAGCCACGCCGGCAGTCTCGGCATGGGCGTAGCGCTAGCCTGGCAGGGCAAAGGCGTGGGTTCGAAACTGTTGGAAGCGGCGCTCGAGGTTGCCGACAACTGGATGAACCTGCACCGCGTCGAACTGTCGGTGTTCGCCGATAACGAGGCGGCTATTGGTCTCTACCGCAAGTTCGGTTTCGAGACCGAAGGCCTGTTTCGCGATTACGCGGTGCGCGACGGGCAATGGGTCGACACCCTGAGCATGGCCCGCCTGCGTAGCTCATCGAAGGTTTGAGTCAGTCGCCCAAGGCGAACGCCACCGCCGACTGCGCGTGCAGTTCGGTGGTGTCGAGCAAGGGCACGGCGCTGTGCTCGGCTTTGACCAGCAGGCCGATTTCCGTGCAGCCAAGGATGATTGCCTGAGCGCCGCGTGCGGTCAGCGATTCGATCACCCGTTGATAGATTTGCCGCGACTCGTCACTGATCACGCCGACACACAACTCGTCGTAGATAATCCGGTGCACCTCCTTGCGCTCAGCGTCGTCCGGCACCCATACCGTCAGGCCTTGGGCGATCAGGCGTTGCTTGAGAAAGTCCTGTTCCATGGTGAACGCTGTGCCGAGCAACCCGACGGTGCGCGCATCAATCGCCAAAGCCGCCTGCGCCGCCGGTTCGGCGATGTGCAGGAACGGAATGTTGATCGCCGCCTGAATGTGATCGGCCACCTTGTGCATGGTGTTGGTACACAGCACCACGCATTCAGCTCCACCCGCTTGGAGGCTGCGCGCCGCATCCACCAGAATCGCCGCTGCGTCATCCCAGCGCCCGGCATGCTGTGCCTGTTCGACCGGGCCGAAGTCGACGCTGTACATCAGCACTTGCGCCGACCGTAATGGACCAAGGCGATCACGCACCTGCTGATTGATGAGTCGATAATATTCGGCGCTGGACTCCCAGCTCATGCCGCCGATCAGGCCGATGGTGCGCATTGAATGTCCTCGGGCAATGGCCTGTATCGGTCGATTCAGGCGTGCCCCGAGTGTCCTTCGGTTCAATGACGGATACCAGCGTCAAATCAACTGTATCGCTGAAGTTTTGCTCAGGTGTCAGGGTGCTGGTTCTGGCAATGGGGCGACGTGATTACATCCGGCTGCCAGCGTTTTGGCATACCCCACATCCGGGCGCCACGGCTCCAGATTCCATTCTGGTTTGTCGCGAACGATGGCCAGGTGGCAAATCAACTGGTGACGCATGCCATGGGTGTTTTGCCAGTAGCGACTATTGGAGTAGTCGCGTGTGAGTTCATTCCACAAGTAAGCAGTGCCCGATTCCAGCGTTCTCCTGGCACACGGGGTGGGGGTGATGGAAAACGACCACTGGTAGTCTCTGTAAAACCAATGGGCACTTTCGATGTATTTATTGCAGCGCTCTGCGACCACAATGACGCTGTCACCGGACGCAGTATCTTGCGCATGGGCAGTAGAAATGCCGAGCACTGTCAGACAGGCAGCTGCCAGTGCACGCGCGAGGAGGTTCGAGGGCGGGTTGAGTATGTTCATTGTGTGATTCCCTGATCTGCTGCTACGTAGGTAAATGTGGCCTTACCGGTTATGACGGTGGGAAGTGCTACACGAATGATCGGTACGGTAATTTTCGGGTTGGTGGCGTTATAAAAATCCCTTTGGTTGTATCGCGCATCGGCGAGCGCATTAGGATCGTTTTTTGCTGGCACGTAAAAGAACGCAAGTATTGGTAAAACGTTTGGTTTACCGGCGACCCAGGTTTTAACGAGTACGTCGTTCCATTGGTCGAAGCCTGTTGCGCCTAGCAGTGATTTAGCGCGTAACGACTGATAAAACGCCGGGCCGGCCAGCATATTGCGTTCGTCCCTCACGTCGAAATCGCACTGGCGCCTGTTTTGGTCGCCGGGTGCCGAACTCCAGGCGTTCTTGAATTGCTCGGCTGTGGTGATACCAGCGTCTTGGCAATGTCCACTATCAGGATAAGACGGGTGGGCCACACACACTGCGGTTGAACTGCGATACCACCCGTAGGAGTCCATGGGGTAGGAACACAGCACCTGCAGTTGCTCGGTATTTGCAGGCCTCTCCAGTACGGGATAAAGAATGTAGCCATTGGCATTGGTTTTATTCCAGGCGAACTTGTTAAAGTTGCTATCAACTCGCAAGTAGGAAAAGTTGACACCGCCATTTTTGATGGAAATGGGGCTGGGGTCCCAGACTTTATAGGTGTTGTTCGGATCTTTGTCCGTGACCCTTATCATGACACCTGAGCACAGAAACGCAGGTTGCGAATTCACTTTGTTGCAATTCGGAAACTGGCGACCGTACAGCGTAGTGAGATAAGCAGCGGTGGCCGCGCCATCCATTCTCTGGCTCTGAACACTGGTCCCGCTGATGACATCAGGCGTTTGCGATGCAGGCTGTGAGCAACCAACCAAAAGAGCGAAAAACAGTAATGCAATTATTTTGTTCATGATTTGTCTTCGTCCGATTAAAAAAAGGTGGAAGAATCGATTGCACGTTGTTTGTGGAACTGCACTCGTTAGCCATTACGAGAATATGCCGCGTACTTCGGTGCTGCGCTGCAAGCGCTTATGGCGTAACTGTTTGATCCGCAGGGATATATTCGAACTTCGCTGTGCCTGGAGTGCTGGTCGAGAGCACAAGACGAATGATCGGCACGATGATTTTCGGGTTGGTCGAGTTGTAGAAATCCCGCTGATTGTATTGAGCATCCGCCAGGGCCTGGCCGTCTTGCGTGTAGAAGAAGGCCATGATCGGAAACTTGTTCGCCGGGAACGATTGCGCACAAGACTTCTCTGGATCGGTGCTGAGGGGATCGCACCAGGTCTTGATCGTGAGCTCGTTGTGTTCATTGACTCCACTCCCGTTCACCAGGCTTCTGGCGCGGATCGACTGATAAAAAGCAGGGCCGGCGAGCGCATTGCGATTGTCATTCACGTCGAATCCGCACTGCCGCTGGTTGGGGTTGCCCTCCGGTATCCTCCACACGGCGAGCCACTGTTCTGCGGTCGTTACCCCAGTGTCTTGGCACAGTCTGCTTTGAGCCGGATAGCTTGGGTGCGGACCGCCGCAACGGCCCTCGCGGTGAGACGCTCGAGCTCGGCGCACACCGTGCGTTCCAACAAGTCGGACTTGCTGGAGAAGTAGCGGTAGAGCGTGGCCCGCGAGCAGTGGCTCCGCCGCGACGTCGTCGAGATTGGTCTTGGCCAGACCGAAGCGGGCGACGCACGTGAGCAGTGCCGCCATAGCCCGCTGCTCCACGGTGGTGGGCGTGGTCGTGACCGGGGGCGCCAGAATCGTCACTCTGAGACGATACTCCGAATTTTGTGTCAATGCGCGCAGTGGATGGATCAGCCGGGTGAGCGACAGAACTCCCCGTAGGCGGCGAGGTAGTCGGCGAACGCCTGATTGATGCCGTGGGCCGTGAGCCCGAACTGGCCGCGCTGTACCGGTGCTCGCCACGGCCGAACCGCGGTGGTTGCCGCGGACCAATCAGCCATTGCCGTGCGCAGGTCGCCGCCGAATTCGATGCCGGCGAAGTCGTAGATGCGTGTTCGGCGGTGGCGACCGGGTCATGCTCGACCTGATACTGGCCAACGTCGAGGAAGCGGTCCTCTCCGAGCGGTGCGATCTCCCATCGCCCGATGCATCGCGGCCGTGAAGTGCTCGAGCATCTCGCGACCGAACGAGGCCGGGTCCGGCGACCAGCTGGGCAAGGCATCCGCACGTCCGCGACGACGCTGCAGGTCGACGGGATGACCGCTTCCGGGTGGCGGTGGGTCATGACAAACCGCGCGTTCGGGTGCTGCGCGACGAGCGCGGGGAGGACCAGCTCCCCTTGCTGAAGGCGAGGGTGTGGATCGCGCCGTCCTCCGCCGGGCCGTCGACGGGTGCGATGTGCTGCACGCCGGTGTTCGACGGTTGGCCCCGCCGGCGGGGATCGTCGGACTCGGTGGCGGCGTCGGGTGGGGGCACCAGATCCAGGAGCTCCCACTTGCGCGGGTAACGGAACCGTGGGTCGACCGCGAGCGGGTCGTGCGGGACCGCGGTGGTACCGCGAGGTACGCGGGAGCCCGACGATCACGAGCGGTCCCCCGACGGGTGCTCCGCCTTGGCGTCGGACGTTGCGTACCACGCCTCGATCTGGAGCGCGTGACGAGCCGACCGACAATCAGCTCTTCGATCCGCGACTGCATCCGGATCACCGACGATGTCGGTGCCGACCGCGCCCACGAGGTGTGGTCGCTCGCTACGAGCCGGGATACCCGGCTTGTTCCCGCTCGCTCAACCTCTCCATGGGTCGCTCGCTACGAGCCGGGATACCCGGCTCGTCCCCCGCTCGCTCAGCTGAGCATTCCCCCGAGCAGCTCCTGGCGCACCAGGCGACGAACCTCCGCCGGGTCGCCGAGGTCGTGGCGGCTGGGGGAAGCCATGAGCGACAACGCCATCCGGGCCACGTACTCGGCGCCGATCTCGAGATCCACGTCGGCTCGAATCCGCCCGGCGGCGCGATCTCGCTCGAGCAACGGGAGGAAGAAGGCCGCGATGTACCCGATGATGCGGTGCTGCTGCACGGTGATCAGGGTCATCAGCCGATCGGGCTCGGTCTCGAGCACCTTCTGGAGCACGCTGTGGTCGAGGAGCGCATGCCGAGCGAACGGGAGCGCCTGCTCCAGAAAGGTCGCGAAGTCGGGTGCCTCGGCCACCTCTTCGGCTACCAGGCCCGCGAAGAAGCGGTCCATCTCCCACCCCACCGTGTCGCGGAGCAAGTCATCGCGTCCGCCCGGGAACATCCGGTAGATGCTCGCTCACGACACGCCGGATGCACCGCGATGTCGTCAACTTGGTTTTCGCCATCCCGAGCGCCGCGATGCGCTCGTAGCTCGCCGCGAGCACACGCTCGCGCGACATCAGAACCCGAGCGAGCGGGATCGAGCCAATCGTCAGGCCGGGACGGTCGACTCACCGCACGGATCGCCAGGAGCACGCCGGGCATGAACGACGTGCGGTCGTAGGAGTCGTGCCGGATCGACCAGGGATTGCCCCGTGGTACCGAGCAGCACTTCTTGGTGCGAGACAACGCCCCGTAAGCGCACCGAGTGCACCCGGATGCCGCCCGGCTGCTTCGCCGCCACGCAGCGCCCTCCACGAGCACCGTGGTGGGTCGGATCGGGAGCCCACTCCGACGACGCCGCCCGCCATACCGCTCAGCGGTGACGGATGGCAGTGCCCGACGAGGCGTCGATCTTCTCGTCGTGATGGAGCTCGATCACCTCGGCCGTCTCGAAATAGGGCGCGGCGAGCTCGGCGAATCGCATCATCAGCACGACTCCCACCGCGAAGTTCGGCAGGCGATGATCGCATTGGCCTTCGGCCTTGCCGAAAGCGAAGCCGCGATTCCTCGAGGTCGTCGTGGACTGAACCCGGTCGTGCCCACGACCGCGTGCACACCGTGATCGGCGCACCAATTCGTGTTCAGCCGCGCGGCATTCGACCACGGTGAAGTCGACCGCGACATCGGCGCCGGCCTCGGTGAGCGCGTCGGCGACCGGAGCCCACCTGCAAACCGGTGTCGGGAGACGCCCGAGCTGGCGCAGATCGATACCCTGCGTGGCAGGGGGGTCGACCGCCGCGACCAGCTCGAGCTCGCGGGATCGTGGCCACCCCACGGCACACCGTGGTACCAGTTGCAACCCAGCACCCAGACACGCCGACCTTCTGATGCAATTTGGCCTTTGATCATCGGGCTCACGCTCAGGTCGAGCGCTCCGACCGGCCCGACCGCAGCCAGCGTTCGCGAGGGTGAGCCGAGTACCCGGTCGATGACTCGGGCGACGTCGTCGGCCGTGACCGCTTCGACTTCTGCCACCACCTCATCGAGCGTCGGCACTTCGCCCATGGCGAGCTCGGACCGCCCGATTCGGTGCATGCGGCTCGACGAGCTCTCCAACGACACTGCCAGCGACCCGGTGAGATGCCCCTTCGCGCTCACGAGCTCACGCTCGGTGACCCCGCTGTCGGAGGCGATGCGATCGAGCTCACCGCCGACGACCTTGAGCGTCTCGGCCACCCGTTCCGGCGCGGTGCCGCAGTACACCGCGAGCGAACCCGTCTCTTCGTACACGCTGCGATAGGAGAACACCGGATTCCGCGAGGGCCGCGGCGTTCACGCACCTCCTGGAACAACCGTGAGCTCATCCCCCCACCAAGCGCCTGGTCGAGCACCGGCGAGGGCATAGCGATCGGGATCGTCACGTCGGAGCGCCCGCACGCCGAGTACGAGGTGCGCTTGCTCGAGAGGACGGTCGACCACCGCCACCCGTCGGGGTTCCCCGGCGTCGGCGCTCGCCGATCGCGCCGGGCGCCGCGGCCCGGCGGGGGGAAGCACGGCTTCGACCCTGCTCACGACCTCGTCGTGCGCGACCCGGCCGGCCACCGCCACGACGACGTTGTCCGGTCGGTAGTCCGCGGCGTGGTACTCGGCGACGTCATCGCGACACATAGCGGAGATGCTCGCGTTCGTACGGAAACCTCACGACCCAGCGGGTGATCCGGGAACAACGCCCCGCGAACACCTCGTGCACCAAATCGTCAGGGGTGTCGTCGCGCATGCGGATCTCTTCGAGAATGACCTGACGTTCCGAATCCACCTCGTCGGCGCGCGGCGCGGAAAAGTAGACGATGTCGGAGAGGATGTCAAGCGCCAGCGGGAGATGGCGATCGGGGACCCGGATGTAGAACGCGGTCCTGTTCGCCCGTGAACACGTAGATGCGCCACCGACCGATTCGACCGCTTCGGCGATCTCGGCGACGCGACGAGTGTTCGTGCCCTTGAACAGGAGATGCTCGAGGAAGTGGCTTGCGCCCGACATCCCTTCCGTCTCGTCCACGCGAACCCGTGCCGACCCAGAAGCCGACCGCGACCGAGCGAAGCGCAGGAAGATTCTCGGTGACGACGCGAAGTCCGGAGTCGAGACAGGATCAACGAAATTCCGGTCTTTTCACCGACCATCTGTGTCACCGACCATGGATGCGGTCATCGACCCGCGACTCGACTCCCCTTGATCCAAGTTCTGACCCGATCTCGGATCAGCGACGCCCACCGCCGCCTCCACCACGTCGGCGACCACCGCCGCCCGCGGCGCGCCGCCACGATCGCCACCCGGACGACCGACCTCGGCGGGGCCGAGGTCGCCGAACTGTTCGCGGGCTTCGGAGTCCCAGACCTCGTCGAACGACGCCACTTCGACGTCGGAGACGCTGGCGGTCCGTTCCGGCCGTCCGCCACGGTCGCCGTCGCCGCGACCACCGCGACCACCTCGGTCGCCGCGATCGCCGTCGCCCCGGTCGCTTCGCTCACGACTCGGTGCTTCCGAACGTCCCGACCCGTTGCTGTCGCTCGCGCCATCGGCGTCGGCTTCCGGCTCGTCGCCGGCGAGCGACAACGAGAGCTTGCCCGCGTTGTCGATGTCGTCGACCCGGACAGTGACTTCGTCGCCGAGATTCAGCACGTCCTCGACCCGGTCGATGCGCTTGCCCCGACCCAACTTCGAGATGTGCAACAGGCCGTCGCGCCCCGGCAGGATGTTGACGAACGCACCGAACTTGGTGACGTTCAAGTTCTGCTCGACGCGGTCGGCGACCCGGGTGTAGCGCCAGGCGACACCGACCAGGAACGGGTAGACGAGCAGGCCGAGCAGCAGCCACGGCACCCGCAGGCCCAGCAGGTGGAGCCGGCCGATCTCCGGGAGCAGCACGAGGACCGCGGGCAGCGAGCCGAGGACGAAGACGGTGAGCACGGCGAACCGCAGCGTCACCTTGAGCTGCGAACGGATCAGGTCCCGGCGCAGCAGCACCCCGACGGCGGTGCCCTCCTGGACCTCCTTGATCGTGCGGACGGGGCTGGCGACGCCCTTGCGCTCGGAGAGCACCACCCGCACCCGCGTGCTGCCCGGCTCAGGAGGTGCGGTGCCGACGACCGGGACGTTGCGCGGAGTCACCTGCCGCGGCGCGGCGGTGCGGTGGTGGCCCGGCGCCCGCTGCACCGGTATCCCGACGAGGCGCGCGGGCGGCGGCGCGCCTCGGCCGACCACCGGCAATGTGGTCGTGGTCGCCTCGGCCGGGTTGGCGTCGACGGCCTCCGGCGCCGACACCTCGGGCCTGCTCCCGGCACGTCCGGGTTCGACCGGCGGCGCGGCGGGCCGGTCGGCGACCTCGGTGACACCGGCGATCTCGACGGCTTCGGGGGCCTCGGTGACCTGCTCGGTGGGCACGGTGGCACCGGCCGCCAGGTCGTCGTCGTCATCCGAGACGTCGTCGATGCCCGGAACGGCGATCTCGACGGCCGTATCCGCGTCGTCGTCGCGAGCGGCCGGGAAACCCCGCGGCGGTGAGGCCGGAACCCCCCAGGGGGGCAGCCCTTCGCCGGCACCGAGCATTCCGGGGGGCGCGCCGAGGCGCTGCACGGGCTCGTTCGGGACGATCGAGGTGGCGGGCCGCGACCACGGCCCCGTCGCCGTGCCGTTGGGCTGCAGCGGTGTGCCGGGGCCGCTGCGTTTCCTGCGGACCGGCAGCGGCATGCCCGTGGGGGGAAGCGACGGGCCGCCGAGGGGCGCGCTGCGCGTGTCGACGCCGTCGTGCCCGTCGCCGGTGTCCGGCCGGACGATCGGGATCGGCCCGCTGACCGGCGCTGCGGGCTCCGCCGCGGGCCCGGGCGTCTGCACGGAGTGCCGCGGGACGTAGTTCTCGGGCAGGTCACCCGCGACGGCGAAGCCCGGGGGTGGGAGCGGGACGGCCGGAGGCGGCGGGAGCGGCGGCTCGTGCCGCGTGGCGGGCACGACGACGTCCCGGGTATGCCGCTCCGCCGGGCCGACGGCCGCGTCGCCACGGCGCGCGTGGCGGCCGCGGGTGGAACGGTTGACCGCCATCCGGCGCTGGATCTCCGCGCGCACCCAGTGCGAGTCGTCGTCGAACTCGGACGGCTGGTCCCGGTCCCCGTCGTCCGGGTCCCCGTCGTCCGGATCGGCCATCGACGGCGGAGCGCCGTCGAGGTGGGTGCTCACGAACTGTCCTCGCCGTACCCGGGGGGGTGCGTTACCGGCTCGAGCCTGTCGGGACGGCGTCGCGCAGTCACCCGGGCCCGTCCTCCCGGTCACGCCGGGTCACCGCTGGCTCCACGCCTGCTTCGTCGCGCGGACCAGACGGTCCTTCAGCTCGCGGGTATGCCGGCGGCTGACGGGAAGCTCCGCGCAGTCCGGCCCGCTGCCGACGCGCACGACGTACCCCGACCCGGACAGGCGCAGCTCGGTGACCAGCGGCAACGACACCAGGAACGAGCGGTGGATGCGCACGAACCCGGCCTCGCGCCAGCGGTCCTCCAGCACCGACAGCGGGATCCGGACGAGGTGGCTGCCCTCCTGGGTGTGCAGGCGGGCGTAGTCGCCCTGGGCCTCGACGTAGCGGACGGCCGAGCGGGGCACGAGCTTGGTGGTGCCGGCCAGCTCGACCGGGATCACCTCGTCCTCGCCGCTGTCGTCGCGCACCGGCTCGGCGGTGCCGACGGCCCGGTTGGCGAGCACGCGGTCGATCGACGAGGCAAGCCGGTCCGTGCGCACCGGCTTGAGGAGGTAGTCGACGGCGCCCACCTCGTAGGCGTCGACGGCGCGGTCGTCGTGGGCGGTGACGAACACCACCGAGGGCGGCTGAGCCATCGACTTGAACACCCGCGCCAGCTCCAGGCCGTCCAGGCCGGGCATGCGGATGTCGAGGAAGACGACCTCGACGTCCGTGCGCTCGGCCAGCCGGACCCCGGTGGCGGGGTTGATGGGGCCGCCGGGGCCGGGACGGGCGCCCGGCGCCGCGGACGCGGCCTCGCGGACCCCCTGACGGCTGTTCAGGATGCGCAGCGCGTCCGTGGCGTCGGAGGCCTTGAGCACGGTGCCCACGCGGGAGTCCTCGCCGAGCAGGTAGGCGAGCTCTTCGAGAGCGGGGTGCTCGTCGTCGACCGCGAGAACGACCAGGCCGCCACCGTTGTCGTTACCGTCCACGATCTCCTCATCCTGCATTCCGGTCGTCCGCGGGCCGGTGATCTTCGCTCCGGCTCCGCCGACTATGGTGACTGCGAAACGGCGTGAGTGCCAGAGCGGTGCACCGATCGGATACCGCTCGGAAGCGTTCCGGCACTACGAGCTACAGACCGTACCGTGCCCATGTCGCCCGAATCTCAGCCGCCTGGGCGAACTGCGAGACAAGATCGGCTGGTGCGTGTTTGAGCGCTGCCGGAGCTGCACCGATGCCCAACCGGGCGAGCAGCGGGCGACGCCCCTCGATCGGCACCAGCTCGGCGTCGGGGAAGCGCTCGGTGAGTACGGCGCGGGCCGTGCCGAGCCCGTCGACCAGCCCCAGCTCGGCCGCCCGGGCGCCCGTCCACACCTCGCCGTTGAACAGCTCGACGTCCGATGCGAGGCGGTCGCCGCGGCGGGCCACCACCCAGTCGCGGAACAACTCGTGCAACTGGTCCTGCAGCCCGCGCAGCCATACGACGTCTTCGGGCTTCTCGGGCAGGAACGGGTCGAGGCGCGACTTGGCCTCACCGGCCGTGTAGAGCCGCCGCTCGACCCCGATCCGCTGGAGCAGCCCCTCGAGTCCGAAGCTCTGGCTGATCACACCGATCGAGCCGACGATCGACGTGGGGTGGGCGTAGATCTCGTCCGCCGCGCAGGCGAGCCAGTAGCCGCCCGACGCCGCGACGTCTTCGCAGAAGGCGAGCACCGGCACGTCGTGCTCGTCGGCCAGGCCCCGGATGCGGTCCGCGACGAGCGCCGACTGCGTGGGCGAGCCGCCCGGCGAGTTCACCAGCAGGGCGACGGCGGCCAGCCGCGCGTGCGCGAAGGCGCGCTCCAGCACCTTCTCCGTGCTGACCGAGTTGATCACCGACCGCGGCACCGGCCCCGTCGTGGGAGTGATCACGCCGTGCAGCCTGACCAGGGAGACCACCGGGTGGCCGTCGTCGCCGAGGCGACCGGGCAGACGGCCGGGGAGGCGGGCGGCGAGCCGCTCGGGAAGGCGAAGCGCGTCCATGCAGCCACGCTACGCGGGGCCGCGGACGACCTTCCCGCCCCACTCAGACCCGGATGCCCACCCGGAACTTCGGCACGCGCAGCGTGATCTTCATGCCCGCGCCGACGTTCGTGTCGACCACCAGGCCGAAGTCGTCGCCGAACGCCGAGCGCATCCGGTCGTCGACGTTGCCCAGCCCGACGTGGGCACCCGACTGGTGCGCGTCCTCGAGGTCGTCGGTCAGGCGTGCGGGATCCATGCCCACGCCGTCGTCCTCGACGATGATCACGCACTCGGCGCCCGCGTTCTCCGCGGTGATCGTGATCGTGCCGCCGTTCGGCTTGCCCGACAGGCCGTGCCGCACGGCGTTCTCCACCAGCGGCTGCAGCGCGAGGAACGGCAGCACCACCGACAGCACCTCGGGCGCGATCTCCAGTTTGATGTTGAGCCGGTCACCGAACCGGGCCTTCTCCAGCCGGATGTAGCGCTCGATGTTGTTCAGCTCGTCCTTGAGGGTGGTGTACTCCCCCGCCGTGCGGAACGAGTACCGGGTGAAGTCGGCGAACTCGATCAGCAGCTCGCGGGCCCGCACCGGATCCGTGCGGATGAACGAGGCGATCGTCGTGAGCGCGTTGTAGACGAAGTGCGGCGAGATCTGCGCCCGCAGTGCCCGCACCTCGGCGCGGTTGAGGCGGGCCCGCGACTCGTCGAGCTCGGCGAGCTCGAGCTGGCTCGACACGTACCGCGCGACCTCGCCGGTGGCCCGCAGCAGCACCGGCCCGGCCGTCTGGTTGGTCAGCGCGGCGAGCGTGCCGACGATCGAGCCCTCGATCTCGAGAGGCTGGACGACGATCCCGCGGATCTCGCAGTCCACGCGGTCGCACTGGATGCTGTTGTGCGAGAGCACCTGCTGGCGCCCGGTGCGGATCACCTCGTCGGCCAGGGCGACGACGTCCGGCTCGTGGTGGTCCGCTTCGCCGTCCCAGGCGAGCACCGCGCCGCGGCTGTCCGTCATCGCCAGCGCGGGGTTGTCGAGCAATGTGCGCAGGTACGGCAGGGCGAACGCGGCCGACGACGGCGAGAGCCCCTCGCGGAGCGCGGGTGCGGCGAGGGCGACGGTGTGCAGGGTGCCGAAGGTGGCCTTCTCCAGCGGCGTCGCGAACGTGTTGCGCCTGCCGCGCGCGATCAGGACGACCACCACCGTCGCCAACACCCCGACGACAACGCCGAGCAGCACCAGCAGCGGGGGCGACCCGAGCAGTACCTCCACGGCTCCTACCTCACGAGGCGGGACAGCCTGCGGTCGGCGAGCGGCCGGCCACCGGTCTGACAGCCGGGACAGTACTGGAACGACCGATCGGCGAAGGACACCTCCCTGACGGTGTCCCCGCACACCGGACAGGGCAGGCCGGTGCGCGCGTGGACCCGCAGGCCGGAACGCTTCTCGCCCTTCAGGGTCGCCGCGCCCTGGCCGACGGAGCGCCCGACGGCGTCGGTCAGCACGGCACGAAGCGCGGCGTGCAGGTCGTCGACCTGTTCGGGCTTCAGCCGGCCCGCGACCGCGTACGGCGACAGCTTCGCGGTGTGCAGGATCTCGTCGCTGTAGGCGTTGCCGATCCCGGCGATCGTCGGCTGGTCCGTCAGCAGGGTCTTGATCCGCTCGGTGCGCCCGGTGAGGATCTCGCCCAGCTCGTCACGGGAGAGCGCGAGCGCGTCCGGGCCGAGCCGGGCGATCCCGGGGACCTCCTGCGGGTCCGCAACCAGGTAGACCGACAGCCGCTTCTGCGTGCCGGCCTCGGTCAGGTCGAACCCCGGGCCGCCGACCGCGTCGAGGTGCACCCGGAACTGGAGCGGCCCGCGCCCCGGCTTCGGCGGTGTGGCGGAGGCGGTCTCGTGCCAGCGTAGCCAGCCGGCCCGCGAGAGGTGCGTGATCAGGTGCAGCGCGTCGGGCCGGTCGGCGAACTCGACGGCGCTGAACTCCATGGCGAGGAACTTGCCGTACCGGGCGGCGCCCGTGACGACGCGCCCCTGAAGCGCGGACACGGGCGGGTCGAAGGTCTTGAGCACGCTCATGCCGGCGACGTCCACCCGCGCGACGGGGCGGTACACGGCGTTCTCGCGCAGGTGGTGCGCGAGCGCCTCGACCTCGGGTAGCTCAGGCACGGCAGGGTCCCGAGCTCTGCTCGTCGAGGACGGCCGGACTGATCAGGATGGGCATCGCTCGTGACCCCGCTCAGTTGATCGGGTGCAGAGGGCTGTCGGCATGGCCGGGGGTCGCGCGGGTGCGCAGGCTGCGGACGAGCACCCGCATCTCCTCCTTCGCCCGGCTCCGGCCGCGGACCATCCCCGTCCAGTGCTCGGCGTCCAGGTCGTAGCCGCCGCTGGTCTCCGCGACGAGCGTCCACGGGCGTCGCAGGATCCAGCGGATCGGGAAGAACGCCAGGATGACCATGGCGATCAGCCAGAGGTACCAGGGGATGTGCACGAGCGGCGGAGTCCAGAGGATCAATACGACCCAGAACAGGAACAGCGCCGAGAGGATCAGCAGGACCGCGCCGCGGCCGCCGTCGACGTCGTGCTCGAACTCGGCCCCGGTGGCCGGGGTCTTCCACTCGATGTTGCGGCGCACCGACCAGGTGCGTCCGTCCGCTCCCGCGACCGTTCTCGCGCGCATGCCTCCCGAGCCTCCGCCGTGGGGGTGTTCGGGCCCGGCGGGCCCGTCTCGGGTCCACGATTCCACAGAGTCGACCCGTCGTGACGGACGCGGCGACGAGCGGCGGGCGCGTCCCGCTCGTCTCCGGCGTTCGGCCGGGTTCAGTCCTCCGGGCAGGGCGACGGGACGGTCTCGCGCTCAGGTGCCCCCGGCGCCAGGAGGGTGGTCACCACGAGTTCGACCGGGACGGTGCCGTCGTTGGCGAGCCGGTGCGGGACGCCGTCGCTGACGAACAGAGCCTGCCCCTCGCCGAACCGCGCCGGCGTGCATCCGCCGTCGCGCTCGAGCGTGACGGCGCCGGTGCGCACGATCGCCATCTCGGTTCCGGGGAGGCGGTGCCATCCCTGCGTCTCGCCGGGGGCCAGCACGACGGTGCGCACCGAATAGACGGCCGGGCCGGGCGTGCGGACGGTCACCCGGGCGTCGACCGTGCCCGTCGCCGGCTCGATGGTGGCGGGGGCCGCCGGAGCGGCGGCGGGGGCGGGTGCCGCAGGCGCGGCGGGCGCGGCCGGGAGCGGCTGCCCCAACTGGCCGGGCTGCGCACAGGCACCGAGGAGCACACCTGCGCCGACGAGCAGAGCGGCCACCCGGGCCGTCGGGGACGGCTGGGGGGTCAGGGTCACCGGTCCTCCTGCGGGTCGCGTCGGCAGGAGGGTAATGAGGGTGACCCACCCGACAGGGCACCGCCCCCGCAGCGGGCGCGGGCGTCGTTCAGCGGCGCCTTGCCGTCGTTCATCTTCACCGCCAGAGCGGTGAGCAGGGCGTCCGTCGGGTTGTACGCCGGCAGCCGCTTGAACATCAGCCCGAATCGGGCCTCCCGGTCCCGGCCCAGCTTCATGGCGATGCCCGACCCGCGCGGGTCGCCGACGCCGTGCTCTTGGCCGCCCGGGACCCCGAATCCTGGGGGACCGTCCAGAGTGCGGCGGTCACCTTCTCCTGGCCTGGCACGCTCCGGCCGCTACAGCTCCGCGGCCAGCGGCACCTCCTCGACGGCCGGGGACCTCATCCACTCGCGCAGGACCCGGGTGGCCGCGACGTCGTCGGCGTTGTACTCAAGCAGCCGCACGCGCTGGGTCAAGTCCGGCTCCACGCCGTCCATCCCGACCGCGTCGCGATACCAGCGCATGGAGTTCTCCCCGCCGGCCTCGGGGTCGCGCCAGGCGAACCCGGCGGCGGGCGCGATCCGCTTGAGCCCCTTGCCGTGCGCGCACAGGAACCACTCGCCGACCACGGCGAACAGGTCGATCCACCGGTCGTCCGCGATGAACGCCTCCACGTCCGCGACGTCCGGGATCCCCGGCTGCCCGGCGAACCGGCGGGCGGAGGCGAGCAGCCAGCGGTTCTCCGCCTGCTCGTTGTAGCAGTACGCGGCGAACGTCCGGCCCGTCGCCGTCGCCCGGTTCCGCACCCCGATGAGCCACGTCCAGAACGCGGCGAACGAGCGGGCCTCGTCCGGCGTCGGCACCGGCTCCCAGGTGGCGAAGGCGCGGTAGCCATCGGGCTCGTCGCCCGGCAGCGGGCCGCCGGGCCGGGTGAGCAGCGCACCCCACAGGTAGGCCCCGGACTCCCCGAAACTCTCCATGTCCACGTCCACCTCGACGTCCGCGCGTCGCACCGGGACCGACGACACGCGGCGCACCACCGTCAGGCCGCGCTGCCAGGCGCGGGCGAGCGCCACGAGGTCCGGGAACGACGCGCCGGCCATCGGGACCGGCGGCTCCGCCGTCGGACTCAGCGCCGCGAGCCGCGCGACTGAGGTGATGCCCGCGGCCCGCATCGCCGTCGCCGCATCCCCCCGGACGACCAGGCTGACGTCCTGCTCGCGCACCAGCTCCGCCTCGCAGGTGGGCCACCACGGGCAGCGGCGGCACTCCATGACCCGCGACGGGCGGGCGAGCGCGGGCGCCCCCGTCGCAGCGGCGGTCGCGACGGCGACCCGGTCGGCGAAGCGGGCGTCGTACTCCGCGAGCGTGCTGCGTTGGCCCGGCCAGTGCTCGGCGGCGAGGTCGTGCCAGACCACGACGTCCGCATCCAGCCCGACCACCCCGCCGTGCCGGCCGAAGGGCTCCCCGGGCGCCGGGGCCCAACCCGCGTCCTCCAGCATCCGGTGCAGGTGGGCCAGGCGCATGAGGTCGCGCGTCTGGGTACGGGACTTGCGCGCCGGATCCGGGACGGCCTGCCGGGGGTCCGTCACGGGCAGGGCCGAGGTGAGGGCACCGCTGCCCGGGTCCGTGACCCGGTGCCGCACGACGATCACCGGCACGTACCTGCCGCCGGGCAGGCGCACGAGCAGCTCCACGCCACCCCGCCGAGCGCCGCCCGGCGCCCCCGGGACGGGCGAGACCGACCGAGGCAGGACCGCACCCCAGACGAGCGGGGCTCCGGCGGCCACCGCGGCCACGGTGGCGGCGACCCGGTCCGGCGCGTCCGCCGAGACCGCATGCCACGCCGCACCGGCCGCGCGGCCCAGCTCCGCCCCCATCCGCACGCGGTGCTCCCCAGCGTCGGCCAGACGCTGCGCCGACGACGGGTCGGGCAGCGCCTGCGGCGCGGCGACCGCTGACGGGTCGTGGTCGAGGTGGATCCGCCGGCGGCAGTGCGTGGTGGCGGAGGCGTCGAGCACCACCCCCGCAGGCCCCGCACCGGGCACCTGCGCCGGCACGTGGTCAGCGGTAGCGGTCACGGTTCCGAGCGTAGTGACCACCACCGACAGTTCCCGCGCTGCGCCGGCCGGACCCCCCTCGCACCGGCCCTCCCCGCCCAGTAGTCGCCACCTTTGCCGTCGCGAGTCGCCACTTTCAGGGACGAGGCCGGGGGCCAGCCGGTCGACCGGACGGTCCCGCTCAGTTCCCCGGCCTCGTCCCGCGGGATCGGGTCGCCCGTTCGACGGCGGGGTCGCGCCCGCCGGCTCGGCACGGTCACGCCCGGCGCGCTGTCGCACCCCCGGTTGGGTTGTCGCACGCCAGCTGAGGCTGTAGCACCCTGCTCAGCAGGTGCGACGGTCACACACGCTGTGCGACGGCGAGAAGTCGATCTCCACCGGGTGCGTCGGCCCGACGACGGCGCCTGCCGACCTGCGCGCCGGCTCGACCCAAGGGCAACGATCAGGGGTGATCGGCTCCGGCGCGGCCGGCCGGGCCCTAAGCTGGCGCCCCGGATGTCCGGGGATCTGTCCTCGGAGCATCCCGGGGTCTACGAGGAGGTGCGGATGGCGCGGCGACGCGGGGCGGGCGCGACGGTCGGCACCGTGGCGGGCACCGCCGTGGATGCAGCAGTGGCGGGCGAGGTCGGCGCCGTCGCGACGAAGGCCGCGGGCAGCGTCACGAAGCGGGCCGGCCGCGCTGCCCGCAAGGCCGGTGCCGCCGCGGAGCAGGCGGGCGAGAACGTCCGTCGTGGACGCGGGCCGCTGACCCCGGCCCGGGCGCGCCGCATGATCGGCCTCGGCAAGGTCGTCCTGCCCCTGCTCGCGCCGTACGCGCTGGCCACCGCCGGGGTCGCCCGCGCCCGCTGGGACGCCTATCGCGCCGCGCGGCTCGGTGTCACGCCGTCGCAGCTCAACGCGTACTCGGGCCGCGGCGGCGCGCTGCACGCGCGGATCGACCAGCTGGCGGCCGCGCTCGACGACCTCGACGACGGCGCCGAGGCGCACGCCACCACCGCCGCGCGCCGGTTCGCCCGGGAGTCCCGGCCCCGGCTGGAGGACCTGGCGCTGGCCGTCCGGGCCGCCGAGCAGATGCCGCCGCAGCGCCGCAAGACCGCCCACCGGGCGGTCTCCGCCGAGCTCGACCGGATCGAGCTGACCCTGCTGGACCACCTGGGCGTCGGCCGGACGGTCTGACCCGAGGTCCAAGCAAGGCCGTCCGCAAGGGGAGCGGCGCGTAGAACGGCGCCCTCAGCCGGCCGGCGAGGGATCTACCGCCCGCCGCTTGAGGGGCGCCACCCGCCCCGATTTGGGGGTCGCGGCCAGTGTGACCTGTCGGTGGGCGCGGCTAGCTTGTGAACCCATGGACGACCGGACCGCACGCGGGCCCCGCCTCCGCGGGGTGGTGACCGCGGCGCTCAGCACCCTGCTGATCGCCGTCGGGCACGTCCTCGCGGGCGGAACGGTCCCGGACCTCGCGGTCCTCGTCGTGCTGTTCCCGCTGCTCACGGGCGCGATCATCGGGGTTGCCGACCGCTGCCGCAGCACCTCGGCCACCATCGCGACGCTCGCAGGCGGTCAGTACGCGCTGCACGTGCTGCTGGCCGTCCTGCATCCGCACCCGCCGATCGACGCCGCTCCGAGCGGCTTCACGATGTTCGCGCTGCACGCGGTGGCGACGCTCGTCGTCACCGTGCTGCTGCGCGGCGCCGACCGGGCCCTCGCCGCCGTGGGCTCTGCGCTGCGCCGGGTGCTGCCCCGACGCCCGTTCGTCTCTCCCGCGGACGGCCCGCTGCGGCCGTTGCGGGTGGCCGCCGTCGCCCTCGTCTCCCGGCAGCTCGCGCTCGCCGCGGTGCCGGCCCGGCGCGGTCCTCCGGTCGGGGTGCTGACCCGCGCACCCCGACTATCCGCGCCGCACCTCTTCGCGGCGTGCCCTTGATCACCGGAGAATCCCCGTGTCCCACCTCCCGGCCCGTCGGCGTGCCCTGCGGCTCGCCACCGTCCTGTCCCTCGCCGCCACCGCCACCGCCCTCGGTGCCGCGCCCGCCTTCGCCCACGTCACCGCCCAGCCCGGGGACGCCGCGCAGGGGAGCTACAGCGTCTTCTCGCTGCGTGTGCCCAACGAGTCCGACACCGCCGCCACCATGACGAAGACCGCGCTCACTCCGCCCGTCCAGGTCGGCGAGCGCACGGTCAGCGAGGCCGTCCGCACCGTCACCTGGACGGCGAACCCCGGCACCCGCATCGGCCCCGGCGAGTTCCTCGAGTTCCCGCTGTCCGTCGGTCTCCTGCCCACCGGCGTCGAGAAGATCGCGCTGCCCGCGGTGCAGACCTACGACGACGGCGAGGTCGTCGCCTGGGACCAGCCGATGAACCTCGACGGCTCCGGGCCCGAGCGGCCGGCCCCGACGCTCACACTGACGCCCGCCACGGGTGACGAGCACGGCGGCGCCGGCCCGCCCGACGCCACCGCCCAGGAGCTGGGCGCGGCCGACGGCACGGACAGCACGGCCCGCTGGCTCGCCGGCGCAGGCCTGCTCGTCGGTGCACTGGGTCTGGGCGTGGGTGGTGGCGCCGTGCTGCGCACCCGCCGCACCACCGCACCCGAGGGCACCACCGAGGCGCCGGAGCGCGAGCACAGCGAGGCCCGGCGGTGACCCGCACCGCGCTGCGGCTGCTCTCCGCGACCGTCGCCGCGTGCGTCGCGCTGCTGCTCGGCGCCGCCCCGGCGTTCGCCCACACCCGTCTGGAGAGCAGCAACCCGACGGACAAGTCGAGCGTCGACGCCGCACCGGAGTCGGTCTCGCTGAGCTTCAACGAAGACATCTCGGCCGAGTTCGCGACGATGTCCGTGGTGGGTCCGGACGGCACGAACTACCAGACCGGCCAGGTGTCCGCGGCGGGCGGCCAGGTGAGCACAGGAGTGTCGCCGCTCGGCCCGGCCGGGGTCTACCAGATCGGCTACCGCGTGGTCTCCGACGACGGGCACCCCGTGCAGGGCAAGGTGTCGTTCACGCTGACCGCGCCAGGACCCGGAGCATTGGTGTCCCCCGCTCCCACCGCAGCGGACTCGGCAGGCGCGGGACCGATCGCCGAAGCCACTCCGTCGGCCGCACCGAACGTTGCCGCCACCGCTCAGCCGGCCGCCGGAGACCACGGAACTCCGCTCTGGCCCTGGATCGTCGGAGCAGTGGTCCTGGTCGGGGTCGGAGCGGCGGCCGCACTGCGACTGAGTCGGACCCGATGACGGGGCAGGGAGCGTCGATGGCGCGTGTCACCGCAGGTCTGGGTGCCTGGCGTGCTCCGGCCCTGTGGACCGTAGTGGTCGTCGCCACCGCGGTGGTTGCGGCCCTGCTCGGTGGCGCTTTGCGCAACTCGACGCTCCCCGCACTGCTCGGTACCGGTATCACCCGTGCCGGGTCGGACGCAGCGGGGATCGCGTGCACGGGACTCGCCCTCGTCGGTGTCCTCGCTCCGATCGGGGGGCGGGATACGGGTCGGGCCAGCGAGGCCGACCGCGTGGCTGAGGTGACGGAGCGGGCTCTCGTCGTCTTCGGCGGCGCATGGCTGGTCGTCGCCGTGGCCGGGATCGCCTTCCGCGCCGCGGACGGGTACAACCGCCCGGTCACGCGGCTGACACTGCCGGACGTGCTGTTCTGGTCGACCAACCTGGCCGCGGGCCGGGGTGCACTGCTCACCGCAGCCTGCGCCGGTGCTGTGCTCGGCTGCTCGATCGCAAGGCTGCGCGACCCGGACGTGGTCCCTGTGCGGATCGTGCTCGTTGTCGCGCTACTGGGAATGCTGACCCCGGGGGTGACCGGGCACGCGGGCTCGGCCGCGAGCCACGAGGTGGCGGTGACGACGGTGGCCGTACACATCGCGGCGGCTTCGCTGTGGGTGGGCGGGCTGGGCGCGATTCTCGTGCTGCTCGGCCGACGGCGCGAGCTGCTGGGTGCGATCCTGCCCCGCTTCTCGACGCTCGCCGGTTTCTGCCTCGCGGCCGTCACGGTGAGCGGGGTGCTGACCGCGCAGGTCCGGCTCGGGTCGTGGGCGGCGCTGTTCTTCACCGGCTACGGCGCGTTGGTGATCGCCAAGGCGGTCGCGCTGGTGCTGCTCGGCGGCCTCGGCCTGCTCACCCGGCGCCGGATGGCCGCCGGCCGCATACCCGTGCTGCGTTGGGCGGGCGTCGAGGTCACGGTCATGGCCGTGGCGCTGGGGCTCGCGGCGGCCCTGTCCCAAGCCGCTGCGTGAAGCTTCACGCAGGTGAGCGGTTGGCCTCCAGCGGCCGCAGCCACACCTCGCTCATCGTCGGGTAGGGGGGAACCGCGTGCCAGAGCCGGTGCAGCGGCACCTCCCCGACCACGGCGATCGTCGCCGCAGCAGCTGCGCCGCCGTCCGGCCGATCGAGGCGACCTCCGGGTCGGTGAAGACGACCTGCGGCATCGCCGCGTGGTCGGCCGTCGCCACGTGCTCGCCCCAGGGAGCCGTGTCCACAGCCCCGCCGGCGGCACGCGCCCCGATCGCCGCGCCGACGATCCGCGGGTCGTACTTGCCCTGGTGGGTCAGCGGCGCCCGGCCGGTGACGTCGCCCGCCGCGTAGAGCCACTCCCCGTCGACGGTCTCGAGCCCGAGGTCGTCGACGTTCGGCCGGCGCCCGGTGGCGAGCAGCAGCTCGTCGACGACGATCGTCTCGTCCCTCACGTGCAGGGCGATCGCGTACGGGGACCGACCTCGCCGAGGGCCGACGCCGCGGTGTCCGCGGGCGAGGCCGCGTCGGGGTCGTCGGGGTCGTCGTCGCGGGGTGGGGGAAGGGCGATCGCGGCGACGGCGGCGAGCACGTCGTCGTCGCCCTCGATCAGCTCGAGGGTCTGCCCGACGGTGCCCGGGGAGTCGAGCAGTGCGGCGAGCACCGCCGCGGTGTCGTCCCGCGTGATGGCGCCCCGCGGCACGGACCGGGCGAGCAGCACCTTGCCGACACCCGGGTCGTCGGTGAGCCGCCCGGGGCGCAGGATCGTCCAGTCCAGCGACGACGCGCGCAGCGCCTCCTCGGCGGCCCGTTTGGCGTGCAGGTAGGCCACCCAGACGTCGCCGCGGGACGCGTCGGGCTCCTCGTCGACGCCCATGGCCGAGACCTGCACGTAGCGCCGCACGCCGGCCAGCTCGGCGGCGTCGGCGAGCAGCACCGCGGCGGCCCGGTCCACAGTGTCCTTGCGCGGCGCCCCGCTGGTCGGCCCGGCGCCCGCGGCGAAGACGACCGCGTCCGCGCCCACCAGGTGCTCGGCGAGATCGGTCGCGTCCGCCGTCTCCAGGTCACGCACGAGGGCCGTGCCGCCGGCGGTCTCGACGCCACCCCGGTGGTCCGGGTTGCGCACCACCCCCGTGACGACGTCCCCTCGTCCCGTCAGCAGCGCCGTCAGCCGCAACGCGATCTGCCCGTGTCCTCCCGCGATTACCACTCGCACGGCGCGACGCTATCCCCGCGTCCGCCGCCGCGCCCGCCCGGCTACGGCGCGTGCGCCACCAACACCCGGAACAGGTTCTCCAGCCGGTAGCCGCCCCCCGCCGCGCGGTAGGGCCGGAGCGCCTCGCGCAGCGCCTTCTCCACCGCGTCCTGTCCCGCCCGCCGGACCGCCGCCCGCCCGATCCCCGACACCAGCACCGGGCCCAGGACGGCATCGTCGTCGGCGTAGTCGAACGTGCACGTCACCGCGTCGATCCCGGCGACGGCCAGCCCGGCCAGCCAGGCCACCTTCCGCAGCCGGTCCGGATCGGTCAGCGACGGCGGCCCCGGTGGGCGGCGCGGCGTCGGCAGCCACGGTGCGAGCGCCTCGCCGAACACCCGCACGTCGCACTCCTGCTCGCGGCCCCACACGGTCATCACCAGCGTCCCGCCCGGCACCGCCACCCGCGCCGCCTCGCGCAACATCTTCAGCGGGTTCGCCACGTGCGTGAGCAGCTGCACGGCCGCGACCACCGCGAACGGGCCGCCCAGGGCGTCGACCGGCCCGAGGTCCTGCGCGTCGCCGACCGCGAGCCGGGCCTCCGGCACCGCCCCGGCCGCCAGTGCCACCGCCGCCGGGTCCAGGTCGACCCCCGTGACCCGGGCTCCCCGCTGCGCCGCGGAGCGGGCGAACTCGCCCGTCCCGCAGCCGAGGTCGAGCAGCGTCGTCCCGGCGACGACGTCCGCGGCGTCCAGCACCGCCGTGTGCAGCGGGCGCGCCCACCCGGCCGGTCCCTCGGTCACGACTCCTCGTTCTCGTCGGAAGGCCCGGAAGGCCCGGAAGGCCCGGAAGGCTCAGCCCCACACCTCGTCGGCCACCCGGACGATCAGATCCAGCTTCGCGACCTGCTCGCCGTAGGTCAGGGTGTTGCCCTCCACCGTGGAGGAGAACCCGCACTGCGGCGAGAGGCACAGCTGGTCCAGCGGAACGTACTTCGCCGCCTCGTCGATCCGCTGCTTGAGCACGTCCGCGTCCTCCAGCTCACCGCGCTTGGTCGTGACCAACCCCAGCACCACCTGCTTGCCCGGCGGCACGAACCGCAGCGGGGTGAAGCTCCCGGACCGCTCGTCGTCGAACTCGCAGAAGAACCCGTCGACGGCCAGCTCCCCGAACAGCGCCTCGGCGACGAAGTCGTAGCCGCCTTCGGCCGCCCAGGAGGAGCGGTAGTTGCCTCGGCACATGTGGGTGGTCACGCGCATGTCCGCGGGCTTGCCCGCCAGGGCCGCGTTGATCTGCGCGATGTAGCGCAGGTGCTGGTGCTCGGCGTCCTCTCCGCGGGCGGCCATCGCGGCCCGCTGCGCGGGGTCGTTGAGGTAGGCCAGGCTCGTGTCGTCGAGCTGCAGGTACCGGCAGCCGAGGTCGCCGAGCGCGTGGATCTCGTCGGCGTAGGCGGCCGACAGGTCCGCCCAGAACTCGTCCATGTCCGGGTAGACGGACCGGTCCACCGCCGCCGTCCCCCCGCGGTAGTGGACCATGCTCGGCGACGGGATCGTGATCTTCGGCACCGCGGTCGTCACCGCACCCTGCAGGAACAGGAAGTCGTCGGCGAAGATCGGCTCGTCGAGCCGTACCCGCGAGCGCACCGCGATACCGGCCGAGGTGAACGCGGTGTCCCCCGCGGCGCCGTGCATCCGCACCTCGATGCGCTCGTCGGTGCGCTCGATCCCGCCGAGCCGGTGGATGAAGTCCATGTGCCACGCCGTGCGCCGGAACTCGCCGTCCGTCGCCGCCTGCAGCCCCACGCGCTCCTGCATCGCGACGACGTCCCGGATCGCCTCGTCCTCGGCGGTGCGCAGCGCCGTGATGTCGATCTCACCGGCCTCGTGCGCGGCGCGCGCCGCGAGCAGTGCGGGGGGCCGGAGCAGGCTTCCGACGTGGTCGGCACGGAACGGCGGTTCGGTGCGGGACGTCATGCGGGCAGGCTAATGCCTGGACGAACCCTCCGATGGTCGCCGCGGCGGGCACTGGTGCAGGCTGGACGCCATGGACGACGACCTGCACCACCGGATCACCGAACTGGTCGACGAGGAGCACCGGCTGGAACGTGGCCACAGCGGACGCGAACTCTCCGCCGACGAGCGTGGCCGCCTCGACGCGCTGGGCGTCGAGCTGGACCGGACGTGGGACCTCCTGCGCCGCCGCGAGGCACGGCGCCGGGCCGGGCAGGACCCGGACGCGGAGCAGGAGCGGCCGGCGCCCGTGGTCGAGGGGTACCAGCAATGAGCTCTCTTCGACCGGCGCCGTCGTCGGTCGGCGGTCTCGGTGAACCGGATAGGTCGAAGAGGGCTCAGTAGGGGAGACGCGTGCAGGTCACCGCCGTCACGCCGGAACTGCTCGTCGCCGAGATCACGGAGCTGGTCGCGGCCCGGTCCGGGTGGGTGCGTCTGGCGATCGACGGCCCGCCGCCGACGAATCCGCGGGCGCTGGCCGCCGCCGTCGCCGTCGAGCTCCGGGCCCACGGCCGGGCGACGATCGTGGTCGACACCGCGGACTACCTGCGTCCCGCGTCGCTGCGGCTGGAGCTGGGGCGCACCGACCCGGACATGTTCCTCGACGGCTGGCTCGACGTCGGCGGCCTGCGCCGCGAGGTGCTCGAACCCACAGCGCCGGGCGGGTCGGGCCGGGTGCTGCCGCGGCTGTGGGACGCCGACGCGGACCGCGCCCACCGCGACGCCTACGTCGAGCTGCCCGCGGACGGCGTGGTCGTGCTCGCCGGGGGGCTGCTGCTGGGGCGCGGGCTGCCCCTGGACGTGGCCGTGCACCTGCGGATGACCGACAAGGCGTTGGCCCGCCGGCTGCCGGACGGGCAGCAGTGGACGCTCCCGGCGTACGCGCGCTATGCGGAGGAGAACACGCCCGAGCAGAACGCGGATTTGCTGGTGTTGGCCGACCATCCGGACCGCCCTGCGGTGCGGAGATGAAAGAGTGTGGGCGAGGAGGGAGTTGAACCCTCACGTCCTTACGGACACACGGACCTGAACCGTGCGCGTCTGCCATTCCGCCACTCGCCCTGGCGATCGAAAAGCTAGCACGGCCTTCCTGGCCGCCGACGCACCGGGTACCCGGTCGGGGCCCACGCTCGTCGGTAGCACGGATACGATCGGGGCGCTATCAACACGCCGATGCGATCGGAGGAAGATCGGTGGGCCGCGTCGGGAGGTTCGAGCGCCGTCTCCAAGGGATGGTGGGCGACGCTTCCGCGCGGGTCTTCGGAGGCAGCGTCGTTCCCCAAGAGATCAAAGGCGCGCTGAAGCGGGAAGCCGAAGACCAGGTCCAGGAGCTCGCGGGAGGGCGTCAGCTGGCGCCGAACAGGTTCACCGTGATGCTCAGTCCACACGATCTCGATCGCATCGCCGGGGACGACGTGGAACGGGTCGTGAACGACCTGTCGAACGCTGTCGCCCGGCATCTCACCGACCAGGGGTTGGACACCTTCGGTGAGGTCGTAGTCTTCCTGGAGCGCTCCGAGGCGCTGCACACGGGACAGTTCCGCACCCGCTCGGTCGTCGACCCCGATGCTTCCCGCCGGGACGCCGTCCGACCACGCAACGCAGGAGAAGCACCCATGAGCCAGCAACCGGGCCACCCGGAGGAGAACGGCCACTACGGCTATGACCGTGGCAACCCCGGCTACGGACAGCAGACGTACGCCCCCCAGGGCTACGAGCAGCGCCGCGGTGGCTACGACCAGGGCGAGCCCGAGGGCTACGGCCAGCAGCCGGGATACCCGCAGCAGGGCTACGGCCAGCAGCCGGGTGGCCACGGCGCCCCGCAGGGTTACGAGCAGGGCTACCCGCAGCAGGGGTACGGCCAGCAGCCGCCGGCAGGCGGTTACGCCGGCCAGCCCGGCTACGGCCAGCCCGGGTACGGCCAGCCCGGGTACGACCAGGGCTACGCCCAGCCCGGCCCCGGCGGGCAGCAGGCCTACGCCCAGCCCGGCTACGGCCAGCCCGGGTACGACCAGGGCTACGGACAGCAGGGCGGCTACCAGCAGCCCTACGACCAGGGCTACGACGGTGGCTACGACCAGCACCAGCAGGGCTACGGCCAGCAGCCCGGCTACGGCCAGCAGCAGGGCGGCTGGGGCGGCGGCTACCCGCAGCAGCTGACGGCCACGATCAGCCTGGACGACGGCTCCGGCCGCAGCTACCAGCTGACCGAGGGCACCCACGTCATCGGCCGCGGGCAGGACTCCGCCTTCCGCCTGCCCGACACCGGTGTGTCGCGCCGCCACCTGGAGATCAGCTGGGATGGCCACCAGGCCAACCTGACGGACCTCGGGTCGACCAACGGGACCACCGTCAATGGCAACCCGATCCAGCAGACGTGGCAGCTCAACGATGGTGACGTCATCCGGGTCGGGCATTCCAGCCTGGTGTTCCGTACCCAGTAAGTCGGGCCGTTAGAGTCGACAGGCCGAGGGAGGAGTTCGCCGCGACGTGCCGGAGCTGGTGCTGCAGCTGACCAGAGCGGGCTTCTTGGCCCTTCTCTGGATCTTCGTGCTGTTCTCGCTCCGGGTGGTCCGCTCGGACCTCTACGGCGCGGCGGGCCTGCGTGCCCTCGTCTCGGGTGGCGGCCGGGCCCGCGGGCGCGGGCGCGTCCGCGCGGCACGTCAGCTCCTGGTCACCCAGGGGCCGCTGACCGGCACCCGGATCTCGTTGGACTCCCGGCCGATCCTCATCGGTCGGGCGGACGACTCCACGCTGGTACTCGACGACGACTATGCGTCGACCCGGCACGCGCGGATCGCACAGCAGGGTGACGACTGGTATGTCGAAGACCTCGGGTCCACGAACGGCACGTACCTCGACAGGGCTAAGGTCACCGGACCCACGCGCGTTCCCCAGGGTGTCCCGGTCCGCATCGGCAAGACGGTGATCGAGCTGCGCTCATGACCCTCGTCCTTCGGTACTCCGCGCGAAGCGACCGCGGCCTCGTCCGGCAGAACAACCAGGACGCGGTGTACGCCGGTCCGCGGCTGTTGGCGTTGGCGGACGGGATGGGCGGGCACGCGGCCGGTGAGGTCGCGTCGTCGCTGGTGATCTCGGCACTGGCCCCGCTGGACGACGACGACCCGGGCGACGACCTGCTGCGCGAGCTGCGCGCGGCCACCGTCGAGGGCAACGCGGCGATCCACCGGCACGTGCTGGACGCCCCGGACCTCGAGGGCATGGGCACCACGCTGACCGCGATCCTGTTCAAGGGCACGCGGCTGGGGCTGGTGCACGTCGGCGACTCGCGGGCCTACCAGCTGCGCGAGGGGATGCTGACCCAGATCACGAAGGACGACACGTTCGTCCAGTCGCTGATCGACGAGGGTCGGATCACCGAGGATGAGGCGCACACCCACCCGCAGCGGTCGCTCCTGCTGCGCGCCATCACCGGCCAGGACGTCGACCCGTCGCTGACCGTCCGCGAGGCCCGCCCCGGAGACCGCTACCTGCTGTGCAGCGACGGCCTGTCCGGCGTGGTCAGCGACGAGACGCTGGCGAACACCCTGAGTACGTACAAGGACCCGCGCGAGTGCGCGGACCGCCTGATCGACCTGGCGCTGCGCGGCGGCGGCCCGGACAACATCACGTGCATCGTCGCGGACGTCGTGGACGTCGACTTCGGCGACGACGCGCCGATCGTCGGCGGGGCCGCGGGCGACGGACGCGACGTCACCCCGCCACCCGACTCCGCGGCCGCCCGCGCCTCGGCCACCACCTTGACCCGCACCGCGCCGCTGCGCGTGCAGCCGGTCGCCCCCGCACCGGTCGCCCGATTCCGCGGCCTGCGGCTGACGCTGGGCGTCGTCGCCGTGCTCGCCGTGCTCGCCGGCGGCGGAGTCCTCGCCCGGATGTGGGTGCTGCAGCAGTACTACGTCGGCGCGAACGACGACCACGTCGCGATCTTCCAGGGGGTCCGCGGCAGCGTGGTGGGGCTGCCGCTGCAGCACCTCGTGGAGCAGACCGACATCGCGCTGACGGACCTGCCGGAGGCCACGCGCAACACGGTGCGGGACGGCATCCTCGTCACCGAGGGCGGTCTGGCCGGCGCCCAGGGCAAGGTGGCGCTGCTGCGCGGGAACATGCTCGCCCCCTGTCCGGTCCCGGGGCTGGTGGCGCCCTCCGCGGCGCTGATCCCGCCGACACCCGAGCCGCAGCTCGCACCGTCGGACCCCGCGGCGGTACCCGGTGATCCGGCCCAGGCCGTCCCCACCGACCCGAACCTCGCCCCCACCCCGACCGTCGACACCACGCCACTCCCGACGGTGGCCCCGGAACCAGGTCTCAACTGCCGGCCGGTGAGCTGAGATGACCTCTCCGGACGCGTTGGGATCCGGGAGCCGGGCGGCGGACCCCGCGCCCGAGAACTTCTCCGCGCTGCCCACCGGTCGCAACATCGAACTGGTCCTGCTCGCGTTCGCCGCAGTGATCGTGACGGCCGCACTGGTGCTGGTCGAGGCGAACCAGGAGAACGAGCTCACCCGCTCGCTGCTCTACGTCGGTGCGGCGTATCTGGGCCTGTTCACGGTTGCGCACTTCGCGGTACGCAAGCTCGCGCCGTACGCGGACCCGGTGATGCTGCCGTGCGTGGCGCTGCTGAACGGCCTGGGTCTGGTGATGATCCACCGCCTGGACCTGGCGGCCGCGGACCGCGCCGTCGCCCTGGGCCGGGAGGCGCCCACGGTGCTGATCCAGCGGCAGGTGGCGTGGACGGCGATCGGCCTCGTGATCTTCGTCGGCGTGCTCTACCTGGTGCGCAACCACCGCACCCTCGCCCGCTACGGCTACACCGCCGGCTTCGCCGGGCTCGTCCTCCTCGCCCTGCCCGGCCTGCTGCCGTCGTCGATCTCCGAGGTCAACGGCGCGCGGATCTGGCTGCGGCTCGGCATCTTCTCGATCCAGCCCGGCGAGTTCGCGAAGATCCTCCTGATCGTGTTCTTCTCTGTCTTCCTCATGCAGAAGCGCGAGCTGTTCAGCGAGGCCGGCCGCACGTTCCTCAGCATGGAGTTCCCCCGCGCGCGGGACCTCGCGCCGCTGCTCATCGCCTGGGGGCTCTCCGTCGGCGTCCTCGTGCTCGAGCGCGACCTCGGCACGTCCCTGCTGTTCTTCGGCATCGTGCTCGTGCTGCTCTACACCGCCACGAACAAGGTCTCGTGGATGGTGATCGGGCTGTCGATCTTCCTGGCCGGCAGCTTCGCGGCCTACCAGATCTTCGGTCACGTCCGCACGCGGGTCGAGATCTGGTTGGACCCGTTCGCCGACTTCAACGGATCGGGCTACCAGCTCGGGCAGGCGCTGTTCGGGCTGGGCACCGGGGGGATCGGCGGCACCGGGCTCGGTGCGGGGCGCCCGGACCTCGTGCCCTACGCCGAGAGCGACTTCATGTTCTCCTCGCTCGGCGAGGAGCTGGGCCTGGTCGGGCTGGCCGCGATCCTCGTCGTCTACCTCGTGTTGATCACCCGCGGGCTGCGCAGCGCCCTTGCGGTGCGCGACAGCTTCGGCAAGCTCCTCGCCACCGGCCTGGCCTTCACGCTGGCCCTGCAGATGTTCGTCGTGATCGGCGGAGTCACCAAGCTCATCCCGCTGACCGGTCTGACACTGCCGTTCCTGTCGTACGGCGGATCGTCGCTGGTGGCGAACTACGCGCTGGTCGCGCTGCTGCTGCGGGTGAGCAACGCCGCCCGCACGCCACTGCCCCACCGGCCGGCCGCACCGCAGGTGCCGATCGCCGAGGCCGGCACCGAGCTGGTGGAGCGGCCTTCGTGAACACCCCGGTCCGGCGCGTCGCCCTGGCCGTGATGGGCATGATCGTCCTGCTGATGGCGAACCTCACCTACGTGCAGGTCGTCAAGGCGGGCGACTACCGCGACGACCCTCGCAACCAGCGCGTCCTGCTCGCCGAGTACAGCCGCCAGCGCGGCCAGATCAGCGCCGCGGGCCAGGTGCTCGCGAAGAGCGTCGAGACCGGTGACCGGCTGCGCTTCCAGCGCGAGTACCCCGACGGCCCGGTGTACTCGACCGTCACGGGGTTCTACTCGGTGCTCTACAGCGGGAGCGGTATCGAGCGGTCGATGGACGAGGTGCTCAACGGCAACGACGACCGGCTCTTCGCGCGCCGGCTGTCGGACCTCATCACCGGCCGCGACCCCAGCGGCGGCAGCGTCGTCCTGACCATCGACCCGGCCGTGCAGCAGGCTGCCTACGAGGCGCTGACCTCGCGCGACTACGCCGGCGCCGTGGTCGCGCTGCGTCCGCAGACCGGGCAGATCCTGGCGATGGTCTCCACGCCGACCTACGACCCGAACAAGCTGGCCAGCCACAACTCGGAAGACCAGACGGCGGCATGGACGAAGCTCAACGCCGCGGACCCACCGGTGCTGCCGAACCGGGCGATCTCCGAGACCTACCCTCCCGGATCAACGTTCAAGTTGATCGACACCGCGGCGGCGCTGCAGAACGGCTTCACCCCGGAGAGCCAGCTGACGGCCGCGTCGGAGATCACGCTGCAGGGCACCGCGACGCGACTGGAGAACTTCGCCGGCACCCCGTGCGGCACGGAGCCGACGGCCTCGCTGCGCGACGCGCTGGCCCGCTCGTGCAACACCGCGTTCGCCGAGCTGGGGGCCCAGCTCGGCGAAGACAAGATCCGCGCGCAGGCCGAGGCGTTCGGCGTCGGCGCTGAGCCGCCCGCGATCCCGATGACGGTCGCGCCCTCCACGCTCGGCGACATCCCGGACACCGCCTCGCTGCAGCAGTCCGCGATCGGGCAGCGGGACGTGCGGTTCACGCCGTTGCAGAACGCGATGATCGTCGCGGCGATCGCGAACGGCGGCCAGGTCATGGCGCCCCACCTCGTCCAGGAGGTGCTCAGCCCGACGCTGGACGTGCTCGACGAGACCCAGCCGGACCGGCTCGGCCGGGCGATGCCCGCTGACGTCGCGAAGACACTGACCGACCTCATGATCGGCGCGGAGAACCGCACCCAGGGGGGCGGGAAGATCACCGGCGTGCAGATCGCGGCGAAGACCGGTACCGCCGAGCACGGCGCGGACCCGAAAGCCACTCCACCGCACAACTGGTACGTCGCCTTCGCGCCCGCGAACGACCCGCAGATCGCCGTCGCGGTGCTGGTGGAGAACGGTGGCGACCGCTCACTCGAGGCCACTGGCGGGTCCCGGGCCGCCCCGATCGGGCGCGCGGTCATCGCCGCGGGACTGCGGAGCGGACGATGAGCGAGCCTGCGAGGTCGTCCGTGGACACCGCGACCCCTGTCGCGGCCCCGATCAGCGTGCGCGAGGAGGTGCCGTGAGCGTCCTCACCGCCGGCCACCGCATCGCCGACCGCTACCAGCTCGACCGGCGCATCGCCGTCGGCGGGATGGGCGAGGTCTGGGAAGCCGAAGACATCCGGCTGGGCCGCAACGTCGCCGTCAAGGTGCTGCGTCCCGAGCTGTCGGGAGACCCGGAGTTCCTGCACCGGTTCCGGGTCGAGGCCCGCACGGTCGCCTCGCTGGACCACTCCGGCATCGCCGCGGTGCACGACTACGGCGAGGACGACGGGCCGCTCGGTGGCGGGCACACCGCCTACCTGGTGATGGAGCTGGTGCGCGGCGAGCCGCTGTCGTCGCTGATCGCCCGCGGCCCGCTGGAGCCCGAGCAGACGTTGCGGATCATGGAGCAGGCCGCGCGGGCGCTGCAGGCCGCGCACCAGCGCGGCTTCGTGCACCGCGACGTCAAGCCCGGCAACATCCTCATCCGCGTCGACGGCAAGGTGAAACTCACCGACTTCGGCATCGCGAAAGCCGCGGACGCCGTGCCGGTCACCCGCTCCGGGATGGTGATGGGCACCGCCCACTACATCGCCCCCGAGCAGGCCAGCGGCGCGGAGGCGGGTCCGTCGGGTGACGTCTACTCGCTCGGCATCGTCGGCTACGAGTGCCTGGCCGGCCACCGGCCGTTCCGCGCGGAGAGCGCGGTGGCCGTCGCGATGATGCAGGTCCGCGAGCCACCCCCGCCCCTGCCCGACGCCGTGCCCGAGCACGTGCGTGCGCTCATCGACGCGATCCTCGTGAAGGACCCGGCCCGTCGCTACGGCACGGGCGGCGAGCTCGCGGCCGCGGTCGCGGCGGTCCGGCGCGGCGAACCGCTGCCGATCCCGGGCATCCCCGTGCAGGGGGGCTCGGTCCCGCGGTCCATGGCGATCGACGAGACCGGTGAGACGGTGTACCCGCCCCGCTCCGCGCCGGAGAGCCCGTCCGGGTCGGTCTCGGTGCCGGCGCCGAGCATGTCGCCGATCTCCTCGCCGGGGATGACCCCGGCCCGCCCGCCCGATTCCCCGGCGGACGAGGAGTCGGGCGCAGCCGAGCCGGTCCCGTCCGGGTCCGTCGCTGTGCCACCGACGCCGCGCCGCTCCCGCCGCTCGGGCTCCCATCGCTCGGACGCGTTGACCCCTCGACCCGTCGTGGCCCACCACGCGCCCACCGAACCTCTGCGCATCCCGCCGGCCCGCGGGCCGGGACGTGGGCTGCTCCTGGTGCTGTTCGTGCTGCTCACGCTGGCCGCGGTGGCACTCGGGGTGTTCCTGCTGCGGGGTGGTCTGAGCGACCTCACCGGCGCCGCGGCGGCGTCGGCGGTAGCAGTCAACCGGTTCGCCGGTAGTTTGGCGTCGGCACTCCCCGACACCGTCAGGAATCGGCACCGATGACCACCCCGCGTCTGCTCTCCGACCGCTACGAGCTGGGCGACACGCTCGGCTACGGCGGCATGTCCGAGGTGCACCGCGGGATGGACAAGCGCCTCGGCCGGGACGTGGCGGTGAAGGTGCTGCGCGCGGACCTCGCCCGGGACCCGCAGTTCCAACTGCGGTTCCGCCGCGAGGCCCAGAACGCCGCCGCGCTCAACCACCCCGCGATCGTCGCGGTCTACGACACCGGCGAGGTCCAGAGCGAGTTCGGGCCACTGCCCTACATCGTGATGGAGTACGTCGACGGCCACACCCTGCGTGAGATCGTCAAGACGCAGGGGCCGATGAGCCAGCAGCGGGTCATCGAGGTGATGGCCGACGTGTGCGCCGCGCTGGACTTCAGCCACAAGCACAACATCATCCACCGCGACGTGAAGCCGGCGAACATCATGATCAACCGCGCCGGTGCGGTGAAGGTGATGGACTTCGGCATCGCCCGCGCGCTCGGCGAGGGGCAGAACGTCACCCAGACCGCCGCGGTGATCGGCACCGCGCAGTACCTGTCGCCCGAGCAGGCCCGCGGCGAGGCCGTGGACGCCCGCAGTGACGTCTACGCCGCGGGTTGCGTGCTGTTCGAGCTGCTCACCGGCGAGCCGCCGTTCACCGGCGATACCCCGGTCGCGGTGGCCTACCAGCACGTGCGGGAGGACCCGCGGTCCCCGTCCGAGGTCAACCCGCAGGTCACGCCCGCGCTCGACGCGATCGTGCTCAAGGCGCTGAGCAAGAACCCGGCCAACCGCTACCAGTCCGCCGCCGAGATGCGTGCGGACCTCGTGCGCGTGCGCTCCGGGCAGCAGCCGCTCGCGCCGATCGTGATGAGCGAGGACGAGCGCACCGCGCTGCTGAACAACCCCCGCGCGACGGGGCAGACCCGGCGGATCAACGGCGCAGGCGCCACCCGCTATGCACCTGCGCCCCCGCCCCAACCCGCCGCGTACGGCGACTACGACGACGAGCCGGACCGCCGTCGGGGGCGCCGGATCGCCATCGGCATCGCCGCCGCCGTCGTGGTCGGGCTCATCGCGCTGACCGGTTTCCTGATCTTCGGCGGATCGCCGACGGTGAAGCAGGTCCAGGTGCCGAACGTCTCCGGCCAGCAGCCGGAGGCCGCCCGCGCCGCCCTGCAGTCGGCGAACCTGCTGGCCACGATCCAGCCGGTGACCTCGAGCGTCGACGACAAGGGCCGGGTGGTCGGCACGGACCCGCCCGCGAACACGGAGGTCGCGGAACGCACCACCGTGACGCTGCAGGTCGGCAACGGCCCGGATCAGGCCGCCGTCCCGCCGCTGAACGGCAAGACGGTCGCGGAGGCCGGCCCCCTGCTCACTGAGCGCGGCCTCCTCCTCGGCGCGCAGACCGAGCAGAACACCTCCGACGCGACCCAGGTTGGCAAGATCCTCTCCTCCACGCCCGCCGCCGGGGAGAACGTGGCCGCGGGGACCGCGGTCGCCGTCGTCATCGGCAAGCAGCAGACCACGGTCGCGGTGCCGAACGTCGTCGGTCAGGACGCCGACGACGCGCGCAAGGAGCTCCAAGACGCCGGCTTCACGGTGAAGAGCACGAGCGTCGACGGGGGCAACGACGGCGAGGTCGCGAGCACGGACCCGGCCGCGGGCACCCAGGCACCGCAGAAGAGCACGGTCACCCTGCGGGTGTTCAACGGTGACAACAGCAAGACCGACATGCCGGACGTCCGGGGTCGCCGGGTCGACCAGGCGCAGGCGACGCTGGCCGGACAGGGCTTCTCCAACATTCAGGTGCAGCTCGAGAGCACGGACCGCGCGAGCGAGAACGGCCGGGTGCTCGACCAGTCGCCGTCGCCGGGCAAGAGCACTGCGACTGACGACCAGGTCACCCTCACCGTCGGGCAGCTGTCCGGCAGTGGCGGCTCCGGCTCGTCGGAGACGAGCGGGAGCGGCGGCAACTGACGCGAGCCGGTGTCGAGCGACGACTAGTCTCGATCAGGTGCGCGTCCTCGTCGTCGACAACTACGACAGCTTCGTCTACAACCTCGTCCAGTACCTCGCCCAGCTCGGCGCGGACACCACGGTCCGGCGCAACGACCAGATCGATCTCGACGAGCTCGACGACGTCGACGCCGTGCTGGTCAGCCCCGGTCCGGGCACCCCGGAGCGGGCGGGCGCGAGCATCGACGTGATCCGTTCCGCCGCGCGACGGACGCTGCCGCTGCTGGGGGTCTGCCTGGGTCACCAGGCGATCGGCGTGGCCTGGGGCGGGGTCGTCGAGCGGGCACCCGAGCTGCTGCACGGCAAGACCTCACTGGTGCACCACGACGGCGTCGGGGTGCTCGCCGGCCTGCCCGACCCGTTCGTGGCCACCCGCTACCACTCGCTGTCGATCCGCCCCGACACCGTGCCGGACGCGCTGGAGGTCACCGGCCGCACCGAGAGCGGCGTCGTGATGGCGGTGCGACACCGCGAGCTACCCGTCGAGGGCGTGCAGTTCCACCCCGAGTCCGTGCTCACCGAGGGCGGCCACCGGATGCTCGCCAACTGGATGGCCACAGCCGGACATCCGGTGGCCGAGCCGCTTGTCGCGGCGCTCACGGCGGAGACCGCAGAGGTCAGCGCCCGCGCCTGACCCGCCCACCGCCGTGCACACCGCAGCGCCCGTGCACACCGCAACCGCCCGTGCACACCGCAGCCCGGTGGTGCATATGGCCGGCGGGGTGCACGAGCAGCGGGGGGTATGCACGGGCCGCGTTCCGGCGCCGCAGGTGAGGACGACCCGACCTCGCTGCCCCGGTTGAGTATCGTTGACCCGACGCCCGGGCGGGACCGGGCCATCCGTCACGCGAGGTTGCACCATGCCCAAGTCCAAGGTCCGCCGCAAGACCGCGTACACGCCGCCGCCGAACGCCCGGACGCCGGTGAAGGTCGCCGGCCCCACCCATCCGGTGTACGTCGCGGTGATGCTCGGCCTGATGCTGCTGGGCCTGGCGTGGCTGGTGGTGAACTACCTGGCCGGCGACAAGATCGGCTTCATGATCGCGATCGGCTCGTGGAACTTCGTCATCGGGTTCGCGCTGATCGTCGTCGGTCTGCTGATGACCATGCGGTGGCGTTGAGCGGTCCACCCGACGGGGGCCAGATCATCCCCAGTGTGGACAACATCTGTGGACAGTTGGTCGCGCTCGGTGAATGACATCCCCGCTCCCGTGCCCGGAGGCGCGTGGAGCCCGCCCGCCGAGCTCGTCGGACTGGCCTGGGCGGGGGCCGCAGCGGCTGCCGTGTGGTGCATTCTGCTGGTCGGAACGGGCGACGGTCCCGGCCTGCTCCTGGCCGCCGTCGCCACCGTGGGGTTGGCGCTCGCGGCGCTGTACGGCACGCGCGCCCGGCCGCGGCTGGTGGCCGACGCCGACGGAGTGACCGTCGGCGGCCTGGCCGGCCGGCGCCATCTCCCCTGGTCCCAGGTCGGCGCCGTACGAGCGCAGGCCGTGCGTCGCTGGGGCCGCGACTCGGTGATGCTGGAGATGGACGTCGTCGACGCGGACGGCACCGAGCGGATGCTGGTGTTCGGCAGGCTGGACCTCGGCGACGATCCGGAGGACGTCGCCGAGGCGGTGTGTGCCGCCCGGCCGGCTAGGCCATGACCGCCATGCGCAGCGCGAGCGAGGCGAGCAGCAGCAGCGTGAGGCCGGCGAGCGCGGCGGTCTGCACCGGAAAGCGCCGGTCGGCCGGGGCGTAGACGAGTGCCGCGGTGGCGATCGCCCCCGTCAGCAGCCCGCCCAGGTGGCCGGCGACCGAGATCCCGGGCAGGACGAACGTGATCACGAGGTTGATCGCGATCAGGCCGCCCACCTGCCCCAAGGGGATCTGCAGCCGGCGCAGCAGCACCGCGAGCGCACCCATGAGGCCGAACACCGCCCCCGACGCTCCCGCGACGAGGGCGTTCGGGACCGACAGCACCATCACGGCCGTGGAGGCGCCGAGCAGTGAGACGACGTAGACGGCCAGGAACCGGCCCCGGCCGAGCGCCGGTTCGATGTCACGGCCGATCACCCACAGCGCCATCATGTTGAACAGCAGATGGATCGGGCCGAAGTGCAGGAAACCGCCTGTGAGCAGCCGCCACCACTCGCCGTCCACGACGGCGGCCGGTACCAGCGCCCACTCCTGGAACAGCGGCGCCCGGTCGTTTCGGGAGATGCTGCCCGAGGTGGCGACGGTCCAGGCGAAGACCGCGACGTTGAGCCCGACGAGCGTCGGGGTGACGAACGGGCGTCCCCCGGGCTCGGCGCCCGCGATCGTCACGCCGCGACGCTCACCGCGCCGACCCTCGCCGACGCAGTCGACGCACTGGTAGCCGACGGACGCCTCGCGCAGGCACTCCGGACAGGCCGGGCGGCCGCACCGGGTGCAGCTCAGCCCCGTCGCCCGGTCCGGGTGCCGCGCGCAGACCGCGGGCGCGGCACCCGGAGTGGGGTCACCGGGCCGGGGTGGGGTCGGTGGTCCGGCGGGGTACGACATGAGGACTCCGGGTCGGGCAGGGTTAGTCGGCGAACTCGACCCGCTGGATGACGACCTCGGTCAACGGCCGGTCCGAACGGTCCACCGTCGTGGTGGCGATGGCGTCGACGACGGCGCGCGACTCGGCATCGGCGACCTCACCGAAGATCGTGTGTCGACGGTTGAGGTGCGGCGTCGGCCCCACGGTGATGAAGAACTGTGAGCCGTTCGTGCCGGGCCCCGCGTTCGCCATGGCGAGCAGGTAGGGGCGGTCGAAGCGCAGGTCCGGGTGGAACTCGTCGGCGAACTGGTAGCCGGGCCCGCCTCGGCCCGTACCCGTCGGGTCGCCACCCTGGATCATGAACCCGCTGATCACCCGGTGGAAGACCGAGCCGTCGTAGAACGGGCCGGAGTCGCCGCCGCTGGCGTTGGGCTGGGTGTAGGACTTCTCACCCGTCGCGAGGCCGACGAAGTTCGCCACCGTCTTCGGGGCGTGGTCCGGGAACAGGTTGATCCTGATGTCACCCTCGGACGTCCGCAGCGTCGCGGTGGGCTTCGCATTCGGTGCAGTCACGTCACCCATCGTGCCAGCACGCGTGGCCGGGCGTCCGGGCGGACGCGGCGTAATGCCCGCCCTGGTGTCCCCGAGCAGGGTGAACCAGGGCAACCAGGCCGTGGACACGCTCGTTGGGCCGACTGAAGTAGATCTCCGCCCTGCTCCCCGTTGCGTTGATCCACAGGACCCGCGTCGGCACCCCACCTGCGCGGGACCCTCCGCTCCCCCACCGCTCGGAAGGAAGTCCGATGAGCAGCCTCGCGAGGCGCACCCTCCGCACCACAGCCGCCGCCGCAGGCATCGCAGCGCTCGGCGCGGGAATCGCCGGGAACGCCGTGGCGGCGCCGGCCGGGTCCGCGGCGCCGACGCCCGAGGCGCCATCCGCGCTCGCAGCGCTGCCGGCGGCACTGCCGGCAGCCCTGCCGGTCGCCGACCTGCCCAGCGCGCAGGGCATGCCGGCACTGCCGATGCTGTTCGTGTTCCAGGGCCCGACCGTGAACACCTCGGGGCCGGCGCGCACGTCGACACCGGCCGACACCTCGTCACCCGGGGGTGTCGCGGCGCAGGCGGGGCAGGCGTCCACCACGCAGCGGATCCCGGGCACGGACCAGGTACCCGGGATCGACGCGGTCCCGGCACTCGACACGGTGGCGCTGCCGGTGTCGGGGAAGCCCGCGGCTCAGCAGGCGCCGGCGGTCCCCGCCCTGTCCGCGCTCGACAGCGCCGGCATGTTCGGCGACCGTGCGCAGCAACGCCTCCTCAACGTGGAGGGCTACGGCGTATCGCCGGACGAGGTCTGACCCGCCCGGCTCAGCCCGCGATCTCGATCCGCTCCCGACACTCGACGCACCCGGCCCGACACCCGCCACACAACCCGTTGCGCCGGGGCGTCCGCGGGCGCTCCGCCCACCAGCAGAACCCGGTGATCATCGTCACCATGGCGAGCGGTACCGCGACCATCATCGTGGCCAGCGCCGTCAGCAGCGTCAACGCGCCGAACGCGACGGTGAGGGGAGCGACGAGACGGATCACGGGTCCTCCGGGGAGTTCGATGCCGTGATCGGTGTCGCGACCGACACCGATCCGAGACCGCAACGTTACTCGCGGTGCCGCCGCGGCTACGTCAGGCCTCACCCTGGCGCCGCTCCACGGCGCACGGCATGCTGGAGCCGTCCGGCTTCCCCTCGGACCGTTGGCACGGCCGAGGGGAACGGGTGAACCAGAACGAGCGACGCACGGCCGCACTGCGCGCAGACCGGGACATCATCGAGCGGGCGGCAGCCCGGTTGCGCAGCGACGCGATCCGGTCGGGCTACGCCGGCCTGCAGCGCCAGCACGTCGCGTTCAGCCTCGCGCTGATCTTGGACGAGCTCGCCCGGCACCTGGCCGATCTCGACCGGGCCGTCCGCTGGCAGGCGGTCCAGTCGTGCCGCCTGCTGCTGGGCGAGCAACTCGACTCCCCGCAGATCCGCCGCACCCGCCGCCGGTGACCGTGTTTCACGTGAAACATCGCGACGGTCACGTCACCCGCGGAGATGCGTCAGGGCGGACCGATGGGCAGCGGCGGCACGATCCCCGCCTGACCGAGGAAGAGCCAGACGACGGCCACCACGATCAGCACCATGATCAGGTCGAACAGGCCCAGGCGGCGTTTGCGGCGACGTGCCACGACCCGTCCCCCTCCCGATCCCGTTCGGCCCCCTGATCATCCCACGGTGGGGCGCGACGTTCTGGTCAGCGAGGCGGTGTGGTCACCTACCCATGACGTGCGGCAGGAACAGGGCGAACAGCACCGCGACGAGCAGGACGTAGCCGAGCAGCGCGGAGGTCCAGGCGAGGTTGTAGCGGATGATGTTGCCATCGCGGCGCACCTGGGTGGTGGTGGAGACGCCCACGCTGGCGGTCTGCGGCGAGATGGGCTTGCCGAAGGCCGCGCCCACGCAGTTGAGCGCGGGGAACAGCACGTCGGGCACTCCGAGCAGCCTGCCCACCGACAGCTGGAACGCGCCGAACAGGGTGTTCGATGACGTGGCGCTGCCGGACAGCGCGACGGCGATCCACCCGAGGACCGGGGCGAGGAGGACCAACGCGGGCCCGAGGGTGGCGAAGGCGGCGGCCAGGGTGTTCCCCATGCCCGCATAGTTGAACACCGCCGCGAGCCCGAAGATCAGCGGGGCGACCAGCAGCGTTCCCACATCTGCGACGGCGCCGAGCGGAAGGCCCGCTTGAGCTGCCGCCGTGACGGGCGCAGGAAGGCGGTGATCAGCAGCCAGGCGGTGAAGGTCGCAGTACCGGCCATGAACGGCGCGTGGCTGCGAGCACGGTCAGCAGGTGCCGGACGCGGGTGTCGATCTGCGCGGCGATGCGGATGAAGGCCGGATAGCTGTCGTCGTCGGCCTCACCCGTGGCGGCCGGGTCGGGAATGCTCCAGTGGACGAACCGGGGATGGTCGCCGAAGTCGGGGCAGACCTCGCGGACCTTGTCGCACAGAGTGATCACACGATCGAACGGCTGGTCGACCACGGTGTCCAGGTGGCGCGGGACCTGGCCGGCGATGTCGATGCCGAACCTGTCGCGCAGTACCCGGACGGCATGGGGATGGATGCGCGGTTTGGGCCGGCTGCCGGCACTGAGGACGTCGACGTGGCCGCAGGCGCGATGCCGCAGGAGCGCTTCGGCGATCGGCGATCGCGTGCTGTTGCCGGTGCACGCGAACAGCACCCGAGGGCGATACGGCCCTCCGCCGGGCATCGGCGGTGGTGGCTGCTGCAGGGAGAGCGCAGGGTGCAGCGCCGTCCCGGTGGTGATCAGCGCGCGCGCACAGCGGTCCAGATCCAGGTGGTAGTAGGTGTCACGGGCATCGAAGCTGCTGCGCCGGGCAGTGACCAGCCCACCACTGCGCAGTTGCCGCAGGTGGTAGGAGACCAGGTTCTGCGGACGGCCGACCAGCGCGGTCAGCTCGCGCACCCGGTAGTCGCCTGCGGTCAGCTCCGCCAGCAGGTGCCATCGCACCGGATGGCCGGCCAGCCGCACGAATGACGGGATGGCTTGACCCGGCCCCACCATGCGCCCGAAGATATATCAAACCAGCTTGATGGACTAGGGGTGGTGGTCGTGCCTGCTCCTCGACCGGGCCGACGCCCCGGCGCATCCCCGGCCGGCGGGTCCCGGTCCGGCGCCTCCTCCGACGCGAACGGGTCCGTCGCGCTGGCCCGGCGACTGGGTGTCGGTGACGCCGTCGTCATCGGGCTCGGCTCGATGATCGGAGCCGGCGTGTTCGCCACGTTCGCTCCCGCCGCCCGCGCGGCGGGCACCGGTCTGCTGGTCGGGCTGGGCATCGCGGCGGTGATCGCCTACTGCAACGCCATGGCGTCGGCCCAACTGGCCGCCGCGTACCCGACGTCCGGCGGCACGTACATCTACGGTCGGGAACGGCTCGGGCACTGGTGGGGATTCGCCGCGGGGTGGGGATTCGTGGTCGGGAAGACCGCCTCGTGCGCGGCGATGGCGCTCACGTTCGCCACCTACGCCGTACCCGGCCCGTCGTGGGTGCAGCGGGCGGTGGCGGTGGCCGCCGTGCTGGCCCTGGCCTCGCTCAACTACCGCGGCGTGACCAAGACCGTTCTGCTGACCCGCGTGCTGGCCGCCACCAGCCTCACCGCATTGGCCGTGGTGGTGGTCGGGATCGCCGTGGGCGGCCGCGCCGACCCGGCGAACCTGGGCGGCTGGCAGGCCCTGGGCACCGGCGGTCCCTACGGCATCCTCCAGTCGGCCGGCCTGCTGTTCTTCGCGTTCGCCGGCTATGCCCGGATCGCGACCATGGGCGAGGAGGTCCGCGATCCGCAGCGCACCATCCCCCGGGCCATCCCGATCGCCTTGTCGGTGACGGTGGCGATCTACCTGGTGGTGGGGGTCGCGGCGCTGCTGGCTGCCGGTCCGGATCGGCTCGCCGCCGCCACCGCTCCCCTGACGACCGCGGTGCAGGCGGCCGGCGCGGGCGGGCTCGCCCCGGTCGTTCGGGTCGGCGCGGCGCTGGCCGCGCTCGGCGCGTTGCTGGCGTTGATCGCTGGTGTCGGCCGCACCGGCCTGGCCATGGCCCGTCACCGGGACCTGCCCCGCTGGTTGGCCGCCGTGCACCCCCGCTACCGGGTTCCGCACCGTGCCGAAATCGCCCTCGCGGTCGTGGTCAGCATCCTGGTGGCCACCGTGGACCTGCGCGGCGTGATCGGTTTCTCGTCGTTCGGGGTGCTGATCTACTACGTCATCGCCAACGCCGCGGCGTTCACCCAGCCCGCCGGGCAGCAGCGGTGGCCCCGCTGGCGGGGCGTGCTCGGCGCAGCGGGTTCCCTCACCCTCGTCGTGACGCTGCCGCGGCAGTCCGTGCTGGCCGGTACGGCCCTGTTCGCTGTCGGACTGGCCGGACGCGCCGCCGTACTCGCGGCACGCTCCCGGCGCGCCGACGGTGCCGATCCGGATTCGCCCAGAGCCCCCCTGCGATGACCATGTCGCCGTAGCGTGGAGGTCGTGGACAACCGGATGGAGGGCATCATGGAGTTCCGGACCCTCGGCCACGGACTGCAGGTCTCGGCACTCGGTCTCGGGTGCATGGGTATGAGCCAGAGCTACGGTCCGAATCCCGGCGACCGGGACGAGATGGTGGCCGTCCTGCGGGGCGCCGTCGAGCGCGGCATCACCTTCTTCGACACCGCCGAGGTCTACGGCCCGTACGTCAACGAGGAGCTCGTCGGCGAGGCACTCCAGCCGCTGCGCGACCAGGTCGTCATCGCCACCAAGTTCGGCTGGAACATCCGCGACGGCGGCCCTTCCGGCCTCGACAGCCGGCCCGACCAGATCCGCCGGGTGGCCGACGCGTCACTGCGGCGACTGCGAACGGACCGGATCGACCTGTTCTACCAGCACCGCGTCGACCCCGCCGTGCCCATCGAGGACGTCGCCGGGACCGTCGCCGAACTCGTGTCAGCCGGCAAGGTCGCCCACTTCGGGCTGTCCGAGGCCGGCCCCGCGACGATCCGCCGCGCACATGCCGTAACGCCGGTGACAGCACTGCAGAGCGAGTACTCGCTGTGGACCCGCGACATCGAGGCCGAGATCATCCCGACGCTCGACGAACTCGGCATCGGCCTGGTTCCCTTCAGCCCTCTCGGCAGGGGCTTCCTCACGGGCACCGTCAGCGCCACCGCCGAGTTCACCCCCGGGGACATGCGTGCCAGGATCCCCCGCTTCACCGTGGAGAACCGGGCCGCCAACCAGGCACTCCTCGACCTGGTCGGGAAGGTCGCGCAGGCGCACGACGCGACACCGGCACAGATCGCCCTTGCCTGGCTACTCGCCCAGCGTCCGTCACTCGTGCCGATCCCCGGCACGCGTCGCCTGCAACGCCTGGACGAGAACATCGGGGCGACCCGGCTTCAGCTGTCCGGCGCAGACCTCACCGAACTCGACAAAGCAGCCACCGGAGTGGCCGGCGCGCGCTACAACGAGGCGATGGCGAGGCTGACCGAGCACTGAGCCAACGGGTGCGCCAGCACCGGCCTTCGGCCAGCACGTCGTGGCGAATGTTTGTCGGTGGACTTTCGCTAGGCCGAGATTGGGCCGGGCGCCAGGGCCTCGGAGGCCGCTTCCATCGCGCTCGGGACGGCCCTGTAGTAGATCCACGTCCCGCGGCGGTCACCCTCGATCAGGCCGGTTTCGCGGAGCACCTTGAGGTGGTGCGAGATCGTCGGCCCGGTGAGCTGGAAGCCGACGGTGAGGTCGCAGACACACGCCTCGCCACCTTCGGCATTGGTGATCATGCTGAGCAGGCGCAACCGCACGGGGTCGGCGAGGGCCTTGAACACGCGGGCCAGTGCGTCGGCTTCGGCTGCCGAGAGTGCCCGTCCGGTCACGGGCGCGCAGCACGCAATCGCGTCAACGTTCACGGGGGCCGCATTGCGTCTCGACACTCATCTATCTTGACGCTCTTCGAACCAGGGCGCAAGCTATGTCTCGACAGACATCGAAACAACCCGTGAGGGAGACCGCTATGACGGATCACGCTGACGAGGTACGCGCCCAGGTTCGGGACCGTTACGCCGCCGCAGCGACTGCCGTCGTCACGGGCAGCGCGGCCCGTTGTTGTGGTGTGAGCCCGGAGGGAGCGGTGCAGGACGTCGAGGTCGGCGACGGGTTCGGCGCCCAGCTGTACGGCGGTGACGATCGTGCGGCGTTGCCGGCCGAGGCGGTGGCTGCGAGCTTGGGCTGCGGCAATCCACTCGCCGTCGCCGATCTGCACGAGGGTGAGGCCGTGCTCGACCTCGGCTCCGGAGGCGGCATCGACGTGCTGCTGTCCGCCCGCCGGGTCGGGCCGACGGGCAAGGCGTACGGGGTGGACATGACCGACGAGATGCTCGCGCTTGCTCGCACGAACGCCGAGAAAGCCGGCGCGACCAACATCGAGTTCGTCAGGGGAACCATCGAGGCGGTGCCGCTCCCCGACGCGTCGGTCGATGTCGTCATCTCCAACTGCGTGATCAACCTGTCGACCGACAAGCCCGCCGTGCTCGCGGAGGCGCACCGTCTGCTGCGCCCGGGTGGCCGGTTCGGTGTGTCCGACGTCGTCGCCGAGGACCACCTCGACCCCGCCCAGCGCGCCGAGCGTGGAACCTTTGTGGGCTGCATCGCCGGCGCACTGAGCATGAGCGAGTACCGCGACGGGCTCGCCGCCGTCGGCTTCGTCGACATCACCATCACGCCGACCCACCAGGTCGCCGGCGGCATGCATTCCGCGATCATCCGGGCGCGCAAGCCGGCTGACGACAGTTGCTGCGGCGTCCACGACTGCTGCACACCCCAGGAACATGCCGTCGACACCGGTGCGACAGTCACCGAGGTCAAGGTCGCCAGCGGCTGCGGATGCGTCTCGCCGGCACCCGGACCGAACCAAGAAGCTCAACGTTGACTGAGGCAACCTCACTCAGCCAAACTTATCCTCAATGAACGTTGAGCAGAGTGAGCTGGCGCGGCGGGCGTCCGTGCACGCCGCGCTCGGGGAGCCGGGTCGGCTGGCGATCGTCGATGCGTTGCTGCTCGGGGAGGCGTCGCCGACGGAGTTGCAGCGCCTGCTCGCGATGCCGTCGAACCTGCTGGCCCACCACGTGCGGGTGCTGGAGAAGGTCGGGGTGCTGTCTCGGCATCGCTCGGAGGCCGACCGCCGGCGGACCTACCTGGCGTTGGTGCCCGGCGCATTCGATGCGTTGCGTCCGACGAAGGTGCAGGACGCGGTCCGAGTGGTCTTCGTCTGCACGCACAATTCCGCGCGTTCGCAGCTCGCGGCCGCATTGTGGAACGACACGAGTCCGGTGCCGGCGACCTCGGCAGGCACGCATCCAGCGGCAGCGGTCCATCCCGGGGCGGTCGCGGCCGCGCAACGGCACCGGGTTCCGCTCGCCCCGGCTCCGCCACGGCATGTCGACGACGTTCTCAGCGCGGACGACATGGTGATCACGGTGTGCGACGCCGCACACGAGGATCTGGCCGCCGCCAGTGCCGCGGCGGCCGAGATCGACGCGGGACGGCTTCACTGGTCCATCCCCGATCCCGCCCGCACCGGCGAGGACCGCGCGTTCGACCGGGTCGTCACCGACCTCACCGACCGCATCGCCCGGGTGGCCCCGGCAGTGCGCCGCGCCGATCGACGATACGACACCGTCCACACCGGAAGGAACATCCGATGAAACCGATCCCGCAGGTGCTGTTCGTCTGTGTGCACAACGCCGGTCGCTCGCAGATGGCTGCGGCGTTCCTCCACCAGTACGCCAAGGGGGCGGTCGAGGTGCGCTCGGCCGGCTCGGCGCCGGCCGACACCATCAATCCCGCCGTTCGGGACGCGATGGCCGAGGTCGGGATCGACTTGTCCGGGCAGCAACCGAAGCTGCTCACCACCGACGCCGTCGACGCGTCCGCCGTCGTCATCACCATGGGCTGCGGCGACGCGTGCCCGGTCTTTCCCGGGAAGCGCTACCTCGACTGGCAGCTCGCCGACCCCGCCGGAAAGGGCGTCGAGGCGGTCCGCCCGATCCGTGACGAGATCGACCGGCGGGTCCGTATCCTCCTCGCCGAGCTGACCGAAGACGCCCCTGCCGGCCAGAGCGCGCGATGACCGGTCGTCACCGATGAGGCGGTCGTGCACCGTGGTCAGAAGGTCAGCTGGCGCCGGTGGTGATCAAAGTGCTGCGTGCCGAAGTGGTAGACGTCGAGCACGGTCATCGTTGGTGTGAAGTACGGATCCCAGTCGGTCGGGAAGTGCATCGTCAGGGCGAGACTCCGTTCGGTCTCGGCGACGAGGCTGCGCTGCCGGGCGCGGATCGTACGATCGAGCAACGCGGCCATGGCGCGGGTGCTGAGAATCTGCCCACCGACGCAGGACCCGACGTAGTTGGTGAGAGGGCCTGACCGACCTCGATCGCGTCCATCAAGCCATCTCCCTGTGCTTACAGGTCGCTCGTCCGCTCCGTACTACCCCCGTTAGCCGTGCGCCGGCCCGCTGGGTCAGGTGACGGAGACGGTGGCCATCATCCCGGCGTCCTCGTGGTCGAGGATGTGGCAGTGGTAGACGCTGCGTCCGCTGAACGTGGTGAACGGGATTCGTAGCCGCACTGAGCCTCGGGGCGGGACGAGCACGACGTCCTGCGGCGTTCCCGTGGTGGCGCGGCCATCGCTGGCGGCGACCACGGTGAACGGCCACACGTGGAGGTGGAACGGGTGGGCGAGCGGGCTGCTGTTGGTGACGACCCACTCCTCGGTGCTGCCGAAGGCGACGGTCTGGTCGTCGCGGTGCTGCCGAAGGCGACGGTCTGGTCGTCGCGGACCGGGTCGAAGGTGCGTCCGTCGATCGACACGGTCATCCCGCCGCCGCCCATCCCACCGCCCATCCCACCGGCCATGCCCATCCGGAAGTCCGTCTGCCGTGTCCGGGAGACGGGCCCGGCGACGATGGTCTCGGCCGGAAGGATGGCCGGTAGTGGCGTCGCGGCGCGGGGGGTGCCGGAGGCGACCAGCGTCGCGAGGGTGGTCGGTCCGGTGCCGCCGGGAGCGCTTCCCATCATGGAGCCGCGGTCGTAGGAGTCGGCGACAAGCGCGAACCGGCCCGGCGCCGCGGGCCGGACGACGACGTCGGCGCGGTTGCCCGGGGCCAGGATGAGCGTGTCCCGGCTGGTCGGCCGGCTGAGGAAGGAGCCGTCCTGGGCGATCTGAATCAGCTGGTGGCCGTCGAGGCGCAACGACAGGACCCGGGACGTGCAGGCGTTGACGATCCGCCAGCGCTCGCTGGCGCCGGGCGCGGCGGTGACGGTGGGCTGGTGCTGCCCATTGACCAGCAGCAGCCGGCCCTCGCGGCCCATCGATCGGTCGGCGGCGCTCGGCGCGACGACGGCGCCGCCTGCGTCGAGGGTGATGTCGGTGACCAGCATCAACCAGTCCGCTGTGCTGGGGATGTCGGTGCCGCGGTCGACGATCAGCCCGCCGGCCAGTCCGCCGAACAACTGGTCGGCGACCAAGCCGTGGTGGTGCGGGTGGTACCAGTGGGTGCCGGCCGGATGGTCGGCGGGGATGCGGAAGAGGTAGTCGAACGACGCTCCCGGTTCGATCCGCACGAAGGGGTTGTCGCTGGTGCCCTGCGGGGAGACGCGAAGGCCGTGGGTGTGCAGGTTGGTCGGTTGGTCGAGCCGATTGGTCAGGCGGACGGCGAGCTCGTCGCCGGGGCGGACGCGCAGAGTCGGGCCCGGGGAGCCTCCGTTGAAGCCGAGCGCGGAGGTGTCGCGACCGGCCAGCCGGACGCCGGACGCTGCGGTCAGCTCGACCGCCAGCCGGCCGTCGCGGCTGTCGAGCACCGGCAGCTGGAGCAGCTCGGCGCCGGTGGTGTCGGGCGGGAAGGCCCCGGCGGCAGGGTCCGCGGTGGCGGTGGCGATCCATCCCGTGACATCGGTGACCAGCCCGATCGCGCCCAGGCCTCCGAGGACCAGGGCGCGTCGACGGCTGATCGGGGCGGGCTTCACAGAAGTTTGGTCCGGCCCTTGTAGTCGTCCTCGTCGATCTCGCCGCGCGCCAAGCGTTCATCGAGGATCCGGCGTGCCGATCCGGTCCCGGACGCCGCGCCACCCGGGTTCCGCATCAACCGGTACGCGAGATAGCCGAGCAGCGCGAGCCCGACGACGACGAGCGTCGGCCAGATCCAGAACCAGCTCATCACTGCGGTGCCCATCATGATGGCGCCTCCTGTCGTGGCGGTTCCGACGATCCCCGCCTGGCGATCAACGGACGAGGCGATGTCGTCCCCTCCTCCCGGGCCGAATGACCTCGCTCCACGCCGGGCTGCGGCGCTGAGCACGTCCGCGGGGACGGGCACGGCGCGCGTCCGCCCGGCGCGAGGACCTGCCGCACGTCGCCGCTCTCCAGCGCGCGGACGTACCGGTCGACGATTTCCCGCAGGGCGGCGTCGCCAAAGAGCGCGCAGCGACCTCTGCTGCGACGTCCCGGTCACCCGGATCGTCACTGACGAGCGGGCGTGCTGCAGGGCCGAGTGCGCCGCGGTCGGGGTGATGTTCAGCATCTCGGCGGTCTCGCGCGCGGAGTAGCCGAGCACGTCGCGCAGCAGCCCCAGGCCGGCGTCACCGCGGAAGGAACCGAGGTGCCGCCACGCCCGCACCAGGGCTTCCTGCACGGCGTCCTCGGCATCGGGCAGCGAGCCGGACCATGCTGTAGCAGTGCGCGAGCAGCACCGGGCGGCGCCAGCTGCACGTCGGATCGCTCCGCCGGCCGGGCCTGGTTCTCATGGGGAGACTCCATGCGAACGTGACTCCACCGGTGGGCCCGGATTCATCGAATGGAGGAGATTCCGCCTCCAGAGCCACTCCCGGGCCACCGTCGAGCGGGTGCCCCGACCATCCACAGATGATGTTGTTGGTGGACACGTTCTGGACGCCGATGCCCGACGATCAGGCCGGTGTTCCCGCGGCGGCCGCTAGCCCGGCTGGTCCGGGTGGTTCAGCCCCTTGCTCGAACCGGGCGCCGGCTTCGGCTCGACGATCGCCGGGTCAGCACGCTCCTCGACCCGCACTTCGCCGGGGGCGTGGAGGACGGCTCCTCGCATGGTGTGTCTCGCAATTGCTCCGGGGGGTCGGTTCGAGAACCGTGTAGCCGCCTTACCCGATCGGCTCCCCCGTCGGCCGATCTCCATCGGCGGTGTCGTCCGAACCGACCGACGCCAGCAGGACCTTGGCCATCCGTCGGATCTCGGACTGGGTGCGGGTGCGCACGTCGTCGAGGCGGTCGACGTCCAGCCGCGCCTCGTCGCTCATCCGCTCGGCGTCGATCCGCGCCCCCGGCTCCGCACGGCGTCGGCCTCCGACTCCGCCTCCATCCGCAGGCGGGTGGCTTCGTTCGACCGTGGTGAACCCGTACCGGGCGAGCATGGCGTACACGCGGGGCCCGAGCAGCGGTTCAGCGTCGTTGAGCGGTGTCCGGGTGACCGGCAGTTCGTGCAGCCGCCATCCCTCGACGCCGCCGCGCAGCAGCTGACGCAGGTGCTCACCGAGCCCGCCGGCGCCGACCAGGTGCACCCGTCGATCGGGGCGTCGGACCAGGAGCACAGCATCGTGGTGCTCGACCTCGCGCGGATCGGTGGCCCGCCAGATGTGGGCGTAGTCGCCGAGCCGGTTGGCCTGCCACGCCGTCAGCACCCGCGCGAGCGCCTCGGCCGGGTGCTCCGAGTCGGGCCCGCTGGACTCGTGGGCCAGCGCGCGATGGATGTGCCGCCGTCGACGTGGACCCGTAGCCGGGCCTCCCCCACATCTCCCACCGGCTCCCCCTCGCCTCGGCCGCTCAGCCTCTCCACCTCGCTGACCGTGGCACACGCCGGCCACCTCGGGCAGTGGCCGCGGCGGCGGCTGTGCACAACCCTGTGGACAACACCCCGGTTGTCCACACCTCCGTCTAGAGATGGAGCTATACAGACACACAACGGCCGATGCTCCGATCCGGACGACCTACCGACCGCCCGCCTCGCTGGGCCGCAGCGCCGTACGCACGCGTGGTCTCGATGGTGATCTTCTCGCGGGAAACACCCCGGGCGGATCAACGGGCACCGCCCAGCACTCGCTGAACCACCGCAGGGTCAGACCCGGCCGTGGGTCGGGCGGACGAACGCGACCACATGCAGACGGTGACCTCGACGGCCTTCTCTCGACATCGAGCTGGGTCGAGCCTAGCGTGGCCGGCCAATCCGCAGGACGACGCACCGCTGCACGCGGACGTGCCCCGGCCGGAAAGGATAGCGTGCATGGCCAGCGAGGTAGTGAACGCTCGATCCGCGACGCTGATCGTGAACTCGCCGCTGCGGCACGCGAGTGGGGCGTTGGCGGTGTCTGCCGGCTTCGCTTACGTCCTTGAGGCGGAGGACCAGTTCCACCGGTCGGTCTGGTTCGGCGTGGTATTCGCCGGGCTGACCGGGGCCTGGTTCATCCTCGGCTCATTCCTCGCCCTGATCGACACGACGGCCGTCTGGTGGACTGCTCTCATACTGGCCGTCGTCGCACTGGGACTCTGGGCCGTCGGGCGCGCCGCCATCGCACCCGGCGAGGTCGACGACGTCGGTCGCCTCGACGAACCATTGACCGTGCTGCGTGCCGTGCTCGCCGTGCTCGTCGGTTCTTCGGCAGTGATCACCCTCTCGTTGCGGCGGCGGCGGTGGCCGGGCTGGATGATCCGCCACTCCGCCGCGACCGGCGCACTCGTGCTGCTGGCCGGGCTGGCCGCCACCACCGGCGCAGCGGCGACACAGGCCTTCTCCCCCACCGGCGATTGCGGCCCCCTTGCCGAACGCTCGGGCCCGGCTCTGTCCCCACCTGCCGCCGAAACCCCCGAGGCCGACCAGAAGATCACGCCCTGTTCCTAAGTGGTCGACGCCGGAATTACATCGACGTAAGATCGTTGTGTCTCGGCGAGGGGAAGCGCCGAGCCTCCGTTTCGTCGTGCCTGCGGACGCTTGTGGTGACCCGTCGCTCCCCGTACGTGATCGAGTTGTCAGCCGTAGACCGGGCTGCGCTGAAGCAGCGTGCCCGGGCCTACACCGCGCCGCACCATCAGGTGATGCGGGCGAAGATCGTGCTGCTGGCTGCGGCCGGGGTGGAGAACACGGTGATCGCCGACCGGCTCGACGTCGGGGTGCAGCTGGTGTCCAAGTGGCGCAAGCGGTTCTTCGAGGAGGGTTTGGATGGGTTGAAGGATCGCCAGCGGACCGGTCGGCCGCGGGCCTTTTCCCCCTGTGGCGGTGGTGACGGTCAAGGCGCTGGCCTGTGAGTTGCCTGCCGAGACGGGGGTGCCGCTGTCGCGCTGGAGCGCCCCGGACCTGGCGGTGGAGGCCGTGGCTCGCGGGGTGGTGGAGTCGATCTCGGCGTCCACGGTGCGCCGCTGGCTGGCCGGCGACGCGCTCAAACCCTGACAGCATCGCAGCTGGATCTACCCGCGTGATCCCGACTTCGCCGCGAAGGCGGCCCGAGCGTTGGACCTCTACGCCGGGTTCTTCGACGGCGAACCCCTGGGCGAGAACGAGTTCGTGGTCTGCGCGGATGAGAAGACCTCGATCCAGGCCCGGTGCCGCTGCCACCCCACCCTGCCGCCCGGGAAGGCGCGGATGATGCGGGTCGAGCACGAGTACCAGCGCAAGGGTGCGCTGCAGTATCTGGCCGCCAACGACGTGCACCACGCCCGAGTGATCGGCCGCCTGGAGCCCAAGACCGGGATCAAGCCGTTCGCCCGGCTGGTCGCCCAGGTCATGACACCCTCTGTGTCAACCCCAGCTGGTCGAGTTTGCTGTGGTCGGGTCCGCGGTGGCCGCGTGTACGGCCCGGCCCCCCACGCGTCAAGGACGCTGCGCGCCCCTGCGGGGCCGGCTGCGCCGGTCCTGGACCCGCGGGGCCCTGCCGGGCCTGGGCAGGGCGAAGCCGCGGACAGGGCAGAGCCCTGCCCGCCGTGGGGCGGCCACCGCGGTGCTGCGGTTGCGGTGGGTTGCTGCTCAGGCCGGCTGTTGCTGGGCGAGCTGGGCGGCGTTGCCGTGTCGGGCCGGGTCGTAGGGCACCCCGTCGAGCCAGCAGCGGTAGATCACCCGGATCCAGGCGCGGGCCAACACCCGCACCGCGTGCGGGTGGTCGTGGCCGCGGGCGACCGCGTCGATGTAGACCTTCGCCGCCCAGGGGCTGGTGTGGCGGCTGTTGTCGGCGAAGGTGGTGATGGCTTTGCGGAAGCGTTTGTTGCAGGCCCACCGGAAGTGCACAGCCCGGTGTTTGCCGGACTGGGTGGTCACCGGATTCGCTCCGGCGAGGGCGGCGATGGCGTCGGGGCCGTCGTAGGCTTGCCGGGAGTCGCCCCACTCGGCGAGCACCTGGGCGGCGTTGATCTGACCCGACCGTGGCAGCGACGTGAAGATCTTCTCGTCCGGGTGCTCCCCGAGGTGGGCGATCACCGAGCGGTCCAGGTTCTTGCGCGCGACGCCGAGGGCCTGCAGCACGGTGACCAGGGCCAGCACGGCGTCGCGGACGGCGTCGGTGAGGGTCGGGTCGAGGGTGCCGGCGGGGGCGGCGCGCAGCCGGGCGAGCAGTTCCGCGGGGGTGCGGCGCCCGCAGTAGCCGTGCTTGACGCAGAACGCGCGCAGCCGTTTCTCGCCCAGGTGCGTGGCCTGCGCGGCGGTGGGGTAGCGGGTCAGGAACTCCAGCGCGATCGGCGACTCGAGGTCGGCGAAGATCGCTTTGGCGCCGGGCCAGTGCGCATCCAGCAGCGCGGCGAGCTGGTTGGTCGCCGCCACCCGCATCTCCACGATGTCATCGCGGGTGCGGACCACCGTGCGCAGCGCCTTGGTCTGCACCGAGAACGGGGTCGCCGGTCGCAGCCGGTGTGCCCGCAACCGCAGGTACTCCGCGATCACCGCGGCGTCCCCGGCGTCGGACTTGGCCCCGGACAACACCTCCCCGTCGCGCCAGGTCTTGATCGCGTTCGGGCTGACCGGCACCACCGGGTGACCGGCCTGCAGCAGCGCATCGACCAGGCGCCCGTCGGGGCGTTCGATCCCGACCGGCACGTCGGTGCGGTCACCGGCGAGGCGACCCAGCCGGGCCAGCAGCGCGACGAACCCGGCGGCGGTGTGCGCGATCGTGAACTCGGCGGCGATCTTGCCGGCCGCGTCGAGCACGCACACCGCGTGGCTCTCGGCGGCCCAGTCGATCCCGACGTAGAACGGAGATTCGGGCAGGAACATCAGGTCTCCCCACGGTGGCAGCGACGACCCGGCGAGGAAGCCGGTCACCGGGCGGTCACTGACTGGCGCTCTACGGCGCGTCCCTCTGTCGCCGGTCCGCGGCCCCGCAAGAACCGGGGGCGGCGGTGTCATGAGGGCCCTCAACGGGCGACCACCACGGGCCGTCACCCCGGCTCTCGCCGAGTCCCAACAACAAGCACCTTGCCGGTGCCCACAAGAAGGGTCCACCAGTGA